>NZ_CP072852.1:656178-1312356 GCF_017948265.1 Rhodoferax sp. PAMC 29310 | reverse complement strand
CCGTGGTCAAGGCCAAAAGGGACAAATTACAAATAAAGACTCTATTTGAAAAATGTCCCCTCTGGCTCACGTCAAGGTGGAGGCAGGGCTGGCCGTGCGGCCCGATATGGCGTGTCTGGGGCTGCCTGAGTGCCTGCTATGCATCGTAACCGGACATACAGGGCAAGACTGCGTATGGCTCTTGACGACCAGAAGCAGGTGCGCCCAGGTGGCAGCTTTCGGGCGGTAGAAAAATTTTCACCGTCGAGGTTCCATAAAGCTGTCGCTCATTCGGCGGCATCCCATCCGTATTGCTGACGCTGGCCACGGAAAAGTTTGAGACAGGTCTGCAGCGTTACCGGTCATAGCGCTCAAGTCTGCGAATGACTCTTGATGTTAAGGGTTGTAGGATGCCCGCCCGCAGTGGCGCGCCAATAGCGTGACGAGTCCACTGAAGGGTGGGCGTCGTACAAGCCTCGAGGGAGGAAACCGCGGGCCTGTGCGACAGGCCCCTATTTGATAACGCGGCTATGGCGATTTGACTGGGTGTGCGTGCTAGGCAAGTGCCCGGGGGTATGACGGGCAGGCCTGTAGCACACCAGCATTCATGCAAAGCCCGTACAAACACCGCTCTTTTGGGCGGTGCCGCAGTGCGCAAGCGCCGCCCAAACCAGACCTACCCAAACCGATCCCACCCGACCTACTGCGAAGCAAAGTCAGTTCAAGGCTGCGCCAGCAAGTAGTGCGCAACTTCATGCAACACCTCGCACCAACGGTGGGGCACGAATGGACTGCCCCCGCACAATGACTTCAATGAGGGTCATCTGCCCCTGACAGTGTTTGCAAACGAAGTTCGCTCGGATCAGATCCGCCGGTATGTCCGCAACATTAGCGTTGGCTTCTGCTGCCACCATCACCGCGGTCGCGGGCGCGGCATTCAACAACTCACGCGCAAGCGCAATCTTCTCTTTGCGAGCGTTGTTGGCCAGAATTCCGAAGTGACGGATGCGGTGAAACCCGCCGGGCAGCACGTGCAGCAAGAAGCGGCGTATGAACTCTTCAACGCTCAGTGTCATCGTCTTGTGACGTGGCTTGTCTTGGTCGCCCTTGTCCCGATAGTCTTTCCAGCGAAAGCTCACGCCACGCTCATCCAGGCAGACCAGGCGAGAATTGGCGATGGCCACCCGGTGCGTATAGCGAGACAGATACGCCAACACCGCCTGCGGGCCAGCAAACGGCCGCTTGGCATAGACCACCCACTTACATTTGCCCATTGGTGCCAGCCACTTGGCAAAGGCCTTGGGGTCGGCCAGTGCGCAGCTCTCTGCAAAGAACTGCAGCTTGCCCGCACGGTAGGCCTCTTGCAGCGCCTCCAGGAAGCGCCGACGAAACAGGCTTGAGAGAACCCGCACCGGCAGGAAGAACCCCGGCTTGCAGGCAACCCAACGCTTGCCGTCTGGCGAGAGCCCGCCGCCGGGAACAATGCCATGCACATGAGGATGGTGCGTGAGCGCCGACCCCCAGGTGTGCAACACCAGCGTCACGCCCACCTGTGCGCCAAGGTGCTTGGGGTCCGCTGCAATCGTTGTGAGGACTTCAGCGGCAATCTCAAACAGCAGGCCATAAATCACAGCCTTGTTGTAATAGGCGATGTCGCTGATGGGTGCAGGCAAAGTAAATACAACGTGGTAGTAGTCCACCGGCAGGAGATCAGCCTCTCTAGCCTCCAACCAGCGTTTGGCTGCGCTGGCCTGGCACTTGGGGCAATGCCGATTTCTGCAGGAGTTGTAGGCCACCTCAATGTGCCCGCAGTCGGAACAGCCAAGCACGTGCCCTCCCAGCGCCGCGGTGCGGCACTGCTCGATGGCGGACATGACCTTGAGCTGACCCAGGCTCAGGTGAGAGGCTTGGGCTACGCGAAAGGCCGGCCCGTGCAGGCGAAAGATGTCCGCAACCTCCAGGGCGCTGTGACCCATGGTAGGGGCCTTACGAGGGTCGCAGGGTTTCCAATGGACTGATCACTTCGCGCAGGATTTCGGTGGCCACCTGCGTATACAGTGCCGTGGTGTCCAGGCGCTTGTGTCCCAGCAGCACCTGAATCACCCGGATGTCCTCCTTTTGTTCCAGCAGATGCGTCGCAAAGGCGTGGCGAAGGCTGTGCATGGAGACGCGCTTGTCAATTTTGGCGACAGCGGCGGCTTCGTGCACGGCACGGTTGAGCTGGCGGGTGCTCAGCGCTTCAAGCGGGTCCAGGCCCGGAAACAGCCAGCCACCATCGAGCATCTTGCCTTGGGCGTGTGCCACACGCCACCAAACGCGCAGGCGCTCCAGCAGTATTGGGGAAAGCATGGCATAGCGGTCTTTGCGACCTTTGCCCTGCTGCACGCGCAGCGTCATGCGTTGGCTGTCAATGTCGCCGACCTTGAGTGCTACCACTTCACCGACACGCAGACCCGTACCGTAGGCCACTGAGAGTGCCGTCTGGTGCTTGATGTGGCCCACCGCCGCAATCAACCTGGCCACCTCTTCTTTGCTCAAAACCACCGGCAGCTTGTGGGGAATGCGTACGGACTGCATCTTGGCCATCGCGTCCTTGCGATCGAGCGTGACGTCGAAGAGGAACGTCAATCCGGTGATTGTTGCGTTGAGCGTGATGGGCGAGGTTCCAGCGTCCACCATGGGCAGTTGAAAGCGGCGCAGGTCTTCAATGCTGGCGGTGTGAGGGGACTTCCCCAGGAATTCGCCGAACCGACTGACCGCACGGATATAGGCCGATTGGGTCTTGGGCGCGAGTTGACGCATGCGCATGTCCTCAAGCATGCGTTGGCGCAATGGGGAGACGGTTTGATTCAATGAATCCATGGCGATGCTCCTGTTGTGAACGAGGCCAATTGCCTCAATTCATAACATAGGCGCATCCACCACGCCCCGCCAACTACAACGCTACATCGAAGGGTACCGCGCGAGCGGTTTCGTCCTGCGACCAGAAGCGGTCGGTGGGCAAGCGGTAAAGCTGTCATTCAACGACCCAATTCAGCCGCCGCCGTAGGCGGTCGGCTGGAATGATGGGTTAGGCGTCACCCCGCCCATGGCAGCCTTTAGATGGTAGGGCCACGGGCATCTTGTCTACTTTGATGCACCAGCCGCTGTGGCCGGTTATTGAATGGGCGCACGCCGCTCTTTGCCTTGATTACGAAGTCTAATAGGTCAAGTTTTCTCATCCAAAAAAGCCCGCACAAGGCAGACTTTGGGATTCGGTTTATAACCGATCAACGCTGCACATTGCGGCGAACGGAGCCGGTATACAGCTGGCGGGGGCGGCCGATTTTGTACTCGGGGTCGCTGATCATTTCGTTCAGCTGGGCGATCCAGCCGACTGTGCGGGCCAAGGTGAAGATACCCGTGAACATGTTCACCGGAATACCGATGGCGCTCAGCACAACGCCGGAATAGAAGTCCACGTTGGGGTAAAGCTTGCGGCTGACGAAGTATTCGTCTTCCAGCGCGATTCTTTCGAGCTCTTTGGCCAGCTTAAACAGCGGGTCGTTTTCTAGTCCGAGTTCCTTCAGGACTTCATCGCAAGTTTTTTGCATGAGCTTGGCGCGCGGGTCGTAGTTCTTGTACACGCGGTGACCAAAGCCCATGAGCTTGACGCCACTGTTCTTGTCCTTGACCTTCTCCATGAACTCGCCGACTTTGGCCACTCCACCGCTGTCTTGAATTTCTCCGAGCATTTTCAGGCAAGCTTCGTTGGCCCCGCCGTGGGCAGGGCCCCACAGGCAGGCCACGCCCGCAGCAATGGCCGCGAAGGGGTTGGTGCCGGACGAGCCGCACAGGCGCACAGTCGATGTCGAGGCGTTTTGCTCGTGGTCTGCATGCAGTGTGAAGATGCGGTCCATGGCGCGCTCGAGCACGGGGTTGACCACATATTCTTCGCACGGGGTGCCAAACATCATGCGCAGGAAATTACCCGCATAGCTCAAGTTGTTCTGTGGGTACATGTAGGGCTGGCCAAGGCCGTACTTGTAAGCCATAGCCACCAGGGTGGGCATCTTGGCGATCAGGCGGATCGCGGCGATGTGGCGATGCTCTGGGTTGTTGATGTCGGTGCTGTCGTGGTAGAAGGCCGAGAGTGCGCCGACAAGACCTGTCAACACGGCCATGGGGTGCGCGTCCCGGCGAAAGCCCCGCAGGAAGAACTGCATTTGCTCATTGACCATGGTGTGCTGGTTGATCAGCTTGTGGAAGTCCTTGCTTTGCTGGCCTACGGGCAATTCGCCGTTAAGCAGCAAATAGCAGGTGTCCAGGAAGTCGGCCTTGTCGGCCAGTTGTTCGATGGGGTAGCCGCGGTAAAGCAATTCGCCCTTGTCGCCGTCGATGAAGGTGATACCCGATTGACAAGAGGCGGTAGACAGGTAACCCGGGTCGTAGGTGAACATGCCGCTGTCCGCGTACAGCTTGCGGACGTCGATGACGTCCGGGCCGATGTTTCCCGAGTAGACGGGCATGTCGATGCTCGGGCTGCCGTTGGAGAATGACAGGGTGGCTTTGTTATCGGCGAGTTTCATGGGTTTCCTTAAAATTACAGGGTTGTGATCCAACGCTGCTCGTGCGCTCAACGTGTCTGGGACTTCTCGCCCCTCATCGGTGCTGATCTCGGGCTACAACTCCTTGCGGAGCGAAAGCAAGTCCATGAGATCCTTTTTTGATAGGTCTATCAGCACGTAATTGCCCGAGGACTGGCCAACCGTCAAGCTTTCTGCATGACGGTTGAAAAAGCTCTCACCAAAATTTTTTTCGAGTGGCCCGCGTCTGCTGCGCAGCGTTCGATCAACGGGGAGAGTCGGACTGCACCGGCCAGCGGCGCGTCTTCAAGGGTCGCGGTGCATATCAGGAACTGATTGTGAACTCTCCCCCAATGGTCAACGGCAATGAAGAGCCCTTCTTTTTTTGCACCAGCGCAACCCCGTTTTTCACCGCGACGATCTCCGCTGCGATCGACACGGCGATCTCGGTCGGTGTATTTCCGCCAAGGTCTAGCCCCACCGGGCCGTGCAGGCGCCCGATCTCTGCCGGCGACAGGTCGAACATCGCCAGCCGCTGCTTACGCGCCGCCGTGTTGCCGCGCGAACCGAGCGCGCCGATGTAGAAGGCCGGCGACTTGAGCGCCTCCAAGAGCACCATGTCGTCCAACTTGGGGTCGTGCGTCAACGCGACCACCGCACTGTGCGGGTCCAGCGCCAGCTGCAACACAAGGTCGTCTGGCATCTCCTTGCTGAAGGTGGTGCCACTAACGTCCCAAGTGAGGTGATATTCCTCGCGAGGGTCGCAGCAGATCACCTCGAAGTCCAGCGCCAATGCCATTTGTGCCAGCACCTGCGACAGCTGACCGGCACCAACGATCAGCAACCGCCAGCGCGGGCCGAACAGTGCGCGCAGCCGGGTACCGTCGAACTCGAACTTCTCACCTCGCGCAGCGGTTTCCACCTTCACCTCGCCGGTGTCGAGATCCAGCGTGCGCGCCACCAAACAATGCCTCGCTGTGAGGCTCAGAATGTCATCGATCCAGTTGGCAGAGAGCAGGGGCTCCTGTACCAAGCGTAAGTTGCCGCCGCAGGGAAGACCGAAGCGTGAGGCCTCTTCCTTGGAGACGCCGTAGGTGATCAGCGACGGCCTTGTGACCCGCTCGCCGGTGCGAACACGTTCAATCAGGTCGTCCTCGACGCAGCCACCCGAAACTGAACCTACCACCTGGCCGTCGCTGCGCAGACACAGCAGGGCTCCGGGTGGACGCGGCGCAGAGCCCCAGGTTTCGATAACGGTGACAAGCCACACGCGGTGACCGTCGCGAAACCAATCGCGTGCTTTGTACAGCACCTGCAAATCCAAACTATCCATTGCTCTTCCTTTTTAATGGAGCCGATACTGGGCAGGCTCGAGTTTCGGTCTATGAGTTGCGCTTCCTGACAAAGCCGAGCCCTTCGGTTCGAGCCGGTCGCCCAACCCGTTCGCCGGTGACGGTGCTGCTGACCAGTTTCTTGGAGTTGTCGACAGGCAGAGAGCGCTGACGAGAGGGGCAGGAAAAACAAACCCTCAGGCTGTCGCAACCTCTGGGCTCTTCTTGCGCGACGACCACATCTGCCCGCCGATCATCAGGAGCGTTAGCGCGAAGAAGCTGAGTGCCACCTTGCTGTCGAGGAAGCCTTGGTAGCTGCCTTCGTTAAGTATCAGGTCCGTACGGAACGAGTTTTCCAAAGTGCTGCCTAGCACCAGGCCCAGCACCACCGGCGCCACCGGGATGCTCAGTCGCTTCAGCACGTAGCCGATCAGGCCCATGACTGCCATCAGGTAGACGTCGAACATCGAATTGCGGATGGCGTAAGAACCCAGCACACACATCACGATGATGACCACCGCCATCAGGTGCGTTGGCACGCTCATTACCTTTACGAACCACCGGATACCCCAAATCTGCACTACGAGCGTGACGATATAAGAGATGGCGATAGCAATGTAGATGGCATAGATCGCCGGCAGGTCTGTCTGGAACAGTGCCGGACCTGGGGCGAGCCCATGCAAAATCATGCCACCCAAGATGACGGCTGTGGCCGGATCACCGGGAATGCCCAGGCTCAGCAGCGGTATCATTGTCCCGCCAGTGACGGCATTGTTGGCGCTCTCGGGCGCCAACACACCAGACAGCTCACCCTTACCGTATCCCTCAGGCTTGGGGTCAAAGCGGCGTGCGTGGTCGTAGGCCAGAAAAGCCGCGATCGGCCCACCGGTACCGGGGATCGCGCCGATTGCAGTGCCAATGGCACTGCAACGCAGCATCAGGCCGAAGCGCGACTTCAGCTGCCGCCAAGAGGGCAAGCTGGCACGCACGTCCGTTCCAACAGACTTTGCTTCTAACCGGCCATAGTCGAGGAACGTGGAAATCACCTGTGGCACGGCGAACAGACCGATCATTCCCACCAGCAGGTTCACTCCCTGTTGCAGGTCCACTATGCCGAAGGTCAGGCGTGCGACGCCGTCAATCGGGTCAAGTCCGATGATCACCAGCATCAGCCCGAGTACGCCCCCGACCAGGCCTCGCGCCATTGATCGTTCTCCCAATCCACAAATTGTCGACAATCCAAACAGAACCAACGCGAAGATCTCAGCCGGCCCGAACTTGATGGCCATGCCGGCCACCTTCTCCAGCAGTAGCATCATCACCAACAGGCTGAAAATGCCGCCAAAGACCGACGCGATAACTGCACCGCCCAGCGCGACGCTGGCCTCGCCCTTCAGCGCCATAGGATAGCCATCAAAGACGGTGGCTGCAGCCGAAGGTGTGCCCGGAATGCCGAGCAGGATGGCCGAAACCGACCCGCCGGTCATTCCACCGATGTAGACGCCCATTAGCAGTGCAATCGCCGGTGTGGCAGCCATGCCGAAGGTGAAAGGCAATAGCAGAGCCAGGGCCATCGAGAAGGTCAGTCCCGGGATGGCACCAAAAATCACACCAACTACGCTGCCGACAGCCACAGCCAGGAGCGCGTGCCAGGTCAGCGCCATCTGTAATCCACTTAACATTGCGTCCATTTACGGTCCCCTATTTAAATCAACCACCACAATGAACCACGCGGCAACGGAACGCGCAGAACTACGACGAAAACGAGCCAGCACACCAGCGTCGTGCCGCCGCTCATCAGCGCAATGAAGGTCCATCGACGAATGCGCAGCAGCCCTGCCAAGGTCAGCGCCAGCACGATGGGTGTCGACACCAGGAACCCGGTTTTTTCCATGAGGAAGGCATATAACATCAGCAAACCGAAGGTGCCCAGCACGATGCGTAGTTCACGTTTCAGCGGCGATGCTTTGGTAGCTGCTTCAGCTTTGGGGGGGGCGACCTCGCGGCGGCGACCGAAACCCGACACCGTGATCGCCAGCCCTAGAAGCAGGAGCGCATAGCCGAGCACGATGGGAAAGGCCCGGGGGCCGGGCTCTCCCGGGGTATTTGAGGCAGGGATGTAAAAGTAAGCAAGCCACAGCCAGCCCAGTGAGAGCGCGCTCAGCAGCGGCCCCAGAAAACGATCTGAACGCATGACCGCTCCTGCTATTTTTTCAGACCGAGCTGGGTCATCAACGTAGCGATCTCTGCGTCATCGCTGGCAATCACTTTGCCAAATTCAGTAGCCGAAAGATAGCCGGGTTCGAACCCGAACTTGGCACTCTGTGTCTTGAAGTCCGCGCTGACGACGACGGCCTCTATCGCACTCTGCAGACGTGCAATGACGTCCTTTGGCGTGCCAGCAGGCACGCTGATGCCACGCCACATTACCACGTTGACATCATAGCCCTGCTCCTTCGCAGTCGGCACATTGGGTACCAATGGCACGCGCGAGTTCGAGGTCACAGCAACGATATGAATCTTGTCGGCCATCGCCGTGAACTGAGATGGCCATTGCAGCGCTGCGTCGACGCGCCCGCCTAACAATTCCACAGGCGCACTGCCCGTACCGTAGGGGACGTAGATCACTTCGATGCCCATCTTCTGGAACAGCGCGGCGGATGCCAGGTGAGTGAAAGAACCACGGCCAGAAATTCCAACCTTGAGCTTCTGCTTCTTGCCTGCAGCGGCAACGTCGGCAAGCGTCTTCCAACCCGAATCACCGCGCACAGCAAGAGCCGGTACCTCCATGCCGACCTGCGCCACCGGATCGAAGCTGCGATAGTCAAACGGTATGTTGCCCGTATGGAACGCGGTATTGATTGAGTTCGAGTTCCAGACAATGTTGTAGCCGCTGGGTGGCGTGGCTTTGACGAAAGAGTATCCTGCGGCTCCACCGCCACCAGTGCGACTGACCGCTGCAACAGGTACATTCAACTGCTTGGACATACCATCCGCCAAGACCTGCGCAATGGTCGCGCTTGAACCACCGAAGAGTACCGTCATCTCCACCGCTTGTTTCGGAAAGTCAGTCGCCGATATTGCACTGTAAGGCGCAAGAGAAAGTGCTGCGATGGCAGCGAGATGCAAGCTACGAACGTGCAGCCTGGACATAATTTTTTCGATCATACTGTCTCCTGTTTGTTTTAATGAATATCGGCGCGAAGCGTCTGGTAGCTGACAAAAGCATCTTACATTTGCGCCGAAAGATATTTAAACAGTTACCAGTCTGCTAGCACAATCAAAGTCGCTCCGAACCTTTGTGGTGTGCAAGTACTTAGCGGGATTGTCCAATTCGGCAAGGAGCCCGGACCGTCGATTGCCGGCGCTCAGGATATGCGCACCACCCCGTTTTGGATGCGCTTAGCCTGCTTCGCGCACCGAGCGGCGGTAGGCCGTCGGTGCAACGCCAAAGCGTTGATTGAAGCGTCGAGTGAAGTAGGCCTCATCGGCGAAGCCGACACGGTGTGCAATGGCGCTGACGCGCTCAGCCGTGTGCGCTAACAGTTCCCGAGCGCGCTCCATGCGGCGCCCCGTAAGCCAGTCGACAAATGCCAGCCCAGTATGTTTTTTGAGCAACTGAGATAAATAGTTCGGCGAAAGGTAAGCAGCCTCAGCGACCTCAGTCAGATCTATATGTCGGTGCAGGTTCTCATCGATAAACTTGAGAACGCGGCGTAGCGCATCAGTGTGACCCTGCAAATAAACGCGTTGTTCGGCCAACGACTTCAGCTGTGGCGCGAACTTCTCTGTGGTCATGCCAATTAGCTCAAGCAGCGTGCCTCGCGCACGCTCCAAAGTGCCCAGCGTTCGGTGGCCGTGCGCGTTTTTCAGCCGTTCCAGCAAAGCTTCTACGTACGCGAACTCAGCGGCATCAAAAACGAAGTCAAACCAGCCCTGGTAAATAAAGGGTGTGAGCTCTGGGTAAATGCTTATTGACGCCTCCTCCATCTCAAGTGGTGACAACGCAAAATCGGACCTCAGGAATTTACTGGAGAAATTGATCAACTGATAGCGGGTACCGGGCTCAACCATTGCTACGTGGACTCGATAGGGCAATACAAAGATCAACGAGCGCGGCAGCGATTCGCAGCGCCTCCCACCCAATAGGTGGGGAGCTGCCCCAGCTTGGTTGGCGAAGATTTGGAAGTACTCATGCCGATGCGGCTTGGTAACGGGTGCGCGCACCGACTGGTCACGAATTTCGAAGTCCAAACGGTCTGATCGTTCGACCATGGAATAAGTGTGGATCGCTACTGGCGCGTGCGTGTCGACCTCTGTGGGTGGCTGTCCTTGGTCAGGGATGGCGGCAGGTCTAGTTCTCATGGGTTGTTGAGTGTAAATAGAGTTTGCGCGGGCAACAATTTTTTTCCATTATGCGCTTCACAAAGCTGGTTATTTGCCGTGCAAAAGCATGCAATTGGACGATTCAAAGATTAACTTGCATTTGTCCAAGAACCGCTGCCCCTTCGCTTGCGAAAACAAGTAAGTACGCGTTCAATGCAGCCTATCGAGTTCGCATACTAGGACCACACGGTGCAGGAAGTCCTCGATCACAACCCAATCATCAAACTCTGGAGACACGATGAACACAACCACAGACGCAGCCTTCTTGGGTCAGCGAAGCTACAACATTCCCGAAACGATGAAAGCTTGGGTGCTCGGCGACCCAAACCAGCTCACCTTTGTTGACAAGCCGGTGCCAATGCCCGGTGCAGCCGAGGTCTTGGTGCGTATCGATGCTATCGCCGTTTGTGCGACCGACCTTGAGATCATCCGTCATGGCCCACCGGCACAGATCCAGGGCGGCCTGCCCTTCAACAAGAACTTCACCCCCGGGCACGAATACATGGGCACTGTGGTGAAGCTTGGTCAAGGCGTCGACGAGTACAAAGTGGGTGATCGCGTCACCGTCGAAGTGCACGCCGGCTGCGGTCGCTGCGAGCGCTGCAGAGAGGGTATGTACACCTCTTGCCTGAACTACGGCAAGAACTACGGTGATGTCAATAAGGGCCACCGCGCCAATGGCTTCACAACCGATGGCGGCTTCACGCAGTACGCCATCAACAACATCAACACACTGGCTCACGTGCCAGATGATATGAGTGATGAAGAGGCAACACTGATCGTGACCGCTGGCACTGCCATGTATGGGCTAGACTCGATTGGCGGGCTGGTTGCAGGGCAGTCGGTGGTGGTCATGGGCCCCGGCCCGATCGGCCTGATGGGCGTAGGCGTTGCGAAGGCGCTAGGTGCCAGCGAAGTGATCCTGACCGGCACACGCGACAACCGTCTGGAGATGGGACGTAAGCTCGGTGCCGACTTCACAATCAACGTGACGAAGGAAGACTCCGTCGCCAAGGTACGCGAATACACCAATGGCGGCGCGCACTACGTGCTCGAGTGCTCAGGCGCACCGAACGCCGTCAACGATGCGGCCAACATGTTGCGGCGCGGTGGACGCATCTGCCTGGCCGCCTTCCCTGGCGAGCCAGTGCCGATTGATGTAGCCGCGCTGGTGAGAAACAATATCTCCCTGTTCGGCATCCGCGGCGAAGGCAAGAGCGCCACACACCGCGCCGCTGCACTTATGGCACAGAAGCGTTTCCCAGCCAAGCTGATCCATACCCATACCTTCCCACTGGAAGAGGTGCCTGAGGCTTTGCGCCATGCACGCGAGCGTATCGGCGACGCGATCAAGGTGGTGGTGAAAATCGGCCACCCCGAAGGCTGCTAAGGAGAAGTCGACCGTGCTGACATTCGACCACTACCTCACACCGAAGTCTCTTGACGAGGCCTTCGACGTGCTTCAGCGCATGCCGGCCGCGCGATTGCTGGCTGGCGCTACCGATCTGCTGCCCTGGGCCCGCGAGGGCCGGGCTGGAGACGTGCACTTGCCAGCGGTGGTCGACCTCAGCCGCATTGCTGCGCTGGGCGGCATTTCGCAGGAAGGCGCACGCATTCGTATCGGCGCGACCACGCCGATTTCAGCGCTGCAACGTCATCCGCTGCTGATGCAACAAGCGCCGGTGCTTGGCGCTTGCGCGCTCTGGTTCGCCGATGATCAAATTCGTGAACAAGCCACCGTTGGCGGCAACCTTGTGAACGCATCGCCGGCGGGTGACACCCAGCCGGCGCTGCTCGCACTCAACACCCACGTTACTTTGGTGCGTCGGGAGGGTGACCGTTTAATCGAGCGCTCCGTACCGCTATCCGAGTTCATTCTCGGACCAAGCCGCACCATGTTGCAGCCTGGAGAAATATTGCTACGGTTGGAATTCGATGCATTACCCAACCATGGTGTTGCTTTTGAGAAAGTGGGCCATCGTCGCTCACTGGCCATCTCCACCGTCTGCCTTGCCACGTTGGTCCACCTTGATGCAAGCAAACGCATTGACGATCTGCGCATTGCTATTGGTGCGGTGGGACCTGTACCCGAACGATTAACCGATATTGAAGACCTTTTAACAGGGGTTACACCCACCTCGGCAGCACTGCGGGAAGCATCTGTCCGCGTGGCCGATCGAGTCCGCTCGCGGAGCCGTCAGAGTTACAGGCGCGAAGTGCTGAGCAATTTCGTCGAACGTTCGCTCGCTGCTGCCATTGCACACGCCGGGCTTGACTTGCCCCGTATACCTAAGGAGAGCCAAAATGTCTGATACCTTGCTTGATGGCGGCACCCTGGCAGAAGGCTGCCACCCGACCACAGAGATCAACGCGACCGTCAACGGGCGTAAAGTGCAGCGCAGGGTACCCAACCACTACCGGGTCATTGACTTTGTGCGCGAGGAGCTCAAGCTCACCGGCAACAAGGAAGGTTGTGGCGCGGGAGAATGCGGGACGTGCTCCATGTTTGTCGACGGAAAGCTGATCAAAAGCTGCCTCGCTCCGGTCCAGAAGATCAACGGCTGCTCTGTTGAGACCATTGATGACCTGGATCGAGACGCCGGCATGTCGTTGCTACAGCAGGCCTTCCACAAGTGCGGCGCAAGTCAGTGCGGGTACTGCATTCCGGGCATGGTGATGGCCGCAACCTCCACCTTGCGCCGCAACCCGGGAGCTAGCCGGGACGAGATCAAAGAGGGTCTGGGTGGCAATATTTGCCGCTGTACTGGCTACCAAAAAATCCTTGATGCGGTTGAGCTGGCACGCGACATACAAAGCGGTGCGGTTCCGGCCAGCGCGCTAGAGGAAGACGCCGAGGCCCACAGCTTCATCGGCCAGCGCACACGGCGCCTGGACGCACCGGCCAAGGTCACCGGCGCGATCAAGTACGCCGCTGATATGTTCATGCCCAACATGCTGCACATGCAGGTTGTGCGAAGTCCGCATCCCCATGCACGCATCGTGCGCATCGACGCCGAAACCGCACGTGCGATTCCGGGCGTCGAGTGCATATTGACCTGCGACGATGTTCCCGGCGTTGACAACTTCGGCGTCTTTATTGAGGACCAGCCGACACTGGCGCGTGGCGTAGTGCGCTACGTTGGCGAGGCGGTAGTGGCGGTTGCGGCTGAGACGCTGGACATCGCGCGTGCTGCTGTGGCCGCGATCCACGTGGAATACGAGAAACTGCCCAGTTTGTTCGACCCGCACACGGCAATGCATGACGGCGCTGTGCAGTTACATGGGTTTGCGCAGAACAATATCTGCAAGCACACGCGCATCCGCAAGGGCGATGTGGACGCCGCTCTGGCGAGTGCCGATGTGATCGTCGAGCAGACTTATGACACCCAGTCAGTAGAGCATGCCTATCTAGAGCCCGAGGCCGGACTGGCATACGTAGAGGCTGATGGTTGCGTGACGGTGCAGTCGCCCAGCCAAAATATCACCCACCATCGCCACATGCTGGCGCGCATTCTGGGCAGACCCATCAATAAGGTGCGCATGATCATGAGCACCGTGGGCGGGGGATTCGGTGGAAAGGAGGACATGATTTACCAAGGCATGTTGGCGTTGGCTGCTATCAAAACAAGGCGTCCGGTGCGGTATGTGTTTACCCGCGAGGAAAGCATCAAGGTCAGTGCCAAGCGGCACCCGTTCAATATCAGGTACACCATGGGTCTGAAGCGCGACGGCCGAATTGTCGCCACGAAGATGGTCATGGTCGCTGATGGTGGCGCCTATGCACTTTCGACGCCCGGCGTAATGAACAAGTCGGCGATCCTTGGCCCCGGCCCCTACGACATTGCCAATGTTTGGGTCGACTCGATTGGCGTATATACCAACAACACGCCGAGTGGCGCATTCCGGGCCTTCGGCGCTTTCCAGTCAGAGTTTGCCACCGAGTGCCACCTTGACCTTTGCGCGCAGCGTCTGGGCATGGATCCGGTGGCGCTGCGCCGCATCAACTTGATGCGTGATGGCGCCACGACCCATACGCGCCAGCAGCTGGATCGTGTACTCGCTGTCGAATGCCTCGAGGCAGCGATTAAGGCTGCAGGCTGGGATGCTGGCGTGCCCTACCGCCAAGGCCAGGGTAAGCCTCAGCGCAACGACTTTAACTACGAAGGCTCTCGCCAGTCATACCTGATCGGTGGCCAAACCCAGCCACTCGTACCAAGAGCCTCGTCAAAGTCAGACGTGCACCCGGTAAAGATAAGCATCAATTAAGGAAATATGACATGAAACATAGAGGAAGAGGCGTGGCTTGCGGTTGGTACGGTATCGCGCGCACTGCTGCAATGGATCGGGCAGCGGTGTGGGTCGAACTCGACGACGGTGGGACAGTCAAAATCGCAACGGGCGTGACTGAGATCGGCGAAGGCGTGCTCACGGGCCTGTGCCAAATTGCAGCGCAGGAAATGGGCGTGCGGCCTGAGGACATCGTCCTCGGGGATAACGACACCGCCCGCGTTCCCGAGGCTGCACATGCAGGCGCCACACGCATGACCTACATGATCGGCAATGCGGTGGCATTGGGCTGCCGGGAGGCTTTTGGGCGATTCCGCACAGCCATGGGTGCGTACTGGGGTGTCAGCGCTGAAAGCGTGCGCGCCTTCGCTGGTCAGGTCTGGGCAGAGGGCTCAGCCAGCAAGCGAATGAGCATGGAGCACGCGGTGCACGTGTTGAAGAAAGAACGCGGTATTGTGATTGTTGGCAGCGGCCTGTTTACCTCCGCCCATACGGCACTGAATCCAGAAAACGGCGAGGCGACACCTTGGCAAAGCTACGTCTTTGGTGCGCAAGTGGCCGAGGTAGAGGTCGATGACGACACAGGCGAGGTACAGGTGCTTGGCGTCTGGGCCGCACACGATGTGGGCCGAGTGGTCAACCCGCAGCAGGTCGAGGGTCAAATCGAAGGCTCAGTAGTAATGGCCGTCGGCCATGCGCTGATGGAGGAGTACGTTCAACACAACGGCACCACCACCACCCCCGGTTTCGCCAAATACATCCTACCCACTGCGTTGGATATTCCCCACGTTACATCAGTGCTGCTGACGGAGCCTGACCCAAAGACGCCGCTGGGCGTCAAAGGAATCGGTGAGCCAGCGATTACGCCGACTGCGGCCGCGATCATCAACGCCATATACGACGCCGTCGGTGTGCGTATGACCCGGCTGCCGGCTACTCCTGAACGCGTTATGGAAGCGCTGGTTGATCGGCGATCAGCTAAGCAGCCCGATGAGGTGCCAGTGGCTGAAGCCATCAGCTGAATACGAGTCGGCCTTAATTTGAAATGAAAGATCAACAACAATGAGTCAAAGTATCGATCACCGCACTACGATGTTGCGCGGTCCAGACGGGCAAAAAGCGCGTGCCGATGCCATCGCACATGCTGGCAGTCTGCAGCAAGCGCTGACCGCTGGCGTGCTGCCGCAGCTACTCAACCTCACTTTGTCCGAGGCGTTGGTTCTGGGTTTACTCAAGCAGGGCATCAGCAAGTACCTGGCGATCTTTGGCCACGGTTCGACAGACCTCGGCGAGGTGCTTCGTGTTTACACCGAAGCCGGCGTGACACAGGTATACAACTTCCGCAACGAGGTCGAGATGGCACATGCTGGAACCGCGTTGTCCTGGGCTTGGGGAGAACCTTGTGCAGTGGTTACGTCGATTGGACCAGGTGCTCTGCAGGCCATGGCCGGATCGCTTGCTGCAGCGTGCAATGGCGTAGGTCTTTATCATATCTATGGTGACGAGACGACCTGGGGCGAAGGCTACAACATGCAGCAGATTCCCAAACAGCAGCAGCAGTTGTATGGCCAAATGACTGCGCTGATGGGACAGTCCTACGTACTGCACACGCCGGAGGCTCTGCGCGATGCCCTGAGACGTGGCACGCAGTGCGTACACCACCCTGTAAAGCCAGGGCCGTTTTATTTGCTGTTGCCCATCAACACCCAGCCGCAAGTCATCCACGACCTGCACCTGGATGCGTTGCCTGAGGCGCTTCAAGCCCCGCGTACAGCGGTCGCCGATGCGGGCACGCTACAGCAGGCTGCGCAGGCACTGCGCCGCCATGCGCGCGTTGTCATCAAGGTCGGCGGAGGTGGTCGCGCCTTCGCAGGGCCACTGCGTGAACTAGCCGAGCGCTGCGGCGCCGCCGTGGTGGTCTCACCCGGCTCGACGGGTGTTTTGCCAGACGCTCACCCGCACTACATGCACGTCGGGGGCAGCAAAGGTTCGATCAGTGGCAACCATGCGATGACAAATGCCACGCTGCTTTTGGCAGTTGGCACGCGTGCGGTATGCCAAAGCGACTGCTCGGGTGTTGGCTATCCGCTGGTCGAACAGGTTATCAACATCAACGCGGATCTTTCCGATCTAACGCATTACAACCGCACGCTTGCGCTACAAGGGGACATCGGCGCGGTCGTCGCGCAACTGCTGTCCGCATTGGACGCGGTACCGGACGAACAGGCGCAGGCACGCGCGGTATGGTTGGATGGCTGTAGCGCCAGCAAGGCTGCGTGGAAGGGCTTCCTGCGCGAGCGCCAGGCCGTGTCGCCGATGTTCGACCAGGTCTGGCAGCGTCCTGTGCTGACACAGCCTGCCGCAATCAAGCTCGTGTGTGACTTCGCCAAGGAGGTCGGTGCCATCAAGTTCTTCGATGCCGGCGACGTGCAGGCCAATGGATTCCAGACCGTTGAGGACGACGCGCCCGGCCAGACCTACACCGAGTCGGGTGCCTCGTACATGGGCTTCGCGACTTGTGCGGTGACCGCCGCGGGCATGGCGGACACGAAGCAGTACCCGATTGCATTCACCGGCGACGGCTCCTTCATGATGAACCCACAGGCGCTGATCAGCGCTGTAGAGCACGGAGCGCGCGGCACCATCGTGGTCTTCGACAACCGGCGCATGGCGGCTATATCAAGCCTGCAGCACGCGCAGTATGGCCACGATTTCAGGACCAATGACGGCATCGCCGTAGATTATGTGCAACTGGCATCCAGTGTGGCGGGGGTGTTGGCCCTGTGGGGCGGCGAAGACACTGCCAGCCTGCGCGACGCGCTGGCGCGTGCCCATGCGCATGACGGACTGGCGCTGGTTCATGTGCCGGTTTATGCTGGCGAGCGCCCCGAGGGCGGCTTGGGAGCTTACGGCTCGTGGAACGTCGGCAACTGGTGCGGCGACGTGCAACAACGCTACCTTTCTTCTCTTATCTGAAGAACTAAATCGAACGGAATTTCTATGAAGCGCAACGATTTTGGCTTGTACAGCGGCTACGGCCTTTTCATCAATGGCCAGTGGCGAGGTGCCAGTGGTGGCGAGGTACGCGAGGTCATCGACCCGACCAACGAGGAGATCATTGGTTACATACCGGTTGCTACACGCACCGACCTTGATGCGGCGGTGGATGCCGCCGACGCTGCCTTCCGCGTTTGGCGCCACACCTCACCCTGGGAGCGTTCGAAACTGTTGCACCGCACTGCATCGCTGATGCGTGAGCGCGCTGAAGACAATGCGCGTCTGATGTCGTCCGAGACAGGCAAGCCGCTGGCACAGGCACGCGGCGAAATCAACGACGCCGCCGACCAGTTCGATTGGTACGCAGGCGAGACTCAGCGCATTTACGGGCAGACCTTTCAAGCGCGCATGTCCGAGGTTCGCATGCAGGTTCGATTTGAGCCAGTGGGCGTAGTGGCAGCCTTCTCAGCTTGGAATTTTCCGGCTTTGCTGCCATCCCGAAAAATCGCTGCGGCTCTGGGCGCTGGCTGCACTGTAGTTGTCAAGCCTGCGAGCGAGGCCGCTGGCAGCTGCATGGCAGTGGTGCAGGCTTTGCACGACGCTGGCTTGCCACCGGGCACCGTCAACCTCGTCACCGGCGACTCAGGCTTCATCTCTGAGGTATTAGTCGGCTCGCCGAAGGTAGCAAAAATCACGTTGACTGGCTCCACCTCCGTGGGTCGTAAGATGCTGCATCTAGCCGCTGAAGGCATCAAGCGCGTGTCGATGGAACTTGGGGGTCACGCGCCAGTGCTGGTGTTTGAAGATGCCGACGTTGAGGAAGCGGCTGAGCAATGTGCGCGCTTCAAGTACCGAAATTGCGGTCAGGTCTGTGCGTCGCCGTCGCGATTTTTCGTGCACGAGAGCGTGTATGCGAGCTTCGTTGAACGCTTTGGCGCAGTTGCTCGTTCGCTCAAGGTGGGGCCGGGCCTGGCGGCGGATACAGACGTGGGACCCTTGGCCAACCGCCGTGGCCTGGTGCACGCACAGTCGTTGATTGCCGACGCGCTCGACCATGGCGCACGCTTGGTGGCTGGCGGCGCCCGCCCTGAAGGACTTGGAAATAAGGGCTACTACCTCGCACCCACAGCGCTGGCAGACGTGCCGCAGACAGCGCGCATCATGCAGGACGAGCCCTTCGGGCCAGTGGCACCGATTGCGAAATTCGCCAACTTTGACGAGGCCATCGCACTTGCTAACGCGACACCTTATGGGTTGGCGTCGTACCTGTTCACGCGTTCGCTGAAGACCGCTACGCTCGCCAGCGAGGCCATCGAAGCCGGCATGGTTGGTATCAACGAACTGGCCATCGCCAGTGCAGAGATGCCTTTCGGTGGTGTGAAGGACAGCGGCATGGGTCGAGAAGGTGGTGCACTTGGGGTGCGCGACTATCTGGAGGCCAAATACATAAAGACACGGCTGTAGGTTCGCAGGCGCGTTATTCAGTTCAACATCGGCAATCGACTCTATACACAACTCGGTTGCTCCAGTAGTTTCAATTAGGAGTCCTTATGGTAGATATTCCCGCCCACGGCATTGCACGCGGTCTCACCAACTACGGCGATCGCGCTTTTGCACTCTACCTGCGGCGCAGCTTCATCAAGTCGATGGGATATTCGACTGAACTTCTCGAACGCCCGGTGGTTGGCATCGCCTCCAGCGGTTCAGGATTCAACAACTGCCACCGCGCCATGCCCGAGCTGGTCGAGGCGGTCAAACGTGGCGTGCTTGCCGCCGGAGGGCTGCCGATCGAGTTTCCGACCATATCTTTGGGCGAGGTCTTCCTCAGCCCGACCAGTATGATGTTCCGTAACCTGATGAGTATGGACGTCGAAGAGATGGTCCGTGCGCAGCCGATGGACGCGGTGGTGCTAATCGGGGGTTGCGATAAGACCGTACCGGCGCAACTGATGGGAGCTGCCGCCGCTAACGTGCCGGCAATCCAACTCGTCACCGGGCCGATGATGACCGGCCGCCACGAGGGCGAACGCTTGGGCGCGTGCACCGACTGTCGGCGTTTTTGGGGAAGCTATCGTGCAGGCAAGATAGAACGCAAGACGATTGACGTCGTCGAAGGCCGGTTAGCCACCACGGCAGGGACGTGCGCGGTGATGGGTACCGCGAGTACCATGGCCTGCATCGCTGAGACTTTGGGAATGTCCCTGCCAGGCACGGCCGCCATCCCAGCGGTTCACGCGGATCGTCTGCGCGCGGCCGAGGCCAGCGGCGCGCAAGCGGTGCGGTTGATCCACAACCCAATTCGGCCGAGCCAAATCATTACGCCGAAATCGGTGCACAACGCACTGCGCGTGTTGTTGGCGCTGGGCGGCAGTACCAACGCGCTCATTCACCTGACGGCAGTGGCTGGACGGCTGGGCATTCCAGTCTCGCTTCATGATTTGAACGAACTGAGTGACACCACGCCGGTGCTAGTCGACTTAAAGCCGACCGGCGACAACTACATGGAAGACTTTTATGCCGCCGGCGGCATGAGCGCGTTGCTGCGGGAGTTGAAGCCGCTGCTGCACTTGGACACGATTTCGGTCACCGGGGAAACTTTGGGAGATCGTCTCGCCGCGGAGGAAGGCGCCTGGGCCGACCACCGCGTGGTGCGTAAGTTTTCGGAGCCTATCGAACCGGTGGGCGGCTTGGTGGCACTTTTTGGCTCGCTTGCACCAGGTGGCGCGATCCTCAAACGGTCGGCGGCCGACAAGACCTTGTTCGAGAAAGAGGCACGCGCAGTTGTCTTCAGCTCGCTACAAGATCTATCTGAGCGCGTCGACGATCCGGATCTTGACATCCAGGCAGACGACATCATGGTGTTGCAAAACGCTGGTCCGACTAGCGGCAGCGGCATGCCTGAGGCGGGCTACCTGCCGATTCCAAAGAAGCTGGCAGTGGCCGGTGTCAAGGACATGGTGCGCATTTCCGATGCGCGGATGAGCGGCACGGCGTTTGGCACGATCGTTTTGCACGTGACCCCTGAGGCCGCGGTAGGTGGTCCGTTGGCGCTGGTGCGTACTGGCGACCGTATCCGCTTGTCTGTGAAGGAGCGCCGCGTCGACCTTTTGGTCGATAAAGCCGAACTGGCGCGTCGGCGTGCCGATTTGCCTGCTCGGCCCGCACTGGCGCAGCGCGGCTACGCCAAGCTTTACCAGGACCATGTGATGCAGGCCGATGCTGGATGTGACTTTGATTTCCTGCGGGCAGCAGAGCAACCCTAGTGCCTGAACTGTAGGACTTTTACAGCTTTTCGCCTCGCTTGGTAGTGTTGGCAGGCCGCGCGACCCCTCGCGTATATCTAAGGTGGCTACCGAGAGCCACGAGAGGAAATCAAGATGAGAGTAAGTGACATCCTTCGATCGAAAGACCGGATCCCTTTGACCGTACATCCTGGCACCTTGCTCTCGCAATGTGTGATCACCATGGCTGACGAGGACCTGGGGTCATTGGTCGTGATGGATGGCCGCACGGTGGTTGGTCTGCTTACCTTCCGCGAGGTGATCTTCGTGCTGGCGCAGCGTCAAAAGGAGTTGCGCAGCGGGCCGACGCCACCTGTCGCCGAGCTCAAGGTGCGGGAGGTAATGAACTCGACGCCGATCTGCACCGCGCCCGAAGTCGAACTGCACAATCTCCGTGCGCTGATGATCAGTAAACACCAACGCTACATGCCCGTGCTTGACAGAGGCGAGCTGATCGGTGTGCTGTCATTTCACGATGTCGCTCGTGCCGTATTTGCAGAGCAGGATCAAGAGAATCGCATGTTGAAAAGCTACATCGGCGATTGGCCTCTCTTTCACACCCAACCTTAGCTTATTAGTTAATAACTGCAACGATGATTTCGAAAGCTTCAGGTGTGAATCAGAATCTGGTAAATGTTTAAGTCGTTGCAAGTCTTGGTTGATGCGCACTGTTCCTGCTATGGATTTCGCACTTAAGGCCAATCATTGATTTTTAGCGACCTATTTCTGATTCCCATACATTTTTGAAACATTTTTCCCTTCTTCATACTGTTTCAAACTCCTGCCTTGAGGTTTTTTTCATGATTTCTGTCCAACCGATCGACAATGCTACCAAAGGCGTTTCGGCCCCAATACCTCAACGTATTGGCGTGCCTAAAGAAATATTTCCAGGCGAAAAGCGCGTTGCCACGGTCCCTGATGCAGTGACCAAGCTGGTCAAACTCGGCTTTGCCGTAGTCGTGGAACAAGGCGCGGGCGACCTTGCTGACCTGTCGGACGACGCCTATGTGCAAGCCGGTGCAACGATTGTGCCCAACGCTGCGGCGCTGTGGAACGACAGCGACATCATCTTCAAGGTGCGCGCACCCACGCCAGACGAAGTGGCGCTGATGCACGAAGGCCAGACCCTGATTGGCTTTTTGTGGCCTGCCCAAAACCCCGATTTGATGCAGAAGTTTGCGGCCAAAAAGGTCACGGCGCTATCCATTGACGCACTGCCACGCACGCTCAGCCGCGCCCAGAAGATGGATGCACTGACCTCTATGGCCGGTGTCAGCGGTTACCGCGCCGTGGTCGAGGCGGCCAACGCTTTTGGCCGCTTCTTCAACGGCCAGATCACGGCCGCGGGCAAAGTGCCCCCCGCCAAGGTCTTCATCGCCGGCGCCGGCGTAGCCGGTTTGGCCGCGATTGGCGCTGCCGCCAGCTTGGGCGCCATCGTGCGCGCCAACGACACCCGCGCTGAAGTGGCCGACCAAGTCGTTTCGTTGGGCGGTGAATTCGTCAAAGTGGACTATGAAGAAGAAGGCTCGGGCGGCGGCGGCTACGCGAAGGTAATGAGCGAGGGCTTTCAGAGAGCCCAGCGCGAGATGTACGCCAAGCAGGCCCGTGAGGTGGACATCATCATCACCACCGCGCTCATCCCCGGCAAACCCGCGCCCAAGCTGATCACCGCCGAGATGGTTCGAAGCATGAAGCCCGGCAGCGTGATCGTAGACATGGCCGCCGAGCAGGGCGGCAACTGCGAATTGACCGAGCCCGGCAAGTCCGTGGTCACGCACGGTGTGACCATCGTCGGCTTCACGGACTTAGCCTCGCGCATGGCATGCCAGTCGTCCACGCTCTACGGCACCAATCTGTTCCGCCTGACGGAAGAGCTTTGCAAGACCAAGGATGGCGTCATTAACGTCAACATGGAAGACGACGCTATTCGAGGCCTCACTGTGGTTAAAAATGGTGAGATCACTTGGCCCGCGCCGCCGCTGGTCGCCGCGCCCAAACTGGCCGTAAAGCCGGCCACTGTGGTCAATGCAAAGAAAGGCCACAGTCACGGCGAATCCTCAGAGCCGATGCCCACTGGCAAGTTGGCCATTGTGGCTGGGACCACAGCCGTGTTGTTCGCGATGATTGGTGCTTACGCGCCAGCGGCGTTCTTGTCGCACTTTACGGTGTTTATATTGGCCTGCTTCGTGGGCTACATGGTGGTCTGGAACGTCAAGCCCGCGCTGCATACGCCACTCATGAGCGTGACCAATGCGATCAGCTCCATCATCGCAATCGGCGCATTGGTACAAATCTCGCCCATCGCCAATGCTGCCCAACGGCCCGACACGTTGATTATCGCGCTGGCCGCGGTGGCGCTCGTGCTGACTGCCATCAATATGTTTGGCGGCTTTGCCGTCACCCAGCGCATGCTGGCGATGTTCCGCAAATAAGAAGGAGACACTTTCATGTCCGCAAGCCTTTCAACGGTCTCCTACATCGGAGCTACCATTCTTTTTATCCTCAGCCTGGGCGGCCTGTCCAATCAGGAATCAGCCCGGCGTGGCAACTTGTTTGGCATGCTTGGCATGGCGCTCGCTGTCGCCGCCACCGTGTTTGGCCCACAAGTTACTGCCGCTGGCGTCCCTTGGATCGTCGGTGCCATGCTGCTGGGCGGTGCCATTGGCCTGTATGCCGCGCGCACTGTGCAAATGACGCAAATGCCCGAGCTCGTGGCGCTGATGCACAGCATGGTCGGTATGGCTGCCGTGTTGGTGGGCTACGCCACCTATGTGGATCCTGAAGCTTCCAAAAGCCTCGAGGGCGCGGAGCACGCGATCCATGCGATTGAAATTTACATAGGCATCTTTATTGGTGCGGTCACGTTCTCGGGCTCTGTGGCTGCTTTTGGCAAGCTGTCGGGCCGTATCGGTGGTAGCCCACTCTTGCTGCCCGGCCGTCACTGGCTGAATCTGGTTGGCCTTCTTGCAGTGATTTATTTTGGCAGGATGTTCTTGCAGGCGCCCACAATTGATGAAGGCATGCTCCCGTTATTCATCATGAGCGCCATCGCGCTGCTCTTCGGCATTCATATGGTGATGGCCATTGGCGGCGCAGACATGCCGGTGGTGGTGTCCATGCTCAACAGCTATTCGGGTTGGGCCGCGGCAGCCACCGGGTTCATGCTGGGCAACGACTTGCTGATCGTAACCGGCGCGCTGGTGGGATCCAGTGGCGCAATCCTGTCTTACATTATGTGCAACGCCATGAACCGCAGCTTCATCAGTGTGATTGCCGGAGGCTTTGGCACCGTAGCCGCTGCCCCCAAAGCGTCGGACGGTGCGTCAACCGAGCCTGCCGGCGAGGTCAACCCCATCCTTGCCACGGAGACAGCCGAGCTGCTGCGCGAGGCCAAGAACGTGATCATCGTACCCGGCTACGGTATGGCAGTGGCGCAAGCGCAGCACACAGTGTTCGAGATCACCAAGCACCTGCGCGAGAAAGGAGTGAATGTGCGTTTTGGCATTCATCCTGTGGCCGGGCGAATGCCTGGTCACATGAATGTACTGCTGGCCGAGGCACGGGTGCCTTATGACATCGTGTTTGAGATGGACGAACTCAACGACGACTTCGCCGGCACCGATGTGGCCATGATCATCGGTGCGAACGACATCGTGAACCCGGCAGCGCAGGATGACCCTACCAGTCCGATCGCCGGTATGCCGGTGCTTGAGGTCTGGAAGGCGCGGACCTCCATCGTGATGAAGCGCAGCATGGCTTCGGGCTACGCTGGTGTCGATAACCCGCTGTTCTACAAAGATAACAACCGCATGCTCTTCGGCGACGCCAAGAAGATGCTTGATGAAGTATTGGTCGCATTGCGCGGCTGAAGCGACGATCCTGCCGAGTTCGCGCAGCCAGGAATTGAGGCAAATAGCGCCTCGATTTTTACAGCATCCAAAATTTAATTACTCAACTGGAGAAAATCTGATGTCATTTACACCTATCAACGTTGGCTGCCTCGGCATGGGCTGGTGGTCCGATGTTCTGGCCGATGCTATGAAGCGCTCGGACAAATTTGTCATTCGATCGTGCTACACGCGTTCGGAAGACAAACGCGCGGCGTTTGCCACGAAGTACGGCTGCGCTGAAGCGAGCACCTACGAAGAGATGCTGGCTGACAAATCGATTGACGCCATCATCAACACCACGCCTAACAACGTGCACCTGGAAACCACACGTCAGGCCGCTGAAGCCGGCAAGCATGTATTTCTTGACAAGCCGATTGCCAATACCCTGGCAGAAGGACGCGCTATCACCGAGGCCTGTCGCAAGGCCGGCGTCGTTCTAGCCCTGGGCTACCAGCGCCGGCGAGAGAGCCAGTTCCGCTGGATCAAGCAGCAAATCGACGCCGGGGTGTTTGGCAAACTGGTCAACGCAGAAGCCAACATCAGCCGTGACCGTTTGGGTAAGATCGACCTGACTTCTTGGCGCTATCAAGCTGAAGGCATGCCGGGCGGCGTGATGCTGCAAATTGGCGTCCACTATGTCGATGTGCTCGAATACCTGATGGGTCCGATCGTGGCAGTCAGTGGACAGGCGGCACAACTGGTGCTACCGGGTGACAACCCCGATGTGGCGTCGCTGTTGCTGCAGCATGAGAGCGGGGCGCTCTCGACCGTCAATGCAAGTTATGCTTCTGCAACCGAAAATTATGTGATGAACATATATGGCAAGGAAGCCAGCGCCTATTTCGACCTGCATAGCGGCCTGCGTTTCATTAAACGCGGCACAGAAAAAGTAGAGGCAATCCCCTTCACTAAAAACGATACCTTCGTAGACGAACTCGATGAGTTCGCAGCGGCTGTCCGAGGGCAAGGAACTCCTGAAACAGGGGGCGAATATGCCACCCGTTCCCTCGGTGTGATTCGCGCAGGCATTATTTCAGCCCGGGAAGGTCGTCGGGTGCAACTCGCGGAAGTGCTCGCCGACCCCAACGCTTAGTTTTCCACTCCGCGCCTCGTGTTTGAAATAGATGAGTTCAACGATGACTTTCCCGATACGGATGTGAATATCGTGATCGGTGCCAATGACATCGTAAACTCGGCGGCGCAGGATGACCCTACCTGCCCGATCGCCGGCATGCCAGTGCTGGAAGTTTGGAAGGCACGAACATCCATTGTGATGAAGCGCAGCATGGCTTCGGGCTACGCTGGTGTCGATAATCCGATGCTCTACAAAGATAACAACCGCATGCTCTTCGGCGATGCCAATAAGATGCTTGATGAGGTGTTGGTCGCGTTGAAGACATAGAAATCTAAGGAGAATTGATGTACTACATGATTTACGTTAGCCAAGCAAAAAAGCCGATGAATACAGCGGAGCTCGATCAGTTGCTGTCACAGAGCCGAAAATGGAATACCGCGATGGGCCTTACAGGCCTATTGATCTACAGATACTCAACCGACAGCGACACCGGGCACTTCATCCAGATGCTTGAAGGTGACGAAAGCGAAGTGCGCTCACTGTTTGACAAAATTAAGCGCGACAAGCGCCATCACACCGTCCTGACCTTTGGCTCTGGCGAAATAGAAAGCCGAATGTTCAGCGAGTGGTCAATGGGCTTCAAGAATGTCGATGACGCGCTTTTTTCCGAGTTACCCGGGTACGCACGCATCGGTGAAGCATCCTTCGACCCGGCAGCATTTCAGCAATCAAACACAGCTGCTCTGGATCTGTTGAAGTTCTTCCACGACGCGCACTGAACCGTGCGCAGCATAGTTCGATCGGCCGTCACGATGAGACACACTGTTGATGCGATAGAAGAGTGCCATCAAGAGGGCGCGGTGGGTTCAGGCACCAGGAAGCAAAGCTACATTTTCTTGAATAACCGGTGCACATCTGACCGCCATATGCTGTGTATGAGCACATGACCGCTTCCGTCACAGCATCACCTCCGCCGGCCGCTACCCTGTTGGCCGCAGGACTGGGGTTGCGCTTAGGCGGCATGCCCAAGTCCGCTTTACTGATTGACGGACAGAGCCTGTTCGAACGGCTCGCGCAGGCCCTACGGCAGGCCGGCATCGACAACATCAGTGTCGTGATCGGCCCGTATGCAGAAACCCTGGTGCCGCTAGCCCGTCGCAGCGGAGTGCGGGTGGTGCACCGCCGTGTGCCCGATGCCCAGCTCGTGCAGTCGCAGCGGCTGGCAGTGCAAGACCACATACAGCACCAGTTCGGTCGCGACCTGATGCTGCTTGTGGCCGACCTGCCCCTGCTGACGGGCGAACATGTTGTGCACTTGCTCGAGGCATGGCGGGAGCGTCCCGCCCGGATACACGCACAGGTGCCGATGGTCCATGGTGTGCGAGGTCATCCAGTCTGCCTATCCTGGCCAGCTGTCCAGGCGGTGGCCCAGCCGTTTTTGGGTGGCGTGCGAGAGTGGCTTATCGGAGCTGGTGAGGCAACGCAGGTGTTAGACACAGTGCATGAGGCGTACATTACGGACCTGGACACAGCCGCCGATCTTGACTCGGTACGCCATCGCTTGCATCCACTGCCAGTGACGTGGCCGTCAGAACTGCGCCAGACAGCCGCGCCTGCTCAGCCTCTGGCCTGAAGCGCTGACACCATGGCCTTCTTATGAATAAGCGGCTTGAATTACCGCCTTCGCATCAAGAAGCGCCCGTACAAGTTGCGGAGGCTTGATGGACTTCACCCGCTTTCGTAGACAAATTTCAGCTTCCAGTTCGAAGCTGCTCGAATGCCAGCGGGCTCAGTTGGTCTAGGTGACTGTGCCTGCGGACTCGATTGTAAAAACCCTCTATGTAATCAAACACGTCGGACTTGGCTTCCTGTCGGGAAGCATAGATACGCCACTTGATTCGTTCCTTCTTCAAGCTGCTGAAGAAGGACTCTGCAACTGCATTGTCCCAACAGTTTCCCCGGCGACTCATGCTGGGCACCAACTGGTTGTCTTTGCACCAGCGGTTGAAATCATCACTACCAAACTGGCTGCCCTGGTCCGAATGAATCATCACCGGGGTCTTCGGGCGCCTGCGCCACACGGCCATCATCAGCGCGTCCAGCACCAGCTCGGTGGCCATGGTGGAATTCATGGACCAGCCCACGACGGAGCGTGAGTACAGGTCAATCACAACGGTCAAATACAGCCAGCCCTCGTGGGTGCGTATATAAGTGATGTCAGTGACCCAAACCTGGTCGAGCTGGGCGACTGTGAATTCCCGTTGCAACCGATTGGGTGCGGTGGTGGCTGGCATCCCAATCCTGTAGCGTGGACGCTTATAGCCACGCACAGAGCGCAGTTGAGCTTGACGCATCAGGCGTGCCACACGTTTCTCGCCACATGCAATACCGGCCTCACGCAGGTCACAGTGAACGCGTGGGCTGCCGTAGATACCCAGACTGTCCTCAAAGGACTGTTTGATGTTTAGCAATAGGGATTCATCGGCCAGGCTGCGCGATGACTTTGGCCTAGTCTGCCGGGCGTAGTAGCCGCTGCGCTGAATCCGAAGCATCCGGCACATGCTGCTCACGCGAAACTGGCTTTGATGCGCTGCCATGAATGCGTACTTCACCCGGACAGTTTGGCAAAGTACGTTGCGGCCTTTTTTAGGATGTCACGCTCCTCGTTGGCCTTTTTGAGTTCAGCCTTGAGGCGGGACACCTCTGCCTTGAGCGAAGCGTTTTCACCACTACCAACGCCTTGCTGCTGTTGAGCAAGGCGCACCCAAAGGTAGAGGCTTTTGTCCGACATGTCAAGGCGCTTGGCCACATCCACTACCCCGCGACCGCGCTGGGTCACTTGCTTGACTGCCTCAGCTTTGAATTCCGCTGGGTATCTGACTCTCTTCATGACTAACTCTCCAGTTCAATTTCGACCTTAACAGGTGTCTATTAAAGCGGGTGAAGTCCAAAGACCTGCCTCGACGCAAGCAGATTCCCATTGACGCGGGTGAAGTCCAGCTCTTGGCTTCTACATAGGAAAATAGGTCATGTCTTCCTATTCCATTCTCTTCGTTTGCATGGGCAATATCTGTCGCAGTCCAACCGCTCACGGCGTCTTTCGTCAGATGGTGACGGATCAAGGTCTCGCCCAGTGGGTAAATATCGATTCAGCCGGCACCCACAACTACCACCCCGGCAGCCCAGCTGATGCTCGGTCTCAGCACCATGCCCTCAAGCGTGGGTATGACCTGTCAGACCTGAGGGCTCGCCAAATCACCGACAGTGACTTCGAGACCTACGACTTGATATTGGCGATGGACTGGGACAACCTGGCGCTGATTCAGGCTGCCTGCCCCGATGCCCACCAGGGCAAGGTCAGACGTCTGACCGAGTTTTGCCAGCGTCAAGACAGCCCGGTCGTTCCGGACCCTTACTACTGTGGAGATCAAGGCTTTGAGCAGGTTCTGGACTTGGTGGAGGACGCCTGTGAAGGACTGATCAAGCACGTCAAAGGGCACGCCAAGTGACAGGGGTGATCCGAAACGTCACACTGGCCCTGACAGCTTTTATTGCGTTTTCTCAGCCGAGTCCTGTCCTGGCCTGGGGCGTTCAAGGGCACAAGGTGGTCGCCAATCTGGCGCAAGCCCAGTTGAGTGCCCCGGCCCGACGCGAAGTTGATCGCTTGTTGGCGCTGGAACCGGGCGAAACACTGGCGTCGATCTCGACCTGGGCCGATGAGCACCGTAACCCAACCACCGCAGGCTGGCATTACATCAACTTCCCCCGGGACACCTGTACCTTCGACAAAGAACGGGATTGCCCAGGTGGTCAGTGCGTTGTCGGCGCGATTGAGAAGCAGGTGGCTGTGTTGCGCTCCAATGCGCCAGATGAGCGCCGACTGGCCGCCCTGAAGTACCTGGTGCATCTGGTGGCCGATGTTCACCAACCGCTTCATGGTGGCTACCGCGATGACAAGGGCGGCAACACCTATCAGGTTCAAGCATTCGGACGAGGGTCAAACCTGCACGCTTTATGGGACAGTGGGTTGATCAAAAGCATGGATGAGGACGTTGACACCCTGGCTGCTCGGCTGCAGCGAACGCCTGCCTCCAAGAGCGTAAGCGACCTGAACCTGGTCCACGCCGCAGAAGAGTCTTGCCGGATTGTTGGTGAGCCAGGTTTCTACCCGGAACGCAAGGTGCCCGCGGTCTACGTGGACCGCTACCTGCCAACCCTGGATCAACGCTTGAAAACGGCGGGGTCTAGATTAGCCGGTTTGCTCAATCAGGCACTGGATTAGCGGCAGAATACAGGGCGTGGGATGGGGTTGAAATAGATCGTTACTCTGCGTCAAAAGTCACGCTTTGACCCGGCCCTGCGTGCTAATCTGCTCTCGGCATCTCAACCAACCCATCTCTACCGAGAACACTTCTATGATCAAGTCTGTTTCACTCGCCCTTGGTACCGTACTTGCCATCAGCGCGATGTTTTCTCAGGTCGCTGCCGCAGCAACGCCGGCCGCATCAGAGTGTTCGGCTAAAGCCGTCAGCAAGGCGGGTAAACCGCTTGCCGGTGCCGCCAAGAACGCATTCATGAAAAAGTGTGAAGCTGACAGCGGTGGCGCGGCAGCTCCATCGGGTTGCGCCGACAAGGCCATCAGCAAGGCCGGGAAGCCTTTGGCTGGCGCTGCCAAGACCGGATTCCTGAAGAAGTGCGAAGCAGATGTGCTGGCGGGAAAGTAGCTTGGAACTCATAGTCAAGTTGCTCAGAGACGCTAATTCCGAGTCTTCACTCGACTCAATATGACCGTGATCTTTAGTTCTGGGACAGCCGCAGGCTGAACTTGGAGTCGGCACTGCTGGTCAGTATCAACTGTGAGGTGGCACGGGTACTGGCAACGTAAAAGAGTTGAGCCTCTGTCTGCTCATCCTCGCCCTCGGTGGGCAGCTGGCCAATGCCGGGCAGGGCGACGTTGGGAAACTCTAGGCCCTTGCTCAGGTGCATCGTCAAGACCTTGATCCAGTCCGCTGCCGGGTTGAAACTGCCCGATTTTCGGCGCACCTGGTGGGGCAGCCGCTTTCGCTCAAGCGCGTCCTGTGGACCGTACCCCTCCCTTGTCCATTCATAGTCACTCTCAGGGTCCTTGATCAATGCCCACTCATACCCATCAGGCTCACTCACACTGAGCATGTAGTTTTTTTCGAAGATCGGACCTACACGATCTGGCAAGGTCTCAAGTGTCCAAGCCTGGGCAGCTTGGTTGCCGCAATATGCAACTTGCCCTGTTTGATCGATCTCATTCGCCAAAAATTCTTCGCCAACACAGTGGTAGCAGATCCACTTTTCATCATCATGATATTCAGACATCAATTGCTTCCAGATTTTTAGCTCAATGTGTTTTCATCTTGGAAAGTTGGGCGTTGGCAGCCCTCACCTGGCACGTTCTCGGGGTACTGCGGTACATCACCACAGCTGCCAGCTGTCACCGTCACTGACCATGCCGGGATTGGAGCAATTCAACGAAGTTCCCTAGCTCCCTGCCGCACGGTCTTTTATGGGCAAGTCGTGTCGAGTTCTTGACCGTCGCAAGTCAAGTTTCATCTTCAGTGACCTGTCGGCCGTAAGTCATCCAGAAACTCCGAAGCCGGTTCGGTCGCAGTCACCAGCAACTGATCGCGTGCTCGGGTACAGGCGACGTACAGCAGGTGCCTTTCTGTGTCGTACACTTCTTGCAAGTCGGCATCGTCACCGACGGTCTCAATGCGCTCCTGTAGAGGGATGACCTCATCGTCACAAGCCATCACGACAACCGCACGAAATTCCAGCCCTTTGGCCAGGTGCATGGTGATGATGGATACGTGACCGCTGACGGATTCGACGTACTCATCAAGCACCTTGAACGGAAGGCCAGAGGCTGAAACTGCAGCTTGCGCCCGAGGGAACAGGGCTTCTGAGCGAACAAACACGCCGAATTCTTCCGGCAGGATGCCGGCATTGGATTGTGCTGTCAGCCATGCGCCTACAACTTCAATCTCGTCACTTTCGGTCTTTCCGACCTGAATCCTCGGAGGAGCGCCATTGAAGACTGACACCGTGTCACTGCGAGTCTCGATGTTGCCATCCACATCCACAGCCTGATCCCCCAACAATCGGTCAGCCTGCTGCCTGATTTGGTGGGATGTCCGGTAGTTGATGCGCAACGTGCGCGACCTGCCGCGAATGTCGACACCCAAGGACTTCCAGGAAAACGGTTGCTGAAAAATGCGTTGACCCAGGTCCCCGGCAAAAAACAACGCGTCGGGGCGGGACGCGCCTAGCGCAGCCAAAAACCGAAGGTGTGCTACGCTGAGATCCTGTGCCTCGTCCACGACGGCAAAGTCGAAGGGAGGGTGTTTGCTGTTCGAAACCACTGCGGCTAGGCAGGTGAACATGCCCGCGTGCGTGATCAACTTCTGCATAGCCAAGGCGCTGCGCACTTGCTCGAAAATGGACCATAAAACCGCCCGCTGGGGTTCCGGTAACCGGGTTTTTCTGCCCAAGCGTGTGACATCGCGGTATTCATCCCAGCTCGTCAACTGCCAGGCGTCCACAATATGTTCCCATTCAGTCATCAGAAAATGCAGGCTGAATTTGTGGTCGCCAACAGTGCTGGATGCGGCGCTAAGCATCATTCGGACGGCGTCTCGGCTTGCGAGCGTGATCGGGCCAAACTGGGCTTTGTACAGACGCAGAGCTATGGATTTGAGGGACGCTACATCGATGCGCTCTGCTAGGCGAGGCTCGCTGCCGAGCAGTCGCTTCAGCTTGGTGTGCAGGGCGCTGGCCAACGTGTCCGAAAAAGTGGTGAGCAACACCCTTGCGTCCGGGTTGCTGCGTGCCAGGTGTGCAGCGCGGTGCAGCGCGACAATGGTTTTTCCAGTGCCAGCTGAGCCCGACACACGGGCCGGACCCGTGTAATCCCGCTCCACCCATTGGCGCTGCTCTGGGTGCAAAAAGACCGTCCACTTGTCCCAAGGAAAGCTCAGAGCGGTCTCTAACTCGGCCACGTTGCTCATTACACGGAAACGGCGTTGCGCATCAGGATGGTCGAACGGATTGACTGTCGCCACGGCCGTTGCAGGCACACGCGGTTTGCCGCCGGTAGCCAGCTCCAAAAGTGCCTCTGCTGCCTCAGCCGGTAGGTGGTCGGCTAGAGCAAGTAATGTGTCCTCAGTGGCTGCTTTGACGTCGTCTAGCCATTCCGGGGGGACGCCGTAACCCAACAATTCTGGGTCCGCTCTATTGGCAAACAGCAGTTTGGGAGGGGGGCGCGGCCTGGGTGCTAGGGGCAATTCTGACTGCACGTAAACCGGAACGACCACGTGTTGCACCGTCTCCCGCACTTCGACCAACTGCGCAGCGCCAGTGATAGGGTGGGTTTCCAGCTTACGCCGGGCTGCCCAGTCGTAAGCTCGATCGTGGTGATCCACATAACACAGCAACAAACTGACTTGCGTTTTGTGAAGAACGATGCGGATGTCGCTACCCGCGCGCGCTGACCAGAAGTGCTTGTCTTTTGACTGCTCGATCCGGTGCAAGCTCATACTAGGGTGAGCGGGGTTCAGTTGCAGGTCAAACGCGGTGGTTTTGACCGCTTTTTGTTCGTCGCCGGTCAGGCGTGCCAGGCTGTCGGTGAAGGTATCGGCGATGCGAAATTCCATCATTTATTTCTCACAGTTTGGACCAAGGTGCGTATACCGCCAACCACCCCAGACCGGGCCTTCATAGTGAAAAGATCAAAATCATTTTTGATCCTTAAGCTGTCATATATGAAGTCAGTCGGAATATTGACTTTAGATACGATCCGATCCGGCGAGATGGGTGCTCTAGCCTTGATTCCCATGGCCGAGTCGTAGGTCATCGCGAGCAAGTCAGATTCATGGAGCTTGAGTGCAAAAACAATTCCACCTTGTTGGCTGTCTAAGGCCAATGCGGCTTTTTTCTGGACTGGTTGTAGTTCGGAAAGTCTTTTAGACAGCCAGCAGAGATCAACGGTTTTCGGTCGGGATCGTTCGATTTGGTCAGGGTGGCTGTTCATTGACCGCAGGTAGTTGAATTCAACCTGCATCTGCGACATGTGTTCACCGCGAATTGAATCGTCTGTGACGTATCGGCTTAGGTCGACCAGGGCACGTCTAACACTGCGGAGTTTTTCTCCCCCTGCGAATTCACGCGTCGCATATAGCAATGCTCGAGTACTGATCTCCGTCAGGAAGGTTGGGCTTGACTCTGAATCTGCGAAGTCGCTTTCCGAAAATGACGCCAGGACAGCAAAGCCTCCTGTATCACCTCCGCTCCAATTCATGACGTTGAATACATCCACAATCGATCTCAGGTCTTCTTTGGTGAAATTGTTCCGGTCGTAGCTCAGCCCTTGGCGTTCAATGGCATTTCCGTTTTCGCATGATGTCCCATGAAAGACAATCCATGGGTCTTCTTCAAACTTGTCAGAAAAAAGGCGGCCTAGCGCGACGCGATTGAGATCGAACTCCTCAGTGGTGACCGGCCTTCCAGTCATACCTTGAATACCTTCATCACCTCATCCCCCAAGTGATTGATGACCTTCACCGCAATCCGCCCCGACTTCGGTTTGTCGAAGGGTCGCGAGGTGTCGCTGTTCAGTGTGTCCCAAGCTTCCTTGTCGATTTCGGTTTTGAGCGTGGTCTTGAGGGCGCTATAGGGGTCGTTGGCACCCAAAAAGTAGGCGTGGCGCACGAAGAAGCTCTCTTCGTTGTAGTCGGTGTCGATGAACCAGCAGGCGATGCCGTCAGCGCCGTGGCTGATGACCTCGCCGGTTTGGGGTTTGAACACGTCCACGCCGTTGACTTTGATCATCAATTTGGCACCCGCTGCGACGGTGTAGGTCTCTTTGCCGGCCGTCACCACTTTGAGGCTCTTGCCGTCCAGGCTGAGGATGTCGATGTCTGGCTCACCAAAGATGACGAACAGGTTGCCTTTGCCGGTGTTCTTGAGGTCTTCGGCCATGTGCAGGTCGGCATTCATGCGGGCCTTGAGCACGGGGATTCTGCCCAGCTTTGAAAATTCGGTGGCATGGGCTTCGTAGTTGAAGGCGCAGGCAATCAGCACGTCAAAGTCTGCATCGCCACACTCGCGAGCAGCCTCGACTAGGTCACTTCGCTGTACCGTGCCGAACTCTGGGCCGATGAAAATTCCTGCGCGCTTTTCGATGTCACCTTCCATGTAGCGGCCCTCGGCACAAACTGCGCCTTCGCCTGGCCAAGGGGTGATCGAGATGAAGGTGATGCGGTCTGCCTTGTGGGCCTGCTGCACGCCAGCGGTTTTAAGGTTGTCCAGAATCAACTGCGGAAAAGACTGACGAGCGTGGTTTTCGGCTTTTGGCTCGTTAAGGGTGTCAATCAGCTCGTCGTTCTCATCCACGCCCAACATTCGGTGCGGGCTGAGCGATTCCACCGTGAAGGGGCCTGCCACGCGTACGGCCTTGTTGTTGCCATACGGTTTGTCGTACAGGTACTCATACTCGGCTTTGGCGGCGATCGATGCATCAATCTCCTTTTGCCGGGCAATCCGGGCCTGCCACCAATCGGCGTGCAGTTTGACTTGGTCTTCAGGCCAGGCGTCAACCGGACGCTCTGGCAGTGTCGTCAGCGTGTATGCCCGCTTTAAGTTGTGATTGATTGCATGAAGGTTATCTGCAATCTTGCCTGGATTTGCATCTCGCTTGAGACCCTGTTCGGCTTTGAGCGCATGGAAAATAGTCTGCGTGCTTTTGTCCCAAGCCTCTTCCGAGGCACGGGGGATCTCCCACTCCTGCCAAGCAACCTTGCGGGCGGCGTTGAGCTTGTCGCGCAGAGGCTCAAGGGTGGCTTGCCAGTTGTCCCAGATGACGTCGATCTCGGCGTTGTTCGCGATGGATTTCAGTGTGATGTGCGGTACGCGCTCATAGACAAAGCCGTGGCGGATGTTGCCCTGCACCGGCTGCGTGCTGGGTGCGGTGCGGGTAACCTCTGCTTCCTTGGTTTTCCCCTCTCGCGAGTCAGCCAGCAGGTAAAACGGATAGCGGGCGCCCATGATGCGAGCGCGAGCCAACGCCAACGCTACCCGCGAGGTATCGACTGTGATCCAGCGACGACCCCATTGTTCGGCGACGGTGGCGGTTGTCCCACTCCCGCAGGTTGGATCGAGTACGAGGTCGCCGGGATCAGTGGCCATCAGGATGCAGCGCTGTACCAATTTTTGCGCAGACTGTACAACGTAGGTTTTGTTTTCAGTAAAGCTTCCTGTTGCCATGTCATCCCAAACGTTTCCAATAGGAAAGACTGGGAAATCAACTAGCCGCCGGACGTAACGAAGCGCCTTTCCACCTTGGGTAACGCGTGCCGCGAGAATTAGGCGATTCATTCCTTCCGTGTTGGTTTTCCAACCACCATTGCCTGGTAAATACGATTTATTTCTGAACGTGATCGCTTCGCGTGTGGTCGTTCCACCGGACTGTGATGTCAAATTGTCTGAGGTCACCAAGTGCCAACCCTGATCAGAATAGTCACGCGCGAAGTCTTCGTCATTGGTTAGTGGCCTTACTTCAGCACCGTCGATAGACTGGATGCGGTTATAAAGCGCCGCGCCTGTTTTTCCCGCTTCCTTTTCCATAAGCGGTTGACGGTACTTTAATGAATCCGAGTTCTTGGCAAACCACAATAAGAAGTCGCAAGTGCCGGCTAGATGTTGAGACGTGGCACTAGTCGTTTTAACGACGGTAATCTGTGAAACAAGGTTTGCTTCGCCAAACACCTCATCCAGTACCGCCCGCACTCGGTGTACGTTTTCATCACCAATTTGCACAAAAATAGATCCTGATTCCGTCAACAAGTCCCGTGCCACTGTCAGCCGATCGCGCAGATAAGTCAGGTACGAGTGGATGCCATCGCGCCAAGTGTCTCGAAACGCTTTGACCTGCTCGGGCTCGCGGGTGATGTGGTCTGCCTTGCCATCTTTCACATCACGACTGGTGGTACTCCACTGAAAATTGCTATTAAATTTGATGCCGTAGGGCGGGTCAAAGTAGATGCACTGCACCTTGCCACGCAGGCCCTCGCGCTCGGCCAGGCTGGCCATGACCTGCAAGCTGTCGCCCAGGATCATGCGGTTGGTCCAGTTCTGGTCGTGCTGGTAGAACTCAGTCTTGTCTGCACCTTTCGGGATGCCGTTGAAGTCTGAAAACAGGTCTGCCGTGGTCTGCCCGGCGTCGTTCTCGCGTTCTTTGGTGGTGCGCAGCAGGTCGTCAATCAGCACCTTGGGATGAACTTTTTCCTGGATATAGAGAGGCGGCGCATTGACCACCAGGTCGCTCCAGTCTTGCTCGTCCTTGCCTCGCCAGACCAATTGCGGGTCGAGGTCGGTGTTGCGCGGATAACGAATCTGTTTGGGTGCGGTTTGCTCACGTGATGCAATGGATTGTTGTTCGACAGACGGGATATTTTTGCGCTTGGCGTCGTCGTGGGTGAGGGTTTCGACCGACTTGGTGATGGTTTTGGTGGCCATGTTTACGTGTTCCCTGCGGCTGCCTTGCTGGCGGCCGTCTCAATGAATTGGTTGAATTGCGCGTCGATCTTGGCTTTGAAATCGGCCTCGATCTGAAAGACCTCAGTGAATTCGGCAAAGGCCCAGCGGCCATAGCTGCCCAAGTGGTTGACGCCAGGCACCCAGTAGGTGTCCATGGTGGACTTCTTCTCTATCGCGTCTTCGCCCCGGTAGCCTTTGATCTCTACGATCAGGTGCAATGGGTCCGCAGCACCATGGCCGTCATCGATCTGCACGATGAAGTCGGGCAGGTACTTGCGCAGAGTTGACCCAAAACGGTAGGGTACTTCCAGGCCCAAGTTGTGATTTTTGACGTAGGCCAGCACCTGGGAGTGAGATTCCGCGACACGGCAGAATTCGGCCTCCCAGTCGCTGTCCAAGATCACCCAATTCAGGTGGCAGTGCTTAGAGCTCGCCTCCCAGCGGTCGGTCTTGGAGGTGTTAAACCGCACATTGCTCGTGGAGCCTGTGGGGTTATAGGCATCTAGCAAGGCTTTGATAGGGCGATCGCCTAAGAACTGCCTTGTGATCGCTGCAGTGATTTTGTTGCAAGCCATGTCAGCCAGTTCCTGGTACATCAACAACGCGGGGTAGGTGTCGCCTTTGCAGACCAGATATTTCGGGTTGCCGTCATCATCGACTGCGTCCAGCCATTCTTTGACGATGCGTTTGAGTTGACCAAACAGGTGCAACTTGGGTGCTTCGCCGGGATCACGCCACTTGGTGTAAAGCAGCCGTTGGGTGAGCTGAAACAGCAGTGTGCTTGGGCGCATGTCACCCAAGAACTTGAGGCTCATGTCGGCACCTTCGCCAATGATCCCGAAGTTGCTGGTAATGGACGGGCCAACCAGTGCGGGACTGAGGGTGAGTATGGACTCGTCGTTGAAGCTGGCCTGAAGCCGTTCTTCAGGCAACTCAACACGGTAGCCCTCGATACGAGGGAATTGAATCTCCAAGGCGTCACGGTCTGGACGCATGGCCTTGACCTGCACCGTCTCACGTGGGGGCTGGGGTGGGCTAATGACTGGTTTGGCGGTGAAGTTGAAAGGAATGCCAAACACATCGGCGTATTCAACGTTGAACAAGCCTTGTTCATTGAGTTCATAGGATTGGCGCCGAAGAGCGCGGCCAATAACCTGTTCGCACAATAACTGGGTGCCAAAAGCGCGTATGCCCAGCACATGGGTAACGGTATTGGCATCCCAGCCCTCGGTGAGCATTGAAACTGACACAACGCAGCGGATGCCTCCACCTAACTGACCCGCCTTGCCGACGGTGTTCATTACTTCTCGCAGCAGTTCTTGGTCGGTGATGTTGTCGCCAGAACGGGCATCGCCACTGCGCTCGACAATCTCGCGGCGGAACCGCTCGATCTCGTCCGCTGCCATGTTGCGAAAGCTGTCGTCGAGGGCGTCCCCGGCTTCCAATTGTTCGCTGTCAATCAATAGAGTGTTGGGGCGAGGCAGCGGGTTGCCGGTAGAGTCGTCAAAGTTGCGGAACAGCGTTAGCCGGCCGTTCTCCAACGTGGTGGTGTCGTCGTCGTTTTTGCGGTGGAAGCCGGAGACAAAGTCGTACACCAGCTTGGAGATGGCAGTGTTCTGACAGACAACGATGAAGCAGGGCGGCACCTTGATGCCGGAGTCATCCCAGAGTTTGTATGTTTGCTCATAGTGGCCATACAAGGCAAGCAGAGCAGTTTGCAGGCGCAGGGGGAGCTTGAGTGGGTCGAGCTCGCCACCCGTGCCTCGGCCCTTCTTGGGCATGTCCTTGCGAATGTGCTCCCACAGATTGCGAAACACCGGCAATTCTTCGCCGGGGATGTTCTCGGCCACTGGTACGCGGGGTAGCTTGACGATGCCGCATTCGATGGCATCCATCAGAGAGAAATCGCTCATGGTCCAGGGGAACAGCGTGCCTTCGGCGTAGCCAGAGCCGCTCAAAAAGAACGGGGTTGCAGACAAATCCATGACACGGGTCACACCCAGCTTGCGGTTGACGGCTTCCAGGCCCGAAATCCACAGACGGGCAGCTTCGTTGTTCTTGTCGGCTTCCTTCTTTTCGTCGCCCTTAAGGGTTTCGTCATCTTCGGGCGTGGGCTTTTCTCGATAGCAGTGGTGGGCCTCGTCGTTGATGACCATGATGTTTTTGAGGCCCATTAGGTCGGGCATGACCCGTTGGAGCATCTGGCCTTCTGTTTCCTGTGTCAGAGGCGCGTCACCCGTGCGGCCCTGAAGCAACTGACGGCCACCCTTGGACAACTCAATGCGCTCTCGCATCTTGAAGGCGTGGTAGTTCGTTATGACGATCTTGGCGCGGCTCATGTCGTCCAGCATGTCGCTGGGCAGCAGCTCGCGGTCTTTGTAGTAGCTGTTGGGGTCGTTGGGCTGCAGGACGCGCAGGCGGTCTTTGATGGTGAGGCCTGGTGCGCAGATCAGGAAGCCACGGGTGAAATTCTTGCTGGTGGGACGGCGCACCGCGTTGATGGTTTGCCAGGCGATCAGCATAGCCATTACAGTGGTCTTTCCCGCACCAGTGGCCAATTTGAGTGCTAGACGCATCAATTCGGGGTTGGCGTCTTTGTTGGCGCTGGCCAAGTGGTCCAGCAGCAACTTGCCTGCCTTGGATTGTGGGGCGACCTCAGTCAACCAAATGGCGGTTTCGGCCGCCTCAACTTGGCAAAAAAATGGGCGTACACCACTGAAATCGTGGTGTCGCCAGTGTTGCAACAGGCGTGCAGTTTCGGGCGTCACCTGCCACTGGCTGGTGTTGGGCAGGCTGCGCCAGGTGTCTACTGCTTGACGTACTTGGTTGATGATGGAGGTGATGTCGTACTGCTGAGCCCCAGTGGACAAGCTCTTGCCCTCATCAAACACCATCTCGTCTTGTTGGGCCGCCTTTTTGCGCTTTTTGGGCTTGGGGATTGGGGTGATGAACTCGGCACGTCTGCGGGTCTGCAGAACTTGCTGGGTGGGCTGCCCGTCAGTGTCTAACTCCCAGTGCCGCTGCGGGCAATCGTAGGGGGAGTTGAGGATGGGGTGGTCGAAAAATGGGTTGGACATGTTGGTCTGACAGCGTTTAAGGGGCTGCCATTGCAGTTAACTGTCCATGGTGCACATGGGCGTCGGGCACGGCTGTCTGCGCGTGCAACGGCTTAAGTTGCAGCTCTGGTGCTATCTCTTGCATCGTCTCTCCCTGAGTCGCATTTACGGTTGTTTTGAGATGATTCTATGGTGCTGCTGAACAGCGCCGTTTGCAGGGCAATTTGGGATAGATTCTCGTAAAATCGGGGGTATGCCAAACGCACCGATTTCACAGTCATTGACTGCCAAACAAAGTCGTTTTGTTGACGAATACATGGTCGACATGAACGGCGCGGCGGCCGCTGAGCGGGCAGGCTACTCCAAGAAGACAAGCCGGGCCATTGCCTGCGAATTATTGACAAAACCTGACATTCAAGCCGAATTGCAGGCCCGAGGCGCTGCATTGGCGCAAGAACTGGGTGTTCAACGAGCTGACGTGGTGCGGGGATTGTTGGATGCTTTTGAAATCGCTCGGACTGACCGGCAGCCTGGCGCCATGGTGTCGTCCATGGCCGCGATTGCGAAGCTGCTGGGCTTGTATGCGGTGGAGACCAAACGGATTGAGCTGACAGGAGGACAGGTTGCTGCGCAGGTGAACTTTTCGAAAATGAGTGATGCGGAGCTGCTGGCCCTGATTGCGCAGGGCGCAGCAGCTTCGTAGGCCGGAGTGAGGCAGAGTTGGTGTTGGCGGTCGATAGCGCTCACTGAACTCCCCAAATAGTTGATGAGCGCCAGCCTTCAGAAGGCGCTGCAGGCGTGCCAAGCTGCTGACGCTGCCAGGCTATCCATTCAGAGGACGACGTCTTGAATGGCCTTGTGGAGGCGGTGGACCAGGCGCGAAAGCAGGGTAACTCCATGGCCATGATCCGGGGGGGGGCGAGGTGGCGAAGTTGATGGGGTTTTATGCGCCCGGGCAGGTCAGGGTCGACTTGAACGTCCAGGAGCATGTGGAAATGGGACGCCTGGAGCGGCTCTCTGATGCAGAACTATTGCGGTCATTGATGCTGGGAGGGCAGAGGCCCGGTGACACGGACTGGGAAGCCTAGAATGCCGCTCAGCGCCCCGGATACAGCAACTGGGTCGGACACCCTGCTTAAGCAGGAACTCGCCCGGCGCTGACCCGATGCCCGGTATTCGAACGTAAAAGGGGACATTTTTCTAATAGAAAATCTATTTGTAATTTGTCCCTTTTGAACCAACCTTTGCACGTCCTTCTTGGCGGCGGCCGGCGTGGACCATAGGTCGTTGTGGTTGGCTGAAAGCCAACCTGGCACCAACGGCATGACCAAACCAGCACCCCGCCACGCCTGCTCCAAGCGGTTTCCGTATATCAACTCGTCCCAGGTGAGCAGGGCATCCACCTCAAGATCGAGCGGGATGTTAGAAAGAAGTACAACCAGTTTGGGCTCAATGCAGTGAATCAGACGCAGGCGGTCGATGGCCTGTAGGCTTTCTGCTTCCCGTATTTGCATCAAAATGGCTTGCACGCGTTGATCAATATGGCAGTCGACGTCTACCCCTTCCGGGTTGGATTTGAGTTGGTAGGCCTTTGGTTGGGATATCCAATAGTCAGAGAGCTTCAGTGGTACTGCAGCATCGTAGAACATGGCTCTGGCCAAGTCCTGCACCGCTTGCGTAGGTGGCTCATTTCTACCGATGACAAGCACCGAATCAAAGTGTTTATACATGTCAACACCGCGTAGAGCACCGAAGTGCGCAAGGGCGGAGTGTGGCGGTGCTGTCACCAATGACGGCGTGTTTCTACTGGGGTTTCCAGTCACGGCCGCAGGACCCACAACCAACAAACTTTGATGATTGGCGCTGAGTTCATCAATCAATTTCTGAATTTCACTCAGCCTCAGCGTTGCGTCCGCTTGGCTCTGGGGGGTAGTGTGATTGGCGGGGGTGATCGAACGTTTAGAGCATTTGGACGATCGGCATTGAATGACATATGCCTTGCGCTTGGCCCGAAATTCCTTAAACCTTGCACCGGGGAAAAACACCTCTGTGATTTCACGTGAAGCGGTTGCATCCAGCAGATAAATATGCTGCGATTGTTGATTGCTTGAGTTCGATTTAAATCGGGTGATGTCGTTGCGATGATGCACCGTGATCACGCCTGTGGCCGCATCAAAAGCAATAGACTGAAGCACGAGCTTGGCGGCGCATGCCTGTTTCAGGTGTTCAAAGAATTTTGCTATGGGTTCAAAGTTTGGCGCAGATTGAAGGATCTCCAGCACTTGATGGTCAGATTGGGTTGGTTGCGGTCGTGGTGCTGACGTGCGAAGTGCTGCGACTGCAGCGAGCAAGCCGCCATTGCGTTTGCTAGTTGTGGTGATCAGTGGGTGCAGTGGGTGGTTCCCCTGTAAAACACGGGCAACTTCGGCACAGAGATTGCGGGCCTCTTCTGGCAACGACGGATGTCGCAGCAAGGAGATGTTGAACTCGATTTTCTGCAGGCAAACCATGGCAAATGCCTCGTCGATCACGACCAAATCTGGCACACGGGCATCCAGCATGCCGCGGTCCAATGGCAGGTACGCGTGGGTGTAAATGAACACGCGTCCGAATTCAAACTGTTTGATATAGGGGCAGCTGGCGTAGGCGCTGCAACGTGCACCATCGCTGTTCGAGCAGAGCCGTGTGTAAACCGACCGGCCTCCCTTGCTAATTTGAGCTGCAACCTCGTGGCGGCTGCAGAGCGGATTGCCGTCGGGTGCCACATGGTTTCGGCCTCCAATGACCCGCACGGTTCGTTTTGGGGCGGCCTTCAGAATTAAGTCCTTCCACTCCAGGGCTAATGCGTGGGTGGGGACATAAATCTCAATGCGCCAGTCTTTTTGGGTATGGGCAATTCGTTGAGCGAATTGAGAGGTTTTCCCCATGCCTGAGGGGGAGCGAATTACAGTGACCTCCATGGTCAAAACACCTCATCTAGGATCGCATCAATGCTGGCTTGGATCATGGCGATTTCCTGATAACCTTCATGAGCGTCGGGCGTGAGACCGACTAACCTGCGTGATTTACGGCGCTGACCCACAGCATCACCATACTTGTTTAGGGCGGTGTTGATGGCAGACATGATGTGATCTCGGCTGCTTCTGGCCTCTACATCGCCTCTGCTATGGTTGGATGAGTCAGCTTTGATTACACGCAGCTGAATAGACAAGAACAGGGCTTCTGCGTCAGTGTCCTGTGTGCCATGTGCTGCCACGTAACTGGCCGCAGCTCGAACAATAGGATCGTGGAAGCCGTCACCGCCAGGGTGATCGCCGATTTGACTCAGGTAATACTCAAAACCACCGTCGCCACTGCGGTTGAATGAGTCGCTGTTTACTGTACTTCCAGTTTGTGACACAGCCACAGGTGGCGGCAGTTTCAGGTCAACGCTGCCGAGTGATTTGCTTATCAACCCTGAGCGGGTTGGAAACGGGTCGGACATGCCAGTGAAAATTGGTGCCGCAATATAGTGCGGTTGCACGTGTTGGAACAGCGCAGGATCAATCAGCTTGATGTTGGCCGCATGGTTGACGTGCTTCGCCCATGACTTTAAGTCAGCGTCTGGTACAGGTCTTTTCAACCAAAACCAGAAGTGTGCCGACACCTTGGTCCTGTCGAAAACACCTGAACTGGATGACAGCTGCCAGTGGTAGCTGGCGTCGTGGAATTCCGCCGGGAGCAGTTGGATGACGTACTCGCATATTTTTCCGATGCTGGCATGGTCAAGCGTCCAGCCGGTAGGAAGTTGCAATTTGTCAACATCAATTTCAACGTAATGCCTGCCTTGAATTGGGGTCATGAAATTGCCTTTGAAGGCTGACCCGTCGCCGCTGCCAGTTCGAGTGACGTCGGTGCCAATCAAGCTTTCTGACACTGGCGCACCACGAACGATCAATGCCTGTGGCCACTTTTCAGCAGTGGTGAGAACCAACGACAAGTCTTCGATGCAGCTAACCCCAATTGGCCTTAGCACAGCGTAGAAATATCCTGCGTCAAACTGTTTTGATGTCACCTCCGCGTCGGGCGATGCTTTGTTGAACTGCTTGGTGGCCAGTTTGCCTGGCCCGACCCAAAGTAGGGTGACCGTGTCTACAGCCTCAGGAGCGGCTGGTGCGATTTTTGACTGCTTGGTCCTCATTTGGTGCCGCCTTTTAGAGGGGTATTGGTGGCCCAGCGACATTGGCTGTACGCAGCGATAACTTTTTCACTGCTTGGCATGTTGCAGCCCGGCTCGCAGAACATGAGCGCAAACTGGCCGGAGAGCCAACGAACGCTGACAAGGTGTAGTCCCTGCTGTTGACCAGAGGCGATTTGAGCCCGCACGGCCGGTGAGAGCTGCTCGATTTGCATTATTTCTGGTCGATCTGAGACCAGGGCATTCGCCAGGATGTCAGCGTACGTGGAGTAGTGGATGGCGTTGGGCTTGGTGTTAGGCTTGGTCATGTCAGGCCTTCATTGGCAAGCTGACCGTGACGGCCTCACGGGTGTCAACCCATGCTTCAATTTCTGACTGCAACCAGCCCACCGAGTTGGCTGACAGCTGGCGGCGACGGGGAAACCGTTCGTCTCGCTCCATGCGCCAGACTGTGACCCGACTCAGCCCCGAAACGAGATGAACTGTGGGCCAGCGGAGATAGATGTTTTGCATAGCGGTGTTCCTTGTTGAATAACTGACACCGCTATAGTCCCAAAAAGGGGTGATTTACATGAGGAAAACTCCCGAAATTTCAGGTGCGAGTTTTCCTTTTTTGGTTGGCCAGATAACGCCTTCTGACTGTGCTGGAGTCGAATCCATTAGGCGGGTCCAATAGCGTCGCGATGACGCTGTTGACGATGGCGAAATTGGGTTGTGCCGGGGTCTTTGTCGAAAGCGCGATTGACGCTTGAGCTAATGCATCCATTGCAAAATGGAGTCCGGCCTGGGAGCCGCTTTTTTGGCGGTGACCCTCTATCGAAATACTGAGGAGTGCGGCCTCTTCTTCAATGTCACTGGCAAAACACCGCAATAGTTCAGTCAGGCGGCGAGTGGGCTGCTGAGGTAGGGCGCTCTGCCATGAATTTTTGCGTTTAAAAATGTATCCAATCGGGTTGCCTGCCTGCAGTCTCTCTTCTAGGTAGGTGCAGGAGTCGGGTCCGATGGCCGAGGGTGAATGATCTTGGATTTGTTGGGCCAGTTTGAGCGCTGCCTTGTTGAGGGCGAGCATTGACTTTTTGGCGTCACCTGGATCAGCTGCGCCCATGTTTTTTGTTTTTTTTTGGGCGGCATTCAGTCTGGGTTGGCATAGCCAGCAGGCGTCCATAAGGAATTGGCGGATTGTCTCTTGGGCTTGGGGGCCTCCGACCTTGTCGTGTATCGGCCCATACGCCTTTGTCAATTTCCCGGTGAAGTCTTTGTCCGCTAGTAGGGCGATTAGACGTGGTAGATTGCCTCTCACGACAATGTCTTGGTGGTCAATGTCAGTCAGGTCGGTGTCCTCTGTGATCTCCAGATTTTGAATGAACTGGCGCCAGGTGGAAAGCCACAAAAGAAGCGACTCATCGTTGTTCTTTGTTCTCTTTGTCATTGCGTGTTTTTGTTGTGGCGGATTGTTGATGGTGTTCACCTTTCGACACTACTTGTAAGTTGCTCCAATTTTTGCCCCCACAACTCAAATGCCGCCTTGCGCTCTACAAGGTATTCCTGCCGTTGGTAGACCGCCACGATTCCTTGTTGTATGTGATTGAGGCAGCGCTCGATGACGTGCGGGGCGACTCCCAGGTCGCCCATGCGCGACGCCATGGTGCGCCGTAAATCGTGAGGTGACCATTCACCGCCGGACAGCATCAGAACACCGGTACTCTGTGTGCGGCCCCTGAGTGGTACGTTGCGAATTCGGTCATGGACCGCCTTGCTGATGGTTTTCCCCGACATGGGCGCATCAGGCCTTTCTCCTGCGGGGGTGAGTCTCACTCTCGTTGCTGCCAACAGATATGAGTTTGACCTGTACTCGCTCAGTGATGTGAGTTGCTCAATGGCAAAGGCTGACAGTTGGATCAGGTGGGCTCGGCCATTTTTTGAGTGCTCGGCAGGGATGTGCCAGACTTTTTTGGTCAAATCAATGTCCGCCCATCGGGCTTGAGTAATCTCGCCGACCCGAGCTCCCGTGGCCAATATAAGGCGCAGTGCCGCGAGCATCTTGGGATGAAGTCCAGACCGATTGAGCTTGCCGTTGAGTTCTTGGATTTCGGAGTCGTTTAGGTTTCGCTCTACCGGCGTTTCTTTTCCGCCTGCTTGCTTTTTGGAAATCCCCAATGTCGGATCGGTATCGACGATGCCACGCCCCAGCCCATGACGGAACATTTGCCTCAGCAGTGAGAGCACCATGTTGGCCTTGCGCCGGACACCACGGTCCAGAAGACCGTCAATCACCCGGATGATGTGGGGTAGTCGGACATCACGGGCACGCATGGTGCCGATGGTTTGCTTGACATCGAGCACATAGGCCGCGCGAGCAAAATCGCCTCCGTCCTTGTGATGGGCGCTGAGGTACACGCGCGCCCAATCCTCAAAGAGGCCGTCAACGGTCTTTTCTAACCGCTGTGCCGCCAGTGCGGCTTCAGTGGCTGCCTTGGCCTCAGTAGCTTGATCAACGGGGTCTATGCCTTTTCCAACCAACTCTCGGGCGGTGTTGCGATTGCGGCGGGCATCGGCTAGCGATGTCTCGGGGTAGCTGCCGCAGTTGTAGCGACGTTCTTTGCCATCTATTTGAAATCGATAATAGAAATTGACAGTGCCCCCCTTGGCCGAAGGCAGGATTCGAACCCATAACCCCCCACCATCTCCAACCAGCTGCTCCCGGTCGGATGGCTTGAAAGCGCGTAGCGTCTTGTCGGTGAGCTTGTTTTCGGCCATGTCTATATCCAATTAATGCATTCATTGGCGGTACGGTTTGCGGTACGGTCTGACGGCTACAAGCCCGGAATTTCAATGAAATTTGGTGAAACACAAAAATGGCATATTATTTATTAATAACAACGGCTTATGGTATTTTCTCGAAAATTAGTGAATTGGTCTGAATAGCTTGATTCCTTGCATGGGGTGCAAGGGGTAGAAGGTTCGAATCCTTTCACACCGACCATATGAATCAAGGACTTAGAGTAGAAATGCTCTAAGTCCTTTCTTCTTTGTGCCTTCGAAATTGCCCATTGTCCCAACCGTTGTCCCAACTGCGTGAAAAGCTGGGAACCGGGGTAGTGGTTGCTGAATAACCCGCTGCCCAACCATTTTGGCCGGCTGACCCGGTGGGCGAGCAGGGCGTTTCGGTGACATTGACGCGTACTGACTTGTTCAACAGTCGGAAGGGCAGCAGACAACGCGCATTTTGCGAAACAGATTTACCTATCCAGCAACTTGTGCCGCAAACGCTGCTGGAGGCCAATACAGCGACCTAACCGATTAATAGAGCGCAAATTTGGCGAAGTTTTATGCTGGCGAACGGGCAAAAGCGAAGGGGCCGACAGGCCCCTTTGCTTTTGCCTAAGAACGTGTTTGCGATCTCCTGAGTATCAGCGCCAGAAAGGCCAAATGCACAAACTGCAAGCTGGTGTTGATGTGTCGCCCACAGTTCTTCCACAGCCGTCGGTTCTTCTCCAGCCAAGCAAAGCTTCGTTCCACCACCCAGCGCTTGGGAATGACTGCGAATGTTTGCAGTTCGCTGCGTTTGGCAACTTGCACCGTCACATGCTCACCCAGTGCTTCTCGCACGCCTTGCGCAAACGGCTTGCCCGTGTAGCCGCTGTCAGTCAACACACTCTGAACCCGACCCAGGCCCGCCTTGCACCGCCCTATCGCCTGTAGTGCCCTCTTGCGATCCGTCACTTCGGCCGTGGTGACCTGCACTGCGTGCGGCAAGCCCTGCGTATCCACTGCAATGTGGCGCTTGATGCCAGTGGCACAGAAGACCGCCCGCGCATCAGCATGCAAAAGAAAACGTTGGCAGACCTGCGCCAGATGTTTGGCTGGGCGCTGGAGCGTGACTACCTGCTGGCCGAGCCATGCGAAAAGCCTCTTCTGTCGTTCAGGGTCAATTCCAAACCGCGTAAATGTCGCAGCAGCAATGGTCTGTGCATCTTGGCGCGCACGAATGGGCCAAATACACATACGGGCACCCGCTAGAGAATCCGCTTCAGTTTTTGGGCAGCGCCCGCCGTGGTGCGCAAAGCGGTGCTCTGGCCAAACTCGGTGTTGAATTTGTCTTGGTGGTGGGCAACTATTTGACGCCACGGAGTCATTCGGACAGCAACACTGGCAGCAGCCAGGCGCTAGGACCAGTGCTGACCGCATTCTCTCTTTTAAACATTTTTAACAAAATCAATCTAGGCCGTGTTCGGAAAGTTTGATGTGCTGATGTTGGGCCACTTCAGGGAAAAGCGTCGCATGACCGTGCACGCTTTTTGAGCGCTGTGTCAGTGATGTAATCAGCCGTTTTGGCCAGCCCAATGACTCAAGAATGGCATAGTTTCACCGATGCGCAGTGGGAGCGAATTGCTCTGCGGCTACCGCCTTGCAAGGGTCGCCCCGGCGGGGTACATAGGACGTTTTTCAATGCCCTGCTGTGGATGGCCCGTACGGGCGCCGCCTGGCGTGACCTTCCCGAGCGGCTAGGCAAATGGAATGTGGTTTACCAGCGTTACGCCTACTGGTGCGACAAGGGGCATTTCGAACGCCTTCTCCAAGAGGTGCAGCAACCCGGCCTGGAGGAGATGATGGTGGACTCGACTTGCTGCAAGGCGCATCAGGCCTCGGCAGGTGCTCGAAAAACAAGCGGCCCTCAGGCTATTGGCATCACGCGCGGCGGGCTCAACAACAAAATCCACGCCGTCTGCGACGCCCTGGGCAACCCGCTGCGCTTTGTACTGACCCCGGGCCAGCGCTATGATTCCAAGTCGGTGCCCGAATTGCTCGATGGGTTGGCGGCCAAGGCTCTTCTGGCTGACAAGGCCTACGACTCGGACAAAATTGTCCAGATCGCCCAGGCGCAAGGCATGCAGGTCATCATCCCTTCCAAGGCCAACCGCAAAAATCCGCGTGTCCTGGACAAGCACCGCTACAAGGCGCGCTACTTGGTTGAAAACCTATTCCAGCGCATGAAGATCTTTCGCCGTGTGGCCACGCGCTTTGACAAGCTCGACATCCGATTTCTGGGCTTTGTACACATCGCCGGCGTCATGAAGTGGCTCCACTGACTTTCCGAACACCGCCTAGAAATTTATATTAAAAATTTTCATAGGCTGTAAATTGAATACAATGATTATGTTGAAAAAGGTGATTTTTAAGCTTAAAGCATAAGAAGTAAGCGTTTCGTAAGCGTGATTTCAAGCATGCGTGGATAGTCGGAAACACTGGAGAAATCCTGGATTGAATCCCGAAATCGGGAAAGGCTCGCTGAGTATTGGTCTGGCCGTCAACCACTGAAGACGTCCACACCGCTACCAACTTTGGGGCGGATCTTTAGGAGTTAATCATGAGCATGAAAATTACAAAGCTGGTTTTGGTGATTGGCGCGATGGCGATGGCGGGGGGGGCGATGGCTGCCGGATCCGATTCGATGGGCACTGCAGCAGTAAACGCTACAGTTCTTGCGCCTATTGTTATTACAAAAAATGTCGATCTGAACTTCGGAACATTTGCGCCGGACAAAGAAACTGCTGGCACCGTCGTCATTGCAGCCACTAACGGAGCTCGCTCAGTTAGTGGTGGTGTGTTCGTACCCAGTACCGCAACTGCAGCGGCAGGGGCGGCTGCTTCATTTGGTATCGCAGGTGATGCAGGCGCAACGTTTTCGATTGCCTTGCCTACCAGCGATATCACTCTGACGAACTTAACTGGCGCAGGCGGTGAAACAATGTCCGTTGCTGCCACTTCACTAACAGCTGCTGTTGGTGGTGCTTCAGTGGCGATAACATCTGGTGCTGGTACGAGTGCATTGATTTCTGGTGCCGCAACACTTACAGTGGGTGGAACTTTGACGGTAGGGTTAAATCAAGTACCTGGCGTTTACACAAATGCTGCTGGTTTACCTGTAACGGTTGCCTACAACTAGTCAATATGTATGTCGCATCGCTTGTTGGCTATCGCTTTCACTGTACTGATTGAGGTTCTATTCACTCCATCGGTAGTGGCAGCTAGCTCTACAGCCGGTATAAATGCGATAGTCATCGCTCCAGTTCAAGTCTCCGCCGACACCAGCACACAACTGCTTGTCAGTTCGACCACCGGGGTGCTCATACTGAGCATCCCGGGTGGTGGCGGGTCAGCGGCATCGACGATGACGCTGACCGCCAGCGGTGCGGTCGCCTCGGGCAGCCCTACGACATTTACCGCGAGTGACATCGCTGGTCTGGCCGCTCTGATCACCCAGATGACCACCTCGGGCGGCACGCTGACTACCAGCGGCACCTTGAGTGGCACCGGGGTGCAGATTGTGGTGATCCAGGCAGCCACAGGCAGCAGTGACGGCGGCACCGTGACGGCCACCGTGACTTACAACTGAGGCATCATGTTTCACAAGTTTCATCCCGCAAAAATAGTTGTCGTCTTGGCTTCTGTTTGGACTGCGCTGGCCTTGCCTGCGCTGGCAGCCGTGACGGTGACTAAAACGGCAGATTTATCCTTTGGCAAGCTGGTGCCAGGCGCTACCAGTGGAACGGTCACCATCAGCCCGATCGGTGTGCGCACAGCCAGCAGCAGCGTGACGCTGTTTAATCAAGCCTCCACACAACAAGCTGCCGTTTTTGCAGTTTCCGGAGGTCCGCTAAATACAACTTGCGAACTGACCGTACCGACCTCTTTCACGTCACTGACTGCTAGCAGCGCTCCGATGGAGCTCTCTAGTTTTTCTGCCAGCAATGTGAGTAATACCGCGATTTCGCTGACGAATTCTGTCGGTTCCATCACGCTGGATGGCTTGGGCGCCTACACCGTCAAAGTGGGCGCAACCCTGACCGTGGGCGCCAGCGAGCCTGCCGGTGCTTACACCGGCAATATTTCGGTCACGGTGACCTGCCCCTAATAGGCCAACCATCTCTCTTACCAGTCGCACTTTGATGAAAAAACTTCTTTCAAGCACCACCTTGGCACTCGTGCTGCTGCTGGGCGGCCAGGCCGCCTGGGCCGACCTGATGCTCTACCCGACCCGCGTCGAGCTGGAAAACAAGCAGCGCGCCGCACAGGTGGAACTGATCAATCGTGGCAGCAAGCCCGAGACTTACCGCATCAGCATCGTGAACCGGCGCATGACCGAGACCGGCGAGATTGTCGAGGCCAAGGAGGTGTTGCCCGGCGAGCAGTTTGCAGACAAGTTGCTGACCTACTCCCCGCGCCAGGTCACGCTGCAGCCCGGCCTGGGCCAGACCGTGCGCATTTCGGCGCGCAAACCGGCCGAACTGGCCACGGGGGAATACCGCTCACACCTGCAGTTTGACCGCGTGGCCGACACCGATGGCCAGAGCAGTCTGGAAGCCGTGGCCAAGCCCGAAGAAGGCCAGATTGCCATCGTGCTGCAGGCGCTGGTGGGGGCCAGTATTCCGGTCATCGTGCGCCACGGCGACACGGCAGCCACCGCCACGCTGGATGGCCTGAAGATCGAACCCGGCACCGACAAGAACAAGACACCGATGCTGGTGTTTGCCATTCACCGCGACGGCAACCGTTCGGTGTATGGCGACTTGGTGGCCGAGTTTGCGGTGGCCGGTGCCAAGCCGGTGGAGGTGGCACGTGTAGCCGGTGTGGCGGTGTATGTGCCCAACCTGCTGCGCCAGGCGCGCATGCCCTTGATGCTGCCCGAAGGCACGGTCTTGAAGGACGGCACCCTGACGCTGCGCTTCAGCACCCGGCCCGATGCGGGCAGCAAACTGCTTGCGCAGGCCACGCTGGCGCTGCCTTGAACGGGGCGATTTCTTTGTCATGGCGAACAAAGTCAAGTAACCCATGACTTCCAACTGCATGGATTGCCGCGCTGCGCTCGCAATGACAAGCAAATTCAATGACTTGATAGAAGCCGCGCGATGAAAATATGGGTAGCTCTGCTGGCGGCGTTCTCCTTGTGCGGGGCGGCCCTGGCGGCCACGCCGCAAGAGCCGCCAACCAAGGCTGCGGCCAGCGCTGCTCCAACCTTCTCCAACGCCAATGTGCTGCTGCTTGAGCTGTACCTGGACCAGTCCACGCTGGCCGATAGTTTTTATGCCTACGAGCGCGGCAACGATGTGCTGCTGCCGCTGGGCGAGCTGACGCGCCTGCTGACGCTGGGCATCACCGTGGACGCCAGCAGCCGCGTTGCCAGTGGCTTTATCTTGACGGAAGACCGTGGTTTTCGGCTCGACCTAGGCGCAGGCACCATCACCCTCAAAGATGGCACCGTGCCCTTTAATGCGCAGCAGGTGCAGTGGATTGACGAGGACCTGTATGTGTCCAGCAAGCTGCTGGCGCGCTGGTTGCCGCTGGACTTCAAACTGAGTCTGCCCACGTTGACGCTTGAAGTTCTGCCGCGCGAAAAGCTGCCTTTGCAGGCCCGCCTGGAGCGCGAGCGCTTGGCCAAGGGCCTGGGCAAACGTGGTGGCGCGGCGGGTGAGCGTGGTTTTGCCGTGGCACCCAACGACTATGCGCTGGTGAGCATGCCGGTGGTCGACCAGACCCTGGGTATCAACGCCAGCAGAAGCAACGGGCAGGGCAGCAGCAGCGTGGCCTATTCGGCTTTTGTCACTGGCGACCTGTTGGGCACCGAGATGTCGGCCTACATCAGCAGCACCAACACCAAGACAACCCCTGTTGTGCGCATGACCTTGAGCCGCCACGACCCTGGCGGCGGGTTGTTGGGGCCACTGCAGGCGCACTCGGTCATGGCGGGCAATATTGGCCTGCCTGCCCTGGACAACACCTTGCGCGGTGGCGGTGGGGATGGCCTGCTGGTGAGCAACCGGGCACTGTCCCAGCCCAGCAGCTTTGGCCTGCACACGCTGCGCGGCGACTTGCAGCCGGGCTGGGATGTGACGCTGTATTTCAACGACGCGCTGATTGGCTTCCAGCAGTCGCGCGCCGATGGCCTGTATGAGTTTGCCGACCAAGCGCTGGTGTTTGGCGAGAACGAGTTCCGCCTGGTCTTTAGCGGCCCGCTGGGCCAGACGCGGGTGGAGCGACAGGTGTTTTTGCTGGATCAGACCCTGACCAAACCCGGTGAGTTTTATTACTCTGCAGGCGGCAGCCGTGGCATCGACGGCGCCACCCGGCACACGCTGCAGTTTGATTTGGGCCTGGCCGACAAGCTGGCCATGGTGGGCGGCCTGGTGAGCTTGCCCACGCCGGGCGGTGTGACCAATGCTGACACGCCGCTGGCACAGTACCAGAACCTGGGCTTACGCACCTCTTTGGGCGGTGCGCTGCTGACCGCTGACCTGGTGCATGCTGGCAACGGCGGCAACTTGACCAACCTGGGCCTGCGGACCAGACTGCGCAAGATGGCAGTCAATCTGACGCACACGGTGCTCAACGACTTTGTCAGCGACTTCTTTGCGCCCAGCGCCGACCCGCTCAAGACCCGCGATAAATTGCGCCTGAGCGGCAGCGTGCCAGTGGGCGAGAAAACACGTCTGCCCGTGGGGTTGGATGTGTCGCGCGACGTGACACTGGCCGGTCTGGTGAGCCAGGACGTGGCGGCGCGGCTCTCAGCCAACGTGTTCAGCACCAGCTTCACCAACAGCATGAACTGGCATTCAGACGCCTACAGCCAGACCGCAGCGGGCGCCTTGCAGGTCAGCACCCGGGTGGCTGGTTTTGGCGTGAGCGGGCAACTGGCCTACCTGGTCAAGCCCGAAAGCCAGTTGTCGAGCCTGGCGCTGAGTGGTAATAAGGAAATTGGCGTCAACCAGCGGCTGACCGTGGACCTGCTGCGTGCTTTTGACTCTGGGGTTACCAGCGTCGGTGGCGGCTGGACGCGCAATTACGGCAGTTTTGGTCTGTCCGTAAGCGGGCGCATGTCCTCTACTGGTGAGCGGGCGGTGGGGCTGCAGTTGTTCATGTCGCTGGGTCGCGACCCACGCGGCAACCGCGTGGTGGCTGATTGGCAGCCTATGGCTGGCAGCGGTGCGGTGTCGGCGCGCGCGTTTTTAGATGCCAACCAGAACGGTGTTTTTGAAACGGGCGAGGAAGCCATCGAGAACGCGGGTTTTGTGTTCAACAGCGGCAGCCGCCCGGCGGCACGTACCGGAGCCGACGGCCAGGCGTACCTGAGCCGGCTAACGCCGCACCAGTACACCGACATCGAGCTTGATGCGTCGACGCTGGAAGACCCGCAGTGGGTGCCATTGGTGCCGGGCATGCGCATCTTGCCGCGTCCGGGCAAGACACAGGTGCTGGACTTCCCGGTGGTGATGACCGGCGAAGTGGACGGCGTGGTCTACCTGCTGGACAAGGAAAAGAAGCGCGGCATTGGCGCGGCTGACGTGGAGCTGGTCGATGCCAGCGGCAACGTGGTCGCGCGCGTCACCAGTTCGTCAGACGGGTATTACATCGTGCAGGCAGTGCGGCCGGGGCGTTATCAGGCGCGTATTGCACCGGCGCAGTTGGCCAAACTGGGCCTGTTGAGTGACAAAGAAATTGCGCTGGAGATCAAGGCCGACGGCAGTTTTGTCAATGGTCTGGACTTTACTGTGCGGCGCAAGACGGCCAACTGATGGCACCGTGGACTTGCTTCGTGCGTGTGCCGTTGGACGGTGATTTCATCAGCGGACGAGACCTGGAAATAAAACTGTTGCGCTGAGAATCAGTCTGGATGACTACCGGTTGAGTAGTCGATGAAATGATGATTGTAATAAATTTATCATAAATACTGAAGTTGTAGAATTATTGCTTTGAAATTAATGTTCATGGCTTTTAAAGAATTTGACTACATCTCGCCAGTCAAAATATTGGCGGTGGATGATGACCTCAGTCTTCTCAAGCTTTATGAGGTCGTTATCGGAAATTGGCCTATGGCACCAGTGGTCACTGTCGCTGAAAATGGCGCGACGGCTTTGCTTTACCTGGATCGTGACCATCCCGATATGCTGCTATTGGACCTGCATCTCGCTGATGTAGATGGGTTAAAAATGGTGCACGAACTACGTGCCAATGTAGAGTTTCAATCCATGCTGATTATCGTTGTGAGCGGCATGTCAGCTCTCGATATCGAAAAACAAGGTGGCCTACCACCTGATGTACTTTATATGCGTAAGCCGGTGCAATTTGGAGAGCTTCAGGCGCTGGCATTGGAGCTGGAAATTGCCAAGAAAGCAAGGTCGCATCTAGCGTCAATCGCCCCTGTTTTCGTGGATGCCGGTTAATTTAAGTCATACCCGGTTCTCTTTTTTTTTGGTGGGTTACCGATTAGTTCGCCTCAGCCATCGGTCAAGTCTGATCCCACAGTTGTTGGTTGGAATCATCAACCTTGCACTGGCGCGCGCGCCGTCATCCCAAACGTTTCACCAGTCGGCTGCCCAGCGGTGCAGCGGGCCACTTCAATGCCTTCGTAAGTGTAAGTGTCGAGACGTACTTGACCTTTGCGTCTCCTGCTATCTGAAAAAAGTGTTGTGTTGCATCAACGCCGATACCTTGATGATTGATGAAAATCATCAATAAGTTGTTAAAAATTATATTAATGATTTAAAATTAAAAAAAGCATCTACGATTTAACAATGTCAAGTCGATGAGCGCTACAACGAAAATTAAAAAAATCTTTTGTACTTCCCGTGAGGCAGCCGTGTTGCTGGGTATCTCGGTCGGAACAGTGCAAGCATGGGTGGACAACGGGTTCCTGTCGGCCTGGAAGACCGCAGGCGGACATCGCAGAATATCCCGTGAGTCCGTACTAAAACTATTGTCGACAGAAACATCATCGACAGAGATTGGCTACCCGCGCGTCATCAACCAGTGCTTAACAGAAAGCGCCGTTGACGTTGGACTAGTGCAGAGCGCTGTGATGGAGCGCACACGGTCCGAACTTGTGCATCTTGGCCAAAATGTTTCTTTGGATGATGGGTTGCAAATATTGGAAATATTCAAATGCAATCCGATGTACGACAAGATGATGGTGGTCGTTGTAGGGGCAAATAATTGAACCTCCTGGGACTGATCGCACCGTGAGCCTGCGTCTAAATTCTGCGCTGCTGGAAAAGCTGGCTGAGGGCCTCATTTTCTTGAATAAGAAGGGTGTCGTGACCGACTTCAACCGGGCTGCGCAGCCCTGGTTAAAACATTTCATGACGCGTGAGAAAGAACTGAGCGCGATGATTGATGACGTCACGCTCGGGGTGGTACGGGCGCCGGTCAATATTGCTTCAATGTACCCATCGTCGCCGCACAGCGCTGATTTTCATCTTTGTCAAAACGGGGTAGATGGTTTTTCAATTTTTATCACGGCGCAAGTGACTGCACCTGCGGTCCAAACGATTCAGGAAGAAAGTTTTAACTCATTGCTTAGCGAAGATTTTCGGCATGAGTTGAGTGATTTTCGACAGCTCCTTGAGCAAACATCACCCCGTAGCACCGCTGATATTGAACAGTTAAACAAGCAATCCTTGCGTTTGAGTCGCCTGCTAATCAGCATGGAGAACCTGTGCGAATTGCATCAGACAGACGCTTTTCATGTCGAAGAGCGGGTGAGCTTGCAAAATATTATTCAAGAGGCGATAGCGGAACTTCCCTCACGGCGCAGCGACTACAGCATCAATCCTGAGCTCAGTGGCGAGGCCGGAAAGCAGGGTATGGTGTTTGGTCATGCACGCTGGTTAAAAGTTGCGATCGAAGGGATTTTGGAAGGCATTGGCGCAAGCGCTCCACCGCATTGTCGAGTTGAAATTCGTGTGCGCCAAAACTGTGGTTTCGTGGTCATGACGGGGGCGTTCAGTAGTTTTTTCAGTCACCGGTCCGCCGTGGCGATGATTGCCGACCACCCTGGCCCGACCCTGACAACCGACGCCGACCTTAATCAGTCCATTTGCCGTCGCATCGTTGCACTTCACGGCGGGCAACTCAAAATTGTTCCGCTGGATCCAGCGCAGTCCGATGTGATGCTGCGTGGTATCGAATCCTTCACATTGATATTACCCACCGGAGCCCCCTCGCAGGGCCGTGGCCTGAATGACTGTGCCAACTGCCTCTATTCCAAGCAAGCCGAGTTGTACGCGCAGGATCTGGCGTATCTCATGCCACGAAAACCGGCTGGGACCAAGATTTCAAAAGAAGAACTGGATTGTCTCGCCCACATTTCAACCCGCAGTTTTTCTGTCAAAAAAATACCCACTATCTTGCGATGAAAAAAATTCTCATAGTTGACGATAACGCCGGAATGCGACGACTTCTCAATATTACGTTGAGTAACGACTACGAAACTCTGGAGGCGAGCGACGGCCTGGACGCCATTGCCATGGCACAACTGCATAAACCAGATGCGGTCTTGCTCGACATCATGATGCCCGGTGAATGCGATGGGTTGAAGGTTCTTGAGGCCATCAAAAAAAACCCATTGCTCAAGCAAACCTTGGTCATCATGGTGACCGCACGCGGGCAGGCAGCAGATTGTCTCAAGGGGCAAGATCGGGGTGCCGACGCCTACTTTGTCAAACCGTTCAGTCCCCTCAAAGTGGTGCGCTGGCTCAGTGAGAAACTCGCATGAAAACCAAAAAAAATTTAGATTTGGTGGCGCGTGAGCAGAGCCGGGAAACGCAACTGCAGTTAGATCAATACGGTGGCGACTATATTGAACTCCTGAGCCGTTACTCGCGGCTGGAGCAACAACATGAAAGCCTCAAGGCAACCCATGCCAAACTGGCTGAAGCTGCAGATATATTGGGTCGATTGAACCCCTCACCCGACACGCTGTGCCTGATTGCCGATCAAAATGGTCTCATTCAGTTCACCAGCAGCAACGCCAATTCAATACTAGGCCTGCGCAAAAACAACATCACTCGTCTGCAGCAACTGGTCACGCCTTTTCATCTGCCGCATCTGGACATCTTGCTAAGCAGTTTGGGTGATGAAAGCAGCAACAAATGGTCTGACCAGAGCGAGTTTTTTTTGCATTCAAAAGATGAGACGGGCGAAGACCAATTGTTCATCACGGTCATTTTCCCCCTGGTGCTTGACAACGCACCCTACACCTGCTGGGTCCTGCGCGACGTCTCCGTTACTGCCCTGAAAACAGATAACTCAGGGCGATTGCACCATCTTCACCACAGTTTGCATCAGGGGTCACTGGTGACTAACTCGCACGGCACCATACTGGGGATGAACCTCGCATTTTCACGCGTCACCGGTTACGGTAACCTAGAGCTCACAGGACAAAACACTGATCAGTTGCTGACTTTCCGTGGTGATGAAATCATTTCGGACGAAATATGGGACGAAGTCAAAAGGAATGAACGCTGGCAAGGCCCCGTCACCAATTACACCCAAAGTGGACGTCCACTGCAGCAGTGGCTAACCGTGACGACGATTAAAGACAATAGCAATCGGACAAGCGCATATATTTTGAGCTTTGCCGACCTGTCCATGCACATGGGTGCAGAAAGAACCATCCTTGACACCGCCAATTACGACGGTTTGACGGGCCTGCCCACCATGAGTGTGTTCAATGAAAAGGTCAACCAGAAAATAAGCCATGCCTGGGAAGGGGGGCCACGCTTGACCTTACTGGCCATCGAGCTCGATTGCATGGGGTTGATTGACAATGAACCTGATCGTGACCGGTCAGATGCAGTCATGGAAACAGCAGCTGCTCGACTGCTGGAGGTCATACGCGGCTGTGACTTGTTGGCACGGTCGGGACCCTACAGCTTTGTGGCCTTGATGGTCGGACCCAAAAACGAGGCTGATGTGGGACCGATTACCCAGCGGATGATCAAAACGCTGACACGCGACATTCCTGTGCATCAGGAGAAACTTGTCATTGCTGCAAGTATTGGCTGTGCCTCGTTTCCGGTTGATGGTGTTGAAGTGTCGACCTTGTTGGAGCACGCTCATGTCGCCATGCTGCATGCGTACAAGGATGGCGGCAACCGCATTCGGGCTTACAACCAACAAATGCCCACAACCACCACACAATTTAGCCAAGCCGTGCAAGCCGATTTTCAGAAGGCACTTGCGCAGAACCGATTGTTCCTGGTCTATCAACCTCAAATTGCCAGCGGTGCACAGTTCAAGATATTCGCCTGTGAAGCGCAACTGCGCTGCCATCAACCGACGGGTGATGTTGATTGGAACGACTACACAGCCCATACTGGCCCGCGCGCGACGGGCCTGGAATCAACCGTCTGGATGATAAAAGAGGCCAGTAAACAGCTGAAAATCTGGGATGCCCAAGGACTACCAGGCATGAACCTTGTACTCAACCTCACCGCTGCACAAATCACGAGCACGGCCATTGCCGACGCGGTAGCAGACATGCCCACTGACACTGGCATTGACCCTTGTAGGCTGGAACTCACGCTCACCGAAGCGCAAAGTGCGTTGATTACCGACAAGGCGTTGGCACGCTTGCTATTGCTTAAGAAAATGGGTGTGAAAATTGTTGTCCGCGACTTTGGAAGCGGCTATGCGAGCTTGAAAACGCTTAAAAGCCGTCCCTTTGACCGCCTCAAGTTTGAACAACGCTTTACCCGCGAAGTACAGCCTCAACTACAGAGAGAGGTGGCCGACGCTACGTTTTGGCTACAAGCGATGGGCGTGACGATGACGCTTGAAAATCCTGAAGCCAGCGGCCCGGTGCGTGCGTCATTGTTGCGCCTTAACAAGCACAACGGACACAAGACAGAAGGCTACCTTAAAGGTCAGTCGATGCTCCCCAGTGTGCTGACGGGTTGGGCGCGAAGCCAGGTTCCAAAATACGCTGTACCTAAAAATCATGGATGAGACCGTGTGCCAAGGTGGGCTATCACCTAGTTGGAAAAATAGTCATCTTCTGAAATATGGCCGATATGCCGCGCTAGTCCTTGTTTGGGGGGCTGTCTTGGGTTGGATGTTGGCGTTCAGTGTGTATTTCGAGGCGCAGCTGCAGGCGACTGAGCAGACCCGCCTCAGCAGCGAGTTGCATGAGCTTAAAGATCGGATCGCCTTACATCAATTGACAAGTTTTCCATTGTCAGATTATTCAAGCTTGTCAACCAGCATTCTGGCTCAGGAGACTAAGAATTTCTCACGCTACTGGCTGTTGCAGCCTGCTGCCTTGGCCGGTTTTTTCTTGCTGATAGGAATTGCTTTTTCGTTAATCATTCTGCGATGGTGCACGGCAATGACCAAGCGTGAAAAACTGGTACATGACCTGCAAGGGAGGGAGGCAAGTCTGGCTCTCGCACTGGAAGATGGGGTCCGGGAGGTAGCGCTTGCCAAAGCAGCAGAAGATGCCATTCAGGCGCGTTTGGACAAGTGGGAAATCGCTGTCTCAGGCTCTGGCGCCGGTATTTGGAACTGGAACATCGAAACCAACAAACTAGTTCTTTCAGACAGCATCTTCTTCATGCTGGGATACCCGGCGCTTAGCGCGATGGTGGAAGTGGATGCCAGTGAATTTTTTCTGAACTGGATTTATCCAGAAGACCGTGGCATGGCACTGAAGGAATGGTCCCGCGCTACGAAAATAACGGAATCAGTGCATCAAATTGAACTCCGCCTGTGTTGTCAGGATGGTAGTTATTTGTGGGTCTCCATCCGTGGCTCTCCGATACCTTCTGCCGGTGAACACCCGTTCAGAGCCGCGGGCTCCATCACCGATATTTCAGAGCAACACTTTGCCAAAGAGCAGGTGGAGGACCGCAATGCGCAATTGAACACCATGTTTACCTTAAGCCCTGATGGCTATGTTGTTTTTGACCATGACGGTTATGTCAAGTACCACAACCCTGCGTTTTTGAGTGTCACGGATTGGTCGGATTCAGACCTGATCGGACTCGACGAGGCTGCATTTATCACCGCGCTCAACCGTCTCTGTATCGAGGGTAGAAATTTGGAAAGTCTGGCGGATTACGGGCAGAGCGGGTGGTCGTCCGATAAAAGTGTCTTGATTGATATTGCAAGCAGCCCACCCAAGGTGATTGAATTGCGCCTGAGAGTAAACTTGAGCGCTACCGTTTCCAAAATCCTCTATCTGCGTGATGTGACACACGAGACGATTTTGGAGAGCATTAAAACCAATTTTCTCGCCATCGCTGCGCATGAATTGCGTTCACCCATGGCGGGCATTATGGGGTTCTCGGAACTCTTGCTTGCCCGTGATTTGAACAAACAAGACACGCGTGAGTTTTTGACGATTATTCATGGTAATTCGGTCAGAATGGCCAATATTTTGGACGACTTGCTCGACCTGGCGCGCATCGAGTCGGGCCGCAGCCTCAAAACAACGTTTAAAGCACTTGATCTGTCAGAGGTGGTGAATCTTGCTATTGGCAGTTTCGCGCTTCCCGCCGACAGGCGCTCGCCTGTGGTTAATTTTTACGGCAACGTCACCCGCATCTGGAGCGACGCGGACAAGACCCATCAGGTGTTGTTAAACCTGCTGTCAAACGCGTACAAATACTCACCCGTCGGGAGTGACATTGAAGTGACGTTTGCCGAACAACGCACGGATGCTTCAGGTGCACTTGTCGGTGTCACCATTCGTGATCATGGTGTTGGCATGAGTCCTGCCAGCGTTCAACGAGTCTGCGAACGTTTTTTTCGGGCCAACAAATCCGGGGACGTTCCGGGGAGCGGTTTGGGCATGAGCATTGTTAAAGAAATCATGACCCTGCTCGAAGGGAAGCTGCACATAGAAAGCACGCTGGGCGTTGGCACGGTTGTGACAGTTCTGTTCCCTGTGCCTTCCCAATACACACGCTCTTAACCTTTGAGAAAACCAACGGATATATTTCCTACAGAAAAGCCAATCATCTTTGCCATGGGTTTATCGATGTCGAGTCGACTCTGGGTTCCGGCCTTGTTGATGGACAGCTATGAAGTCAAATTGACCCATGATGTCGGGCAACTATTACGTGATCTGAACACGGCAGAAAAACTGCCCAGCCTGATCTTGTTGGATTGCCAAATGCCACTTGTTGTTCACGAAGAAATATTCAGTCAAATCAAACGTAATTCTGAAATATGGCGTATCCCGGTTGTGCTCGTTGGTTCACCAATAAACGATGATGATGAACTACGTGGATTCGAGCAGGGCGCTGCCGATTTCATTACGCTACCTTGTAGCCCAGACATTTTCAAGGCAAAAATTCGGGCACGACTCACGCAAAATGTTAATAGCAATATTGTTTGTTTGATTAACGAACAATTAGAGTTAGTCGTTGCCAGGCAAACTGTCGAAATTGGGACGGTTCAAGACGCAAGCATCAGGTAATCCCCCCTTTTTCCACTGACGTCAGAAGTAGAAGGGTTATGCAGCCTTGGCCAAGTGCTGCTTCGGGGTCAATCCACCCAAGGCCATGTGCGGGCGGTCGTGATTGTAGGACCAGGTCCATTGCGTAGCGTGCTCCTGAACCTCGTCAATCGTTGACCAGTGATTCTGTGAAAGCCACTCGTAGCGAACCGTCCGGTTGAATCTCTCTACATAGGCATTTTGCTGGGGATTGCCGGGCTGGATGTAGTCCAACCGGATGCCCATGCCTTTGGCCCAGTCTTGGATCAGTTTGCTGATGTACTCCGGGCCGTTGTCACTGCGAATCGCTTGTGGCTTGCCACGCCAGGCAATGATTTGATTCAAAGCCCGGATGACACGCTCAGAGGGCAGTGAGAAGTCCACTTCAATACCCAGCGCTTCCCGGTTGAAGTCATCAATGACATTGAACAAGCGAAAGCTTCGCCCATCCTCCAACTGGTCGTGCATGAAGTCCATTGACCAGACTTCGTTCATGGCCTGCGGTACCGCCAGCGGTTCAGGCTTGTCGCGCACCAGTCGCCGCCTGGGTTTGATTCTCAAGTTGAGTTCGAGCTCGCGGTAGATCCGGTAAACCCGTTTGTGATTCCAATTGAACGTCTTCACATTGCGCAAGTACAGGAAGCACAAGCCAAAACCCCAGTTGCGGTGGTTTTCGGTCAAGCGAAGCAGCCAATTGGCGATCGCCTCATTCTCAGCGTTTTACATGGATTCATATCGGTAGCAGGATTCGCTGACCCGAAAGGCTTCGCAGGCAAGCCGGATGGCAACACCCTTTTGTTGAACCGCGTTTTTGGCCATCTCACGTCTTTGAAATGGCCTCACCACTTTTTTGCGAGTGCCTCGGCCACGATGTCGGCCTTGAGTTGGGCTTCGACATACAGTTTCTTCAGACGCCGGTTCTCTTCTTCAAGCTCTTTCATGCGGGTCATCATGGAGGTGTCCATGCCGCCGTACTTGGCTCGCCATTTGTAAAACGTGGCGGAGCTGATGCTCAGGTCGCGGCACAACTCCGGCACCGGCAATCCAGATTCAACGCGCTTGAGCGCCTCCATGATCTGGCTGTCCGTAAATCTTGATCTCTTCATGCAGAACTTCTTTCTAAGAAAATTCTACTTCTGACGCCGTTGGTTTATCGGGGGGATTACCTGGTCATGACAGCGCTCGCTAAAACACGAGATTCCGAAACTGGCAACCATATTTGTAGAACGCAGCATTACGTGCTCGCGTTGAGCATGGCGCTGCAAACGCATCCTCGGTTTAGTCATTTCCTGACTAACCGAAACATCGAGATCTTGTTCAAATCTGCGCCATTGCATGATATCGGAAAAGTGGGAATTCCCGACAGAATACTGCTCAAGCCCGGGAGTTTCGATGCTAGTGAAATGGAGATCATGAAGACCCACACAACTCTAGGTCGAGATGCAATTCAATACGCAGAACGACTGCTAGAGCATGGATTGGATTTTTTAACTATCGCCAAACAAATTGCCTACTCACACCACGAGAAATGGGATGGTTCAGGCTACCCTCAGGGTCTGGTTGGTGATGAAATTCCTATACCCGCTCTGCTGATGGCCGTAGCTGACGTGTACGATACGATCATTAGTCGACGCGTTTACAAGCCTGGCATGCCTCACCTAAGAGCGGTCGACATCATCATGACGAAAGGTCACCACTTTGATCCAGATATCGTCGATGCTTTTTTATCGATACTTGATGAATTCAAGGCGATCTCTCGCCAATTTCCCGACGCTGATGGTGCCATGCAAGAACAAGTCGACAGTGCGGCGCTATCCATGGAGGCGGTCGATGACTAACTCAGAGTTACGTTTTGGTAAAGATGCGCACCCAATACTTCGAGAACTGCAATCCCGAATAGACGCAATCCCCAAGGAGTCTCTTAACTTTGTCGCCGCCATGATTGCTGATGGCGTGATCACTACCCCACCGTTGTCAGATCTTATATTCGGAATGATTTACATCCGAAATGGAATTTCGATCGAACCTATTCATCAAGCGCTGAGCACCGTAGTGGCTTTGCGCAATCAACACAGCCCTGCACAGGCTAAGTTGCGGGATGAAAAACTGGCTTTTGTTTTGCCTGTGGTGCGCGAACAGCGGCAGATGGCGCACTTCAATTCGTGGTCGAACTGCAAACCTTGCTGGATGCCGCCAAATGATCAGCTAGGTCGTTAACCTTGCCCGTGTCGAGAAATAATGGAAATGAGTTCCACCTCAAGTTCCTGGGTCAACGCGAGCAGCCTCTGGTAGACAGGGTGCCAGTCAGCTTGGGTCATTTGAGTCAGACCATTTTCTGCCTGTTCGAATTCAGCTGCCACATTCATTGCCGCTACCACATAGCAACTGCCTTTCATTTTGTGCACCAGATTGGTCAGTTGACTGACGTTAAACGTCTCTGTATGTTGGTGCATGGCTTGGCGCCACGGCACCAATTGAGTTAAAAACGGTATGCTCACCGCCGCCAGGATATCAATTTCTCCTGTTGTTCGATTAAACAGCGGTAAGTCAATTTGACTGCTCATCTCAAGCGGGCAGGAATTGCTGTTTAAGTAGTTGCATGTGGGCGTCAAAAAATCCCTTCAAACGCTCCATGTTCAGCGGCTTTGGATAAAAAAGCACATTGTCAGGCAGTCCACCGCGCTGTTCTATTTCTTCTTCGCTCATGCTTGATATCACGACGATTGATATGGACTGGTACTCCGCGCGGTTGGCGACTCTTTGAATGAGACTAAAACCGTCAAAGGGTGTCATTTTCAAGTCGGTGATCAAAATGTGAGGTCGATTTCGTTCAAGATTGAGCACCGCATCTAGACCATCCTCCGTCACGACAAATTTGATCGATGGGTAAAGCTTGGACAAGGACGCGGTGATAGAGGTTGACACGACAGCATCATCTTCAGCGATAAGAACGGCCAGCTCGGATACGTTTGCATGGCTGGGTCTTGACCCCTGTTCCAGGTTACCTGCATTCATGTCCGATGCAGCCAACCTCTGCATGGCTTTGGGCCCCATTTTTTCGTCAAGTTGGTCCAGTGAACTTTGCAATATTCGCCGATGACCCCCGACAGTTTTGACTGCGATGAGTTGCCCAGAGTCCACCAATTTCTGGATTGATGTCCTTGACAAACCCATCTTTTTTGAGGCCTCGCCAATTCCAATTTGAGTTTTCACCACAAATAATTCCTTTATGCAACGAGGTAAATATTTTTTTCGTTATTTTTATCATAATTTAAACGAATAGGTTGATTTTTTCAAGGGCTTAATTTTAAAACAGTTGTGTCCCAATGTTTGCACATCAGGACTGTCGGCGCAGGCGCTTATTGAATATTGACCCACCTGACAGCCGCTCACGGAGCTCGGGTAACAACGGCTTCGGTTGTTGCCAGCAATTGCGGGTTGGTCAGCACGTTGAAGAACACCACCGCTGCCAGTCGTAACTTATATGGCCGCAGTCAGGCAATCGTTCATGCTTGGCTACGATGGTGTCTGGGCAACCGCATTGAGAGCCAGTGTCAGTGTCTCGAAGTAGGCTGTGAGTTTGGTCGGCATCTCTTTGCGCAGATAGGTCGGCTGGGCCGCCTTTTTAGGCTCGCGCACCCATTTACACATCCTGTGAGCGATAGGCCCATTTTCTCTGCAACCTCACGCAGCGACTTCGCGTCGCGTGAATACATCCGCTTTATTTCTCCCAGCATTTCCATGGGGATCAGCTTTTTTGCTCCGATCTACAAATAAGGCAGCGCCAGTAAAACACCTGGGTCAGTTTTTGGTCAACGTCAACACACTGCATGTACGCATGTCTTGTGTCGTCCGGCTACCAATCAGCTGGCGAATTCGGCCGCGAAGTAGTCAGCCTAAAAAATGTGTGTTTTTGGCTTCTGGCACTTTATAAAGTACAAAATACGGAAAATGACCAATGTAAAAAATGATTTAATTGATTAACGTCATTTCATCTAATTTTAATTAGAATAAACGGTTAATTTTGCAAAAAAAGTGTTTTTTGATTTTTGCAGTAGGCCAGCGCATATCAAATTGATCAGAATTCGTAAGAAAAAGGAACTCGTATGAACGGACACGCAACAATGAATCGGTGTTTTCGGGTGGTTTGGAACGCAGCCACTGCGGCCTGGCAGGCGGTGGCAGAAACCGCGTCATCAGGTGGTAAAACCAAGTCCAGCAGTCGCCTGCAACGTCGCAGTGCTGCCTTTATCGGCGCGGCTGCGCTTGCTGCGGCGGTGCCCGCAAGTTGGGCGCAAAGTTTGCCCACCGGGGGGAATATTATTGGAGGCAGTGGCAACATTGCCACCAGTGGCACCACCATGACCATCACCCAAAACACCGCGAAACTAGCCGCAGACTGGCAAAGTTTCAACATTGGCAAGGGCAATACGGTCAACTTCGTGCAGCCCAGTGCCAGCGCCGTCGCGCTGAATCGGGTGCTGGGAACTGACGTCTCGGTGATTCAGGGCGCCATCAACGCCAATGGCCAAGTCTTCCTTCTCAACCCCAACGGCGTGCTGTTCACGCCCACGGCCCAGGTCAATGTGGGTGGCATCGTGGCCTCCACCCTGAACATGAGTACGGCCGATTTCATGGCCGGCAACTATAAGCTTAGTGGTTCAAGCAGCAACGCCGTGGTCAACCAGGGCAACATTACTGCCGTTGGCAATGGCAGCACGGGTGGCAGTATTGCGTTGATTGCGGCCAAAATCAGCAACGACGGCACGCTCAGCGCCACTGGCGGCAGCGTGCAATTGGCTGCTGCCAGCGACGTGACATTGGACCTGGGCGGCCCGGTCAAACTGGTGGTCAACAAAGGTGCACTCGATGCGCAGGTAGCGAACGGCGGCGCCATTGACGCCGACGGCGGTACCGTTTATCTGACCGCGCGTGCGGTTGATGCGCTGACCAGCGCGGTCATCAACAACACCGGCGTGATCCGTGCGCACACATTGGCTACGGGCGAGAAGGGTGAAATCCGCCTAATAGCAGACATGACCACCGGCACATTGAATGTGGGCGGCACGCTCGATGCCAGCGCGCCTAACGGAAAAGATGGGGGATTTATTGAGACCTCAGCCAGCCTCGTTAATATTGGCAGCGATGTGCACGTAACGACACTGGCTACCGCCGGCAAAACTGGCACTTGGCTGATTGATCCGGATATTCTGCAAATCGTCGCCGCTGGCGGTGCTGGCATTCCTGGCGCAGGGGGCGGCACGTCGCAGATCAGCACAGCGACCCTGAACACCGCGCTGCAATCGTCCAACGTAAACCTTCAGGCCAATCAGTACATTGATCTGAAAAGCCAATTGACCTACGATGGTGCGCGCGCGGCAGTTTTGGGTCTCTATGCGCCCCTGGTCGGCTTGGGCGCCGATATTTCTTCCACCAACGCGGCGCTCGGATTGACTTTCGGCGGCCCGTACGCGGGCACCAATTACACAGGGAACGCTAATTTGTACGGCGGCGCCCGCACCCTTGCCACCCATGGCGGTGACGTGGTTTTTAATGGCAATTTGGGCGGTAGCCAGAATTTGACTGTCAACACCCGGGGTGCCAGTGCCTCGGGCAAGATCACCCACAACGCGCTTGTGAATGGCGGATTTTCGACGCTGACGGGAGACAACGCCAATCCAATCCACAACTATGTCGCCTTGGCGGACACAAGCGGTGGCGTCGTGACGCTGGAAAAGGCCCTGAACGTCAGTGGCAGCATCGACATTTCCGCTAAACAGTTTGTCAACAACGCAGGGGCCTCCGCGCTCCAGGCTGGCGCCGGCAAAGTCTGGCGCGTGTGGAGCACCAATGCCACACCTTATGACAACACCGCTGGCGACACCATCGGTGCGCTGGCCTACAGCTTCAAGCAGTACGGCGCCAGCTATGGCGCCAGCACACCGGCCGAAGCGGGTAATGCTTACCTGCTGTCTGTGTCGCCCACGGTCACGCTGCAAATTGCCACCCCGGTGAGCAAGACCTACAACGGCAACGCCTTGGCGACCCTGGTGCCCGGCGATTTCGCCGTGCAGGCTGGAGCGGTGGGCGGTGACAGCGTGTCGCTCGTCAACGCGAACCTGCCGACCACGGGGGCTTACAACAGCCAGAATGTTGATGCAACAACGGTCACGGCGACCGTTAGCAGCAGTGCCATCGGTGCGACCAAAGTTATCGACTCCTCGGTGGTCAAGGTCTACGGCTATCAGGTTGCCAGTACGGCAACTGGCGCTGGCCAGATCAACCCGGCAACGGCCTCGCTGAGCGCGGTAAAAGTCTACAACGGCAGTGCGAGCCTTGCCGGCAGTCAAATCACGGTGTCGGGTGTCAACGGCGAAACGCTTTCCTGGTCCGGTAGTGGAACCGCAACGGCGTCTTCAGCAGTTGTCGCAGACAACAGCACCAATTACCTGACTTCTATCGGGGTTTTGACCCTTGCCGACGGAACGTTGGGGACGCCGGGCCTGGCCGGCAACTATGTGCTGCCGTCTTTGTTGTCCCGTGGCATCTACAACACCGTGGCCATCAATCCGGCCAACCTGACCGTGCTGGGTGTCAGCGGTAGCAGGTACTACAACGGCAATTCAACTTTTTATGCCGGCCTTGAACTTCGTCTGGGCTCAGGTGTTGTTGTGGGTGACATCGTGACGCTCAACGGCTATGCCAATGTTGTAAGCAAGGATGTTGGCACCTACGCCCAGTGGGCGTCCACGAACCTCTATCTGGCCGACCGGAATGCAGCGAATTACACGCTGAGCGGCGGATTGATTTCAGCTGTCATCATGCCAGCACCCCTTGGCATTAGCCTGACCGGCATTTACAGCGGCAGCACCACCCTGCTTCCGACCGCTTTCAGCACCTATGGCCTGGTCAACGGCGAGACGATCACGGGCCTGAACGCCGTGCTCAACAACGCCAACGTCAGTGCCAATGGTAGCAATTACGTGACGTCCGCTGTGGCGACCGTCGGAACCGCCAGCCTGACAAATTACAAGATTACCCAGGCGTATAACCTGGCCGTGGATGGCAGCGGCAACGCGACTATTGGGACGACCAACGTTGCCACGATCACGCCGAAGGCCATCACGGCAACTGGCGTGAGCGCCGCCGACAAGGTGTACAACGCCACGACGGCGGCCAGCATCGACACCAGCGCTGCGGTGCTGAGTACCGAAGCGGTGGGCGCTGGCAACAGCACGGACAAAAAATCCTACACGGGTGACGCGGTGACACTGGTCACGACGGCGGCTGCCGCCACCTTTGCCGACAAGAACGTGGGCAGGGACAAGGCGGTTACCGTCACTGGCTACACGCTCAGCGGCGTCGGCGCCGGCAACTACAGCATCAGCGATGCCAGCAGCGCCACGGCGGACATCACACCGAAGGCCATCACGGCCTCGGGCGTGACTGGAACGACCAAGGTCTACGACGCCACGACGGCGGCCACCCTCAACCTCAGCGCTGTGGTGCTAAAGATTAAAGAGGCGGCAGGCAGCGGCATGTCCAGCGACAACAAGGCCTACACGGGTGACATGGTGGCGCTGGTCACGACAGGTGCCACTGGCACCTTTGCCGACAAGAATGCGGGCACCGGCAAGGCGTTCACCATCACCGGCTACACGCTCAGCGGTTCCGACGCCGGCAACTACACCATCAGCGATGCCAGCGCGGCAAGCGGCAGTATCACCGCCAAGGCCATCACGGCCTCGGGCGTGAGTGCTTCCACCAAGGTCTATGACGCCACGAAAACGGCCAGCATCGACACCAGCGCTGCGGCACTCACCACCGAAGCGGTGGGCAGCGGCACGACCAGCGACAACAAGGCCTACAGCAGTGACACCGTCACCCTGGTCAAGACCGACGCGACAGCGACCTTTGATACCAAGAACGTGGGCACCGGCAAAGCGGTGGCGGTGGTCGGCTTCAAGCTCAGCGGCGCGGATGCGCTCAACTACAGCATCAGCGACGCCAGCAGCGCCACGGCCAACATCACACAGAAGGCCATCACGGCCTCGGGCGTGAGTGCTTCCACCAAGGTCTATGACGCCACGAAAACGGCCAGCATCGACACCAGCGCTGCGGCGCTCACCACCGAAGCGGTGGGCAGCGGCACGACCAGCGACAACAAGGCCTACAGCAGTGACACCGTCACCCTGGTCAAGACCGACGCGACAGCGACCTTTGATACCAAGAACGTGGGCACCGGCAAAGCGGTGGCGGTGGTCGGCTTCAAGCTCAGCGGCGCGGATGCGCTCAACTACAGCATCAGCGACGCCAGCAGCGCCACGGCCAACATCACACCGAAGGCCATCACGGCCTCGGGCGTGAGTGCTTCCACCAAGGTCTATGACGCCACGAAAACGGCCAGCATCGACACCAGCGCTGCGGCACTCACCACCGAAGCGGTGGGCAGCGGCACGACCAGCGACAACAAGGCCTACAGCAGTGACACCGTCACCCTGGTCAAGACCGACGCGACAGCGACCTTTGATACCAAGAACGTGGGCACCGGCAAAGCGGTGGCGGTGGTCGGCTTCAAGCTCAGCGGCGCGGATGCGCTCAACTACAGCATCAGCGACGCCAGCAGCGCCACGGCCAACATCACACAGAAGGCCATCACGGCCTCGGGCGTGAGTGCTTCCACCAAGGTCTATGACGCCACGAAAACGGCCAGCATCGACACCAGCGCTGCGGCGCTCACCACCGAAGCGGTGGGCAGCGGCACGACCAGCGACAACAAGGCCTACAGCAGTGACACCGTCACCCTGGTCAAGACCGACGCGACAGCGACCTTTGATACCAAGAACGTGGGCACCGGCAAAGCGGTGGCGGTGGTCGGCTTCAAGCTCAGCGGCGCGGATGCGCTCAACTACAGCATCAGCGACGCCAGCAGCGCCACGGCCAACATCACACCGAAGGCCATCACGGCCTCGGGCGTGAGTGCTTCCACCAAGGTCTATGACGCCACGAAAACGGCCAGCATCGACACCAGCGCTGCGGCACTCACCACCGAAGCGGTGGGCAGCGGCACGACCAGCGACAACAAGGCCTACAGCAGTGACACCGTCACCCTGGTCAAGACCGACGCGACAGCGACCTTTGATACCAAGAACGTGGGCACCGGCAAAGCGGTGGCGGTGGTCGGCTTCAAGCTCAGCGGCGCGGATGCGCTCAACTACAGCATCAGCGACGCCAGCAGCGCCACGGCCAACATCACACCGAAGGCCATCACGGCCTCGGGCGTGAGTGCTTCCACCAAGGTCTATGACGCCACGAAAACGGCCAGCATCGACACCAGCGCTGCGGCACTCACCACCGAAGCGGTGGGCAGCGGCACGACCAGCGACAACAAGGCCTACAGCAGTGACACCGTCACCCTGGTCAAGACCGACGCGACAGCGACCTTTGATACCAAGAACGTGGGCACCGGCAAAGCGGTGGCGGTGGTCGGCTTCAAGCTCAGCGGCGCGGATGCGCTCAACTACAGCATCAGCGACGCCAGCAGCGCCACGGCCAACATCACACAGAAGGCCATCACGGCCTCGGGCGTGAGTGCTTCCACCAAGGTCTATGACGCCACGAAAACGGCCAGCATCGACACCAGCGCTGCGGCGCTCACCACCGAAGCGGTGGGCAGCGGCACGACCAGCGACAACAAGGCCTACAGCAGTGACACCGTCACCCTGGTCAAGACCGACGCGACAGCGACCTTTGATACCAAGAACGTGGGCACCGGCAAAGCGGTGGCGGTGGTCGGCTTCAAGCTCAGCGGCGCGGATGCGCTCAACTACAGCATCAGCGACGCCAGCAGCGCCACGGCCAACATCACACCGAAGGCCATCACGGCCTCGGGCGTGAGTGCTTCCACCAAGGTCTATGACGCCACGAAAACGGCCAGCATCGACACCAGCGCTGCGGCACTCACCACCGAAGCGGTGGGCAGCGGCACGACCAGCGACAACAAGGCCTACAGCAGTGACACCGTCACCCTGGTCAAGACCGACGCGACAGCGACCTTTGATACCAAGAACGTGGGCACCGGCAAAGCGGTGGCGGTGGTCGGCTTCAAGCTCAGCGGCGCGGATGCGCTCAACTACAGCATCAGCGACGCCAGCAGCGCCACGGCCAACATCACACCGAAGGCCATCACGGCCTCGGGCGTGAGTGCTTCCACCAAGGTCTATGACGCCACGAAAACGGCCAGCATCGACACCAGCGCTGCGGCGCTCACCACCGAAGCGGTGGGCAGCGGCACGACCAGCGACAACAAGGCCTACAGCAGTGACACCGTCACCCTGGTCAAGACCGACGCGACAGCGACCTTTGATACCAAGAACGTGGGCACCGGCAAAGCGGTGGCGGTGGTCGGCTTCAAGCTCAGCGGCGCGGATGCGCTCAACTACAGCATCAGCGACGCCAGCAGCGCCACGGCCAACATCACACCGAAGGCCATCACGGCCTCGGGCGTGAGTGCTTCCACCAAGGTCTATGACGCCACGAAAACGGCCAGCATCGACACCAGCGCTGCGGCGCTCACCACCGAAGCGGTGGGCAGCGGCACGACCAGCGACAACAAGGCCTACAGCAGTGACACCGTCACCCTGGTCAAGACCGACGCGACAGCGACCTTTGATACCAAGAACGTGGGCACCGGCAAAGCGGTGGCGGTGGTCGGCTTCAAGCTCAGCGGCGCGGATGCGCTCAACTACAGCATCAGCGACGCCAGCAGCGCCACGGCCAACATCACACCGAAGGCCATCACGGCCTCGGGCGTGAGTGCTTCCACCAAGGTCTATGACGCCACGAAAACGGCCAGCATCGACACCAGCGCTGCGGCGCTCACCACCGAAGCGGTGGGCAGCGGCACGACCAGCGACAACAAGGCCTACAGCAGTGACACCGTCACCCTGGTCAAGACCGACGCGACAGCGACCTTTGATACCAAGAACGTGGGCACCGGCAAAGCGGTGGCGGTGGTCGGCTTCAAGCTCAGCGGCGCGGATGCGCTCAACTACAGCATCAGCGACGCCAGCAGCGCCACGGCCAACATCACACCGAAGGCCATCACGGCCTCGGGCGTGAGTGCTTCCACCAAGGTCTATGACGCCACGAAAACGGCCAGCATCGACACCAGCGCTGCGGCGCTCACCACCGAAGCGGTGGGCAGCGGCACGACCAGCGACAACAAGGCCTACAGCAGTGACACCGTCACCCTGGTCAAGACCGACGCGACAGCGACCTTTGATACCAAGAACGTGGGCACCGGCAAAGCGGTGGCGGTGGTCGGCTTCAAGCTCAGCGGCGCGGATGCGCTCAACTACAGCATCAGCGACGCCAGCAGCGCCACGGCCAACATCACACCGAAGGCCATCACGGCCTCGGGCGTGAGTGCTTCCACCAAGGTCTATGACGCCACGAAAACGGCCAGCATCGACACCAGCGCTGCGGCACTCACCACCGAAGCGGTGGGCAGCGGCACGACCAGCGACAACAAGGCCTACAGCAGTGACACCGTCACCCTGGTCAAGACCGACGCGACAGCGACCTTTGATACCAAGAACGTGGGCACCGGCAAAGCGGTGGCGGTGGTCGGCTTCAAGCTCAGCGGCGCGGATGCGCTCAACTACAGCATCAGCGACGCCAGCAGCGCCACGGCCAACATCACACAGAAGGCCATCACGGCAAGCGGAATAGCGGCACAGAACAAGGTGTACAACGCGACCCAGGTGGCCACGCTCGTCACCGCCAATGGCGTGTTGAGCACTGAAACTGTCGGCGCGGGCACCAGTGCTGACAACAAGGCCTACACGGGCGACGATGTGTCACTGGCGTATGGCACGGCAGCGGGCACCTTCAGCAGCAAGGATGTGGGAACTGGCAAGAGCGTTGCAGTCTCCGGCCTGGGCCTCAGCGGCACGGCTGCCGGTAACTACACCATCAGCGACGCCAGCAGCGCCACGGCGGACATCACACAGAAGGCCATCACGGCCAGCGGGATAGCGGCACAGAACAAGGTGTACGACGCCACCCAGGTGGCCACGCTCGACACCGCCAATGGCGTGCTGGGCACCGAAACTGCTGGCACGGGCACCAGTACTGACAACAAGGCCTACATGGGCGACGATGTGTCGCTGGCGTATGGCACGGCAGCGGGCACCTTCAGCAGCAAGGATGTGAGGACGGACAAGAGCGTTGCAATCTCGGGCTTGAGCCTGAGCGGCACGGCCGCCGGTAACTACACCATCAGCGACGCCAGCAGCGCCACGGCCAACATCACGGCAGCACCGCTGACGATCACGGCGTTAACCAACACCAAGACCTACAGTGGCAACACCAGTGCGGAGGCAATGCCCACTGTCAGTGGCCTGAAGGGCTCTGACACGGTGACAGGTCTGGCCGAGACGTACGACACGCAAAATGCCGGCACGGGCAAGACCATGACAGTGTCGGCGTACACCGTCAACGATGGCAACTCTGGCGGCAACTACACTGTGACAGCTGTTACAGACACCACCGGCGTCATCAATAAAGCGGGGCTGGGTGTAGATGTCAACGGCAGGTACAACGGCACGACTGGCTTCACCACAAGCAACGCCACCATCGTTACCAATGGCTTGGTGGGTGGTGAGACGCTCACCTCTGTGACCGTGCAAGACGCCAACGTCTTTAACAACGGCAGCAACGTCATCACGGCGTTCACAGGTGGCACGGCCAGCTTGGGCAACTACCAGATCAGCGCCAGCACCGACACAACAAGCAGTGGTGTGAGCATCAGCACGACGCACAATAACGCCACCATCGCCCGCGCTCCGCTGGGTGTAACCGTTACGGGCGCGTACAACGGCACGACGAAACTGGAGGCTGCTGATGGCGCAACCATCACCGGCTACGGCCTGTTGGGCCAGGATACGGGTGTGAGCTTGGAAACGGCGACGCTGGATTCGAAGAACGTGGCCAATGCGACCAAGGTGCTTGCCCTTACGGGTAGTGGCACCTTCGACCAGCGCAACTATGTGCTTGACGGATCGATCAACACAACGGGTGGCACAGGCACGGCCGGCACAGCGTTTGATGGCTCGCGAGCGACCAATACGGCCACCCTGGCCAGGGCGGCGCTGGGCGTGGATGTCAGCGGCACATACAACGGCACCACGGGCTTCACCACAAGCAACGCCACCCTCACTGCCAACGGTCTGTTGGGTAGCGACACGCTCACGGGCGTGATGGTGCGTGATGCCAACGTCTTCAGCAACGGCAGCAACGTCATCACGGCGTTCACAGGTGGCACGGCCAGCTTGGGAAACTACCAGATCAGCGCAAGCACCGACACGACCAGCAGTGGTGCGAGCATCAGTACGACGCACAACAACGCCAGCATCGGCCGTGCGCCGCTGGGTGTCACCGTAGCCGGCACGTACAACGGCACGGACGTGATGTCCGCTGCTGCTGGTGCGACCATCACCGGGTACGGCCTGGTGGGCCAGGACGCCAACGCGAAACTGAGTACGGCGACTCTGGACTCGAAAAACGTGGCCGACGCGACCAAGGTGCTTGCCCTCACGGGTAGTGGCACCTTCGACCAGCGCAACTACGTGCTCGATGGCTCGATGAACGCAACGGGTGGCACGGCCACGGCCGGTGTGGCGCTCGACGGCACGGGTGCGACCAACACGGCAAACATCGCCCGGATGGCGATGACGATTGCGGCTGACGACAAGGTCAAGGTCGTCGGCGATGTCGATCCGGCATTGACCTACCATTTCGCCCGAGGTAGCTTGGTCAACAATGATTCATTAGGGGGGGGGCTGACTCGAAACTCCGGTGAAGAACTGGGTCAATATGCGATCAATGCGATGGCGCCGACCAATCCAAACTACGAAGTCAGGCTTGTCAATGGTGTCTTGACCATTGCCCCGGTGCCGATTCCGCCATCAAGCCCGATCATCGTGCCGGCCTTCGTCGACAACGGCGTTGAAGTGCTGGCCAGCCAGTCACCAACCAGCCTTGGTGGCCTGAACTACGTGCTGACCGATGGTTCGTCGGCAGGTAGCGAGGGTGGCAAGCGCAAGTCCACCAGCGAACTCAATATCAACAACTTCACGGTGCCGAGCTCCACAGGCCCGCTCGACGTGTTCGTCGTTGACACCGGCATCAATCTTGATCCCGTTGCCAAGCTGCTCAGCCTGACAAACTAATAGGACTACCTCATGAAAATCTGCAAACTGAATCACTTCGTCGCGCTGGCCCTGCTGGGTTGGGTTGCGCAGGCTTCGGCCCAGGGCAGCACCGGACTGCAAGGGGCGACACCGCCGCAGCCGCCGCCCACCGATGCTTCCGTCGTGCCCAAGATCCCACCAGCACCATCCGTGGCCCAGCCGCTTGGCGGCGCCAGCGTCGAACTACAGTCGGTACGGGTTGCCGGCAACACAGCCTTGTCCACCGAGGCGCTTCTGGGCGCACTGGGTGACGTCAAGGGTCAACGCTTTGACATGGCTGGGCTGAATGCGCTGGTCGCCAAGCTCGAAGCCCTGTATCGGAGCGAGGGCTATTCGTTCACCCAGGTCTACCTGCCAGCACAGGACATGAAGGACGGCGTGCTGCAGGTCACGGTGCTCGAAGGCCGTTACGGCGTCATCAGAACAGCCGGTAAGGACAACTTGCCTGAAGGTGCGCAGCCTTTCCTGAACTATGGTTTCAAGCAGGGCGATCTGATCCGGAACAAGGCACTGGAGCGCACCTTGCTCATCCTTGACGATCAGCCCGGCTTGAAGATCCACCCAGTCATCAAACCGGGCGCCGCGCAGGGTGAGGCGGACCTGACGGTGAACGTTGAGCGCGTGTCCTCCACCAGTGGCGAAGTTGGCTTTGATAACACCGGCGCCCGCAGCACCGGTGCCTACCGCCTGCATGGCTTGCTGGACATCAACAGCCCATTCCGCTACGGCGACAAGATTTCGCTCAACGGCATGCTCACCAATGAGCAGATGTGGCTGGGCTCGATCGACTACTCGGTGCCGATAGGCGCTTCAGGCCTGCGCGGCCAGATCGGCCACGCCCACACCAGCTACCAGCTTGGTGGGCAGTTTTCGGTGCTGGATGCTGTGGGTATCGCCAATGTGACGACTGCCAAGCTGAGTTATCCGCTGGTGCGTTCGCAGGCTACCAACGTGCTGTTGTCGCTGGGCTTTCAGCACAAGGACTTGCAGGATGACTACCGCGCGGCAGGTGTCGTACGCAACAAGAGCAGCAACGGGGTTCCCGTCAGCTTGCAGTTTGACAAGCGCGACGCCCTGTTGGGCGGCGGCGTGACCTACGGTTCGTTGAACTGGCTTGCTGGCAAGCTGACGCTGGATGAAGCGTTAACTGTGCACGATCTCGCTCAGACCCTGGGCAGTTTCAACAAGATCAACATCGACGTGGCACGTATCCAGAATGTCGCAGGAAATCTGAGCTTCTATGCTCGTTACTCCGGCCAGTGGGCGAGCAAAAATCTGGATTCATCCGAAAAATTCAATCTGGGTGGTTACTACGGCGTACGCGCTTACCCGCTCGGTGAAGGGGTGGGTGACAAGGGCTGGTTCACGCAATTGGAAATGCGCTACATCATGGGTGCGGTGACGCCCTTCCTTTTCTATGACTCGGGCCAGTCGAATGCCAATGCCCAGCCTTGGGGTGCCAACGCCAACGCGACCCGAACGGTCTCGGGGCCAGGTATCGGCGTGCGCTCATTCTACGGTGCCTGGAGCCTGGATGCGACCCTGGCTTGGCGCGGCAAGGGTGGTCCGTCTACATCGGATGGCGAGGATCGCAACCCGCGCCTTTACTTCATGTTGGGTCGTCGGTTTTGATTGATTCTTAGAAAAATCACCGTATCACCCTGCGCCCTCGGTGTTTGCCGGGTGGCATTGGGTCGATTTCATGCTGTCAGCAGGATCCCCGGACCTTCGATAAAACTAGCGGATTTGGTGGATGATTTTAGGCGCGGTAAGTAGCCCAGGTGTCCTTGTGGCCGCAGCTTACGATGCTCAAATCAAAAAAAAGTTTTTAAAATATGAAAACAATAGTAAAGACCTTTACTTTGTATAGAATGATTCAAAACATGAAAATCATTTTTTTCAGCATTTTGAATAGGTAGCTAATGAAATCGACACCATCCAGTTCATCTATGCGGAGACTTTTTTCCCTAATTGGATTGCAAAAGACGCGCGTGCAAAACAGCATCAAGTACTCATCAGTTTTGCGGCGTATCAAGATACCACTAGTTATGGCGGGAATCGCCCTGACTTCATTTGGCACCCTGGCCAACAACTTGGGCGAAAACAGCGTCTGGCAATTCGGTAGCACGCAAGACAAGGTGAATAAGGCCACCGCACTGGATCAGATCGAAAAGAAAAGGGCGGGTTATTACGACGCCATCCGGCCTGTCTACAACTACACCACCTACATCAACAAGCAGGTCAACTGTTCGGTGTCGGCGATTAACTCGGCCAATACCGGCAGCACCACGGCCAGCGCCAGCAATTCATCGCCGTCGGTCACGAATGCCGGCTCGACAGGCGCCAGCACAGGGGCCAATAGTGCCAGTAACAACTTGCCAGATGGCGCCGCCGGCGGTGTTCTCAATTCCGGTGCGGGCTACGCGCCCGCCAGCAGCCTGGCCAACAGCCAGAGCAACACCGGTAGCCTGGCATCAAGTGTGACTGGCTCCAACACCAGTGCCACTACCGGTGCCGTAACCGCTGGCGCAGGCACCAGCAGCCAGACGCTCAATTCACAACAAAGTAACTCCGGCACGCTCAGTGCCAGCGTGGCCGGCAGCACTGCCTGTTCTGGTTCGCTTAACTGATTTTCATCATGTACAAGAAATTTATTGGACTATCGGTTATAGCCAGCTTGACCGCTTGCGGTGTCTTGCCGACCGAGCGTCTGGCGCCGGACGAAGAAGCGGTGGTTGTAGGCGCGGCTGTGCGTCGCAATTTTACGCCGCTGGAGCCGGCCTTCACCTGTCTGGCCGACAACCTGCGCCAGCAGCGCCGCCCGGCGATTGGCATCGCCGTGGGTGATGTCAAGGACTACACCGGAAAATACAATCAGAACGAAGGCAATGCCATCACCCAGGGCGGCGCCTTGATGGCTTATTCGGCCCTGGGCAAGCTCGGTGATGTGGTGCAATTGCATGAACGCTTCGACACCCGCATCGGCGAACTTGAGTTGGCTTACACCGACCGCAGGCAGCTGGGTGACGGCCAGCCCCATGCGGTCGAGTCTGGTAAACCGCCGGTGGCCTGGGTGCCGTATTTTGGTGGCTCCATCCTGGGCTCGCAGTACTACGTCATTGGCGGCATCACTGAGGTCAATTACGACATCCAGTCGGGTGGCGCTGACGTCTCGGTCTCCAACGTCGGAGGCAAGCGGCGCACCTACACCATGAACATCGGGGTCGACTTGCGTCTGGTTGACACGCGCACGCTGTTGGTGGTCAAAACGGTCAGCCTGCAAAAGCAAATCAAGGGCGAGGAAGTGGGTGTTGGTGTGTACCGCTTTTTTGGCAGCGAACTGCTCGACCTGACCGTGGGCGCCAAGCGCCAGGAGCCGCTGCAACTGGGCGTGCGCACCACCATCGAGCAAGGTATTCTTGAATTGGTTGCGGCCGTTGGCAAGGTGGACGTCAAGCCTTGTCTTGAGCTGGCAGCCGATCAGCGCAAGGCGACGGTTCAGGCCAAGGTCGTCGTGCCGGTCCAGGCCCCAGCGGCGCCGGTGGCTTTGGCTGCCGCGCCGGTGGTCAGTGCCAGCAAGGTACTTGCGGCTGGCACGCCCCTGCTTGACGCCACCAGCACCCAAAGCGGGCAAGTTCCGCAAAACGCGGGTGCCTCGCAGCAAGACGCTGGCTACGACATCGAATTCGATGTGGCCAGCGCCGCCATCTCGCCGCGTGTCATGTCGCTCATTGACAAGATCGTCAGCGACGCCGCTTTGGGCAAGCGTGTGAGCTACAAGCTGCTGAGTCGTGACAGCGAAGTTTATCCACCGATGCAACGCGATGAACTCATCAACCAGCGCCTGCACACCGTGTCCGATCTGCTGGTGGCGCGCGGCGTGCAGGCTGCGCGCATCAGTGTCACCTGGCGGCCTGAGCCGACCGACGGCAAGATATTCCGCTACGAAAACGGCCTGCAATTGCTGGCGCGCATCAGTCTTTGGCAATAACTTTTCCTCTCCTTTTCCCTTTACAACCTTCTCACCTGTCAACTCACTGGAACCATCGTCATGAACTTATCGTCAAAATCCAAAAAATTTGGCCAGTCACCTGTGGCTGCCGCGTGTGTGTCACTCGTCATGGGCATGGCTTCGACAAGTGCGCTGGCGCAGGTCGCGTCGTTCGGCATTAACTTCCCGACCGCGACTGCGACCACCATCAAGTTGGGTAACGGCACCTATGGTTTGAACCAGGACTTCACAGGGGTCAGCGGCATGTCGGGCACCACCATCCCGGTGCAGTCGGTGCAGACGCTGTACAGCACTACGATGCGCACCTTGACTGCCAATGTGAATATGACGACAGGTGCCGGCGGCATTTTGAACACCCAAAGTGGCGGTGGCAAAGTCACGGCCAATGTCAGCAACAACAGCATCTCTGCCAGCGGCACCGGCAACCAGTTGACGCTGGCCAGTGGCGGCACGGCGGCCACCATCGACCTGGGCCTGATGGCCACCAACAAATCCATCGGAGCGCTCGCGGTGCAGTTCCTCGGTAGCCAGAATTCTGGCGGTGGCCAGGTCAATGTGCAGGCCAATGTCAGTGGCTCCACCGTGGGTGCCCTGTTTACAAAAATGGCTGCCGCACCCATTGCTGTCAACAGCAATGAGATTGCAGCCTCGGCCACGCTCAATGAAGCCACCACCGTGGTGGCTGGTGCCGTGCCGCTGGGTTTTGCCAACAGCAGGGGCGGCTCCAGCACCATCGGCTTCACCGGAACCACTGTCACGGGTGGTGGCAGCGTGTCGGGCGACTCGACAGCCACGCTCAGCATCAACACGCTGCAAGGCACGGTCAATGGCGGCATCAGCGCCGGCAGCGCTGCTGGCTCTTATGCCGCGCTGACCGATAACACCATTGCGCTCAAGTCTCAGGAGACGGGCAACTATGTTGACCATTACGACATTGTAGGGAATGGGTATGTGCCGATCATGGCCAGCCCCGATCTGTCCTCGCCGCTCACGCTCAACAACAACACGCAGTCGGCCGCTTTCACCGGCAACAAGGCCACCAATCTGCTGCAGGCTGATGCCAGCAGCAACGCTTTCAGCGGCAGTGCCAGCGTGACCAATGCGCAAGCCAACGTTGAAACCCTTGGCTACCTGGCGGCTAATACTGGCCCGACCGCCTTGATCTCCAACAGCCAGATCATCGCCGACCTGACCTACGTCGGTGTCCCGAATATTGGAACGACGTCCTCCACGGACCTGACCAGCAGCCTGTCGGTCAGCGGCACGGCGCTGGCACCGCAGTCCATCTCGGCGCAGTCCATTGGTAACGCCGCCGGCAGCTTAAGCAGCGCCGGCCTGCTCACCAGCTCGGGCAATGCCATTGAATTCAACAGCAGCAACGTCAACCTGACCGGCAGCAGGTCAGCCACCGGTGTCAATGTGGGCGCTGTTTTGCAAACCGCAGGCGCCGACATCATCGTCAACAGCGCCCAGGTCAACCAGCGCCCCAACACCACTTCGGGCAGCGGCGTCAGCTCGCTGGTGTCGGGCTCCGGCATCACGGCAGCGATGGATGTCCTGACCGCCACCGGCAGCGTCGCGGTCAACCATGACGCTCTCACCTCGGGTGCCACCGGCAACCTGGCCGGCAACCTGATCAATGCCAAGGCCAACAACGTCAACGCCTCCATGGCGGTGGTGGGTACGCAGCAAAACACCAACGCCGCTGTGTTGGCGCAAAACATCTCCTCCAGCATCGGCGCTGGTGTGGGTGATGCGGCTGTTACCACCAATTACACGGTGGCGGAACGCGCTGTTACGACAGCGGTGCTGGGCAGCATCACCGTCAACAACGGCGCCATCGGCGCAGTGGCCCAGGGCAATCTGGCGGCCAACAACCTGCTGGTCGCGGCCGGCGGCACGTTGACGGCGCAAATTTCGGGCGGTGCCGTTAGCAATAGCGTCAGCGGCGGTGGCGCCACGGCCAACGCCGGTTTGGTGGCCGTCAACGTGCAGGGCAATACCGCCTCTGCCGCCGAGGCCAGCGTGAGCGGTAGCAGCATATTCATTGCGGGCGTCGACCAGGCAGGTGATAACCAGGGCAATCTGGTGCCGCTCGGTGCGGCCACGCTGTCGGCATCTTCCAACCGCATCAGCGCACTGGCGCAGGGCAACAATGGCGGCACCAACATCGGCGTCACAGTCGGCAACGCCATCGCATTGACTGCGGCTGCAGCCAACAGCCAGAACAACAACAGCACCTCGCCTGTGACGGCGACGGTCGAAAGCTCCGGTGTCGTGGTCCGTGGCCTGAGCAGCGACGGCACCACCATTGTCAGCAACAGCAACACGCTGGTGGCCGATGCCACAGGCAATCTGGGCGTCAATGCCATCAGCATCAGCGGCGGTAGCACGGTCGACGGCAGCGTTGGTGTTAACACCTCCGACCTGCAAAGCCTGCAGGGCAACGGGGCAGCCATCAAGGCAGCCATCACGGCGGGGGCCGGCGCTTCGGGCATCGGTGTGCAGCTGGGTGTAGCCTCTTTAAATTCCTCTTCGAATTCCTTCGGCTATTCGACTACAGAGAATGCCTCAGGTACGAACCCCTACACGTCCAGCGCTGTCAGCGCAACCACTGGCAACTTCACAGACATGCTGGGTCGTGACATCACCACCGTCACCGGTGCCACGCTGGCTGTCAACAGCAGCACGGTCGCGGCTAACGCCACCGCCAACCAAGTCAACAACAGCGCCAGCTTGTCCGGCACCACGATCGGCAGCATCGCCCCGGTGGCCAGTGTCATCGGCAATACGCAGAACAACTCTGGCGCCGTGGGCAGCAGCGTCACCAGCACCGATGTCGGTGTGCGTCTGGTCGACCAAAGCAACACCGTCACGTCGGCACCCACCTACACCAACAGCGCGACGACGACGAATAGCTTTGATTCGGATCCGACTCCGGGCGTGAACTGGAGTGACGTTAACCTCAGCAACGCCAGCGCAGTGGCGGCCAACAGTGTCAGCGGCAGCGCTGCCGGCAGCATCACGGCCATCGACACCACCACCGCCTCGGTCAGCAGCAGCACCCTGGCTGCGGCCAGCAGCGGCAATGTGGCCGGCAACCTGCTGCGCCTCAATGGCACCGATGTGACGCTGCCAAGCGGCGCCGCGCTGGCCGTGGCCAACACGCAGACCAACAATGCCCTAGGTGTGTTGATCTCATCGGTCTCCGGTGCAAATGTCGGCGTTTTGGTCGGGGATGCCTCGGCTGGCGTGACCGGCACTGGCATCAGCACCCTGATCGGGACCGTCAGCGCCACAGTGCTGCCAACTCAGAACCATCCACCTTCTACGTACGGTATCTTCAACGGTTCCGGCAGCGCCACCATCAGCACACCGGTCGTCGGCTCCATGGCAGCCACCGGCATCAACGCACTGACCGCGACCGTGGACAACAGCGTGCTGTCGGCCACCAGCATTGCCAACAGCGCGGACAACCGCATCATTGTCGGCGCCACCGCGCTGGCAGCGGCGGGCGCGGCGCACAATGCGCTGATCACCAACTCACAAAGCAACGCTGCGCTTTTTAGCGCGAATCTGAGCACGGTCAATCTGGGCGTGGTGCTGGCCAATGTCACCGCGGATCAGACCACCACGGGCAATGGCAGCGCAACGACCAGGGTCACGAGTACGAACACGAATGTTGGTAGCTCGATCTCGACGGTTAATGGTGCTGTCGCCAGCACCACACTGAGTGCTTCCGGCAGCGCCACGGCGCTGGGCATCAGCGGCTCCACCGTGTCGGTGCAGGGCAGCGCGCTCACGGCCACGGCCAAAGGTAATACGGTCAGCAACGTGATCGACCTGGGCAGCACGGTGGCTACGGCCTTCGGCGTCCAGATCAACAACGTCACCAATGGCGTTGGTCAGACGAACATCGGCAGCGGCTTGGCCACCCTCGGGGATGTGCGCTTGGGCACGGTCCTCGACGACGTGGCCGCCACCTCCACCTCGACATCCACCGCCAATGCCACGGTCAGCGGCTCCGCTACCGATGTCACACAATCCAGCGTGACCAACGCCACGGCCACTACCTCCGGCAGCGCCACCGCCGTGGCGACAAGCACCGGCCTGCGCAACAGCACCAGCACGGTGTCGGGTAACAGCCTGACGGCCATCGGTTTTGGCAACGAGGCGATCAACGTCGTCAGCGGCAGTGGCACTGTGATTGGCGCGGTCAGCAACCAAGCCGCCGCCAATGTGATCAGCAGCCAAATCAACACCGGTTACTTGACTGCGAGTGTGGGCCTGTCAGGCGTGGTAGCAGCCCCCATCCAGCTCGGCACCGTGGTCGGTGCGGTGACTTCGATTGGCAGCGCCCTTGTCACCAGCACCGCTTCAGGCAGCGCGTCAGCGCTGGCAACAGACCCGGGCACCAACGGCGAGAGCACCCTGGCCAACTTTGCATCGACCGCCGTGGCCATAGCCACAGCCACGGTAAATGACACCGGCATCAGCGGCCTGACCGCTGCCACCGATGGCAACCGGATCGAGGCCGCCAACACCGGCAACAGCGCCGTCAATGCCATTCGTCTGGCGTCAACGGCGATCACCGGCAGCACTGGGGCAGAAACCCTGGCCAACCGCAATTCGCAAGTGAATAACGGCGGCCTCAGCGCCAGCGTTGCCAATGTCGGTTTGGGTGTGTTGTTGACTTCGGTCGATGCCACCGGTACGGCCAATGGCTCGTCCAGCGCCACGGCAGTGGCCACGGCGACGGACAGCAATACGTCGGCCTGGGCGTCGGGTAGCAGCACTTACACCACCAACAGCGCCAGCGCCAGCGCCTCGGGCGACGCCACAACAGTCGCCTCGGGCTCGGCCACGGCGATGGGCATCGAAGCGAGCAATGCTTCTGTGGCCAGCAACGTGCTGCGTGCCGCCAACACTGGCAACAGCGCGACCACCGTGACCAGTCTGTCGGCCTCCAGCCTGACGGGTGTCGTGGGTTCTACCACCGTCAGCGGCGTGAGTTCGCAGACCAACGTCGCGTCGGCTGCCTCCTACGGGACGCTTATCGCGACGCTGGGCGGTTCGGGTGGGGTGGTGACGGTCGGCGTCAGCGGCGGGGCGGTGACAGCGACGTTCAACGCGTCGGGCAGTGCAAAGGCGACGAGTACCGGCAGCACAACGGCATACAACTGGTATGACGCTGATGCAGGGGCCCCCGTAGTTAACGCGTCCGCGTCTAATGCGACACCCACCTTGCTCACCACGGCCACAGCCACAGCCAACGCCACGGCCACGGCCACCGGCATGAGCGGCTCCACGTTCAATGTGCTGTCGAACCAGCTGTCGGCCACCAACGTGGGCAACAGCGCTTACACCTCGGCGGTGCTGGACGGCACGGTGCTGGGCACGACCTTGGCACCGGTCTCGGCAATGCAGTCGAACACCCAAACCAACGGCCTCTATGGCTATGGCACTGGCATTGCCACGGCCAGCAACATCATGCTCGGCGTGCTGCAGGCTGACGTGTCGGCCAACGCCAGCGGCAGTGCCAGCTACACCAGCTCGACCGGCTCAAACACCGCAAACGCCACGGCATTCGCCTACGGCATTGTGAACTCGACCCTGAGTGTGGGCGGCACCCAGGCCGCACCACAAACGGTGACGGCGCAAAGTATCGGCAATCTGGCAAGCACCTTGATTGCGGTGACCCAGAGCACGGGTGCAGGGCCTAGCGGCAGCGCGACTTTGGCGGTGACCAACGTGCAAGACAACTACGCTTCGCAGTTGGCCACCGTGGGCGGTGTTTCTGGTGCTGTGACGGTGGGTGTCAAGGTCGGTGATGTGACGGCCACTGCCGACGCAAATGCGACCCAAACTTACTTAACGGGCATCACAAACTGGCCCATTGGTTACGCTGAAACAGCTCGGGCAAACGCGGTTGGTATCAGCGGCAGCAGTGTCGCGGTGCAGTTCAATCAACTCGCCGCACTGAGCTATGGCAACAGCGCCAGCAACAGCGTGGCCTCAAGCACCAGCACCCTACTGGGTGGCAGCTTGGTTGCGGTGCCGACCTTCTCGCTTGGCAACACGCAAACCAATCTGAGCCCTACGGATTCGATCGTGGCGGATGTCGACATCGGTGTGGTGGTTGGTGACGTCATGAACAATGCGAACGGATGGCTTTGGAGTTATGGCAACTCGGTGGCAATCAACGCGGCGCAGCTCAACGTCAGCAACAACCAGTCGCTGGCCACCAGCATGGGCAACGTGGCGGACAACCGCGCGGTGGTGTCGGCCGGTGTCGCCGGGTCAACTGCGCTGCCGTTCAGCAGCCTGGTCGCCAGCGGGCAGGCCAGCACCGGCGCGCAGACCGCGCTGGTCGATTTGCTGCGTGTCGGTGTGTTCACGGGTCAATCGAATGACGACGGCATCCGCAATTCTTCCTTGACCGTCGCTGGCAACCAGGTGCAGACCGCTACCTATGGCAATCAGGCCAGCAACGTCAACGAGGTGCTGGCGTCTAACACGGCCAACATCGGCGCCGTGGCCACTCGCAATACGCAGGACAATGTTGGTATTTTGGGATCGAACACGATCAGCAACACCACCGTCGGTGTCGGCATTGAGCGCGCCTCTTCGACCGCGCTGTACAACACACCGACCACGGTGCAGTCCAATACGTTGGCGGCGCTGAGCTATGGCAACAGTGCGACCAACAGCACCGTTGTGTCGGGTGGCACGACCCTGACGGCGATCTCGGTCGCTACGGCTTTCGAGACCAGCAACACCCAGACCAATGCGGCGTCAATGGTCTCGTTGGCCGATACCATTCAGGTTGGCGTGGTGGTGGGGGGGGGGGGGTATGGCGGAACCGGCATCAATAACTCACCGGTCGTCGTCAAGGACAATGCGGTGTCGGTGCTGTCCTACGCCAACCAGGCCAGCAATGCCCTGAGCTTGAGCGCGGGCAACGTGATCGATGGCAACAGCCCCCTGGCACAGGTCAGCAACAGCCAAACTAACCGGAGCGCGGGCACCGCAGCGTCAACCTTGCAAAAGGTCGATGTCGGTGTGTTGGTGAATGCTTATTCTGCTAATGCCAACAACTCTGCCGTGACCGTTGATGGCAACCGCCTGACGGCTGCCAGTTACCTGAACACCGCCAGCAATACCCTGAGCCTGGCGGCACAGGTGCTCGCTGTGCCGGCCACCGTCACCAGCACGCAATCCAATGACGCAAGCGGTTTGGGGAAAATCAGCGGCGTCAACGTGGGTGTCTTGCCTGAAGCTGGTGCTGCCTTCAACCCGCAAATTCTCAACAACGTGACCAGCACGGTCAGCAACAACGCGCTGAACGCACAGGCCGGTGGCAACACCGCGCAGAACGTGCTCAACGCCACGGCGTCGGCCACCATTGCCAACGCGGGCCCAAGCTTCCAGGTGCTGAACGCGCAGAGCAACAACGGGGTGATGACGGCCTTGCTGGAGAACGTCCATGTCGGCAACTGGGGAGACAGCAATAGCCAATACGGCTACTACAACGGCTACAACTACACGATGAACTTGCCTACCACCATGACGGTGAGCATGAACACCGCCGTGGCCAGCGCCTATGGCAATACCGCCAGCAACGCCTTGAACATGAACGCTCTGACCGGTTCGTCCAACAGCGCCTCGACCGGCCTGTCCAACAGCCAGAGCAACACGGCCAGCCTGAGTGCCACGGTCAGTGGTGTGCTGATGGGGGTCGGTTCGGGTCAGGGCACGGGTACGGTCTCGGTGTCTGGCAACAGCATTGTGGCCAGCACCGTTGGCAACGCCGCCAGCAACCGCGTCGGTATCGTTCGTTAATGCTGACTTGCCCGGGCCGCCTGGCCCGGGCTTTTCTGTGTTTGCAACAACAAGGAAAGTACGAGATTCAGATGAGCAAGATGCGTTTGCACAAAGAACTTCTGGCCGCCGCTGTGGCAGCCTTTTTAATGGGGGGCTGTGCTGGCGGCTCGGCCGACCTGACCGGTGCCGACTTCTCGCGCAGTGTGCTGACGCGGGCGAACATGGACAGTGCCATTTTGCGCAACGCAAGCCTGGTCGGCGTCGACCTGCGCGGCGCCAATCTGACCAGTGCCATTCTGATCGGTACTGATTTAACAGGTGCACGGCTCGACGGTGCCAACCTCAGCGGTAGCCAACTTGGCGGTGCCACCTGGACTGACGGCCACGTCTGTGCCATTAACTCTGTGGGTTTCTGCCTGTGAGCAAAACCATGCAAAAACCCCGTCCCTACCGCATTCTGTGGGCCAATGTGTATTGCCTGCTGGACACCTCCAGCGGCGCCTCGATGGCGGTGCGCGAAATGCTGCGCCAGTTGTGCCTGCGTGGCTACGAGATCGCCATCTGTGGCGCTACTATTTACGACAACGAACGCGGACGCCAGCGCATTGCCGAGCAATGGGATGTGGTCGAGGCCAATCGCGGCACGGTGATCAGCGTCAAGGACGAGCCGCTGGTGCACTACCTTCAGGTCACGGCCAGCAGCCAGCGCGACGCCATGACCTCGTATGAAGAAAATCAGTGGCTGCTGTTCTACACCGCCACCATGGACAAGCTCAAGCCCGACCTGGTGTTTTATTACGGCGGCCAGGCGCTCGACATGATGGTGGCCGACGAGGCGCGCCAACGCGGTATTCCGGTGGCGGCCTACGTGGCCAACCCGAACTACCGCGGCCACCGCTGGCACCGCGACGTGGACCTGATGCTCACCGACAGCGCCGCCACGGCACAGTTGTATGCCGAGCGCGAGGCCTACGAGGTGACGCCAGTGGGTGCTTTTATTGACCCGAAACCAGTGGTGGCTGCCACCCACGCGCGCGAGCGTTTGCTGTTCATTAACCCGTCGATGGAAAAAGGCGCCGCCATTGTGGTGCGGCTGGCCTTGATGCTGGAACAGCGCCGCCCCGACATCGTGTTTGAGGTGGTCGAGTCGCGCGGCAATTGGCAGCAGATCGTGCAGCAGGTGACGCAGGCGCTGGGCGCGCCACGTGACGCGCTGCCAAATGTGGTGGTGACACCCAACACCGACGATGTCCGGCCTATTTTTGGGCGGGCACGGGTGCTGCTGGCGCCCAGCCTGTGGTGGGAGAGCGCCGGACGCGTGATTGCCGAAGCCATGCTCAACGGCATTCCGGCCATCGTGCCCAACCGCGGTGGCCCGCTCGAGTTGATGGATGATGCCGGCTTCAAGATCGACTTTCCGCCAGCGTGTCTGGAGGCCCCTTATACCCAGCTGCCGGGTGATGCGTTGATGACGCAGGTGGCCGATGTGCTGGTGCGCTTTTACGAGGACGAGGCTTTTTACCAGGACTATGTGCAACGCGCGCTGCGCGTGGGCCAGCAGCGCCATGGGCTGGCCGTCAGCACGGCGCGCCTCGAGCGTGCGCTGGCACCGTGGCTGGCGCTGGGTGCGGCCCGGCCCGGTGCCTTGCCCGCCCCTGGTGGTGTGGTCAACCCATTGCCCGGCGCGCCGGTCGCGCCGCTGGTGTCGGTGATTTTTCCGGTCGGCAACCGCGAGGCTTTCCTGCGCGAGGCGATCGACTCGGTGTTGGCGCAGACTCTGACGAATTTTGAGTTGCTGATCATTGCCGACGGCGTGCCGGTACCGGTGTTGGCTATTCTGCAGAGCTACACCGACGCGCGCATCCGTTTGCTGCGCCTGCCGGTCAACCTGGGCATCAGCGGTGCCCGCAATACCGGCCTGGCGGCAGCACGCGCGCCGTATATCGCGCTGATGGACTCGGACGACGTGGCCTTGCCACAGCGGCTGGCCATTCAGCACGCTTTCCTGCAGGCGAACCCCGAGGTCACGGTGTGTTCGTCCAACGCCATCAAGCTGTTGGCCGATGGCACGCGCATCCCGATGCGTTGCCCGCTGACCGACGGCCAGATCAAGTCTCGTCTGTTGCTGGTGGATGCGTCCATTCTGAGCCCCACGGCCATGTACCGCGCCGATTTTGTGCGCCAGCACAAGCTGCGCTACGACCCCAACTTTCCGCCCGATGACGATCATCGTTTTTATGTCGACATGCTGCGCGCGGGTGCCGTTTTTCAGGGTTTGCCAGAGGAGTTGCTGCTGTACCGCCGGCACGAATCGAACTACACCAATGACATGAGTGGTGCCGACGCCATCAAGACGCGTGTGCGCGAGTTGCTGATGCCGGTGTTTTTTCCGAAGTTGCGTGGTGACGAAGTTAGGGCGTTGCTGGACGGTATGCGTGAGCAGCTGCCGACCGATGCCAAAGCACTGGAGAAGTGTTTGGCAGCGATTGACAAGGCCTTGAAAGAGCGTCGTAGCTTTGTGCAGGAAGACAGACTGGAACTGGCCGGCATCCTGGGGGCTGTGTGTGCGCGTGTGCTAGTGGCACAAGCGCTGGACCCTGCTGACACGCAGCAAACTGCTTGAGTGATTGCGCTGATGCGCTTGTGAGGTTTCATGCTTGATTTGATCTTTAGCGTTCGACCGGATGCGGGTAGGGTACGCTGTTTTCGGCTGCCGGTGTTGCTGTGCCTCGCCGCCTTGGCCGGGTTGACTGGCGCTGCCGAGCTGCCCACTGTTGATCCTGCGGCCCGCATGCAAGAAGAGTTGCGCCGCGGCGAGCAGGTGGCACCGCCGCTTGCGCCCGCGCCCGAGCGTGGCCCGATCGAGCCGCTGCTGGCTCCGGAGGCGCCCACCTTGGTTGGTAAGGTGCTGCTCAACGAGATTGTTTTTTCGGCCAGCGAGCTGCTCGACGCGGCTGAGTTGCGCGCCCTGGCCGAACCCTACCTCGGGCACGAAGTGGACAGCCAGGAGCTGAACGGCTTGTTGCGTGCCATCCAGTCACTGTATCTGAGCAAGGGCATCGAGACGGCGGTGCCGGTGTTGCCGCAGCAAGACTTGCGCAGCGGGACGATGCGGGTGCTGCTGGTGGAAGGCCGGCTCGGTACGGTCCAGTTCGAGGGCGCCCTGGGCGCTGATCGGACCTGGCTCGGGCGATGGTTCGACTTGCCGAGTGGCGCGGTCATTCGTGCCGACGAGCTTGAGCGCCGGTTAGGCCTATTCAACGCTGCGAGTGATTTCCAGGCGCAGGCCAAGTTTGTGCCAGGTGACGCTTTTGGCCGCAGTGATCTGCAAATTACCCTGCCTGACGCCCGTGTTTCGCAGTTTTGGAGTTCGCTCGATGTCACCGACCTCGGCGCCGGCAGCACCGACTCTGCGAGCCTGATCGCCGGCTATCGCCTGTACCCGGTCAGCGGCTATGGCGGGCGCTTTGATGTCATGGCCATCGCCAGCGGGACCGCGCGCACGCTGAGTGTGGCGGCCGGTTTGCCGCTGGGCCAACAGGGCTGGCGCCTCGGGTTGAGCGCGTCCGATTCACGCTCGACGAGCACCGTGGCATCGACGACTTCGGCGCCCGACCTGTCGATTGATGGAGCCTCTGGCTCGCTCGGGCTGGAGCTTGGCAAATTCGTCCCCTTGAGCGGGACGCAACTACTGCATCTGTCGGGCACAGTGATGCAGATGACGTCCAAATCCAGCCTTGGCGGCGTGATTCTGACTGATCGTGTTGTTGATCGCCTGACGCTGGCAGCATCGACCGAGTGGCAAGCGGGTGTGCAGGGTGTTTTTCAGGGGGCGTCGCTGCGAAGCGCTCTCACGCAGGGTCAAGCGCCGGGCGGCGACTACCGCTTTGTTGAACTGAGCGGCATGGCCGCGTTTGGTTCAGGCCAGGCCAGCGCGCCGGTGCTTCGGGTCAGCGGGCAGACGCGTTTTGCCACCCAGGAGGTTCCCGATGCCATCGACTACTGGCTGGTTGGCGGCAGCAATTCGGTGCGCGGTTTCGATTCTGGCGCGGCCCACGGCGAGCGCGGCTATGTGCTGCAGTTGGGGCTTTACCAGCCGCTCGTGCTGGCGGGTTTCGAGGCGGCCCAGGGCTATTTGTTGGCAGACCACGCGAGCGCAGTGCGCGACGGTGTCGAGACCCGCATCGCCTCGGTGGGCCTGGGTTTTCAACTTCAGTTGAACCGCCTGTTGGCCCTGGATACGGCGCTGACGCAGCAGGTAGCCGGTTTCCAGGGAGCCCGCACGCGCCTGGCGCTGCGTTTGAGCGCGAACTGGTAGCGGTTCGCCACCTGCTTGGGCAAACGTCTGACTTCATTTACTTTAAATAACTCCGGAAATTTATGAAAAAACCTACCGTGCCACAGACTTCCGTGACCGAACCCGAATTCACCGTTTTGCATCGCGAGGCGCACCGGCTGTTGCGCCTGAACCGCGCCAAACCCGACATGCGCTGGATTGGGCAAGCGATCTCGGTGGCGCTGGCCGCCGGCGAGTTGCCCGCCGCTGCCACCGTGTTTCCGTGTGTGATGACCCGCGCGCCCTTGGGCGGTGCCCGCCTGGTGGCGATCACCGGGCTGGAACATGGCCACAACTTGTTTGTCGACGAGCAAGGGCATTGGAGCGGTGACTACCTGCCAGCGGTGTTGCGCACCTGGCCTTTTCGCCTGCTCGAGCAGCCGCAAGAACAGGGCGTGCATTTGATTGCCGTTCACAAGCCGGCGCTCAATGTGGGCGAGGGCGACCCGTTGTTTGATGAAGACGGTCAGGAAATGCCCTGGCTGCAGAGTATTTTGCGCGAGCTCACGGCGCTCGACGCCGCCACCGCCAGCACCGCCGCCGCCGTGGCCGCGCTGGACGAGGCGGGTCTGCTGCAGGCGCAATCCTTGCAGGCCATGCTGCCCGACGGCCGCCAGCTGGAATTGACCGGCTTTCTCAGCGTTGATGAGACGAAACTCAACACGCTGGAGCCAGCCAAGGCTGGCGAGTTGCACGCTTGCGGCGCCCTGTCGCTGGCCTACCTGCAGCTCTTGTCGCTGCGGAAATTCCGCTCGCTGATGGATCGCGCCGCAGCCCAATCACCAGCCCTGGCGGCCTGAACACCAACAACTCAATTTGCGTCTGCGCCGCCCTGGCGTAGCAGCCCAACCGAATGCCCACCATGACCCTCTACACCTTCAAGTTCCCTTCCTCCGCCAAAGCGGCACGCCTGACACGCAGGCGTCTGGTGGTGCGTGTTCGGTCTGTGGCGCTGGCAGCGGCCGTGGCTTTGGGGGCCGTGAGTCCGGCGTTGTTGGCGCAGACCGTGATTACACCTCTGGTCGGGCCGGGCCAGACCGCCACCTTGGTGAGCACGCAGGGCAATCAGACGGTGGTGAGCACCCAGAGCCTGCGTGACGGCAACGCCTTCAGCACCTATTCGGCGTTTCAGGTGGGGCAGGGTGATGTGGTTAAGCTGGCCGTGCCGCAGGGCGCCAACTGGTGGGTCAATATTGTTCGCGATGCCCGTGTGCGCGTGGATGGCCGGCTGGAAAGCCGTCTGAGCAACGGCGCTATCGGCGGCAACATTCTGTTTGTCGATAGCCATGGCTTCACGGTAGGGCCAAGTGGCCAGGTCGATGTGGGGCGCTTGAGCTTTGCCGCACCGTCGACCACGTTTGTCAATGGCTTGCTGGCTGGTGGCGGCACGCTGTCAGGGGCTGCTGTCATTGGTTTGTTAGGGGGAGCTTTCGAACGCTCGGCCACGGGTGGCGTCGACATTCAGGGGCGTGTGACGGCCAAGGACGGTGTCAGCATCATGGCCGGCCAGGGCGGACCTGGTGGGCTGGGAGTCACCTTGTCGGGTCAAGTGGTGGTGCAAGGACGTGTGGCTGGCTCGGCCGTGAACCTGGGCGATCTCAAATCGCTGGCGCCGCTGGAGGACCGCGACGGCGTGATCGACATCACGACCCCCGGCTCAATCAAGCTGGATGGCGTGTTGATCTCCGACAGCAGCTTGTGGCGCCATGCGGGCGCCGTGCGCGTGGTGGCGGGCACCGATATCGCCGTGGGCGCCAACGCCCAGGTCTCGGCTTCGGGTGCGGCGGGTTCGGGTGAGGCGGGCGGTCAGGTGACGCTGTATGCGCATGGCAGCGCCAGCAATGCGGTCGGTGCCACTTTGGCGGCGCGCGGGGATGGATTTGGCGCTGGTGGCTTCATCGAATTGTCGGCCGCCCAAACGGTCCAGATTGGTGGCTTGACGCTGGATGCCAGCAGCGACAAAGGCCAGGCCGGTTTGGCCTACATCGACCCTGAAGACCTGGTGGTTTCTGGCAGCCTCTATACCAATGGTGCCGCCCTGTCGCTGGATGCCACCAAGACCCTGACGGTCAATACGGCTGTGACACTGAACACGCGCCACGTGACCTCCGATGGCGCATCAGCCAGTGGTGTCTCTGCTGCCGCCACGGCGATTGCCAACGATCCACTCACTCCGTCAATGGGCAACAGCGGCAACATCACGCTCACCGCGCCTTCGATCACGGTGGCCACAGGCGCGGTGCTGGACGCCTCGGTGGTCAACACCGGTGGCACGACCTTCGCGGCGGGCGACATCAGCCTGATCGCCAAACAAAGCAGCAACTGGGCGACGTTTGTCAGCCTGTCCGATGCCAACGCCTCGATTACGGTGGCGGGTACTTTGAAGGGGCGCGACATTAATCTGTTGTCGTCGATCGAGTCCAAGGCAGTGTTTGGTGGCGCTGCTGGCAGCTTGCAGCAAGGGATTGTCGATATCGGCTTGTCTTTGGCGGGTTCGCCTGCGGCGCTGACACTGGCCTATGTGCAGGCCACCGGCAATGCCAGGGTGACGCTGACGGACACCGCCGACGTGCTGGCCAGCCGCGACTTGAGCATCACGGCCAAGGCCGACCGCTGGGCCGGGGCCGAGCAGGCTGTCGAAGGCTCGGCCAAGGCGAACCTGGGGGCTGGGTTTGCACGGGTCAAGGGCACGACCGCTGTGGATGTGCAGTCGGGCGCCAACTTGTCTGCTGACCACGACATGAGTTTGTTGGCGGCGTCAAAAACCAAGGTGCTGATGAACAGCACGGCCGTTGGCTCAACCGACGCAGCCACAGGCGCTGCGAATGTGGCCTCCATCATTTTTGCGGGTTCACTTTCGGATGTGACCACCACCGTGACGGTGGGCAGTGGTGCGGTGCTGAGCAGCGGCAACGACCTCAAACTGGAGTCCTACCACTCCGGGCAGTACAGCACCGCGGCCGAGGTTAAGGTCTATGGCAGTGGTACGGCCGGTGTGGTGGGTGCCCTGTCGCTGCAAAAGTCAGACACGCGCGCCACATTGGATGGTCAGGCCACCGCACAGGGCGAAGCCCGCCTGACGGCGATGAACTTTGTGTCAAAAAGCGCGGTCTCGGCCAAATCTCAAAACACCAGCGAAAATCCGCCACTTATCGCATTGCCAGCTACGCTGGAAACCAGCGACGCCGAAGCCCAAAAAGGTTTGATGGACGGTTTCATGAAGATGGCAGGGGCAGTGGCCACCGCGCAGGAAGCCTCGACCGGCAACACGTCTTCTGCAAGCACGCCCAAGCTGCGCATGGCCGGGGCTTTGGCCTGGGCTGAATCGGACCACACCACGCGTGCGACCCTGGGCGCGGGTGCCAGTTTGGTCGCCACCGGCAACGCCATCATTGATGCGCAAACCTTGGCGGGCGCCGTGCAAGGCACGGCCATGGCCGAGGCTACTTCCAAGGTGTCAGGCGCCGATGCGTCGGCCACCTCCTTGAGCGTGGCCTTCAATTACAACAAGAACAACTTTGACACCCAAGCCCGGGTCGGTAGCGTTGCCACGTTGAAAGGTTTGCATGTGGCGGTGAGCGCCAACACGGACATGCCCGAGTTCTACACCGAGGGTCTGCCCTTCGCGTGGGACGACCCGTTCAAGGTCTACACCAATCTGGTGGGGGGCGTGAACCCGTTTTTTGAGGGCTTCAACACCCGTGTGGCAGCCAAGTCGGCGGCGCAGAATCTGGCGGCGTCGGGGGCGGTCAGCCTGTCGTTCAACACGAACAACACCGTCGCCTGGGTGGACACCGGTGCGCGTCTGAGCACCACAACCTTGAGCGATGCCAGTTGGAGTTACCACACCAAAGAGGTGTATTTCGACTCTGACATTGAGCCTTTGCTCATTGGCGCCAAGCCGTATCGCCTTGACAAGACAATCCGTGTCATCAATGAGTTCGCCAGCGAAACCCGTGAAGTACTGAATGCCAACGGAACAGGCACGGGCGTGAAGCTCGACGAGATTGACATCGGGCACAACTCGGCAGCGTCCTTGCTGGTCAAAGCCCAAAACCACGCGCAGACCTTGCATGCTGCGGGTGGTGCGGCCCCGGAGAGCAGTGCCAGTGGCACCGCTGTGGGCGGAACTTTCAGCATGGTGGAGCGGAAAAATACGGCTGTTTCTGGCATTGCAGATCAAGCGGTGGTGAATGCCCGCTCCCTGTCAGTGCAGGCCATAAACAAGGACTGGTTGCTGTCGGTGGCAGCTACCGCCGGCGCAGGCGAAGGTGTGGCGGCCAACGCCATGATGTCCTACGACAAACTCACTGAAACCGCGCTGGCCTCGATCAGCCGCGAAGCGCAGGTTACGGTTGCAAAAGACATTGAAGTCAAAGCCGCGTTGACCCTGTGGACTTATGGCATCAGCGGCGCGGTCACCAAAAGTTCAAATTCGGGCGTGGGCATCGGCCTGGCGATGAATGAGATCACCGGCAACACAAAAGCCTACATCGGTGACAACGACAGCGATGCCGGCGGTGCGGATACTGCTGAAGGTGCGGTTGGTTTTGTCCAGTCGGCGCAACTGGCTGTGCTGGCTACTACCACGGGCCAGATCGGCGCGGTGGGTGTGGCCGGTGCCATGGCGGGGGGGACGCCCAAACCGGGTTTGGCCGACAAGGCAGGCACAAAATCTGCCGGTGCACAGTCGCAGCTCGACGGCAGCGATGCCAGCATGGCGCCAGCGGCAGAGGCCGGTGCGCCTGCCGAAGGCAGCGGCACCGGCCAGGCTGCGGCCGCCGCACCCGCAGCGAGCAAACCACCCAGTTTCTCCATCGCCGGGGCTGGTGCCATCGTCACCAACTACAGCAACCTTGACACCACGGCACTGATCGACAGGGCTGTGATCAGCGCGATCGGCTCCGGCACCAACACGGTAGCCGTGCGGGCCCTGTCGGACGTCACCCAGGTGAGCGCGGCCGGTGGCGGTGCGCTGTCGATGTCCAAGAGCCCGGCCACCACCTTCACTGCTGCGGTGGCGGGTGCGGTCGCGATCCAGGACTCGGACGACGACACCACGGCACGCATTGTGGGTAGCACCATCAGCGACCTGGCGGACCAGGCCGGCGGCCTGGTGGTACAGGCGCTCAAATCGGGCGAGCGCACCGCCGTGGCCACCGGTATTTCGGCCAACTTGTCCAAAGGCAGCACCACCAGCGTGTCAGTGGTGGGCGCGGCTTCGGTCACCACCACGACGGATGACACCGTGGCCTCGATGGAAGGCACGACTGTCTCGGGAAACATCGCCGGGCCTACCGCCTTGGGCGTGCAGGTGGTGGCCTATGACCGCAGCCGCATTGGCGCCGGGGGCGGGGCCTTGTCGGTGAGCACGGGCAAGGGTTCGGCCGGCGTGGGCGCGGCGATCTCAATCGTCAATGCCAATGGCAGCACGCAGGCGCAGGTGTCGGGCGGCTCGATCAGACAGGTCCATGACTTGGCCGTGCTGGCCTTGTCGTCGCAAAAAGTGGTGGGTGTGGGCGCGGTGGCGGGCTTGCAGACCAGCAGCGATTCGACCTCGGCTGGTCAGTTGATGGGTTCGTTTGTCTTCAACCACGTCGGCAACACGCTCAGCGCCGGTGTCAAAGACGACGCCGAGGTCAACCTCACGGGCGACCTGGCGGTGCAGGCCGGTGGTGCCCCCACCGGTGCCAGCCTGGACGCCTTGTTGGGTGCGGTGCGCGCCTCAGGCATGATCGACTATGAAATGACTTCGGCCAGCAATGGCTACACCAGCGAGTTCAAGAACGCCGTGGGCGGCGAGAGCGTGGTGGGCGTGGCCGGCACGCTGAGCGTGACGCTGGGCGGCAACGCGTCAAGCCTGGGGCTGTCTTATGTGCAAAACGACATCCAGACCACCTACGGCGCCGAGCTCAATGGCCGCATCACCACCGCAGGCGCGGTCAGCGTGCAGGCGCTCAGCCGCGCCGACATCGTGGGTGTCTCGGCCGGCGTCGGCGCCACCAAGGGCAAGTTTTCGGGCATGGGTTCGGCTGCGGTCAACCTGATTGGCCAACGCACCCAGGCCCTGGTGACGGGCGGCACGGTGACTGCAGCCAGCCTGGCAGTGAAATCGGACACCACAGGCAATACTTTTGGCCTGGCCGGCAACCTGAGTTTTGCCGTGGGCGGCGGCAATGGCAAAGCCATGGGCGCGGCCGTGGCCTACACCCAGACCGGCACCAAAACCTACACCGTGGGCACTGACACGTTCAGCACCCGCGCGGCCGGCAACGCCGCCACGATCAACAACACCAAGGTCAACGTGGGTGCGGGCACGGTGCAGGTGCAGGCCAGCAATACCAGCGACCTGATGTCGGTGGCCGCTTCGGGTGCTGCCGCCGACGGTAATGTCGGCTTTGCCGGCACGGTCACCGTGAATGAAACCGGTGACGTGACTGAGGCGCGCATCAGTGCCTCAACCGTCACAGCGGGCGCGGTGCAGGTTCAGGCCGGTGAAGGTGCGGGTGCCAACAGCGCTAGCATCCGTTCGCTGGCCGGGGGTGTCTCGGCGTCCAAAGGCTATTCAGGGGCACTGGCCCTGGGCTTCAACACGATCAACAGCACGCGCTCGGCCCAGATTCTTTCCTCCACGCTCCACGTGGGCAGCGCCGTGTCGGTGCTGGCCGATTCCGATGCCAGCATCCAGACGCTGTCGGTCACCCTGGCCGGCGGCAAAGACTATGCGTTGGCGGGTTCGTCGAGCACCAACGTGCTCAACGGAACCACTTTGGCCAACGTGGAATACAGCACCATCGACGGTGCTGCATCGTCGCTGACGGTTCACGCTTCGCAGGCGGGATCGATTCAGTCCCTGGCCGGTGCCGTGGCGGCAGGGGGTACGGGCGCCATTGGTGGCGCGGTGGCGGTCAACCTCATGGGCCAGGGCAGCGCCGACTTCAAGGTCACGGCGCGCCTGAAAGACTCGGTGTTGGCGGCGCCGGTGGCCGTGTCGCTGGATGCCCTGCTTGACGGGTCCATTGGATCGGTTGCGGCATCCGGCAGCGGCGCCGGAACGACAGCGATCAATGGCAGTGTCACCAGCAACGTGATCGAGGCCAATGTGCTGGCCGAGGTTGTGGGTGGAAGCCAAAGCACCAGCGGCGGTGCTTTCAAAGTGCACGCCGACAATGACGCCGCCATTGCCTCCCTGGCGGGCACCATCAGTGGTGCCGGCACGACAGCGGTTGGGGCAGCGGTTTCGGTCAACGAGATCGGCGGCAGCGTGACCGCCCGGGTTCAGAACTTCACGATGCGCGCGACCGGAGCGGTCGAGGTGGACGCTACGTCTTCCGGTTCTATCGGCTCGATAGCGGCAGGTGTGTCGGGTGCGGGTACGACCGCTCTGGCTGGTTCCAACACTACCAACGCCATCACCTCGACGGTGCTGGCGCAGATGGACAGCGTCACGCAGGCGGTGGCTTCGGCCTCGCTGCGGTTGCAGGCGAAAGACAGCTCGATCATCCAGTCGTTCGCGGGCAGCGTGGCCGGTGGCGGTACGGCGGCCGGCGGCGCCGCTTTTGCGCTCAATTTCCTGGGTCGCACGGCGCTCAATGCCGACAGCAGCAAAATTGTCAAGGCCGAGGTGCTCAACAGCACGATCAATTCGGGCGGCGCGGTGCTGGTCAAGGCCTTGTCGACTTCGCTCATTGAATCGATGGGCGTGGCCGTGGGCGCCAGCGGCAATGTCGCTGTCACGGGTTCGAACACGACCAATCTGCTGGAAGACGAGATCACGGCCTCCTGGTCGGGTGGTTCGCTCAGCGGAACAGCCACGTCGCTGACGGTGCAAGCCGACGATGCGGCCACCGTGCGCACGCTGGCGGGTAATTTCTCGGCCAGTGGTGCCGCTGCGGTGGGTGCGGCGATTGCCGTCAACCAGATCGGCAGCGCGGTGCAGGCGAGTTTGTCGGGCATGACCTTGAGCGCGGCACCCACGGTGGTCGTCGACGCCGACCTGCGCGGCGAGATCAAGTCGGTGGCCGCCTCGGGTGCGGCCTCGGGGAGTGTTTCGGTCAACGGCAGCTTCACGACCAACGAAATCACTGCCAGTGTCAAGGCACAGGCGCTGGGCCTGACCCAGAGCACCAGCGGTGGTGCGTTCACGGTAAGCGCCGATAACGACGCCGACATCTTCTCGCTCGCGGGAACTATCAGCGCTGGCGGTACGGCAGCAGTGGGCGTGGCGGTGTCGGTCAACGACATCGGCGGTGATGTGACTGCGCGCCTGGCTAACAGCACGCTGCGCGCAACCGGCGCTGTGAATGTACTGGCCACCACCTCGGGCACGATCGAGTCGATCGCGGCCGGCATGGCCGGCGGCGGCACAGTCGGCGCCGCAGGCTCCAACACCACCAACAGCATCACCTCGACGGTGCTGGCGCAGATGGACAGCGTGACGCAGGCGGCGGCTTCGGGCTCTCTCCTGGTGCAGGCGAAAGACAGCTCGACCATCCAGTCGTTCGCGGGCAGCGTGGCCGGTGGCGGCACGGCGGCCGGTGGCGCCGCCTTTGCGCTGAACTTTCTGGGCCGCACGGCGCTCAATGCCGACAGCAGCAAAGTGGTCAAGGCCGAGGTTCTCAACAGCGCGATCAATTCTGGCGGGGCGGTGCAGGTCAAGGCTTTGTCGACTTCGCTCATTGAATCGATGGGCGTGGCCGTGGGCGCCAGCGGCAATGTCGCTGTCACGGGTTCGAACACGACCAATCTGCTGGAAGACGAGATCACGGCCTCCTGGTCGGGTGGTTCGCTTAGCGGCACAGCCACGTCGCTGACGGTGCAAGCCGACGATGCGGCCACCGTGCGCACGCTGGCGGGTAATTTCTCGGCCAGTGGTGCCGCTGCGGTGGGTGCGGCGATTGCCGTCAACCAGATCGGCAGTGCGGTGCTGGCGAACCTGTCGGGCATGACCCTGCACGCGGCGCCCACGGTGGTGGTCGACGCCGACCTGCGCGGCGAGATCAAGTCGGTGGCCGCCTCGGGTTCGGTCTCGGCAGGCGCTTCGGTCAACGGCAGCTTCACGACCAATTCGGTCAGCGCCAGTGTCAAGGCCCAGGTGCTGAACCTGACCCAGGTCACCAACGGTGGCGCGTTCACGGTGAGCGCCGACAACGACGCCGACATCTTCTCGCTCGCGGGCACCATCAGCGGTGGCGGTGCGGCAGCGGTGGGTGTGGCGGTGTCGGTTAACGACATCGGTGGCGATGTGACAGCGCGCCTGGCTGACAGCGCGCTGCAAGCGACCGGCGCAGTCAATGTGAAGGCCACCACATCCGGCAGTATCGAGTCGATCGCGGCCGGCATGGCTGTCGGCGGTACGGTGACGCTGGCGGGCTCGTTCACGACCAACGGCATCACCTCGACGGTGCTGGCGCAAATGGCGGGCGTCGACCTGGTGGTCAACGCCGCCACTTTGACGGTGGAGGCACGCGACACCTCTACCATCAAGTCCTTCGCCGGCACGGTGACCGGTGGCGGAACGGCGGGCGGCGGGGCCGCACTGGCGCTGAACTTCCTGGGTCGCACGGCGCTTGATGCCGACAGCAGCAAAGTTGTCAAGGCCGAAGTGCAGGGCAGCGTCGTGCGCTCTGGCGGGATGGTCGCAGTGAACGCGTACTCGACCTCGACTATCAAGTCGATCGGTGTTGCCGCCGGTGTCGGTGGCGCGTCCGCCATCAACGGCTCCAACGCCACCAACCTGCTCGAAGATGAGGTCACGGCATCGTGGGTGGGGTCAGAACTGATCGCCAGTAACACGCTGAGTGTCAGTGCCCGACAGGCCGCAGAGATTGATTCGCTGGCTGGCAACTTGTCGGGCAGTGGTGGCGTGGCCGTGGGCGCAGCGCTGGCGGTCAACCGCATCGGCACCCAAACCAGGGCCAGCCTGGTGGGTGTGAGCAATGCGAACTTTAACAACGGCATTGGCCATTGGACCCAAAACGCCGACGACCTGCTGTTGTCGGCTGAAAGTGACAACCAGATCAACACGGTTGCTGTGGGCATGAGTGCCGGTTCTGTCGGGGTGCAGGGCTCGGTGGCGGTCAGTTTGATCGCATCCCAGACCCACGCAACGCTGGGTGCCGACGGCTTTGTCACCAAGGTGATCGCCGCCGACTCGGTCGCGGTCACGGCCAACAGCCGCGACCGCATCAAGGCGCTCTCCGGTGCGGTCGGCCTGGGGATGGCCGGGGTGGGCGCCGCCGGTGGCGTGCTGACCAACATCATCTCAAGTTTCACCACGGCCGGCATCACCGGTTCTAACTCACACGTCAACGCCCTGGCCAACGGCGCCGGCCTGACCGTGAGGGCCGACGGCCTGGCCAGCGCGCCCGACCTGATGAACATCACCGAGCTCTCGGACGCGGTGCTTGCCGGGGCCAGCTTTGCCACGCGCATCGTCAAGGGTCTGGCCGTGCAGGCCACCTCGATCGAGCAGATCGGTTCGCTCACCGCGGTGGCGGGCGGCGGTGCGGCGGGTGCGGCCGGTGCGGCCGTCAACGTGGATAAGATCGGCGGCAGCACCCGGGCCTATATCGACAGCGCGTTCATTGGATGGTTGGGCGGCGCCAATGCAGCGCAAACGACCGATGTCATGGCCGCCAACCACGCCATGGTGGCCAGTTCAGCCACCGCACTGGCTGTTGGTGGGGTGGGCGTGTCAGGTGCGGTGGGTACGGCGCTGATTGACCGTACCACCCTCGCCGAGGTGCGTGATTCTGCCTATGTCAAAGCGGCTGGGGCGGTGGTGGTCAAGGCGCGCTCAAGCAATTCAGTTGCGCAAATTGTGATCGGCGCCGCCGGTGGTGCCGTTGCCGGCGTGGCCGGCAGCGGCGGTGTGGCGCTGGTTGAGGGCGAGACGGTTGCGCGTGTCGACAGTTCGACGATCGAGGCCGGCAGCGTCAGTGTGCTGGCCGATGGCGCCAATCGCATCAATCTGATTGCGGGCTCGGCTGGTGTCAGCGCCGCGTTGGGTGTTGGCCTGAGCTTTACCACCAATGTGTCGGGATCGGTTGTGCGTGCCCTGTTGACGGACAGCCTGATTCGTGCCGATGGTGCGGTGCTGGTGCATGCGGATAACACCACCGAGGAACTGGCGGTGGCGGCAACGGTGGGTGGTGGTGGCATTGCGGGTGTGGCGATCGGCGCGGCAGTGACCGTGCTGCAGGGTCAGACCGAAGCGAATCTGGGCGGCACTTCACGCGTGGAGCGGCGCACCCGCGCCACCGGTGCGGTGGCGTCATTGAACAATGCTGGCGTGACCGTGGTGCTTGATGGCGTCGATGGCATCATCACGGCCAACGAGCAGGGCGCCACGCGTTTTGTGCTGATGTCGCCGGCAACGCCGGCCACTAGTACCGAACAGGCTATTCCGGCTGCGCAGGCATCCTTGGGTAGCCGCGCGCTGATGAAGGTGTCCGACGGCACGCGCACGGTCACAGCCACGCTCAATGCAGATGGCAGCTACACCGCCAATCTCACAAGCCTGGGCGACGGTCAGCTGACCGCCTTGATTTACACCGCCACGACCAGTGGTGTGCCAGATGCCGGTTCGCCGTCGAGTCGCTTGCTGTTTACCAAGGCGGCCGGGGTGGGCTCGCTCTCGGTGGCAGCCAACGAGCACATCAGCATCAACCACAACGCCGGCGGTGTCGGTGTGGCGGGTGTGACGGGCGTGGGGTCGGCGGCCAACGTGGTCATTGGCCGCAGCAGCGTGCTGGCCAACGCCTCGGGCAGTGCGCTCACGGTGGGGGGTGAGTTGTCGGTGCTGGCGGCGCGTGAGGCCAATGTGCAAATGATCACCGCCACGGCGGGCGGTGGCGGCACGGTCGGTGTCAGTGGTGCCGTGGGCGTCTTGCTGTTTGGCAGTGCGCCCGACAGCAATGCCACCAGCGAACTCAACAACGGCAGCGGCAGTTCGGTGGCCCGGGTGTCTTCCGCCACAAAGGCCAACAAGGCCGAAGGGACTGGTTCGGCACTGACGTCGACGGAACAGGGTAACCTCAATTCAGGCACCAGCTACGACACGCAGGCTGCCTTTACGGGGGCATCGGGTCTGCATTCAACTTCGGCAACCGTGGCGGCAAGCAGCATCCTGGCTGGCTCCGTGCGCGTTAGCAGTACCGACAGCACCGAAGTCAACAACAGCGCAGGCGCCATTGCGCGCGGTGGTGCAGCCGGCGTCAGCGCCGGCGTGGCCGTGACCATTCTGGGCGGCGCCAATAACGCCAGTGTGAGCGCTGCCAGCCTCGACAGCCAGGGTGCCATCAGCGTTGATTCTGGTACGCGCGCCCCGGCGGCCGGCGGCGCCAGTGTGCAAAGCCGCGCCATTGCTGGTGCGGGCGGTTTTGTCGGTGTTGGCGCTGCGGTGTCGGTTGCGCGCAACCAGACGGCCAATTCGGCGGCCTTGAGCGGCGGGGTGCGCGCCGATGGTGCGGTCACTGTGCGGGCGCTGGATCAGGCGTCGATGTCAAGTGAGGCCTACGGTGCCACGGTGGGTGCGCTCAGTGTCGGCGTCGTGGTGGCGACGGCTGATCAAAGTGGCAGCGTGATCACGCAAGTCGCCGGTTCGGTTGCGGGGCAAGGCGTGAGCTTGAGCGCCGAACGGCAGTCCAGCGTGACGGCCATGGCGGTGGGTGGCTCGGGTGGTGTGGTGGCTGGCAGCGGCGCCGGCGCCACGGCCAGCGACAGCGGCACGGTGCAGGTCAATCTGGCCAGCGCTCTGGTGCTGGATGCGGGTGATGCTGCCCTGGCCATTTCAGCCAAGGCCAGTCCGCAAGCCAGCAGCGACGCGATTGGCGTGGCGGTCGGTTTGGGCGGTGCGGTGGGGATCTCGGTCGCGGAGTCGAGCGTGGCCTCCGCCGTCTCGGTCAACAGCCTGGGCGCGCTGACCTTGCGTGGCAACTCGGTGACGGTCAGGGCCGTGCTCGGCGCGGGCGATTCCCTGGTTGACAGTTTTTCCAGCGCCGGCGCGGGCGGTCTTTTGATTGGCGCCACCGGTGCCTCGGCAAGTTCGAGCAACCGCGGTAGCGCCAGCGTGAACCTGGCGCAGGCGACCGCGCTGCGGGCAACGGGTGACGCCAGCTTCACGGCCACCGATGTTATGGTGGTGAAGTCCAACGCGGTGGGGATTGCCGCAGGACTTGTGGGTGTGGGTGTGGCGCTGTCCTCGTCCGAGAGCAACTCCACGGTGGGCGCCAAGGTCTCGAACCTGGTCGGCAGTGTCGGTGGCAGTCTGCAGGTGGGTGCCAGCGGCAACGAGTCGATCGACAGTGATGCCACTGCCGGCGCGGGTGGCCTGGTGGCGGGTTCCGGTGCCGAGTCGACGCTGACCCACAGCCAGAGTGTCAACGCCGAATTGGGTGGTGACTTGCTGGTGGCTGGCATGACCACGGTTGGCGCCAGCCGAGCCGTCCGCTATGACAGCCACAGCATTGCAGTGAACGCCTCGGCGATCGGTGCTTCCGGCGCGGTGGCCCGCGCCACACTGAACGGTTCGGCCAGTGCCGCGCTGCTCAACGCCACCCAGCTCGTCAGCAACAGCCTGCGTGTGCTGGCCACCAATGACCTGGCCCGTACCGATCTGGGGCGCCAGAGTGCAGAAGGCGGCGGCGGTGGCGTGATCAGCGGTGCTGGTGCCGATGTGAGAACGGTCCTGAGCGGCAGCGCCAACGCGAGCCTGGGCAACAATGTGACCGTGACCGTGGAAAAGCTGCTGGAACTGCGCGCCTACAACGAGATACACGGTTCGGCCCTGGGTCGCATGGACGTGGGCGGTGTGATTCCGATCGCCCTGGTCGAGACCCGCATCACCAGCAACGCCAACGCCGATGCCAGCATCGGTACCAACAGCACGATCGCCAGTTATGGTGAGGCGCACGTTGACGCGCTGTCTTACATCGACCTCGAAGCCAACACGATTTCCAAGACTTATGGCCTGGCGGCCGCGGCACAAGGCAACGCCTATGCCACGGCCAACGTCAACAACCGGGTCAACCTGGGTGCTGGCACGTCGGTGCGCAGTTCCGAAGACCTGTCGCTGCTGGCCGGCCAGGACCGTGATTTCAACCGCAACAAGAGTTTTGTGACGGCGCGCGCCGACCTGTTCAACCACGCCGTGGTCCCGGTGTCGATCAACCCCACCGCCGATGCCACGCTGAACCTGAACAATGCCGTGACTGTGGATGCCACGGCCGTGCGCTCGGGCGGCACCATTCGCGTCGGCGCGGTCGAGGGCAGTCTGGTGGTCAGCGGCACCGGCAATGTCAGCGACTGGACGCGCGACCTGGGCGAGATGATGGGGATCAGCAGCACCTACGGCCGATCGATCAAAAGCCTCAGCAACACCGCCGTGCTCAAGGGCGCGTTCGAGGCTGGTTTTGGCAACAAACAAAGGCTGGTGATCGACATCAATGGCAAGGTGGTGGAGAGCGTGGGCGATGTGCGCTACAGCATCACCAACGAGGACCTCTCGGCTTCGGCGAGCGCCTATGTGGCCCGCCTGTACGATCAGCTCGCGCGCTACGGCGATGTGCCCGAGGTCAAGGCCTTTGTGCAAGCCGAGCTCAGCTTTTATTTTGCCAACCTGATCAAGGAAGGTCTGGCCGAAGTGTTGCCGAACGGCCTGATTGTTCCGCTCGAGGGCGTTGCGGCCAACTTCCTGAACATCAAGGACCTGCGCGCCGGAAGCGGCAACATCGAGCTGTTTGGCAACAACGTGAGCGGCACGGCCTCGCTGACGGCGCGGGCCGATTCGGAAATCTACATCGAGAATAAGAGCCCCCTGAACCTGCGGGTTTTCAACATGACGGTGGACGCCAATGGCGGCTTTGCCAAATACAACGGCACTTATCTCACCAGCAATGCCGACATTGGCACGCTCAACACCAGTGTTAAGACCACCGGCCTGAACGTCGATAGCATCGACACGCGCGGTGGTGGTACGGCGCAGAAACTGCCAAGCCTGACGGTGAAAAACACCTATGTGCCGCTGGGCGTGTCGGCTACGGCCGTGGTCATGACGGCGCCTGACGGCAGCTCGGCCGACTTGCGCGAAGACCAGTTGCGGGCGCCGGAACTGCGCGTCAATGGCACGCTGTACAACAAGCTCGGCACGGTGAACCTGGCCAACACGGAAGGCAGCATCTCGGTCTACGCTGAAAACCCGGCCTACACGCCGCGCCTCGATGGCAAGGAAATCACGGTCACGGCCGGCAAGAATTTTGTGCTCTCTTCGCCCACCATCAGCCAGTCGGTCGGCGGCTCCCCCGAGTCGCTCTATGCCGTGGCGTACAGCGATGACCAGCAAAGGATTCTGGACAACCTGGGCATCACCGCCTGCGGCTCCGCGCGCCCTGGTGTTGCGGGATCGACCTACAACGCCAACTGCGTTGTCAATGGTGCCGGCGGGGTTTATGCCAGCGGCGCGATCTTCATCGGGGCGCGTTACCTCAACATCAACGGCACCGTGCAATCTGGACAACCCGATTACAACGTGGTGCTCAGCAGCGCCACGGTCGGACCCGCCATCAACGCCTGGCAGACTCTGTGGAATGCCAACCGAGGACGTTACCTGTCCCGGGGCACGTCGTCCTTGATCCAGGTCACCGGCCCACGGCCAACTGACAGCGAGGCCGAGATCAACAAGCAGTTTGCCAACGGCACGCTCACCGCGTCCCAGCGCACCACCGCCCTCAACGCGATGGCGGCACGGAGACTGCAGCCGATCGTCTTCTTTGATGCCGAGACGAAGCGTCTGAAGGTGGCGGCTACCAACGTGACCGGGGGGCTGGTGGAATTGATAGGTACCATCATCAACACCGGTGGCGGTGTGGTGCGTGCGCTCGATGGCTACGCCCACATCAATATTGATAATCAGACTAGTTATGGCTTGGACCTGCTGGGTCTGAGCACGGGCGGCGAAGCTGGCGTGGTGCGCATCACCGACATGGGCAAGCCGGTTCGCAACAGTGCTAACGTGATCATCGATTACCAGACCACCACCTACCAGCACGACGCCGACGGCGTGATTCGCGGTACCGTCACCGCCGGACGCGGCATTGGCGACACGAAGATCGGCACCGCGACCGTGTCATCGCTGGCGCCATCGGGCAGCCTCAAGGCCCAGTTCAGCTACAACCCCGCTACCAACAGCATCTACTCCTGGTCGGCGGGTTACGAATACACGACCGAAAAGCACTACTACTATCAGAATTCGTCCTACCTTGGTTTTATCAGTGGCGGCACTGTCAGCTGGAATAACGTCGATACCTATGTCAAGACCGCCAATGCGATGGTCGAAGATGTGTTTGTCAGCACCAAGGTGCCGGTGGGCGGGAGCACTTTCTCGTTGCAAAGTAAGCGTTTCCTTACTGAAGCCGAAGTGGAAACCTACTACCGTTCCTGGAAGAAGTGCGGCTTTTTGTGCATCAAGAAAACCTACTATGTCGACCGGCGCACCGAGGTCGGCTACAAGGATGTCTTCACACAGCATGTAGCGGCCGATCACCCGATCAGCATCCAGTTGGTCGGCTATAACAGTGGCCTTCTCGATGTGAAGAGCGTCGGCGGCATTCGCCTCGGTGGCGACATCACCAATGCCAGCGGCACGGTGTCGCTGACATCGACGGCGGGGTCGATCTCCCAACTCAACAGCGGTGCCGTGGTCAATGGCCAGGGCCTGAGCTTCGTTGCGAAAACAGGCATCGGCTCCCAGTCAGACCCAATCAACCTGATCACGGGCGCAGGCTCTTTCACGGCCGTTTCAACCAGTGGCGACATCGCTGTCCACGGCAACAGTGGTGCCTTGCGCGTCAACCGGGTGTCGACCACCGGCAACGTCTGGCTCGACGGCGACGGCTCGATTTTTGGCCTCGATCCCAGTGCCGTGCATGTCTCGGGCAACCGCATTTACCTGTCGGCTCCGACCGGTGGCATCGGTGAATTCAATGCCGATGGCACAGTCAAGTCAACGCTGAACATTCAGACGGCGGATTCGACCAATGGCGGTCTGAGCGCTTATGCCCGCAACGGCATTGCGATCAAGCAGCCCACCGGGAATCTCTGGGTCAATCAAGTCGCTTCGGGCGGTGATGTCTACCTGCAGTCGGGCGGCGACCTGATTGACAACAACCGCAACGAGACGCGCGACGAGCGCACCGAGGCGCAGTTGCTGTCCTTGTGGGACCAGGCCGCGCTGCAAGGTAATTCTGCCGAGCTCAGCCGTCAGCAGACGCTGACCACCACCCGCGCCCAATACCAGCGCTACTGGAGTCTGCGTGGGGTCAGTTCGGTGGTCACGAATGGTTCGGGCAATGTCACGAGCTATGTCGCGCCGGTGATCGACCCGCTCACCTACCAATACCATTTCAGCACCGAGGAGCGTGCAAGTTACCTGAGCAAGGGAATTACCGAGGCGCAGGTGGTGGCGATCGAGACTGCGCGCACTGCCGAGGTGCTGCAATTGCATGTGCAGTTCGCCACGACGGTGTACCAGACCGGCAATGACCAGATCATTGCGGCCGTGAACGCCGCCAACGCGCTGGTCGGCAAGGCCGAGGTCGGTGCTTTGGCGGTGTGGTCGGACACGGAATTGAAGAGTCCGCTGCCCGCGGCGGTGTTTTCCAAGAGCAGCACCGATACCCAGACGCGCATCGAGGAGCCCAATGTGGTGGGCAACCGTGTGGTGCTGCGCCCGGGTGGCAAAGTCGGGCGTGACGATGGTTCGCAGAGCATTCCCCTGCTGCAGGCGCAGCGGCTGAGCGCGGGCTTGCCGGCCGCGTTGACCGACGCTGAGCGGCTGGTGATCATGTCGGCCGAGAGCGCCGACATGACGCTCAACCGCGCGAACTGGACCTTGAGTGTGCTGAAGAAGGACAACTTCAACGTTCTGTCGAACCGGCTCAACGTGGTGTCCAACGGCTTCATTTACCTCGGGGCTGATGCCACGGCCGCCTATCCCAATGGCGGCACGGCGAACCTGGAGAAGGTTATCGGTACCGGCGAGGTGCGTATCCAAGTGATGGGCTCGATCCTGAACGTGGCTGACGCAGGCGTCTCCGTGATCCAGGGCCAGAAGGCTGTGCTGGAGGCAGCGCAGGGTTCGATTGGCACCGCACTTAAACCGATACAGATCACGCTGAGAAATGATCTGACCGGCACGCTGGTGGCACGTGGCAGTGAAGGCATCTGGATTCACGAGATCGGCGACATGCGTGCCGCCGACATTTTCACGCCGGCGCTGGCTTCGCTGTCGGCCACCGGCGCCATCATCGATGCGCGCCCGGTGATCAATTACCCCAACAGCGGTGACCGGACGGTGCGCGCGATCGAGGCCAACGCGCTCACGCTCACGGCCCAAAGCGGGGCCATCGGCTCGGACAGCAACCCGCTGGTGGTTAAGGTCGGCTCCGGCGGGGTCAACGCCACCACGCCCCGCGGCTATTCGATTTACCTGAACGCTGCGCTGGGCGCCAGCATGACGCTGAAGATGGTTGATTCCGGGCTCGACCTGCGCGCCCTGTCGGCCACCGGCAACCTGTACAACCTGGATGCCGTCAACGCACTCGGCAGCATTTATGCCACCGCCAGCGGTGACATCAGCAACGTCAATTACACGGCTGGCAGCACGATCGTGATCGGGGCCGGCGGGGCCGTCACCGGCAGCCAGGTGGATGCTACCGGTACGGTGAACGTCTCGGCCGGCGAAGGCGTGACTTTGAACAGCCTGTCGTCCAAGTGGAGTGCTTCGGTCACGGCGGGTGGCGCGTCTAGTGTGAAATCGGCGATTGCGGGGGCTGATCTCAGCCTGGTCAGCACTGCTGGGGGCTTCAGCGGGACGGCCTGGATGGCCGGCGGAAGTTTGCTGGCCAGGGCCGGTGGCGGCGCTGGCGACGTCTCGGTGATCTCGGTAGCGGCGACCAAGGGCAGCGTGGATATTTATGGCGAGGGGCGCTTGGTTTTGGATGTGGCATCCGCCCTGGGCAATGTCCGTCTGCAAGCCGGACGTGACATGGCCCTGTTGAACGTGGCCAGCAGAAATGGCACGCTGTGGTTGGGTGCCGGTGGTGCCTTGTCCTTGTTGTCGGGTTCGGCCAAGGGCGACGTGTTGCTGGCTGCTGGCGCGGGCGTACAGGCCTTGTCCTTGTCCAGCGCTGCGGGTCTGATCGATGTGGCGGCCAGCGCTGGCAATGTCAGCGTCCAGGCCGCCAGTGCCAAGAGCGGCCTGTCGTTTGAGGCGGTGCTGGGTAATCTGAACCTTGGCGCCTTGAAGACCGCCAGCGGTGACCTGAGCTTGAGCTCCGGGGCGGCGCTCCAGTTAACGAGTGCTTCGCTGCCGGGCAATATTGTCGCGACGGCCGGCACCTCGGCTGATTTCGGCACACTGAGCTCGAGCACCGGCCGGATTGCCCTGACCGCCAACACCGGTGACTTGCTGGTCGGTAAATCGACAGCACGAACCACCTTTTTTGCGGACGCCAAGCTGGGCGACCTGACGCTGGATTCGTTCAAGGCGGCATCGGCCAACTTGCACGCTGGCGGCAGTTTGCTGGCGACGGGCTCGGGCGCGACCACGGGTGACATCGTGATCGCCAGCGGCGGCGACGCGGTGCTGGCGTCCCTGACGTCGACAGCGGGCAAGGTGCAGGCGGATGCACTCGGGGCGCTGACGGTGGCTTCGGTGCGGGCCGTCAAGATCGTCGATCTGTCCGCCGGTAGCAGCCTCACGGCGACCACGCTGGTCAGCAGCAGCGCCAACGTTGATGTGGGCGCCGCAAGTGGAACGCTCCAGCTTGGCATTGTCAGCGCCAAAACCGGCTTGGTTGCCAACGCCGTGCTGGGTGATGCGACGCTGGGCTCGTTCACTGCGGCCTCGGCGAATCTGCACGCCGGGGGCAGTTTGCAGACCACGGGCACGGGGACGACCAGCGGCAACATGGCGATCACCAGCGGTGGCGACGCCGTGTTGGCGAGCTTGCGCAGTTCCGCGGCGGATATCAATGTGGCATCGGCGGGTGGATCGGTTGTCGTCAAGAGCGCCAACGCGAAAACCGCCTTCGCAGCCACCAGTGGCGGCGATCTGGCGGTCATCAGTTATACCGTCAGCGCTGGTGGGGCCGTGTTGCAATCCGGTGGAGCGACCACGCTGGGCACCGGTGTGGCCAAAGGCAACATCAATGTCACCAGCGTCGGCAACGCCGCACTGGGTAGCTTGAGCACATCGAACGGGAAGATTGAAGCCACTTCCTCCGGCGCCGGCTTGACCTTCGCCAAGCTTAGTGCCTACAACGCAATCAAACTGAGGGCGGCGCAGGCCTGGTCATCCGGCAATGCCATCAGCGGGACATCCCTAGTCGTGAGCAACGGCGCGATTGACCTGTTGGCTTACTCTGGCAGCATGCTCATCAGCACGCTGTCAGCCACGGCAAACAGTACGCTCGAAACCAAGGCTGGCGCCATCAATGTGGGGCGTATTTTGCGTTTGACGCCCGCACAATTGTTGGTCAGCGTCAGCGGCGGCAGCAAGACTTTGCCGCGCTATTACTGAGGCCTTGCGACCGGCCTAATTTTTTGCAACCTGTTTAACTTTGTTGATAACCATGCTTGATTCTTCTTTCAAATCTCGTGTCGTCAGTCCGGTCATGGCTTTGGCTCTGACAGGACTGTTAATAGGCAATGCCGGCGCTGCGTCGGGTGTGCCTGCAACCGCCGCAGCAGGGAGCACGCCGTTCGCCGTGACGGTCAATGGTGTGGTACTGCCGCCGCAACGCGGTGAATTTCTGCTGCAGCAGGAATTGGCGCGTGGCGCATCGGATACACCGCAGTTGCAGGCGGTGTTGCGAGAGGCCTTGATTGACCAAGCCTTGATGGCCGAGGGCGCCATCAAGGCTGGCCTCGACAAGCAGGCGTCGGTTGTGACGCAAATCGATTTGGCTCGGCAAAGTGTTCTAGTGCAAGCCTGGCAGCAGCAGGTGCTGCAGAAGATAAAGATTTCGGATGCCGACCTGAAGCAGGAGTATGAACAACAGGTCCAGGCGCTCGGACTTGAGCAGGTGCGCCTGCGTCACATGCTGTTGTCAGATGAAAAGCTGGCGCAGCAGGTTCAGGTGAAGCTCAAGGCGGGTGCCGACTTCGATGCGCTCGCCAAACAGTATTCTGGTGATGCGGGCACCAGGGAGCAGGGTGGTCTGAGTAGCTGGTTGCCTGAAGGTCGGCTGGAGCCCGCCATTGCCACGGTAGTTCATGATCTGAAGGCCGGTCAGTTGGCGCGCGCGCCGGTCAAGACTGACGCCGGTTGGCAAATTATCAAGCTGGAAGAGCGCCGTCCGTTTGTCGCACCGGCGATGGACCAGGTTGAGCCACAACTTCGACAGGCCATTGCGCGGCGCATTTTGCAGCTTCGGCTCAAAGCTTTGCGCGACAGCGCAAAGCTTGAAATTGGCGGGTGAAACGCGAGTTGATCTTAATGACTGATGTTACGCAGTGGCCCTGAACAACTGAAGCTGAGTATAGGCAGTGCGAGAGGCGTTGATGAGAAGCTTGCGGCAAAGTGCGAAGGGATTGAGCTTGTTGGGTGAGTGTGATCAACTAAATCGATGGACAAATGATCACGTTTCGTGAAGGTCGTTAAGGCAAGGATTTCAAACAAAATGGCGTCGGTATTGCTACTAACGCCGTTTTGCTTTCGAGCGCCGACTGATTGAATCAGAAGGGCACGTCAGAGCCCTTCCATGGCTGCTGGACGTTGAGATTACGTTTGGCTCCAGGATATCGAACTGGCAGTTGATGGTCGCAAGCAATTCAAGCATCAAGCCTAGAATTTCACGCAGTCAGCGTCTACGCGTGAGCTATCGATCCATTTAGTGACGCAATGGGTCAGTTGGCTTGGTAAGCTGCAAGATACCCCGGCGGCCCCGAACATCTTTGTCGAGCAGGTCGATGCTTTTGCCCGTTACATGCGGGAAGAACAAGGCTTGTCGCCGGTAACAATTGCAACTCGCTGCGAACGTCTGAGTTGGTTTTTTTCAAGCCTGTCGCCAACCCGTGATACCTTGCGTGCGATTACGGTATTTGATATCGATGCCTTTATCGAGTCAAAAGGCAAGGGCGGGTGGAAGCGGACATCAATGGCCGCCTTGGCCAGTTCCCTGCGCAGCTTCTTTGAGTTCGCCGAAGCGCGAGGCTGGTGTTCTTGCGGCATCACCGCTGTCATCCAGTCTCCCAGGATATACATGCGCGCAGGGATACCGCAAGGACCTGGATGGGAGGACGTGCAGCGCCTGCTTGTTAGTACCAGCGGTGATAGCCCTGCCGATATCCGTGATCATGCCATTCTGACGTTATTTGCTCTCTACGGAGTGCGTCGAGGTGAGGTTGCAGCACTGCAATTAGATGATCTGGATTGGCAAGAAGAGCTGATCCATGTCACCCGACCAAAGCAACGTGTTAGACGAGGGTGTCCCGAATTTTGTGTAAACGGCGGTTAAGTTAGACGCGCGGCATGCGCTCGTCAAACTGAATGGTAAAGCGGTTCAGAGCAGCCTTCCAATCCCGAATCGGCATCGTCCATTTCTGGCTGATGTTGTTCAGTGCCAGATAGAACAGCTTGAACACTGCGTCCTCAGTTGGGAACGAGCCGCGGGTCTTGGTTATTTTGCGCAGGCTCATGTTCACGGACTCAATGGCGTTGGTCGTGTAAATCACTTTTCGGATGTCTGGCGGGTATTCAAAGAACGGTATCAAGCGTGTCCAGTTGCGCCGCCAGGAGCGCCCAATCGGAGCGAAGGAATCGTCCCATTTGACCTCGAATGCCGTGAGTTGTCGCTCAGCTTCGGATTCAGTGGGCGCAGCGTAAATCAGCCGCAAATCCGCGGCGACTTCCTTGCGCTGTTTCCACCCCACGAAGTTCAGGCTGTGACGCACCATGTGAACAATGCAAAGCTGCACCGTCGCCTTGGGGAAGACTGCCTCAATGGCGTCAGGGAAACCTTTGAGCCCATCTACGCAGGCGATAAAGATGTCAGCCACGCCCCGGTTCTTCAGTTCAGTCACCACCTGCAGCCAGAACTTGGCCCCTTCGGTTTGGGCCATCCACAGGCCCAGTACCTCTTTGAGGCCGTCCAGGTTGACGCCAATGGCCAAGTACAGGGCCTTGACCCGCACAGTACCGTTGTCGCGCACCTTGACGTGAATGCAGTCCATGTAGACGATGGGGTACAGCGCCTCCAAGGGGCGCGACTGCCAGGCTTTGACCTCGTCCATGACGGCGTCGGTCACGGATGAAATCAGGGTAGGAGACACTTCGGCGCCGTACATCTCCTGCAGATGGCCTTGAATCTCGCGTACCGTCATGCCTCGGGCATACAGCGACAGTATCTTGTCGTCAAAGCCGCTCCAGCGGGTCTGGTGTTTGCCAATCAGTTGGGGCTCGAAGGTGCCGGCGCGGTCACGGGGGATTTCTATGGGTAGCTGGCCAAAATCGCCTTTGAGCGTTTTCTTGCTGCACCCGTTGCGGGTGTTGCCCGCTTCATTGGCAACCAACTGGTTCTTGCCGTGACCCAGGTGGCCGGTCAATTCGGCTTGCAAAGCTCGCTCGACCAAGGCTTTGGTGAGCTGCGTCAAGAGGCCATTCTGGCCAATCAGGTCTTCGGGCTTTTTGTAGTCGGCCAACAGGGCGTCAATCAGCTCGGCGGGTAAGGGTTTCATCTCTACGGTCATCTCGGCTCCATGCAAGACAGCAGTTTCCTGCCAAATAACCGTTTACACAAAACTTCTTACACCCTCTGTTGGACAGCGCTATCCGTTGCTTCCCGCGGTTGGAGATGCGATTTTGCGTTACCTGCATAATGTGCGGCCTCGCTGCAGCCATAGGGCGCTCTTTCTGACCCTCGATGCGCCCATTCGACCATTGTCAGCAAAGAGCATCACGGCGCTTGCACACGTACACCTGAATCGCATCGGTCTGACACTGTCACCAGGCGGTGCGCATTGCCTGCGCCACGCCTGTGCCAGTCATCTTCTGGCTTCGGGATTTTCGTTAAAGAAAATTGGCCCTGATGACCACCCAAATTCCCCCACTTTTGGCCACGGTAATCCCCCCGATAAACCATCAGTTCTGAAGGTTATGTCATGGACAATGGTTCGAAAATTCAGTGTTCAGTGGTTGAGGAATAGGAGAGATATATGCCTCCAGCCATACCCACTGACCGTCCAAACCGTACCCGTGGTGCGCTTCTAGGTTTAGCTTGCGGTGATGCAGTTGGAACCACCGTGGAATTCAAGCCACGCGGTTCGTTCACTCCCATGACCGATATGGTCGGTGGTGGCATTTTCCGACTGGTTGCTGGTCAATGGACTGACGATACAAGCCAAGCGTTGTGCTTGGCATCGAGCCTGATCGACAACGGGTTCGATCCGCTTGACCAGATGAAGCGATATGTTCGCTGGCATGAGGATGGCTATATGTCGAGCAATGGCAGATGCTTTGACATTGGAAACACCACCTACGAGGCGCTGAAGACCTTCAAGCGCACTGGTAACGCTCTTGCTGGATCGACTGATCCGGAAAGCGCCGGAAACGGCTCCATCATGCGTTTAGCACCTGTTCCCATTCGCTACTTGGACACGCCGTGCTTGCCATCAGCGCGATGTTCTATCAGGTCGCTACCGCCGCAACGCCTGCCGCATCTGAGTGTTCGGCAAAAGCCGTCAGCAAGGCGGGAAAACCGCTTGCTGGTGCTGCCAAGAACGCATTCATGAAAAAATGCGAAGCCGACAGCGGTGGCGCGGCCGTTCCATCCGGCTGCGCCGACAAGGCCATCAGCAAGGCCGGGAAGCCTTTGGCTGGCGCCGCCAAGACCGCATTCCTGAAGAAGTGTGAAGCAGACGCCGTAGCAGGCAAGTAAAATCGATCTGAGGTGTAATTGCCGCCAGCCAAGGCGGCTCCGAAGCAAGTTCGGGACCGCCGTTTTTTATTGCACCCCACCCGACATGCCCTGTAAATTGCGTGGGGAAGGGCGATGGGAACTCAATCTGATTGAGCTAGTTCATGAAACGTACCCCCTTGGCGGCCCTGCGATGGGTTGTTGTTGTCGCCGCCTTTACGGAAGACTCAAACTTCAAGCTACCAGCCCCTGGTCAGCTCCGTATCAGCGCCAACATTCTGCTCGCGGATCCCGGAAACAGGAGATGGCATTGCAGCTTCAGGGGGACTGGGGCACGGTACTTAGAACGGTAGTCTGTCGTTTCGCACCGTCGTCAAAATTGAGTTCTCATTCTCCCCGCAGCAGGGCAAGCTCTTTTTCAGCAATGTCGATGCGTACCCCCCCCTTTGCAACCAGAATTTTGGCTAATTGGTCCACTTCTTTACCCACAGCGCCTGCCATCATGGCAATGTTGTGAGAGTGCAATGTCATGTGTCCCTTCTGTATGCCGGTAGTCGCCAACGCTTTCATGGCAGAGAAGTTTTGAGCCAATCCGACCGCTGCAATGACTTGAGCCAACTCGCTGGCGGAGGCTATATTGAGAATTTTTAGAGCAGCCCGCGCCATTGGATGAAGCTTGGTCGCCCCTCCCACCAGGCCAACAGCCATCGGCATTTCAATGACACCGGCCAAATCTCCTTCTGGCGTGACCTCCCAACTAGTCAGGCTGGAATAGCGGCCGTTGCGGGATGCATAGGCATGTGCACCGGCTTCTACGGCTCGTGTGTCGTTGCCGGTGGCCAAGACGACGGCGCTTACGCCGTTCATGATGCCTTTGTTATGCGTGGCAGCACGATAGGGGTCGGATTCCGCAAAGTGATAGGCCATGATCATGCCGTCGCGTACAGCCTCTCCACCGATGTCCTCTGTTCGCCAAATGCAACGAGCCCGGGCCAGACGGCGATCCGCCAAATTCGAAAGAATGCGCAGATAGGTTTTTCCACCTGTCCATTGGGCGATAGACGGGGCCAGCTTTTCCGCCATGGTGTTCACCGCATTCGCACCCATCGCATCTCTCGTATCCACGATGAGGTGAGTGATCACCATAGGTCCAGACTTGGTCTCAATCACCCGCACTTCTAAATCTCGAAAACCGCCACCGAGCTTGATGAGCAGCGGATCACAGGCATCGCAGATGGCCCTGATTTCTTCCTTCTTTTCTAGAATGCACAACCGTGCATGAGTCGGATCGGTGACATTTACCAACTGAATCTGCGCAATCATTTCTGCGCCGGACATGGAGGTGATGAAACCACCGTTGTCATAGGCTTGGCGAGCGGCATTGCAAACAGCGGCGACAACTGATGATTCCTCCGTTGCCATGGGTACGAGCACATCCTTGCCGTCAATCCTCATGTTGGTTGCGATGCCCACCGGAATCGTCATCGTCCCTACAAAGTTTTCGATCATGTGATTGCCAACTTCCTGCGACAAATTGCCGCAGTTGGCCAAAAGATCACTGTCGGTTGCGTCGAGCTGCATGATCTTGGAAAGCAGCGCAATTCGCTCGGATACAGAGTGCTTATGAAAGCCAGAAATTCGGCTAGAGCTGAGTGTTTGAGTCATGGTGTTTCCTGCAGGTCAATAACTTAATTTGGGAAGGGGTCAGTGCTTGCCCAAATAGGCTTCGCGTACTGATGGATCGTTTTGAATCTCTTTCGCGGTTCCGCTGGATGTAATCAGCCCGTTTTTAAGCACATAGGCTCGGTCAGACACTTTGAGTGCTTGATTAGCCATTTGCTCCACCAGCAGAATGGTCATGCCTTCGTCTCGAACGCGTTTAATGACTTCAAAGATCTCTTTCACAATCAGTGGCGCCAAGCCCAGTGAAGGCTCGTCCAGAAGCAAAAGCTTGGGCCGCGACATGAGGGCCCTGGAAATGGCCAGCATCTGTTGCTCACCACCACTTAAAGTACCTGCTTGCTGGCTCTTTCTCTCGCGTAAACGAGGAAAGATGTTGTATTGAGTTTCAAGGTCTTGCTTCAATTGAGGATCTCTCGAATTGCGCAAAAAGGCCCCAAGCAATAGGTTGTCTTCCACGGACTGATCTGCGAAAACTTGGCGACCTTCAGGAGATTGAGAAATGCCAGCGCCAACCCTCTTATGTGCAGGCATGCCGGTAATGTTTTCTCCGCACCAATCAATGGAGCCACCTGCAGCGGGCTCCAGACCCGAGATGGCCTTCATCAGCGTCGTTTTTCCGGCTCCGTTGCCTCCGATGATGGACACCACCTCGCCTGCTTCAACAGTAAGACTGATCCCGCGCAGCGCGTTGATGGCACCGTAGTTCACAATCAAATTGGATATATTCAACATCGTGGTCATGCAGTTACCAGATCAGCGTCTGCTCCATCGAGTTCATCGTCTTCCCCTAGGTACGCTTTGATGACGGCAGGGTTGCGCTGTACCTCTTTTGGCGTACCTTCCGCAATTTTCTCGCCGTGATCAAGAACAACAACGTGATCTGACACCGCCATAACCAGGTCCATGTGATGTTCGATCAGCATCACTGTGATCCCCTTCGCAGAGATTTTTCCAATCAATACGACGAGATCTTGTGTCTCTTGCGGATTAAGACCTGCCGCTGGTTCATCGAGTAAAAGCAGTTTTGGATGAGTCGCCAGCGCTCGGGCAATTTCCAGGCGACGCTGAAGCCCATAGGGGAGGCTTCCTGCCGGCTCATTGGCTCTGTCAAACAACCCGACAAAGTCCAAGAGAGAGACGGCTTCGTTCCTCGCGTCGCGCTCTTCCTTCTGACATGCTGGGGTGTTGAACAGGCTGCGCCAGAATCCACAAGGCAGATGGGGGTGCAACCCCACCAATACATTTTCTGAGGCACTCATATGGGGGAACAATCGAAGGTTCTGGAAAGTTCGACCAATTCCCAGCTTGCACACGTCGCTGGAGCGCATCGTGGCGACATCTTCACCAAAAATCTCAACGCTCCCTCGATCCGGTCGAACAACGCCTGAAAGAATGTTGAGCAGCGTCGTTTTACCGGCGCCATTTGGACCAATCAATGAGTGAACATGGCCAGGACGCAAGACCATGTCAACGTTGTTGGTGGGAATGACACCGCCGTAGGACTTGTAAAGCCCCTTAGCATGCAAAATTATTTCATTGGCATTTTTGGCTGATGCATATTTGCATTGCCATTCGGTCGGCGCTAGGGCAGGTTTCTCCGTATTTGATTTGCTGGGTGCGATTTTCCTGCGCAAAGATTGCAGCGCTCCTGCAAGCCCTTGTGGCATCGCGTACAGGGCGAACAGCAACAAAGCCCCATAGGTAAAGTGTTGAAGCTCCGGCCATCTTGCAAGGAAGGCGTCCAACAGAGTCAGGGCGATGGCGCCCAATGCCGGCCCCCATATCGACGGGCCACCAAAAAGAACAATCAGCAACAAAAATATGGAAAGCCTGAAGGTGATGAAATCCGAGTTGATGTACTGGTTTTGCTGAGCAACCAGTGCCCCGGCGACACCGCAAGTCACGGCGCTGATCACAAATGCCAGAACTTTGAAGCGGTAAACATTGACGCCAACACTTTCAGCAGCCACTTCGGCAGCTTGAACGGCCTGAAATGCGCGTCCGTATTTGCCGTTTAACAAATTGGCAATCAAAAAATGGGTGACAAATGCCAGGGCAAGGATGAGCCATGCCCACTCGCGAATGTTGAGCATCTGCCCGGAAATCGTTGGGGGCAATACACCGTATATCCCTGCCTGACCGCCAAATGGCTCCTGCCATTCCGTGACGACTTTTTCGACAACGATGCCAAAACCAATGGTGACCATGGCAAGCGACGGCCCTTTGACCCGCAACGAGGGAATTGCAATCAAGACACCAAAAGCCGATGCAACGAAGGCCGATGCCAACAGGGCTAACCAGGGGTTCCAACCCGCCTGCGCCGTAAGCAGTGCTGCGGTATAGGCGCCAGCGGCAAATAGCCCGGCGTGCCCCAGTGATTTTTGACCACTCCACCCAACAAGCACATTCAATCCTGCGGCAGCGATGTAGTACATGCCGGCCGTGAAAATAATCTTCAGGTAAAACTCGTTGGTCATCAATGCGGGTATGGCGACCGCAGCGGCAATCGCCAGAACGGAAAGAATAAGTTTCTTGGTCATCGCGCTCACACCTTTTCGAAGGTTTTGCGGCCGAACAGACCCTCGGGCTTGACCATGAGCACGAGAATAATCAATAGGAACAAGGTGATCTCCCGCATTTCTGCGCGCCAAAGTCCGACAAGTGCTTCGATACACCCGAGCAGGATTCCGCCCGCAATGCAGCCTCTAGGACTTGAAAGCCCACCAACGATGGCCGCTGAAAATGCTTTTAGGGCGATGGTCAGGCCCATAAATACGGAAGCCGTTGTAATGGGTGCGATCAAGAGGCCAGCCAACCCTGCCAGTCCGGAGGACATGACGAACGAGAGAATCACGATGGCTGTCACGTTGATTCCCATGAGTGAAGCAGCCTGTTGATTGGCGGCTACCGCACGCACCGCCTTGCCAATTTTTGTCTTCCTAAGGACATAGTCCAGTCCAAACATGACCGTGAGGGTCGATGCTATGACCAGTATTTCTTGAGGGCGGACACCGGCACCGGCAATTCGCAGGACCCCATCCCCCAGAGGCGAGGGAACCGCAATGGAGCTGCTACCCCAGATGGCCATAGCAGAATTTTGCAAAATAATACCGAATCCAATGGTGCTCATCACCCACGCCATGCCGCCCGAGCCAAAGAATGGCCGGATCGCTGTGTAGTAGAGAAGAACGCCAAGCAGTCCGACGATTGTTACCGTGATAACAAGTGCCCCCAGGTAGCTCCCCACGGTTACATCTGCTTGTTCAAGAATCGCTGTGAAGGGTTTTCCCGCAATTAATTGCAATGCGCCCACCGCGACAAACGCCCCGGCCACAAGAAACTCACCCTGTCCAAAATTTAAGGTCTTTGTGGTCGTGTGCGTAATACTGAAACCGAGCGCTACGAGGGCGTATATCCCCCCCAACGCAAGGCCACTGAGCAATGCTTGGAGGAGTACCATTATTTTTTCAGATCAGCTGCGGAAATCGACTTTGTCACAGAGTCAGTGAAAGCCGTGACCTTGCCGTCTTTCCACTTTCCAAGGTGAAAGTCTTCAACACCGAGAGCTTCGTGGTCGGTTTTGGAGAACGGATTTTTGTAAAGCTTGATCACACCTTGAACTTCGGGCATGCCGGACTCCAGGGTAGCTGCCACCTTGGCCCCATCAGTTGTTCCCGCTGTCTTGATCGCAGCCGCTGCGAGCATCACGGAGTCGTATGCCTGAGCAGCGGACACGAATGTCACCATGCTTGGATAGCGCTCACGAACGCGAACCGCAAGTGCAGCTGAACGCGCATTGCTGTCTTCCGCCGTCGAGGTTGCAAAAACGAGGTGTTCGGAAAGTTTTTTCCCTGCTGTGTTCACCAGAACGGAACTCATATTTCCCCACGTTCCAATCGCCGTCGGCATGTAGTTGATCTTCTCCATGCTGCGAAGGGTCTGCGCATTGCCGTCCGCCAGGCCATAGATCAGGACCGTGTCCGCACCTGCATCGCGAATTTTGGCCAGTTGTGAAGTCATGTCTGTGTCCTTCGGCCCAAACTTTTCAACAGCTACTGGTGAGAGTCCGTGCAAGGTCAGCACTTCTGTCGCATCTTTGACCCCCTGGGTGCCAAAACCGGTGGAGTCAGCGATGAATGCAATTTTTTTATTTTTACTAGACTTCACTGCGTAAGCCAGCAAAAGTGAAACCTGTTCACGATCGACCATCGAGACACGGAAGATATAGTTTTGAGGCTCAGCTTGGTAGCGCTTGGTAATGTCGGTTGCTGTCGCGACCGGAACAATGACGGGGACCTTTTTTTGTTGCGGCATGTGCAGCCAAGCTAGAGCATTGCCCGAATTTGTCGGCCCAACGACCACGGCCACTTTCTCGTTGTCGATCAACTCAGTCATGTTTTGAATTGATTTTGGGGGAGCGCCTGTGTCATCGCGCACGACCGGCACCACTTTTTTGCCCAGTAGTCCGCCTGTTTTGTTGATGTCTTCGATGGCCAGTTCAAAACCATAACGAGCGGCCATACCCAGTTCGGCCGCAGCAGTGCCAGATTGATCGGCGTTAAAGCCGAATTTGATGTCCTGTCCAATGGCCGCGCCCACACTCATCGCACAAATGGCAGTGGTTGCGAGTAGCTTCAAAACCCGATGGGTTGGTCCCTTGTGTGCCATGAGTAGGTCTCCTAATATTGATTGATAGAGGCCACACTGTAGACAAACTGTGCCAGTAAAGAAAGGTACAGTTGAATGGGACAGTTTGATTGAGTGGTAAAAATTGTCCGAGTGGTGTCATAGTCGCCACTGAGTCCCATTTTTGGAAGATTAGCCCGTATGAAACGCTCCACAACGCTTGCTCAGGATCTGGCCGATTCGATGAAGCGACAGATTAGTGAGGGTGGCTATGCACAGGGTGAGAAGCTGCCGTCGTTGCGAACGCTGGCCGATTTGTATGGTTATTCGAAAAATACGATCGTGGCTGCATTCGAAATGCTGGTCAGCGTGGGACTAATTGAGCCGCGCAGAGGGTCTGGCTACTTCGTGTCAGTCCGTTCCGTGCAAAAACCGTTGGACGAGGAGCCGAGGTCGCTGGAGAGGGCAATGAACATCGTCTGGATGATGCGGGAGCAATTCAAAACCGTTCAAGACGCTCATCCTTTGGGCGATGGGTTCCCGCCAATTGAGTGGCTTTCTGACCTTCGGCTGGACAAATACCATCACAAGGTGGTGCGCAGCGGAATGGGGACAGTTTTTCGATATGGAAACCGGTTTGGGTACCAACCATTGCGTGAGCATTTGGTTCGTCGGCTGGCGTCTTTTGGAATTGGGGCGACGCCCAACCAAATACTGATGACCCAAGGGGCTAACAGTGCGATGGATCTCGTGATTCGTTACTTTGTCCCGCCTGGATCTACCGTACTTGTTGATGATCCCGGGTACTACTTGCTGTTTGGAAAACTGAAGCTCGCTGATGCCAAGATCATTGGTGTCCCGCGCCTTCCTGATGGACCCGACCTGGATGCCCTGGAGAAGCTTATTGCCCTACATAAACCCCGACTCTTTTTTACTCAATCGACGGGCCATAACCCGACGGGCACGGATCTGGCCGCTTGGAAGGCGTTCCGAGTATTGAAGCTTGCGCAAGAGCATGACCTTCTGATTGTGGAAAACGATGCCTTGGCTGATTTCAAACCACTAGCGGCGCCGAGACTCAGTGCATTGGATCAGCTGGAGCGGACCATTTACATCGGCTCATTTTCCAAATCCTTTTCAGCATCTCTGCGGGTAGGATTTATTGCCTGCAGCGCAGACCTGGCAAGTGAACTTGCCGATCTAAAAACGTTGATTTCCGCTAATTCATCTGAATACTGCGAGCGGACTGTCGATGTGATCCTCAAGGAAGGCCACTATGACAAGCACATGGTTCGCTTGAGGAGTCGGGTTACGGAGGCGACAGAGAGGGCATACAAAGCCCTGGCATCCATAGGTGCCACGATATTTGGGAACTCAAATCAGTCGCTTTACTTGTGGGCATCGTTTCCGGGAATCACGGACACCCATAGACTTGCCCAAGATCTACAGAAGAAGCGGATTTTGATTGCGCCGGGAAGGTTGTTTCGGGTGGACTCGGATCCGGCTTGCGAGTGGTCAAGATTCAACACGGGCGCGTTGGCTGATCCAGTGGTGTTCAACGCGCTGGAATCTGCTCTTATTGGAAGCATTCAGAACATTTGAGAACCGGCATTTTCTTTCGACGGCAAAGGATATTTTTCCGGCGGCAGATGCTTAGACAAGCCGCTACCGGCAACTCGCCAGTCAAACATCCACTAGACCAATCTGCCTCCACGAAACCCGGGGCGGTTCAGCGTGCCGTTTGAAAATATCCTGGCGCGCTTGAAGCGCTTGCCTTCTTCGCTGACCACCGCGCAGTCAAGTTTGCCCCGAGATACATCGATACCAAAGTAAAACATGTGAAACCTCCAAGGTTAAAGCGCCACGCCCTTCGGGCCGATCTACCTTGTCAATGCAGTCTCATCGCAACATGCGCGGTCTTTGCTACCGTCCGATCTCTGTATGGCGCGAGGGTGAGGCGGGGCGCCACATCTACATCCAAGGCTCGCGGCCTTACGTGATGTCCGTGCTGACCCCGCCTCGTGTGACGATAGCAAGTCGCCACAGCAACAAGATACAAGGTGGTGTCCAGTGCCCAAACCTGGTTGGCACGCACGATGGGCACGTTGCGCAACAGGTACGGATAGATCTTCTTACCTGGGGTGGCTCTGCTGGTGCCGGGCTGAGGCGCCAGTGCCTCAATACCCATGCGACGCATGAGCGTGCTGATGTGGCGTCGCCCAGCGTGACCACCCTCACGCGCCAGTTGATCGCGCAGCATGCGCGCACCCATGAAGGGGTGCAGCAGATGCAGCTCGTCGATGCGCCTCATCAGTTCCAAATCGGCCTCACTGACGGGTCTGGGCAGGTAGTACACCGATCCTCAGCTGACTCTTGGCCCAGGAGTCTGGGCGGCAGAAGGGATTGTCCCGATGCTGATTTTTGAAGTGTGAGATTCAATAGGGGCATGAGTGCAAGCTACATCCCCTATCACCCAGAACAGCAACAACTCTTGCCCCGCGCCTTGCAAGACTGGCTACCCCAAGGCCATCTGGTCTACTTCATCAACGACACCGTCGACAGCCTGAACTTGAGTGGGTTTCATCTTCGCTACGAAGCAGGGGGCCCGCGCAATCAGCCGTTTCACCCGGCCATGATGGTCAAGGTTTTGGTCTATGCATACGCTACCGGCGTATTCAGTTCACGCAAGATCGCCAGAAAGCTGTTTGAGGACGTGGCCTTTCGCGTGCTCGGCGCTGACAACTTCCCCGCCCACCGCACGATACGGGCTTTTCGCGCCCTGCACTTGAGCGAGTTCACTGACCTGTTTGTCCAAGTCGTACTCCTGGCGCGCGAAATGGGCTTGGTCAAACTGGGCACCATCGCCGTGGATGGCACCAAGATCAAGGCCAATGCCAGCCGCCACAAGGCGATGAGCTATGGGCGCATGCAAACCACAGAGATCGACCTCAACGCCCAAATTGCAGTCTTGCTGCAAAAGGCGGCCAACACCGATGAGGCCGAGAAGAACGAACCCGACCTTGACATCCCCGCTGAGCTTGAACGCCGGCAAACTCGGCTGGCAGCCATTGTTGCAGCCAAAGCCCGCCTTGAAGAGCGCCGGCGTCAAAGCGACACCCAGCGTGGGCGCAGCCCCAGCGACGAACGCCAACCCAAAGACAAAGACGGCAAGCCCAAGGGTGGCAAACCATATCAGCGTGACTTTGGTGTGCCTGCGGCCAAAGCCCAGGAAAGCTTTACCGACCCCGAATCACGCATCATGAAGCGTGCCGGTGGTGGCTTTGATTACAGCTATAACGCCCAAACCGCAGTCGATGAGAGCGCGCACATCATCGCGGCCGCCGAAGTGGTCAACACCAGCTCGGATGTGCAGCAATTGCCCATGGTGTTGGCGGCCGTCAAGACGCACACGGGAGTACAAGCGCAGCAGGTGCTGGCCGATGCGGGCTACCGCAGTGAGGCGGTGATGGCAGAGTTGGCAAAAACGCAGCCACAGACCGAATTGGTGATCGCGTTGGGGCGCGAGGGCAAAGTATTGGCCAAGCCCCGCGATGCCAAGCGCTACCCGCACTCGGTAGCGATGGCGGCCAAGTTCGACACCGAACAAGGCAAGCTTGACTACCGCAAGCGCAAGTGGATTGCAGAGCCGCCCAACGGCTGGATTAAAAACGTTCTGGGGTTTCGCCAGTTCAGCATGCGGGGGTTAGAAAAGGTGAAAGCCGAGTTCAAGCTCGTTTGTCTGGCGCTCAATCTTCGCCGAATGGGGGCGATGCAGGCGAGTTGAGTGAGAAAGCGCACCAAAACCACAAACGGGGCGATCCTGAGCCTGCTTGAACCGGGCTTGGCCGATAAAGACGATGGCGTTGACGAACATGTTCACCATCGGCCAGACCGCATTGAGCGGCCTATGAACCAATTCGCCCTCGTTTAAAGCCTTCTGCCGCCCAGACTCCTAGTCTTCCAGGCGTAGTAGCCGCTGCGCTGAATCCGAAGCACCCGGCACATGCTGCTCACGCGAAACTGGCTTTGATGCGCTGCCATGAATGCGTACTTCACCCGGACAGTTTGGCAAAGTACGTTGCGGCCTTTTTTAGGATGTCACGCTCCTCGTTGGCCCTTTTGAGTTCAGCCTTGAGGCGCGACACTTCTGCCTTGAGGGATGCGTTTTCGCCATTGCCAACACCTTGCTGCTGTTGAGCAAGGCGCACCCAAAGGTAAAGGCTCTTGTCCGACATGCCAAGGCGCTTGGCCACATCCACTACCCCATGACCGCGCTCGGTCACCTGCTTGACTGCCTCAGCTTTGAATTCCGCTGGGTATCTGACTCTCTTCATGACTAACTCTCCAGTTCAATTTCGACCTTAACAGGTGTCTATTGAAGCGGGTGAAGTCCAAACGGTCCGCGCAGCCTATTGTGGTTGGACTGGGTCACCCATTGCGGGTGACCTCCGCGCCGCCTATGTCGACGCTGCGGCAACTGGTACTCGCGCAAATTCAGAGGATTGGATTCCCACTCGAAAGAGTTCTCACATTTGGAGCCAAGGTTGGCAGTGCGACGGTTTCGTAGTATCAGCGTAGAGTGGGCATATAAGTAGGCTGCACATCCCCGGTTTGGCAGTTACGGAGCCGCTATCCTGACCTACCGAAAGTACCTCAGCAGCAAACCCGGAACTGGCAGCAGCACTACGGCGATTGCCGGTAATCCCCTCATTTCCCACTGACGACAGCAGTGGAAGGTTTATGCAGCCCTGGCGAAGTGCTGCTTCAGGCCTCCGCCGCGTGAGCCCTACTTCAATGCTTCTTCAAACTCAGCCAACTCCTCGCCAACAGCTGTGAATTTTTTCATCTTGGCGCGGTTGTCGGCCCAATTGAGCATGGCTCCTTCCAAGTTCTCTTTGAAGTGAGCGAGCGCTGAATCTTTGACTGCTTGGGTGGCTGTGCTTGACCAGAGGTCGATCAGGTCAGAAAGGCCATTGTCGAAATCCTCGAACGTTTCAAGGAGGATCCATTGGCCGGTTTTATCAAACATGTTTTCTTTCGGTAGTTGAGTTGTTTTGGTGGGGTGGTCCGAGTCAATCGTCACCAGGAATTACTGCACTGGCGACGGCGCCGACAGCCTTGGCTGTGACTTTAACCCCGGTTGCGACCACCGTGACTGCTGCATCTGCGACTGCAATGACTGCACAGGCTTGCAGAAAAAGTGCGACACAGGTGACGGCGGCAAATCTCAAGCCTGTCTTCAGTGTGGCGTCTGGTGTGGGTAGGGTAACAGATAGGCTTTTCATGCGAATCAACGTTCAAAACTAGATTGACGAAGCAAATGCAGAACTGACGCACCCAAGTCTGGTCGGGGGTGCCGTAGCAGCGAATGACTCAGTTGGATTCTTGTGGGACATCAACCTGAATGCGGATCTCAAACGGCTACGTCTTCGCGGTGTGTACACAATCATCCCAAGGCAGGACATCACAGCCACAGTGTGGGACTTGATTGACAGAGGCGATTGGGGCGGCGGCGGCTTTCAGCGCTCTGGCTTTTGGAGCACTTGGAGCTGCATCGGAGCCCATCATGGCCGCGTCTACATTGGGCATCCAGCGCAGAAATGGTGTGAGATCAGACACATCGACGATGTACCAAAGTTTTTTGGTGGCGTCCCATCGTGCACCAAGCGCCTTGACCGCATCCTTTTCCGCGAATGGGGTTACTAGATTGATTCTCATTCGTTGAATTATCTGGCCTGAAAGGAGGGGGTTCGATGAAGGATAAATGTCTCAAGCCAGAAAAAAAGCCCCTGCAATTTCTCGCAAGGGCTTTTTATAATTTTGGCTCCTCGACCTGGGCTCGAACCAGGGACCTACGGATTAACAGTCCGGCGCTCTACCAACTGAGCTATCGAGGAATATATATTTTCCGACTATCCATCGCTTAAGTGTCGAAACAAAAATAACTCAGTGATTTCACTAAGTTTTCATGCTGATAGTTGCACATTGGCAACCACTTAAGTGGCTCCTCGACCTGGGCTCGAACCAGGGACCTACGGATTAACAGTCCGGCGCTCTACCAACTGAGCTATCGAGGAATAAGCCTCAAATTATAGCGTTGTTTTTTGGGCCGAATTTGACGGCAAGGCAAATTTGAAGAGCTTTTACGAATCAATCATTGCTGAGTCACTGACTTTTCGAGCCGGATAATCTACACCATGACAATTGGTGAAAATTCGCGATACCCACGACTCCTGTCAATTGCAGGCTCTGACAGTGGGGGTGGAGCGGGCATCCAGGCTGACCTTAAAACGTTTGCAGCCTTGGGTTGCTACGGAATGACGGCCATCACAGCCATCACGGCACAAAACACCTGCGGCGTCAGTACTGTGTCCGCTGTCTCTGCGGGTATGTTGCAAGATCAAATGAATGCGGTCTTGGGCGATATGGGGGTTGATGCGGTGAAAATTGGCATGCTCCCTTCCATTGATCACATACAAGTGATTGCGGAGGCAATTGATCGTTTTGGCGTTCAGGGGATCGTCTTGGATCCTGTCATGGCGTCAACCAGCGGGACGCCGTTGATGGAGGGGCGGGCTGTTGCTGCGCTTTCCAAAACGTTGTTTCATCGAGTGGATTTGATTACACCCAACCTGGATGAAGCGGGCACTTTTCTGGGGTGTCGCGTTGTGAATCGAATAGATATGGAGCGTGCTGCCACCGCCTTGATACAACGGGGTGCGCGGGCTGTTCTGCTGAAAGGAGGCCACTTGTTGGGCGACGAAGTGGCGGATGTGCTTGTGACAGGTGACGGGCGAGTCACCTGGATGCAAGGCGCCCGGATTGCCACCCGAAACAGTCACGGGACGGGTTGCACCTTGTCATCTGCCATTGCTGCCCATTTGGCTCGAGGGTCCAATCTGGAGCACGCTGTGCGGCAGGGCAGGGAATTCGTTCGCAGCGCGTTGTTGGCAGGTGCTGCTGCACGGATCGGGCAGGGCAAGGGGCCACTCAATCATGGGTTCGCTCCAATGCCGATGCTCGTCTTCAATCCGAAAGTCTAACTCTGAGCCATACGGCCTGTTCTTAATGCCGCCATGAGCTCCGCCGCCGCCATTTCCGGGGACGCGGCGGCAATCAGTGCCCGAACTACGCCTACTGAGCCCACTTGGCAGTCCAAAACGTTAGACAAATTAGAGTGGTCTATTCCGCCAATGGCAACCAATGAATAGTGACGTAGAAGTTTTGCGTACTGCTGTAGGCGCCCGATTCCTTGCGGTGCAGTTTGCATTTTCTTGAGAGTGGTGGGAAACACCGCGCCCATGGCGATATAGCTGGGGCTGAACTGATCGGCGCGCAGCATTTCTGCATAACCATGGGTGCTGATACCCAGGCGCAAGCCGGCGGCGCGAATGGCGTCTACGTTGGCGCCATCGAGGTCTTCTTGCCCCAGGTGCACGCCGTAGGCGCCAGCGCGAATGGCGGCTTGCCAATGGTCATTGATGAATAGCAGAGCTTGTGTGCCTTGGACGCCTCGAACCGCTGCATTGATCTCCCGTTCAATGTCGGCCTGAATGTCTGACTTGAAGCGCAATTGCAGGGTAGTCACACCACTTTGCGCCATGCGAGCGACCCATTGGGCAGTTGGCAGCACGGCGTAGAGACCAAGATCGCGCGGGCAGGGAGGAAACCCATTGAGTCGTGGCTGTGGTTGGATGTCAAAGTCAATCGGATCGCTCGGCCAATGGTCCGGGTCAAACCGACCGAGCCGCTCCGACTGACGATGCCAGGCCGTTGCGATGCAATGTGCATCGGTTTCGATGAACCCCAGTATCCGGGCGGCCTGAAAACTGGCTTGATATGCCGCATTGCCCGCCGGAGGGCTTTTGCCAACAATGTGTGCGTGGTCCACTGCCAGTGCGCTGTGGGCAGCGACGATGGCTTGTATGGCTGAGACGTTGTCGAAAGTGGTGCTCATAGGTAGGGCTACTCAAGCGTGGTGCCAAAAGGGCGTGCCGATCACGGGGGTGCTGGGTTGCGCCGATGCTTGTTCGGCCATGGTGCCACTCAGATAGGCATCCCGCCCTGCCTGTGTCGCCGCGGAAAAAGCCCCCGCCATGGCGACCGGGTCCAGCGCCAGTGCGACAGCGGTATTGAGCAAGACACCATCAAAACCCCACTCCATAACTTGGCAAGCATGGGATGGTCGCCCTAGTCCGGCGTCCACAATCATGGGGACTTGAATGCGACTGCGCAGTGTTTGCAGCGCAAACGGGTTGATCGGCCCTTTGCCGGTGCCAATGGGCGCCGCCCACGGCATGATGGCCTGGCAACCCGCGTCCACCAAGCGCTGGCAAAGCACCAAATCATCAGTGCAATAGGGCAGCACTTTGAAACCGTCCTTGATCAGTCGGCTGGCTGTGTCGACCAGGTTGAGCGTGTCGGGTTGGAGTGTGTAATCGTCCCCAATGAGTTCGAGTTTGATCCAATCTGTCCCGAACACCTCACGGGCCATGTGCGCTGTGGTGATGGCCTCCTGTGCACTGTGACAACCGGCGGTGTTGGGCAGCACTGGCACGCCCAATTGGTCCAGCATCTCCCAAAAGCGGTTGCCACCTTGTTGCTCCCCCGAGGTTTGACGTCGCAGGGAGGCTGTCAACATGGCCGGTTGTGCTTTGAGCACGGCGTCGAGCAATACCTTCGGGGACGGGTAGCGTGAGGTGCCGAGCAGCAAGCGACTGCTGAAGGTCTCTCCGTAAAGAACAAACGGGTCTTCAAAGTGGCTTGAACTGAGGTTTTGTGCCATGGCTGTGTATCCGTTATCCACCGGTGACCGGCGCAATGATGTCGATGCGGTCATTGGCCTGTAGGCGCCAGTGGTGGTATTGCGACTGGGGCACAAACTGAAGATTGACGGCCGCCGCAAAGGGCGGCTGAGCCTGGATGCAGGCCACCGCGTCTGCCAGGGTCGCGGGTTCAGACAATTCATGCGGCAACTGATTAATCGATATCTTCATAGGCACTTAATAAGTGGTTTGGACGGAAAGAGACAGGCGCGTAGACAGGGGCGAAGAGTCGTTGCGTATCAACTCGATCACCACATCCATGACCGCCGGAGCGATCAGGTAGCCGTGGCGGTACAAGCCGTTGATCTGCAACACTCGATCGGCGCTGCGTCGAATGACGGGCAAGTTGTCAGGCAAGGTGGGGCGGCACTGGCTGACCAGATCCAGAATGCGGGCCTCGCCAAAACGCGGGTCTACCGAGTAGGCGGCGCTGAGCAGTTCCAGCGCCGAGCGCACGGTCATCGGAGAGGTGTCGTTGGATTCAATTTCTGTTGCCCCGAGCAAAAATATGCCATTTTCTTTCGGTGCAATGTAGATGGGATAACGGGGGTGAATCAGGCGGGTGGGGCGTCTGAGCTGGACTTCTTTGGCTTCCACCGTGATGATTTCACCGCGCACCCCGCGCAGCGCTGTCCATTGCGGCTGCGCCCCCAACCCACGGCAGTCCAGCACCCAGTCCGGCTGGCCAGGCTGGCCCGGATTAAACTCTTCGACCAACCGTGGGCTGTGCCAGTTGAGTCTGACGTTGAGGCGCTGGAGTTGCTCCAACATGGCCGCCAGCAGTTGATGGTTATCGAGCTGACCCTCTCCCGGCAGGTAAATTCCTTGCGAGAATCGACCGTCCAGAGACGGCTCAAGTTGGGTGACCCCTTGTGCGTTCAGCGTTTGCATCGCTGGAAGGGACGGGATCAATTTTTGTGTGATCGCCATTTGGCGCTTGAATCGCTCTGCATCTGCACTGTCCTGTTGATGCCATAGCACCAGGGTGCCTTCTTGCTGAAAGTAAACCGGCTGTCTCAGCTGGGCGATCAACGTTGGCCAACGAGTCAAGGCATAGATGCCCATTTGAACCACATTGGGCTCAGTCACCGCAGATTCCGCCAGCGGGGCAAGCATCGCGGCGGCAGCGCGTGCTGCCGATTTCTCTGCTTGCGGGCCGCCGGCGTCGAACAAATCAATTGTGTGGCCCTCTCGCGCAAGTTGACAGGCCAGTAGTCGACCCATCAGGCCAGCGCCCAGAATGACGAACTTCATGGCGTGCAGCAGCGGTTAGGCGTGCCCTGATCACCATGGGTTTGTAGGAAATGAGAGTTCTGAAAACTCGGTTGTGCCATCAATTGCTCCACGCAAAAAGTTGGCAGGTGAGCCCTATCAGGATGAGGTCATGCATTGCCAGAGAATGTGGCAACCCCCATGAAACCGGACATGCTTCCCTGCGCGAGGATTACCTCAATCAGGTTCAAAGGGACTTTCTCAGTCGTTCTGCCGTGATGGCAGGGCAACACCCCTAGCGAATGTGCTTTTCAGAGCACCGGTGAATTCTACTTAATCGAACACGGGCGATTCGACGCCCAATACTTTGTGCAGCTTGGGACTGGTGGTGGTGTACAGCAAAAAGACTTTCTTCTCGGGCACGATGATGGGCATGGCGCCAAAAGCCGCCAAAGCACACTCATGAAAGCCGCACAGAATCAGCTTCTTCTTGCCGGGATACACATTGATGTCTCCCACCGCAAAGATGCCGGGAACACTGGTTGAAAATTTCTCGGTGTCCACTTTGAGTTGCTTGCGTTCAATGTCCAGGCCCCAGTCGGCAATCGGCCCGAGTTTTGGGCTCAGGCCAAAAAAGACCAGCAGCATATCCAATGGCACAACCCGGGTCACGGCGTCAACCCCGGTGACTTTCGCCCCAGTAAGGCGTCCGTCTGCTTCTTCGTAACCTGTGACCTGGCCGACCATGAATTGCATCTCTTGAGCCTCACACAGCGCCCGCATCTTGGCGATGTTGGCCGGTGCCGCCTGAAAGGCGTCTCGGCGGTGAATCAGGATGACGCTTTCGGCTTTGTGCGGCGTGTCTTTGACGAATTCCAACGCCCAGTCCAGCGCCGAGTCACCGCCGCCCACAATCACCAGGTTTTTCCCGGCAAAGTCTTCAGGATTTTTGACGTTGTAAAAGACTTGTGTATTTTCAAAGGCGGGCAGGCCCTCCACCTTCAAGGTGCGAGGCTGAAAGGCGCCTACACCAGCGGCAATGAAGATGGTTTTGGTTAGAAACCGGACGCCTATGGATGTTTCAACGAAGAAACGCCCATCGTCCTGCTTTTGAACCGTGGAGACTCCCTGGCTGAAGTGGAACGTGGCTCCGAAGGGCTCAATTTGCTTGAGCAGTCTGTCAGTCAACTCTCTGCCAGTGCATACGGGCACAGCAGGAATGTCGTAAATCGGCTTGTCGGGGTACAACTCAATACATTGGCCGCCCGCATAGGCCAGCGAGTCGATGACATGGACTTTGACTTCCAGCAGGCCCAACTCGAACACCTGGAACAAACCCACGGGACCGGCGCCGATGATGACGGCGTCAGTTTCAATGGGGCCGTCGTGCGCGAGCGTGGTGTCAATCACCTCGGGTGACAGTTGGGCATCCATGCGAGGGGCAGTACTCAGCGCTCAAGCTGGGGCAACTTGCCCGTTTTGTCTTTCCACTCTTCAGCGGTGTCCAGCGGCGCCTTGCGCTTGGTGATGCTCTTCCAGGTGGGCAAGAGGGCCAACTCAGCATTGAGTTTGGTCATGTGCTGCTGGTCGGCGGGCACATCTTCTTCCGCATAAATGGCGTTCACGGGGCACTCGGGAATGCACACGGCGCAGTCAATGCACTCGTCGGGGTCGATGGTCAGGAAGTTAGGGCCTTCGCGGAAGCAGTCCACGGGGCAGACATCGACGCAGTCGGTGTACTTGCATTTGATACAGGCTTCGGTGACGGTATGAGTCATTTTATTTTTTGGCGTATGGGGGAAACCCTCTATTTTATTGGGTTTCCTGATCCATGGGGTTCAGATTGGCCTTCACAGGCGGCGGGGTACCTTGCGATTGATCAGTTGATCAAGACAGCGCCGGCGGTTTTGTGCGATGCGGTGTCGACCAGAATCAACGATCCCAGCACCCGTGAGCGGCTGTAGGGAACGGTGGCAATGGCTTCCTGCAAGGTCAACTCCACGTGGCCGATGGCGTTCGCATCCAACTGCGAGGCGTCTTCTTCGGCCAATGTGTTGACGTCGAGCTTGTGCACGATGCGCTTGATTTTGGCTTTGATCCAGCGGTGGCCGTGCAGGGCCCAGTACACGCGGCCGGCAACCAATGGCTCATCGTCCATCCAGGCCACCGTGGCTTTCAGTTCGCGATGGGGGCTGAAGATGCCGGGGGCCGTATCAAACTCGTCGGCATCAGCCGCTTTAGGCTCCACTGCCAGCAACCAGTCGCCGCGCGACACGTCGACTTCGCGGTCCAGCACCACACCCGCGCTGTGTCCGGCAATCACGTCGCCAGGCTTGCGGGTATGGCCCAGCACTTGGGCAATGACAGCCGTTTGGCCACTGGGCAGCACGGAGATGGTTTGGCCCACGCGTGCCACGCCGGTGGCCACACGGCCCCAGAACACACGCCGACCCTGCGAGGTGTCGCTGGATGACGAGAATTTTTCGACCCACTGCACCGGGAAGGCGAAGGGCGTTTCCGTCTCGGCCGGCGTCGCGGGCAATTGCTCCAAAATATCCAGCAAGCTGGCGCCCTGGTAGCCACACCAGCCTTCGGCGGGCTCGACCACGTTGTGGCCTTTCAGCGCCGAAATCGGAACAATGGCGGTCACCGGGATGTTGGCGGCTTTGGCAAACGCCTCCAGCGCATGGCTGATGTTGTCAAACGCCACGGCGGCCTGGCCCAGCGTTTCCGGCTTGGAGGCGTCTTCCAACGCATCCAGCTTGTTGACGGCGAACACGATGGAAGGCACACGCAGCATGTTGACCAGCAAAGAGTGGCGGCGCGTTTGCGGCAGCAACTCCAGCGCATTGGTTTGCCACTTCAGTTTGGTGGCGTCCACCAGCACCACAGCCGCGTCGGCGCTGGAGGCGGCCGTGACCATGTTGCGGGTGTATTGCTCGTGGCCGGGCGCGTCGCCAATGATGAACTTGCGCTCAGCCGTGTTGAAGTAGCGGTAGGCCACGTCAATGGTGATGCCTTGCTCGCGCTCAGCGCTCAAGCCGTCGGTGAATTGGGCCAAATCGACCTCACCGGTCTTGGAGACGTTGGCCAGTTGGTCTTGCAAGACCGCGCGGCTGTCCACCAGCAGGCGGCCAATCAGCGTGCTCTTGCCGTCATCGACGGAGCCGCAGGTGATGAATTTGAGTGCAGATTGAGTGTCTTTTGGTGCTGTAGAGCTAGCTACTGTTGCGGGAGCAGCTATCGAAGTAGTAGCGTTCATTAGAAGTATCCGTCTTTCTTGCGCTTCTCCATCGAAGCCTCTGAGGTTTTGTCGTCCATGCGGGTGGCACCGCGTTCGCTGACCTCCACCCCCAGTGTTTCAATCACGATGTCGTCGGCGTTGGCCGCCACGCTGGCCACCGGGCAAGTGCAAGTGATATCGCCCACAGTGCGGAAGCGCACATCGCGTGACTCCACGGTTTCGCCTTCTTTGGCGGGCGTCAGTTCGGTGATGGGCACCAGCAGGCCTTTGCGCTCCACCACGTCGCGCTTGTGGGTGTAGTAGAGCGACGGCAGCTCAATTTTTTCGCGGGCAATGTACTGCCACACGTCCAGCTCGGTCCAGTTGCTGATCGGGAACACGCGGAAGTGCTCGCCGGGCTGCAACCGGGTGTTGAACAGCGTCCACAACTCCGGGCGCTGCGCTTTGGGCTGCCACTGGCCGAACCTGTCGCGGTGGGAGAAGATGCGCTCCTTGGCGCGGGCCTTTTCCTCGTCACGGCGGGCGCCACCGATCAAGGCGTCAAAACGGAACTCGTCAATCGACTCCAGCAGCGTGACCGACTGGTGCACATTGCGGGACTCGCCGGGGTGAGCCAGGCGAACGGTGCCGCGGGCCATGGAGTCTTCCACGCTGCGCACAATCAGTTCGGCGCCCAGCTCTTTGGCGCGGGAGTCGCGGAAATCGGTCACTTCATGGAAGTTGTGGCCGGTGTCGATCATCAGCAAGGGGTAGGGGATGTTGCCAATGCCAAACGCTTTTTCAGCGCACTTCAACATCACCAACGAATCTTTGCCACCCGAGAAAAGCAGAGTAGGGCGCTCAAAAGCGGCCGCCACTTCACGCAGGATGAAGATTGTTTCCTCTTCCAGGGCGTCCAGGTGGGCGTTGCTCAAATGGTCGGGGCGGTGGTCGTGGGACATGGCTTGTAATTGTTCTGATCCGGTTCGGGCGTTCATGCTGGCGCTTTCTCTAGGGAGCTGGTTTGGTTCACGTGCAATCCGCACTCTTTGGCCGATTCGTTTTCCCACCACCAGCGGCCGGCGCGAAAGTCTTCGCCCATGCTGATGGCGCGGGTGCAGGGCGCACAGCCAATGCTGGGGAAGAATTGATCGTGCAGCGGGTTGTAGTCGATGTTATGCAGGGAGATGAAGTGCCAGACATCGCCCCAGGTCCAGTTGGCCAGGGGGTTGATCTTGACCCGGGTGGCGTCGCTGATGTCGATCAGCGACACGTCAGCACGCGCGCCCGATTGTTCCCGGCGCAACCCGGTGATCCAGGCGGCTTTGCCATCCAGCGCACGGGCCAGTGGCTCCATTTTTCGGATACCGCAGCAGGCCTTGCGCAACTCGATGCTCTTGTACATCGGCTCCTTGCCCTCGCGGCCCACAAACTGCACCACCGATTCGTTCACGGGTGTGAACACCTCGACTGGCGCACGGGACGTGGCTTTGAGGCGCTCCAGCAAAGCAATGGTTTCGGGGTGCAACATGCCGGTTTCCAGCACGAAGATGCCAATGTTCAGCCGCAATGTGTTGATCAGGTGGCTGACCACCACGTCTTCCGCGCCCAGGCTGGAGGCTTGGCTGACGCTGGCGACACCGCCATCGGTCAATGACGCGTAGTCCAGCGCGGCTTGTTGCAGCACGGCAATGGTTTCGGCCAGCTTGGCGTCGAAGTCGTTGGACGCCCGGGCATTCAGATCAATCGCGCTCATATACCTGCTCCTGCGTCAAGAAAATAGGGTTTGTTTTTGACGTCGCCCTGGTAAAAGGCGCTGTAGCGGTCAAACTGGCGCTGGGCGACCTCGGGGTTCTGGTCTTCACGCAGCACGGCCACGTCGAAGCCACTGCGCTGCATTTGCACCAGTTGGTCAACCAGAACGTCGCCCGTGGCGCGAATTTCGCCCTTGAAACCGAGGCGACGGCGCAACAAAACGGCCTGGCTGAATGCGCGGCCGTCGCTGAACTTGGGAAAGCTCAGGTCCACCCGGGTGACGCCTTCCAGGCTGAGGTCGCGGGGGTCAACTTCATTGCTGACTTCGATGCCAAACTGGCCGTCTTCGGGCGCAGAGTGTTGGGTAGATGCTATTAATTTCATAGTTTCTATTCTCTCAAGCCAATTCAAGTTCAGCCGTATGGCGGGCGCCGTTGGCCGCTACCTTGAATGGATCAGGGCCGACGCGACGCAGCGCATCAATGAAGGTCTCGCCTGACTGGCGAACTTCGCGGTAGGTGAGCAAGACGGCTTCAATCACGTCTGGCACCTCGTTGGCACCGAATGAAGGGCCGACGACTTTACCCGGTGTGGACGGGCCGCTCAAAGTGGAGCCATCCGAGCCGCCCAGGGAGACCTGGTACCACTCCTTACCGTCCTTGTCGACGCCCAGAATGCCGATGTGGCCGCTGTGGTGATGGCCGCAGGAGTTGATGCATCCGCTGATGTGCAGATCAATTTCACCCAGATCGTGCAACTCGTCCATGTCCTGGTAGCGCTCGGTGATCGCTTCCGCGATCGGGATCGAACGGGCGTTGGCCAAGGCGCAGAAATCTCCGCCGGGGCAGGCAATCATGTCGGTGAGCAGGCGAATGTTGGAGCGGGCGAAACCCGCCTGGCGGGCGGCAGCCCACATTTCCGGCAACTGCTCAACAGCAACCCACGGCAGAACCAGGTTTTGGTCGTGCGTCACGCGAACCTCGCCCACACTGAAGCGGTCCACCAAACTGGCGGCAATGTCGAGCTGGTCGGCGGTGGCATCGCCGGGTGCCTGGCCCAAACGTTTGAAGGACAGGGTGACGGCGCGCAAGTTGGGGTTCTTGTGCGCAGCCACGTTTTGCTTCAACCAGCGAGCGTATTCAACCGCTTCTTCAGCCGAGTGCGACGGTGCTGCGTTATTGATAGCTCCTTGCGTAACACCAGCAAGGGCTGGAGGCACAAATGATGCTGAAACGCGGTCAAATTCAGCCTGAGTCAAGGTGTGAAGGGCGCCGTCGAGTTCCACAATTTCGCGGTACTCGGTCTCGACCTCGTCGATGAAGCGCTGGCCTTCGGCCTTGACCAGTATCTTGATGCGGGCCTTGTACTTGTTGTCGCGGCGACCCCAACGGTTGTAGACGCGCACCACGGCTTCCAGGTAGTTCAGAATTTCTTGCCAGGGAAGAAACTCTCGGATGGTTGAGGCGATGACGGGCGTGCGGCCCATGCCGCCTCCAACCATGACTTTAAAGCCTACCTCGCCCGCTTCGTTGTGCAGCACGTGCAGGCCCACGTCGTGCCACTGTGTGGCCGCGCGGTCTTCCCGCGCGCCGGAGACGGCGACCTTGAACTTGCGCGGCAGAAAGGCGTATTCGGGGTGCAAAGTGCTCCATTGGCGCAGCAATTCGCAGAAAGGGCGGGGGTCAATGATTTCGTCCACCGCAATGCCAGCCCGCTCGTCGCTGGTGACATTACGGATGCAGTTGCCACTGGTCTGGATGCCGTGCATATCCACAGACGCCAGCAAATCCATCACGTCAGCGCTTTTTTCCAATGGGATCCAGTTGAACTGAACGTTTTGGCGGGTGGTGAAGTGACCGTAACCCACGGGCATGTTCACGGTGCCAAAGGCGCCTTGCGTGGTGCTGGCAGTCCGGTACACCTCGGCGCTAGGCTGATCGTAATCACGCGCAATGGTGGCCAGCACGCGCAACTGGGCGCTGGTCAGCTCGCCATACGGCACGGCTACGCGGAGCATGGGCGCGTAGCGCTGGACATACCAGCCGTTTTGCAGGCGCAGCGGCAGAAACTCGTCATTGCTTAATGTGCCGTCCAGAAAACGGCCCAATTGGTCGCGGTACTGTTCTGCACGGTTGCGAACAAACTGGCGGTCGAAGTCGGTGTATTTGTACATGGTCAATCTCTCTTTAGGCACGCCGTGGTTAGGGGCGGGCGATTCTCAATAGTTACAGGGCAATCAGTTTCAAACCGGCATAGGCCAGCAAAACGGACAACAGGGAGCGGATGGCGCGCTCGGGAATTCGGGTCATCAAATGCGAGCCAATCCAGATGCCGGGGATAGACCCCACCAGCAGTTTTGCCAGCAACGGCCAATCGACAGAACCCATTGAAGCGTGTCCAAAGCCGGCCACCAAGGTCAGCGGCACGGCATAAGCGATGTCCGCTGCGACGATGCGTGGCAGTGGCAGCAGGGGGTACAAAATCATCAGCACGGTGACGCCAATAGCGCCAGCACCCACAGAAGTCAGGGTCACCATGGTGCCAATCAGGGCGCCAAACAAAATGGGGAGCGTCCAGTGCAAAGGCTTGGCGGCTTTCTCTTCTTGTCCGGTGGCAATGGTTGTTGGGGTTTTTTTCCCACGAATCGCCTTGTACAGGGTTGCGGCCGCGGTGAGCAGCAGCGCAAAACCCAGTGTTGTGGTCATCAGGCCCTGCGCCTGGGCGCTGGCGGGGCCCACACGGTTCAACACATACAAGGTGACCAAGGCGGCAGGAATACTGCCAGCGCTCAAATGCGCCACCACCCGCCAGTCAATGATGCGGGCCCGGGCCAGTTTGACGGTGCCACCCAGTTTGGTGAACGCCGCAAACAGCAAGTCAGTGCCGACCGCCAGATAAGGCTTGACCCCGAAGAAGAAGATCAGGATGGGCGTCATCAATGAGCCGCCGCCGACACCGGTTAGGCCGACAACAAAGCCGACAAAAAAACCAGCAAAAATGAACGCTAAATCATGCATAGGAGGTCACTGTAGCCATGCTTCCTTATATTGCAAACTACATTATTGTGGTTTCTATATGCTTTATTTGAATAAAGAGGGGCCGCGACGGTGTTTATTGCATTTTGGGTTTGCTACCGCGCAACTCTTGCATGCGTTCATCAAAGTAGGTGCCGACGGTGTAGCGCTCTGACAAGACCACATCCCGGCGAGGATGCAAAAACAGCGGCAATGAAATCCGCGGCTTGAAGCGACCCTCGCCTGTTGGGTTGAGCACGCGGTGCACGGTGGACGGGTAGTAGTGGCCAGAGGCCTCTTCCAACATGTCGCCAATATTGACGATCAGCAAACCAAAGTCACAAGGCACATCGTGCCAGACGTCATCCTTGCCCAAGACTTGCAAGCCCGGTTCGGTGGCCGCCGGCAGGATGGTGAGCAGGTTGATGTCTCCGTGCGCTGCCGCGCGAACGGCACCTGGCTCTTCCTGGCCAGACAGGGGCGGGTAGTGCAGCACCCGCAGCAATGTGTGGTCACTGCCTTCCAGCATGTCAGGCAAGGGCACGGCGTACCGGGCCTTGACGTCGGCCGGTGAGTGTGCCTCGACCCATTTCAGCAGGGTTACGGCCAGTTCACTGCCTTCTTTGTAATAGCGCTGGGCGGCATCGGACACCTCTGTCGGGTAGCGGCCCCAAGGGTAGATGTGAAAAAACTCTTTCAAATCGCGCTGGGTGTGGTTTTTGGCCGTCTCCGAAATGCTCGGTGAGAAGTAGCCGTCAAACTTGACCGGGTCTTGCGCGTAGTTGTTTTTGGCGTCCGATCTGAAAAAATCCAGCCATTCGGCGTAGATGCCTTCAACCAGCGACTGGCTCAGTGGGTGATTGCGCAGCACACCAAAACCGGTCTCATGAAGGCTTTGACAAAAGTCGGCGGCTGCAGTGGGGCTTTGAAAATCAACAACGGGCAGATGCATGGCGTGTCCTTGAGGTCGTGTCCGGGCTTAGGCGTTCAGCCAGTCGCGCATCAGGGTGGTTTCGATGAGGGTGTTGCAGGCCTCGGCGTCGACGTGCAAACAGGCATGGGCGTCGGGAATATCGTCACTCCAGCCCGCCTGGGGGTAATCGATATCGTGACGGCGCATCATGGTTTGGCCCTGAGCCAGGCCTTCAGTGGCGACGCGAATGCGGCCACTCTTGACACCAAACAACTCGGGGTTGGTCAGGTACACAAAGGCCAGCACGTCATGACCGAAACAGCCATTGACTGCCGCCACATGCGGGTGCAGATTGCTGTAAAAGTCGACATAGAAGCTGACGGCGTGGTGCAGTACATCAGTAGCCACATGGTGGTGGTGATCCGCAATGCGTTTGAACATGCTCAGCGGCAGGATCACCTGATGCGTCACATCCAGCCCCACCATGGTCAGTTTCCAGCCGGCCGTGAATACCTGGTCTGCCGCGTGCGGGTCGTTCCAGATGTTGGCTTCTGCGACAGGCGAGACATTGCCGGCCTCCGAAATGGTGCCACCCATGATGATGACTTCCTTGAGCAGCGTGGGCAGTTCAGGCGCTAGTTTGAGAGCGGTGCTGAGGTTGCCCAGCGGGCCCACGGCCACCAGCGTAATCTCGCCTGGGTGCGCCCGGGCCATGTCCACGATAAATTGGGCGGAGGAGCGAGGGTCCAACTGGTTGGCCATGCCCTCGCGTGAAGGAAGGTTGCCCAAGCCGTCGCGCCCGTGAATAAAGTCTGGCGGTGCCTCGCCGGGCTTGCACCAGGGCAACTTGACGCCCTTGGTCACAGGAATCGCCCGTTTGGCGATTTCCGTGAGGTACAGCGCGTTGGTTGCCGCTTGGTCTACGGAGACGTTGCCGAAGGTGGTTGTAATACCCACGACCTCGATTTCAGGATGGGCCAGAGCGAAATACAAGGCCATGGCGTCGTCCACGCCGGGATCGGTGTCAAAAATGACCTTGCGTGGGCTTGAGGTGTTGGTGTTCATGGGGGGTGTCTCCAATTCGAGTGGACGGTACTTATTTCAGGCCGCAGAAGGCGCGCAAAGCGTCAAGCTCGGAAGGCGTCGGCTCGTTGGCTTGAGACGCCAAAAAAGCAGTTATATCGGTCGCATTGGGGATGCTGGACTGGGCACCCAGTTGTGTGCAAGCCAGTGCCCCGGCGGCGCTGGCTTGGCGAAGGGCCTGAGCCATCTCGGCGCCCTGCGCCAGTGCAGCGACCAAGCCGCCGCAAAAGGTGTCACCGGCCGCCGTGGTGTCTACCGGCGTCACTTTGAACGCTGGCTGCACCATAAACTGGCCCTGACTGCGCGCACAGCAGCCGTGGTGGCCGAGGGTGACCACGACGGTGGGCGTTGATATGCTCTCCAGGCAGTCGGCAATACTGCCGTTGTGCGCAGACACGGTCGCCAGTTCGCCTTCATTGACCACCAGCACGTCAACCAAGTCGAGCAATTGGACGGGCAATGCTTGAGCGGGCGCTGCATTCAGAACCACGGTTACCCCTTGGTCTTTCGCGGCTTGGGCATAGGCTGTCACTGCGGCCAGAGGCGTCTCCAGCTGCAGCAGCAAATGGGTGAAGCCGGCTAGCGAGGGCAAATCACTGGCTTGAAGGTGTTCATTGGCGCCCGGCGCCACGGTGATGGCGTTTTCGGCATCATCGGACACACAGATGAAAGCGGTGCCGGTTGGGTGTTGGGGTACCCGAACCAGGTGCAGTTGAACGTTGGCAGCCGTCAGCGATGCCTCAATCGGCGTGGCAAAGGCGTCATCCCCCAGGGCCAGCAGCATATGGGTGGGCACGCCACCCGCTCGGGCGCAGGCAACAGCCTGGTTGGCCCCCTTGCCGCCAGGGAAGGTCTTGAAATCACGGCCCAGAACGGTTTCGCCCGGACTGGGAATATGGTGGGCCCGAACCACAAAGTCCAGGTTGGCAGAGCCGGCGACCAGTATCATCAAATCTCTTTTCAGGCTTCAAAAAAGGAACGATTGTGCCGCTTATTTTTGTTGCTGTGGTGGGGGGCGCCAACATGGATATCGTGGCACGAACCCACGGGGAGGCGATCACGGGCGACTCCACGCCCGGGCAGATTCACTGTTCACCGGGTGGCGTGGCACGCAATTTGGCCGAGAACCTGGCCCGCCTGGGTCGTCACGCCTGTTTGATCAGCGCGGTGGGCGAGGACCAGTTTGGCCAATCACTGCGTATGGCGACGCAAGCGGCTGGCGTGGACATCTCAGGGGTTCAGGTGTTGCCCACCATGCGCACGGCCACCTACTTGTCAGTACATGGCGCTGACGGGGATATGAGCTTGGCCGTGAATGACATGGCCATTCTGGAGTTCTTCACGCCCGAGTTTTTGCAGTCGCAATCCGCGACCATTGGCGCGGCATCGGCACTCGTGCTGGATTGCAATCTACCAGCCCCCACGTTGGCCTGGTTGATGACCCAAGCGGCTAATGTGCCGGTTTTCGTCGACGGTGTATCGGCGCAAAAGTGTCAGCGTTTGCGGGGTCTGCTAGAAGGCATCCATACGCTTAAGGTCAATCAGCTGGAAGCCCAGGCACTCAGCGGCTTGCCCACCCAATCCCTCAAGGGCGCCCAGGCGGCCGCATTGGCTTTGCATCAACAGGGTGTGCGCAGGGTGGTGGTGAGCATGGGCGCACATGGCGTTTGCTGGTGTGACGACGCTGGTGTAGTAGGGGCTTGCGCCGCGAGGCCAATGAGCGTGGTTAACAGCTCAGGGGCAGGCGACGCCTTGTTGGCAGGACTGGTTCATGCCCATTTGGCGGAGCAGCCCATGCTGGAAGCTGTAACATTTGCCATGGCCTGTGCTGAGTTGACGCTGGGCACCACTTTTGCGAATCATCCCGACTTGTCTGTCAGCGCCGTTCAGGGCTGGCAGGCAAGCAAATCCTGTCAATCCGAGAGCACATCTTCATGAATATTCCCCAGTTCTTAGACATTGCCGCTGAAGTGCAGCAGGCCTTGCGCGACAACAAGCCTGTCGTCGCGCTGGAGTCCACCATTATTTCTCATGGCATGCCGTACCCGCAAAACGTGGCGACCGCCTTGCAGGTCGAGGCCGAGGTGCGTGCCCATGGGGCGGTGCCAGCGACCATCGCGATCATCGACGGACGCCTCAAAGCGGGCTTGTCCGCGCAGGAAATTGAAGCGCTGGGCCAGCGGGGCCGTGACGCCATCAAGGTCAGTCGCAGAGACATTCCATTTGTGATCGCCGCCAAACAGATGGGCGCGACCACAGTGGCGTCTACGATGATTGTGGCGGCCATGGCGGGAATCAAAATTTTTGCCACCGGAGGTATTGGCGGGGTGCACCGCAATGCCCAACAAAGTTTCGATATATCTGCCGATTTGCAAGAACTGTCCCAGACACCGGTTGCCGTGGTGTGCGCCGGTGCCAAGTCCATTTTGGATCTTCGCCTGACGCTGGAGTACCTGGAAACCCATGGTGTACCGGTGGTGGGCTACCAGTCAGACACCTTGCCGGCATTTTTCACGCGGGAAAGCGAATTTCCGGTTGACTATCGACTTGACACTCCACTGAGCATTGCCCGAGTGCTTCATGCCAAGTGGGCGATGGGCTTGAAGGGCGGGATGGTGATTGCCAACCCCATCCCCGACTCGTTCGCCATGCCCAGAGCTTTGATTGACGGTGCGATTCAACAGGCGCTGGGCGAGGCGACGGCTCAGGGCATTGGAGGCAAGGAGTCGACCCCATTCTTGTTGGCCCGGGTGTGTGAGTTGACCGGTGGCGACAGCTTGGCTGCCAACATTCAATTGGTATTGAACAACGCGAGACTGGCTGCGGCGGTAGGCATTGAGTTGAATGGCGTCACCGCCAAGGAATTTATCTAGGGGAAAGCCCCTGTTTCGCAGCTGTCTTGGAGCGAAGTAACCTTGCGCCCTTGTGTCATACTTTTACGCTCAAACCCATTAACTTAAAGAGAATCGGGAGAAATCATGAATTTCACGAAAACAACGCGGTTGACCTTGTTGGCAACCGCATTGGTCGCTAGTTTTCAAGCCATTGCAGCGCCTGCCGTCGTTTTTGACATGGGCGGCAAATTTGACAAGTCGTTCAACGAAGCCGCCTACCGTGGCATGGAGCAGTGGAAAAAGGAAACTGGTGGCAATTACCTCGATTTCGAAATTTCCAATGAATCCCAGCGTGAGCAAGCCATTCGCCGAATGGCAGAACGAGGCGCCAGCCCCATCATCGGTATTGGTTTTGGTCAGGCGTCCAGCATTGAAAAAGTTGCCAAAGAGTTTCCCAAACTGAACTTTGCCATCATCGACATGGTGGTTGACCTGCCAAACGTTCAGTCCGTGGTCTTTAAAGAGCAGGAAGGCAGTTTTCTGGTCGGCTTGATGGCAGCACAAGCCAGCAAGACCGGTAAAGTGGGCTTCGTGGGCGGCATGGACATTCCCCTGATTCGCAAATTTCAGTGTGGTTACGAGCAAGGTGCCAAATACGGAAATCCAAAAATTGAAGTGTTTGGGAACATGACCGGTACTACTGGTGCAGCATGGAACGATCCAGCCCGTGGCGGTGAACTTGCAAAAGCCCAGTTTGCAAAAGGTGCTGACGTGGTTTTTGCAGCGGCTGGCGGCACCGGCATGGGTGTGTACCAAGCAGCGAAAGACAGCGGCAAGTTGGCCATTGGTGTGGACAGCAATCAAAACCATCTGCAGCCCGGAACGATGCTGACTTCGATGCTCAAGCGCGTTGATGTGGCGGTGTACAACGTGGCCAAGAGCCACAAGGCTGGTCTGTCTGTGTTGGGGCTGAAAGAGGGCGGCGTGGACTATGCCATGGATGACAACAACGCCAAACTGGTCACTGCCGATATGAAAAAACGCGTGGAAGCTGCGAAAGCCGACATCGTGAGCGGCAAAATCAAGGTCGCCGACTACATGGCAGATAACGCCTGTAAGTACTAAGTCGAACAGTGCGCGCAAGGGCCTAAAAATGCCCTTTCGCACATTATTCGCAACACCTGAAACCCGCGGCGCTATTGGCCCCGTGGGTTTTTTGTTTCATTTTGCGCGCTAAAGGAGCGAATTTTGAGTCCACATCCCAGCGTGACACACGGTGAGGCTGATCTGGCGGTGCGAATGACCGGTGTCAGCAAGCGGTTCGGTGCCGTCGCGGCCAATGACAACGTCACTTTGACGGTGGCGCCAGGTACCGTTCATGGCCTGGTGGGGGAGAACGGCGCCGGAAAAAGCACCCTGATGTCCATTCTCTATGGCTTCTATCAGGCTGACAGCGGCAACATAGAGGTGTTTGGCAAGTCCGCAACCATTCGCAACGCTGACGAAGCGATCGCCTTGGGTATTGGCATGGTTCATCAGCACTTTATGTTGGTCGACACCCTGAGTGCGTTGGAGAATGTCATGTTGGGCGCAGAGCCGCATTGGCTGCTGGGCCGGGCTGACGCCGCCGTGCGCACCAAATTGAACGAGCTAATGGAGGCAACCGGCCTGCAGGTTGCATTGGATGCTCTGGTGAGCGACCTGTCAGTTGGGGATCGGCAGCGGCTTGAAATTTTGAAGGCCTTGTACCGTGGCGCCAAAGTTCTGATCCTCGATGAACCGACTGCTGTTCTGACGCCTCAGGAAACGGGACACTTGTTCGAGGTTTTGAAGTTGCTTCGGGAGCAAGGCACCACGATTCTTCTCATCACACACAAGCTAAAGGAGGTCATGCGTTTGTGTGATCGGGTCACGGTCATGCGTGCTGGCCGGGTGGTTCAGGAACTGGATATCAGTCATGCCTCCATTGAGGGTTTGGCCGAGGCCATGGTGGGGCGCAAGGTCAACATTGGGCGCCTTGAGGCTGAAAAAACGGACGCGGGCGAAGTGTTGCTGCAGGCCAGCCACCTGAAGGTCAAGGATGCGATGCGCGTTGTTCGTTTGAACGATGTCAGTTTGACGCTGCGCGCTGGCGAAATCGTTGGGGTGGCCGGCGTGTCTGGCAATGGCCAGAGTGAATTGATTGACGTACTGAGCGGATTGCTTCAACCCGATACGGGCCATATGACATTGGTCGGACAGGAGTTTCAACCCCAAAAGTGGCTTGATCCGCACAAGGCGCGAGAGCTGGGGTTGGCCCATGTGCCGGAAGATCGCCACGCCCGCGCATTGGTCATGGATTTTGTGGCCTGGGAGTCCGCCGTGCTCGGGTACGACGGTTTGCCAGAGTACGCCAGCGCAGGCTGGATGAACCATGGCCGAATGCGGCAGGCAACCGCTCAGATGATGGAACGATTTGATGTTCGCCCTCAGGATCCGGAGTTATTGAGCAGCAAGTTCTCAGGCGGCAATCAACAAAAATTGGTGTTGGCGCGTGAGTTGGGACAAGCGCCCAAAGTCCTGCTGGTGGGGCAGCCGACCCGCGGCGTCGATATTGGTGCGATTGAGTTTATTTACAGCCAGTTGCGCGCCATGCGTGACGCCGGCTGTGCGGTGCTGGTGGTGTCGAGTGAACTCGACGAAATTTTGGCTTTGTCAGACAGGGTAATTGTCATGAATCAGGGGCGTATTACGGGAGAGTTGGCCATCGAGGACTGCACAGAAGCAGGCCTGGGTCTGCTCATGACGGGAGACGGCGAATGAGTGCGCCCAGCGCCTTGCCCCGCTGGGCCGATCTGATTTTGTTACCCGCCGTGTGTCTTTTGGTGGCCTTGATGGCCGCCGCGGGCGTCGTGGCTCTCGTGGGTCAGGACCCCGTTGAGGTGATCACGGTGCTGATTCACGGTGCGTTTGGCACACCCCGTGGCTTGAGCTACACCCTGTATTACGCCACGACCTTCATTTTTACCGGGCTCGCGGTGGCGGTGGCCTTTCATGGGGGCTTGTTCAATATTGGAGGCGAAGGCCAGGCTATTTTGGGTGGTTTGGGCACCGGCCTGGTCGCACTTTGGTTCTCTGCCTTTCTGCCTGCATGGATCATGTTGCCGCTCATGCTGGTGTCAGGCGCCCTGTTCGGGATGGCGTGGGCAGCTGTCCCGGCTTACCTGCAAGCCTACCGCGGCAGCCATGTGGTGATCACGACCATCATGTTTAACTTTATTGCCAGCAGTTTGCTGGTTTACCTTCTGGTCAATCATTTGCGCCCGCCAGGTGTCATGTCGGTCGAGAGCGCGCCATTTTCCGAGTCAGCCAAATTGCCCAGCATGCAGCACGCGCTGGCTTGGCTGGGCGTGGAGTGGCCTGCATCACCCCTCAACATCAGTTTGTTTCTGGCGTTATTGGCGGCTTTTGGTGTGTATCTGTTCTTGTGGCGAACGAGAGCGGGCTACCACCTGAGATCAGTGGGATCCAGCCCCAGCGCCGCCGAATACGCCGGCGTGCGATCCAAGCGTCAAGTCGTCATTGCGATGTCAATTTCTGGCGCGCTAGCGGGCTTGGTCGGCATGAATGAAATTGCCGGGGTCAACGGCAAGTTGCTGTTGGAGTTTGTGAGCGGCGCGGGCTTCACCGGCATTGCAGTGGCTCTAATGGGGCGCAACCATCCTCTGGGCATCATTTTTGCCAGTGTTTTGTTCGGCGCACTGTTTCAAGGCGGCGCTGAGGTTGCTTTTGAAGTCCGCGGCTTCAGCCGTGACATGGTAGTGATGCTGCAAGGCTTCATTGTTCTTTTTTCGGGGGCCATGGTGTATGTCATTGCGCCATGGGTCGCACGGGCTCTTGGGTTTTTCAGCGGTCTGTTGCCGCACCCTAAAGCAGTAGCTCAATCGGGAGATCACCATGGATGAGGCGTTGTTGGGGGCCATGCTTGCCTCGACCTTGAGGGTGTCTACCCCCCTGATTTTCTGCGCATTGGCTGGACTGTTGTCCGAGCGCTCGGGTGTGGTTGACATTGGCCTGGAGGGCAAGATGCTGTTCGCTGCATTTGCCGCAGGTGCCAGTGGGGCGATCTACGGCTCCATGACGATTGCTCTGCTGGCCGCGATGGGCGTTGGCATTGCTCTGTCCTGGATGCATGGCCTGGCCTGTGTCAGCCATCGAGGCGACCAGGTCGTGTCCGGCGTGGCGATCAACATCATTGCTGCGGGTTTGACCGTGGTGTTGGGAGTAGCTTGGTTTTCACAAGGCGGTCAAACACCACCGGTCTCGGACGCCGTGCGGATTCAGCCCCTATTCCCCGAATTCGCACAGTCAGTGCGCAGCTTGCCCTGGGTGGGGATGATTCTGGGGGAGGGCCTGTTGAGTCACAACGGCATGGTCTACCTGGCACTGATTTTGGTGCCCGTCACTTGGTGGATCTTGTTTAGAACGCGCTTTGGTCTTCGTTTGCGGGCGGTGGGTGAGAATCCGCAAATGGTAGATGCCGCGGGCGTTTCCGTGACGCGACTGCGCTATATGGCCCTGACCATGAATGGCATGCTGTGCGGTTTGGCGGGAAGCTATCTTGTTCTCGCGCAAAGTGCCTCTTTTTCCCAGAATATGACGGCCGGTCGAGGCTTCATGGCGTTGGCAGCCCTTATTTTTGGTCGTTGGCACCCCGTCAATGCCTTGTGGGCTTGCTTGCTGTTCGGTTTTCTGGACGCCGCCGCCATTCGCCTTCAGGGCGTTCACTTGCCGGGCGTGGGAGAGGTGCCAGTTCAGGCGATTCAGGCCCTACCATATGTATTGACGGTAGTCTTGCTCGCCGGCTTTATTGGTAAGGCTGTTGCACCGCAAGCGCTGGGTCGACCGTACTTGAAAGAGCGGTGATGGCTAAACTGGCCGACGCACGGCATGCGATGTTTGCCGACAGGAGTATTTACCGATGATGTTTGGTCAAGGGTTTGAGCCATGAAAAAAGTGACGCTGGTCATTGACCCGTGCAAGGAAGATCGTTTCTACCTTCGCGCTCGATTGGCCCTGGCTGGGCGGACACAGATGTATGAGGCAGACACCGCGCTGCATGGCTTGGACTTGGTCCGGCAAAACTACTTTGATTTGGTGATCGTCAACCTGGAGGTCCCGGACATGGTGGGCTGGGAGCTGGTGCGCCAATTGGTGGCTTTGGAGCCTGATATTGGTCCTGTGGTTGTGACCTGCGCCAATAGTTTGGCCGACTTGTCTGAACTGGCTGAGGCAGCGGGTTGCCGTGATGTTCTCGAGAAACCATTTGATCCGTTTCAGGTTCAAAAAGTGCTATTGAAAATATAGCGGCTTGCTGGGGAAGCTAGAGGAAATAGCTGATTTCTCTTGTCTTTTAGGTCGCTTCTTGCTTCGCCGCCCTTCGGGCATTGAATGACTGAGCGAGATTGAACTCAGTAGGAAGTGGCTCGCCGCTCCATTGTGCGGCCAGCAATTCTGCGCATAGGACAGAAAAACTTAGTCCCCTGGACCCCATGCCAGCACAAACCCACAAACTCGTTTCCTGCGCGTCCCCCAACGCGCCAACCACCGGTAAACGATCGACCGTGACGCACCGGGTGTTGATCCAATCACGGACGTGCTGGCCCTCGAACTGTGATTTGAGGTGATTCGCCAGTACTGGGCTCAGTATTTGGAGTCGCTCAAAATTTGAATAGTGATTCTGCTCAAGCGCCAAGGGCGGTTGACTTTCAGGCTGGTAACTTGACCCGACAAACCAGGTCAACCCCTCAGCAGTTGGTATTTGCGGAATGACGCAGCCCGAGCCGTTGATGGGTGTGGCTGGGAACACCGCGTTCTGAGTGTCCGCATGGCGTCCGATGCTCAGTTGCCCACGAACACCATGCACTGCCGGGAGCTGTTCCAGGTGCAGCGGGTCGCGCGGAAAATCTTTCTGTACTTGCTGCAGCAGTGAAAACGCGGCGATTGCATTGGCAAACACCACCCGGTCGACACTGGCCAAAGGTTGGCCCGGTGCATTGTGGAGAACCCATTGCTCATTCATCCGGGTGAGGGTGCTCACTTGGGCGTTGGGTTGGAACGTAATATTTGGAGTCGAAAGCCAGGCACGTACCAATTGGGCTGGTTTGATCCAGGCGGAGTGGGCGTGCCAGATCGCCGGACCGCCAGCCTGTGTCTCGCTTTTGGCCGACGCTGAAGCCGAGTCATTGAGCGGAGCTGGCGCAATGGCGAGTGACCATGCAGCCCCTTCTGGCGACCAATGCTCTGGCAGGTTATGGCTACCATCAAAGCGAAACTCAGTAGACCCGCTCAAGGCCCAATCCTGACCATCAACCAGGAGGCGCGCGGCCTCGCCCAGCGTCAATCGCACGCCAGCGCGAGTCAGGCGAGACAGTTTACAGTCGTCGGCCGAGTCATGAGGCGCCACTAAGCCAACTGGAAGCCCTGACGCGCCCGATGCTGGTGCTGAGGCTGCATCGAGCACGGTCACCCGCCAACCACGCCTGGCCAATGAGGCTGCGACGCTCGCGCCGGCCATTCCAGCCCCAATGACAGCACAAGTGCTGGGGTGTGTGGCCTCTGCGGGCTGAGCGTTTCGGGTGTTTTTCAGTGTCCAGCGAGGGGAAAATACCGCGCACTGCTGCTCAATTGCATCGTTTGCCTCAAACACAAAACCACATTGCGTCAGGATGGTTAGCAAGCTGTGATGAGGTTGGCTGACCCATAGGCGGGTGCCCCGGCGACAGCAGCGCGCCAGTGACTTGCTTGTCCATGTGTCCCATAGGTCGGTGTTGCCTGATTCACCGCTGCCCAGGTACACCGTGTCTGCATAAAAATGTTGCTGGCGAAGCAGCTCAGAGGTGGGGCCAATGCAAAGGGTCAACAGCACTTGACCGTCGTCAAGACTGATTCGGTGAAACCCGGGAAGAAGCCCAAACCAATGGGGCGTCAACTCATCCAATAGCGCAGCCCAATTCGGGTTGTGAGCCTGCCGGGAAAGCAAGTTGGCTAGAGGGGGGGCGACCGGGGCCAAGGCGACATAGTGAAGAAGGCGAGGGCGACTGGGGTCGTCTTGCCACGCTTGCCAGGCTGCCAAAAAGGCATGCCCGGAATCAAATTGCGTATCAAGGATTCGCCAGGCGGGGGCGTTCGCCCACGCGAGAGGGAGCTCGCGGGCCGAAGAGGTCAGGGGTGGTGCCTGAGCATCCATGGCCCGTTTAATCAGGCGCTGGGCGGAACGTAGCCTTGGGCGGCATCGGCGCCGTCACCGAAGAAATGGTTTTCCATTTGACGCGCCAAGTATTGGCGGGCACGGGCATCTGCCAGATTCAGTCGGTTTTCGTTGACCAGCATGGTTTGGTGCTTCAACCAAGCTGCCCAAGCTTCTTTGCTGACGCTTTCCCAAATGCGCTTGCCGAGGTCCCCTGGGTAGGGTGCGAAGTCCAAGCCTTCTGCTTCTTTGCCGAGTTTGATGCAATTCAGTGTGCGAGCCATTTGTAACCTTTGCCTAATTCAAATAAGAGGCGAACTTTAGCAAGATTTAGATTGCCATATGGCCCGCGGGGGGACGAGAGCACGCTATTTTGGGGAACTGAGGCCACTAAATTGCATCAAAACCCCTCTAGATACGGTTGAATGTGCAAACCAGCCATCGTAACAACGCTGGCCCAAGTATGATCAAAGCTATGGCAAAAGCAGACACTAAAACGAAAATGTTGGCCGACGGCCTTCGTTACAAATCAAAAGTATCCGGTTCTCCCTTCACGGCGGCAACGTCGTTTGGGGCTGCAACGATGTCGTGTTTTCTGTGTGGCAAGCATCGCGCTCGCTCACAGATGATCTCGAAAAAGATACTGGGTAAGTCTCAAGCAGTTTGTGCACCTTCGTGCAAGGCGCTTGACGAAGCCATAGGCTGATCAGATGACGTTCAGTTTGATGGGAGACCGGCTGGATCCGATTCCACGCCGGATTTTTGTCCTTCTGTGCACGATCAGTGTCGGCTTGTTGGCCTATGGCCTGTATCTGCAGCATGTCGTCGGGCTCGCCCCGTGCCCGATGTGCATCGTGCAGCGCTATGCTCTTCTTTTCGTAGCAATCATCGCTGGTCTGGCGGGCGCGAGTGGCAAAAAAGGCATTCATATGGGTGCCTCATTTTTACTCATACTCACGGCAGGTTTTGGAGCATTTGTGGCAGCTCGACAAAGCTGGTTGCAGTGGTATCCACCAGAGGTGGCAACCTGTGGCCGTGATTTCTACGGAATGATTGAAAGCTTTCCGTTGCAGCGCGCAATTCCCATGATCTTCAAGGGCGGCGGTGATTGCAGCGTGGTGGACTGGACCTTCCTGGGCGGCTCGATCGCCAATTGGTCTTTCCTGTGCTTCGCCGGCATTGCCGTCGTTTCACTGGTCCTTGTGGTGCGAATGATCAAGCGCCATTAAGTAACTCGCCTCGAATAAGGGGCAGGTTGTCACTTTTTCCGACTGTGGGATTGATGGGCACGCTTTCTTGGAAAGCGTGCCCATTTTTCCTTAGAGGGGCAAGGTGTCCAAGGTATCATAGGTCTTCTTCAGCCAATGCTTGACGCGCTGGCGTTCCAGCAAGCCGAGTGAATCGGGGTCGGTGCGGTTATTGAGCGCCGCCCAGAAGCTGGCATTTTGACGGTCAATCTTGCGCATGCTGGCCTCATGCAATTGAGCCAGCGTGACCACCCTGGCGCCAAGGGTCAGCGCCTTGATCAAGGCAGCCGACTCCTCCAGCATGGAGAAATCGGACCCACGACCTTCATTTTTCACCACAAAGTAATTGGGACCAGACTCAAACGTATTGATCAGTCGGCCCAGCAGTTCCACCGAGTCTTTGCCCACGTCGGCCACATGCCAGAAGTTGACGGCGACGCACATCTCGGCCATCACCGCAAACAGGTCCGAGTCCTTGATCCAGCGTGTCAACGGCATGCCGGTTTGGGCGGCCAGATCAACAATGACGTTTTGTTCCTGCCCTTTTTCAGTGGCTTCCTCAAAGGCGCTGGCGATGACGTCCAGGCCCTCAAAGGTGTCGACGATGACCGGCGAGGCGAAGTCACCATAAAAGCGGGTGAACGACTGGTGCGACCGGTCCGTGTCAAAGCCGATGAAGGGGCGGTTGTTGTCGATGAAATACTGCGCGAGTACCCGTGAAACGACCGACTTTCCAACGCCGCCTTTTTCGCCGCCAATGAAGTTGAGAGTGTTCATGATTGCCCTTGTTGAATGGATGAATTGATTCGGGCCCATCTGATTGCGCTGTTGCGCAATGGACAGGGTTTGAGTTCAATGATACGGCCACCCAAGGTGGGGAGTGCCGCGTCCATCGGCTTTATTTGGGAGAGCAATCACCTGAGGAAAAGGGCGCGCCGTACCCGCCGCCTCCGGGTGTGGCTATTTCGAAAACGTCTCCGGGCTGCATCTCGGCCTGACCGATGTGACCCAACTCCTCGACGTTGCCATTTGAACGCAGCACCCGATTGGTACCAATCTGACCCGGCGCGCCCTCTTCCAACCCAAAGGCGCCATGGACCCGCCCGTTTGACAAGATGCTGGCCGTCATCGGTTCCAGGAAGCGCACGCGGCGCACACCGCCGTCACCGCCATGCCACTGGCCTGCACCGCCTGATCCTTCCCGGATTTCATAGCTGTCCAGTCGAACCGGAAACCGGAATTCCAGTATTTCAGGATCGGTGAGGCGGGAGTTGGTCATGTGTGTTTGCACGACGCTGGTGCCGTTGAAGCCTCCCAACCGTTCGCCCTCTGCGTTGGTGGTCGCGCCAGCGCCGGAACCCCCGGAAATCGTTTCGTAGTACTGGTAGTTGGCGTTGCCAAAGGTGAAGTTGTTCATGGTGCACTGGCTGGCGGCCATGACACCGAGTGCCCCATACAAGGCATTGGTGATGCAACTGGATGTTTCCACATTACCCGCCACCACCGAGGCCGGCGGGTTCGGGTTCAGCATGGAGCCTTCCGGGATGATGACTTGAAGCGGTTTGAGGCAACCTGCATTGAGCGGAATATCGTCGTCCACCAAGGTGCGAAAGACATACAGTACGGCAGCCATGCACACGGCTGTGGGCGCATTGAAGTTGTTGACCTGTTGCGCCGAGGTGCCAGTGAAGTCAATCACTGCGCTGCGCTCAATGGCATTTACCCGAATCGCCACCTTGATCTGCGCCCCATTGTCCAAGGGCAGGGTGAATGCACCGTCTTTCAGGCGGGTAATGACTCGTCGCACCGACTCTTCGGCATTGGCCTGCACATGGCTCATATAGGCTTGCACCACGTCCAAGCCGTAGTGCGTCACCATCTTGCCCAGCTCTTGCACGCCTTTTTCATTGGCTGCGATCTGGGCTTTGAGGTCAGCCATATTTTGCTGTGTATTGCGGGAGGGGTAGGTGCCGCTGCTCAGCAGCGCCACCATTTCCGCTTCGCGCAGGACGCCCTGGTCCAGCAGTTTGAAGTTATTGATCTGTACCCCTTCTTCCTCAATGCGGGTGGAGAAGGGCGGCATAGAGCCGGGTGTGGTGCCTCCGACATCGGCATGGTGACCTCGGGAGCCGACGTAGAAGGTGGGTTTCCCGTCCAGATAGACCGGGGTGATGACCGTGATGTCGGGCAAATGGGTGCCGCCGTGGTACGGGTCGTTCAGCACGTAGACGTCGCCGGGTTTCATGGTGGTGGCGTTCTCACGCACCACGGTCTTGATACTTTCTCCCATGGAGCCCAGATGCACCGGCATGTGGGGTGCATTGGCAATCAGGTTGCCTGCGGCGTCGAACAAGGCGCAGCTGAAATCCAGTCGCTCTTTGATATTGACCGAGTAGGCGGTGTTTTGCAGTTGCAAGCCCATCTGTTCGGCAATGTTCATGAACAGGTTGTTGAACACCTCAAGCAATACCGGGTCGACCGTTGTACCGACCGCAAAGGTGACCACCCGTTTTTCGGTACGCACCAGATTCAAATGGTCAAATTCGGTGAGCGTGGCCTGCCAGCCCGGTTCAACCACGGTGGTTGCGTTCTTTTCAGCAATGATGGCAGGGCCTGGAATCACGTCGCCGGGGCGAAGGTCTTCACGCACCACCAACGTGGCCTGCACCCATTGACCGCCGGTGTACATGCGCACGGATTCCCGCACAAGTTGGGCTTTCTTCAGGTCGCGAGCCGGGTTCATGGCATGGCGCGGCTCTTGGGGCGCATCGCCTGCGATGGCTGCTTCTACGGACACGGCTTCTACCGTCAAGCCCTTGCCCTGCATCAGGAAGGCAAACCGCTGCCGATAGGCAGCTTCAAAGCGGCTCACGATCAGCGCAGTCGCCGATTCGGTATCGCTGGCCTCGGTAGGGTAGGCCACCACCAGCGCGGCGTCGCTGCCGTCATAGCGCACGTGCACCCGCCGCTGTGTGGCCATGCTGCCCTGGTTGACCTGCTGGCCCCTCAGCTCATCTTCGGCGTGGGCCGCAAGGGTGTCCAGCGTGGCGCTGATCTCGGCCAAGGCAGTTGGCACGAGTTTGACCTCGACGGCCTGCTCACGGATCACGGTCTGGTCCGCCAGCCCCATGCCATACGCACTCAATACGCCAGCCAAGGGGTGAACAAAGACGCGGCTCATGCCCAACGCATCGGCCACCAAACAAGCGTGCTGTCCACCTGCGCCGCCAAAGCATTGCAAGGTGTAGTTGGTAACGTCATAGCCGCGCGCGACCGAAATCTTTTTGATCGCGTTAGCCATCTGCTGCACCGCGATGTTGATGAATCCTTCGGCCACTTCTTCGGGTGTGCGCTGGGTTTGCTGGGCCAGTTCGCCAAATTGGTGTTGAACCGCCTCCAAACTGAGCGCCTCATCGGCGTTGGGACCAAACACCTTGGGAAAGTAGCGAGGCTGAATCTTGCCCATCATCACGTTGGCGTCTGTCACCGCCAATGAGCCGCCACGGCGGTAACTGGCCGGGCCCGGGTTGGCGCCCGCGCTCTCTGGCCCGACCCGAAAGCGGGCGCCATCAAAGGCGAGTAGTGACCCGCCGCCCGCCGCGACCGTGTGAATGCTCATCATGGGAGCACGCATGCGCACGCCGGCCACTTGGGTTTCAAACTCGCGCTCGAATTCGCCCGCATAGTGCGACACGTCGGTGGAGGTACCACCCATGTCAAATCCGATGATCTTTTCAATGCCCGCAATGGCGGCGGTGCGGGCCATGCCGACAATTCCGCCGGCGGGGCCGCTCAAAATCGCGTCCTTGCCCTGGAACACGCGGGCATCGGTTAAACCGCCTGAGGACTGCATGAAGAACAGCTTGACGCCCGGCATTTCGCCGGCGACCTGCGCCACATAGCGACGCAGGATGGGGGACAGGTAGGCGTCGACCACCGTCGTGTCGCCCCGGCTGACAAATTTCATCATTGGGCTGGTTTCATGCGAGGTACTGATTTGCGTGAATCCGATTTCCTCTGCCAGACGTTTGGCAGCCACCTCATGGGCGGTGTAACGGTAGCCATGCATAAAAACAATGGAAATGCTTCTGAGCCCAATTCGATACTGCGCAAATAGCTCCTCTTTTAATAGCGATTCGTTCAGGGGTTCGATCACATCACCGTGCGCACCCACGCGCTCTTGCGCTTCCACCACAGCGGAGTAAAGCAGCTCGGGCAGTTGAATGTTGCGGTCAAAAATACGCGGGCGATTTTGGTAGGCAATGCGCAGGGCGTCACGAAATCCCCGTGTCGTCACCAGCAGCGTCGGCTCGCCCTTGCGTTCCAGCAAGGCGTTGGTTGCGACCGTGGTCCCCATCTTTACGCAGGCCACTCGGTCTGGCGTCACCGGCTCGCCGTTTTTAAGTCCAAGTAAATGGCGAATACCGGCCACCGCTGCGTCTTTGTATTGCTCCGGGTTTTCGCTCAGAAGCTTGTGGGTGACCAGCGTGCCATCGGGGCGTTTACCAACGACGTCGGTGAACGTGCCGCCCCGGTCAATCCAGAACTGCCAGAGTTTGCTGTCGAGGGCGTGTGTGTCTGTCGTATTTGGCATGGTATTTTTCGATGTTTGGAAAGACGTAAGCGTCTGTGGAGGGGAGTGGGGGCGTGCACCGCCACCTGGTCACGTTCTCGGCGGCCATCGTTGCTCATCTCAGTCTGGGCTCCGCGATGCGGGCGGGCGGTTGTCAGGGGGGCGCGTGCGGGTGCATCAACTCATGTTTCTGGGTAGCCAGAGCACCAGGTCTGGCACAAAGTACGTCAGCAAAACCATCACCAACATAACCAGGAAAAATGGCATTGCCACCCAACCCAGGTACGCCAATTGGCGCTTGGTCAACCCTTGCAGAACAAACAGGTTGAACCCGACCGGCGGCGTGATTTGCGCCATTTCGACGACCAGCACGATGAAGACACCGAACCAGATCAAGTCAAACCCAGCCTTTTCGACCGTGGGCAACAAGACTGACATAGTGAGCACTACCATGGAGATGCCGTCCAGGAAGCAGCCCAGCACAATGAAGAAGCCCACCAACAACACAATCAACATGAGGGGTGACAAGTTCAAGGAGCCCACATATTCCGCCAAGTGGCGCGGCAGCCCGATGAAGCCCATGGCCAGTGTCAGAAACGCAGCGCCAGCCAGAATGAGACCAATCATGCAGTACACGCGGCAGGCGGCCTGCAGCCCTGACTTGAAGGTCTCCCAGGTCAAGGTGCGTTCAATCAGGGACAGCAACAAGGCGCCACCTACGCCCAGCGCTGCCGCTTCGGTGGCGGTCGCAATGCCGGAATAGATTGAACCCAGCACCAAGGCAATCAGCGACACCACCGGAATCAGGTGCCGTGAGGCATAGAGTTTTTGTCCGAATGTGGTGGGTGCGTCCGGTGGCGGGATTTTGTCTTTGTTCAGCAGCGACCAGATCACGATATAGCCACTGAAAAGACAGGCTAAAACGATGCCCGGAATCACCCCGGCGATGAACAGCTTAGCAATGGAGACGTTAGCTGCCACCCCATACACAATCATGATGATGGAGGGGGGAATCAACAGCCCCAAGGTGCTGGCGCCGGCCAGCGTACCAATGGCCAGACTGTCGGGGTAGCCGCGTTTCTTGAGTTCCGGCAAGGCTATCTTCCCGATGGTGGCGCAGGTGGCCGCTGACGAACCAGAGACCGCTGCAAAAATGGCGCTACCGACCACGTTCACATGCAGCAGACGACCGGGCAGGTGGTTCAACCAGGGTGCCAAGCCTTTGAACAGGCCGTCAGACAGCTTGCTGCGAAACAAAATCTCGCCCATCCACAAAAACAAGGGTAGGGCGGTGAGCGTCCAACTGGACGTGGTTCCCCAAATGGTGAGCGACATGGCGTCCCCCACAGGGCGTTGGGTGAACAGCTCCATCGCGATGATGGCCACCCCCAACAAGGACAGTCCAATCCACAGCCCGGAGCCTAAAACAATAAAGAGCGTCAATATCAACGCGCCAGCAATCCAAATATCCATATCGGTCTTTCAGTGTGGGCAGTGGTCTATTCGGCGCGTGCGGCTTCGCCGTCTTGCGCTTCAAAGAAGGGGCGACCCCGGAGGTGGCAGATGAAGGCGTCGGCAAACGCCACCACAAAGCCCAGGCTGCCCAGAACCATCAAAATCTGTGGAATCCAAAGCGGACTTGCATCTGCGGCGGGGGAGACGTCATGAAAGGAGTAGGAAATCCAGGTCATGCGAACGGCATACCAGGCGAAATACGCGCTCAAAAAAGTACCGGCGCCAAGGCACCAGTATTCCAGAATTGATTTGGCCCGTGGTGGCAGCTTTTGCAGCACCATGCTCACCCGGATATGGTCCCCGTGGCGCAGCGTGCCTGGCAGTGCCAAAAACAAGGCGCCAGCGATGGCATACCCGGCATACGCGTCCAAGCCGGGAATGTCCCAGACAAACTCTCGAGCGGCAATGCCCAGCAAGATGACGCCAAAGGCCGACACCATGGACAGGCAGGCACCGAACATCAGCACTTTGTAAATATTGTTGGCGAGTTTATTCATGGAGAGCTTGTGTTGGGGTGGGGGCTGCTCCAGCCCTGTCAGGCTGGCGCAGTGGAGTTGCAGCGTGGCCCTGAATTGGCCCGCTACATCTGATGGCTTACATTTTTTTGTAAGCGTCGATGATCGCCTTACCGTCGGCACCGGCTGCTTTAATCCAGTCTTCGATCATAGTTTCACCGATCTTGTTCAGGCCGAGGCGCACCGTCTCACTTGGCGGAGCGGTGGTCATGCCATTTTTAGCAAGGTCTTTGATGTAAGTGGCATCCTTGTTGCTGCTGGCAGCCCAACCCCTTGCCTCGGCAGCTTTGCCAGCGGCAACCACGGCGTCTTGGGTTGCCTTGTCAAGCGCGTCAAACGCCTTTTTGTTGACTACGGTCGCATTGCGGGGCAACCAGGCATTCACCACGTAGAAGTATTTGGTTTGCTCATACAGCTTGCTGTCCATGCCACTGGCGCTGGAGGTCAAGAAGTTTTCTGCGGCCCCTGTGGCCAAGGCCTGCCCCAGTTCAGCCAGTTGAATCGTCACCGGTTGGGCTTTCACCAGTTGTGCAATTTTGGTGGTTGCGGGGTTGTAGGCACGCATCTTCGTGCCCTTGAAGTCCTCCATGGTGGTGATGGGCTTGACCGAGTACAGCGACTGACCGGGCCATGGCACGGAGAACAAAAGCTTCATGCCCTGCTCGGCCAGCAGTTTTTCAGTGGCAGGCCTGGCGGCGGTGTAGAGCTTTTGAGCCGCGTCATAGCCGGTAGCCAGGAAGGGAATGGAGTCAATGCCGAACAAGGGGTTTTCGTTGGCATAGGCCGATAGAATGAACTCGCCCGCTTGGGTTTGGCCGGTTTGGACCGCGCGTTTGATTTCGGGCATTTTGTACAGCGATGCGCCGGCGTGCACGGTGATCTTCAGTTTGCCGCCGGTGGCTTTGGCCACATCGTCTGCAAATTGCTGCACGTTCTCGGTCTGGAAGGTGTTGGTCGCATAGCCAGTGGGCAAATCCCAAGTGGCTTGTGCGTGAGCCAATGGTGCGGCCAGGGTGGCCGCACAGGCGAGAGTCATGGACAGTTTTTTCATAGGAGCTCCGGGTTGTTCGCGCTCAAAACGAGGCGAGTTGTTGATTCAAAAGATCGGTGATCAGCATCGCCCCAGGGGCATGGGTGATGCAGAACTCAGGACGGGCCTGAACCAGTGCGGCCTGTGGCGTCACGCCGCAGGCCCAGAACACGGGCAGTTCTCCAGCCTCAATGTCCACGGCGTCGCCGTAATCTGGTTTTTGGAGATCGGCAATACCGATCAGGGACGGGTCACCAATGTGCACCGGTGCCCCGTGCACATTGGGGAAGCGGGAAGTGACCTGCACCGCCCGAATGGCATCTTTGGCCAGCATTGGACGCATCGACACCACCATGGGGCCGTGGAACACGCCCGCCGCCTGGGTTTGAAGGTTGGTGCGATACATTGCGACGTTTTTGCCCTGGTCAATATGGCGCAGGCGCAGGCCAGCTTCCAGGAGCGCGAATTCGAACGAGAACGAGCAACCCAGCACAAAGCTCACCAAGTCATCGCGCCACAGAGCGCTGATGTCGCCGATTTCACTCACCATCTCGCCATGCCGCCAGACGCGGTACAACGGCACATCGGTGCGAATATCAATGTCGTGGCCCAGTGTGGGCAACTGCGGTTGGCCCGGCTCGGAAACGGCCAGCACCGGGCAGGGCTTGGGGTTGCGCTGGCAAAAACGCAAGAAGTCACCCGCCTGCGCCTCCGGAAGAATCACCAGGTTGCCCTGAACGTGATCGCTGGCCAGCCCGCTGGTGTGGGACTGCCAGGCGCCCTGGCGAATGAGCTTTCGCACATGGCGGGCGTTGCGCATGCCTTGGGCGCCAAAAACAGTGGTTGCGGATGTCGATGTGGCCTGCACGGATTTCCTTGTTCAGCATGTCATTGTCATGACGATGCCTCATTGTGCGAGCCGTTTACCTGTTCGGCAAACTCAAAAAATACTGGGTTCACCATCGATTTTTTCGATTATTAGGGTTTACCCTTCATTGATTTTTTTGGTGCATGGTATGCACCTTCAGCGAACATCAGGGCCGACTGAACCACCGTTTCCAGCAAGTTACTGGTCGGGTCCGCCCGGTAGCTGGCGTGGATGGGTAGAGACTGCACTGCCACGTCACACGGCAGGATTCTCAGACTGGCAAAGCCTGACAAACGCTCCACGGCGGCTACCGGCAATAAGGCCACACCAAAGCCCCCCTGCACCAACTGAACCATGGCCGAGATTGAAGAGATGGCATGCACCTTTTTGGGTTGGAGGCGATGCTGGCGAAACAGGTCCAGCAAGGTGAGGTTGGGCTGCGAACCTTTTTGAAAGGTCAACAACTCCAGGTCGGCGAGGTCCTCAAGCCGGTATTTTTTCTTCGCGTGGCGCTCGGGGTGGCCCACAAACGCCATATCCATGGGCGTGAGGGCCTGATTGCGCACCCCATCGGCCGAGGAGGGCAGTACCGCAAAGGCCAGGTCCACTGTGCCGCGCTGAATCTGGTCGTTGAGAATCGGCGTGGTTTCCACCGTTAACTCGAGCTCCAGGCAGGGCTGCTCCAGTCGAAGCTGCTCCAGCCAGGGAATCAGCCAAGAATGCAGTACCGACTCAATGGCACCGATGCGCAAGGAAATAGCGGCTGATTCGCCCGAGCCCATTTCCGCTTTCGCGTCGCGTTGCAGCTCCAGCAGTTTGTTGGCGTGCATCAAAAACCGGGCGCCTGCCGCAGTGAGTTTGAATTGTTTGTCGCTGCGGTCCAGCAGCAGCACGCCCAGTTCTTCTTCCAGCTTGGCGATGCGGCTGGACATGGCCGACTGGGTCAGAAACAGTTTTTCCGCCGCACGCGAGATGCTTTTCAGCGACGCAACCCAGTAAAAGGCCTCGACAAAACGAAGGTTCATGGCCGGGCCTGCGCCGCTCAGCTCAGCTTTTTGACCAGAACCTGGCTCTTGCGGTCCCAGTTGTACTTGCGCTTGCGAGCTTCTGGCAGCCAGTCGGGGTCGACCTGTACAAAGCCGCGCTTTCGGAACCAGTGCGTGGTGCGGGTGGTCAGCACAAAAATGCTGTCTAGCTTGTCGGCGCGGGCGCGTTGCTCAATGCGCTTCAACACACGCTCACCGTCGCCTTGGCCTTGCACCTGGGTTGACACCGTCAGCGCTGCCATTTCGGCAGTTTTGGCCTCTGGGTAGGCGTACAGGGCAGCGCAGGCAAAGATCACGCCGTCGTGCTCGATCACCGTATAAAGCCCAATGTCGCGCTCAATCTCGGTGCGGCTGCGTTTGACCAGCGTGCCGTCCTTCTCCAACGGCTCAATCAGTTGCAGGATGCCGCCCACATCGTCCACCGTGGCTTCGCGCAGGCTCTCTAGCTTCTCGTCGACCACCATGGTGCCAATGCCATCGTGCACATACACCTCCAGCAAGATGGAGCCATCAATAGCGAACGGAATGATGTGGCTGCGCTCCACGCCGCCTTTGCAAGCCTTCACGCAGTGCTGCAAGTAAAACGCCGTGTCGGTGGGCTGGTTGGCAGCCGGCAACTCGGACAGCAAACGCTCAGCGACCCCCAGAGACATTTCGGTGTCAATGGGGTTCTCGTCACTTTCAGGCTGGCCGGGCTCGACCCGAATGCCAGGCACCTCGGTCACAAAAATCAATTTGTCAGCCTGCAGCGCGGTGGCCACAGAGGTGGCCACTTCTTCCATGGCCAAATTGAACGCCTCGCCAGTGGGCGAGAAGCCAAACGGCGACAGCAGCACCATGGCGCCCACGTCCAACGTGCGGGTGATGCCTGCAGTATCTACTTTGCGAACCACGCCAGAGTGCTGGAAGTCGATGCCGTCCACGATGCCTACCGGCCGCGCGGTCAAAAAATTGCCAGAAATGACCCGAATCGTCGCGCCCGCCATGGGCGTGTTGGGTAGGCCCTGACTAAAGGCGGCTTCAATCTCGTAGCGCAACTGGCCGGCGGCTTCCTGGGCGCAGTCCAGCGCCACGCCGTCGGTGATGCGCATGCCGTGTGAGTAGCGCGGCGTGTGGCCTTTGGCCGCCAGTTGCTCATTCACCTGCGGGCGAAAACCGTGCACCAACACCACCTTGACGCCCATGCTCTGAATCAGCGCCAAGTCTTGCGCCAAATGGGGCAGTTTGCCCGCCTCAATGGCCTCACCTGCAATGCCCACCACAAAGGTCTGGTTGCGAAATTTGTGGATGTAAGGCGCCACGGAGCGGAACCAAGGCACAAAGGTGAAGTTGAAAACAGAGGACATGCAGGTGCGGTGCGGGTTAGGGGGACGTTGACTGGGATAATCCTCGATTCTCTACGAAGTTAATGCCTTGACAGTACAGCCCTTCCAAATCGACTTCCCCGAATCCTTGCCGGTGTCGGCCAAACGCGACGAGATCATGGCCGCCATGCAGGCGCACCAGGTCATCATCGTGTGCGGGGAGACCGGCTCCGGTAAAACCACCCAGTTGCCCAAGATCGCGCTGGCCATGGGGCGCGGCAAGTGCAATGCCCCGCCCGGGCAGGGCAAACTCATTGGCCACACGCAGCCGCGTCGCATTGCGGCCAGTAGCGTGGCCAAGCGCATTGCCGAGGAGCTGAAAACCCCGCTGGGCGACGTGGTGGGTTTCAAGGTGCGGTTTCAGGACCGGTTGAGCCGCGACAGTTCGGTCAAGCTGATGACGGACGGTATTTTGCTGGCAGAGACGCAAACCGACCCGCTGCTCAAGGCCTACGACACCATCATCATTGACGAGGCCCATGAGCGCAGCCTGAACATTGACTTTCTGCTGGGCTACCTGCGCCAAATTCTGCCGCGCCGCCCGGACCTGAAGGTTGTGGTCACCTCGGCCACCATTGATGCCCAGCGTTTTGCCGACCACTTTGCCTCCCGCCAGGGGCCAGCGCCCATCATCATGGTGTCGGGGCGCATGTTTCCGGTGGAGCAGCGTTATCGCCCGTTTGAAGAATCGCGCGACTACGACCTTAATGCCGCCATTGCCGACGGCGTGGACGAACTTTGGCGCGACGTGCACAACAGCGGCGACATTCTGGTGTTTTTGCCGGGTGAGCGCGAGATTCGCGAAGCCGCCGACCATCTGCGCAAGCACCTGAGCCATCAGCCCCTGTTCCGCAACGCCGAGGTGCTGCCTTTGTTTGCCCGCCTGAGCCAGGCCGAGCAAGACCGAATTTTTGACGGCCACACAGGGCGACGCATTGTGCTGGCCACCAACGTGGCCGAGACCTCGCTCACCGTGCCAGGCATTCGATACGTCATTGACGTAGGCACAGCGCGCATGAAGCGCTACAGTTTCAGGAGCAAGGTGGAGCAGTTGCTGGTGGAGCCCATCAGTCAGTCGTCTGCCAACCAGCGTTCGGGACGCTGCGGCCGGGTGGCCAACGGCATTTGTATTCGCCTGTACGACCAGAAAGACTTTGACGGGCGCCCGCGCTTTACCGACCCCGAGATTCTTCGCAGTTCGCTGGCTGGCGTGATTTTGCGGATGAAGTCGCTCCACATGGGCTTGGTGGAAGACTTCCCCTTCATTGAGAAACCATCCGGCCGCGCCATTGCCGACGGCTACCAACTGCTGGCCGAACTCGGTGCCGTGGACGATGCCAATGAGCTGACCGCTATGGGGCACGAGTTGTCCAAACTGCCGCTGGACCCGCGCGTGGGCCGCATGATTCTGGAAGCCCGCAGCCGCGGCGCACTGGACGAGGTGCTGGTGATTGCCTCGGCACTCTCCGTGCAAGACGTGCGCGACCGGCCCATGGAGGCGCAGCAGCAGGCTGACCAGGCCCATGTCAAGTTTGACGACGAGAAAAGCGAGTTTTCCGGCTACCTGCGCTTGTGGAAATGGATTAACGACGGCAAGGGCGGCACGGGCCAGCACAAGCTGTCTAACCGCCAGTACGAGCAGTTGCTGCGTCAAAACTTTGTCAACATTCGCCGGGTGCGCGAGTGGCGCGATATTCATTCGCAGTTGCACACCGTGGTGGCCGAGCACAATTGGCGGCTCAACACGCTGCCCGCCAGTTATGACGACCTGCACCTGTCCATGTTGTCCGGCTTGCTGGGCAATGTTGGTTTCAAGCTGGAGGGCGATGGCCCGCAAGGCGAATACCTGGGCGCACGTGGCATCAAGTTTTTTGCCCATCCGGGTGCGCATTTGGTCAAGAAGCCAGGCAAATGGATTGTGGCCGCCGAGCTGGTGGAAACCACGCGCCTGTTTGGCCGGGGCATTGCCAACATTGATCCGCAGTGGCTGGAAAAAGTCGGCGCCCACCTGCTGAAGAAGCAGCTGCTGGACCCGCACTGGGAGAAAAAGTCGGCAGAGGTCGTGGCGCTGGAGCGGGCCACGCTGTACGGCATCGTGGTTTACAGCGGTCGGCGCACCAACTATGGCCGGGTCGACATGCCCGGTGCGCGCGAGATTTTCATCCGCGAAGCGCTGGTGGGCGAGCAGTGGGAAACCAAGCTGCCTTTCTTGGCCGCCAACCACAAGCTCATTCGCCAAGTAGAAGACTTGGAGCACAAGGCACGCCGCCAAGACGTGTTGGTGGACGACGAGCTGATTTACGCCTTTTACGACCAGCAACTGCCGGCCGACGTGTGCAGCGGCTACAGCTTTGAGAACTGGTACCGCGAGGCCATCAAGCCAAACCCGGCGCTGCTGCAGCTGACGCGCGAAGAGCTGATGCGCCACGAGGCCGCTGGCATCACCATCCAATCCTTCCCCAAAACCATTCGCCTGGGTGGGGTGGATTGCGCTGCTACCTACCTGCACGAGCCCGGTGACTCCAAAGACGGCCTGACCGTGACTGTGCCGCTGTTTGTGTTGAACCAGGTGAACGAAGAGCGCTGCGAATGGCTGGTGCCCGGCATGCTCAAAGACAAGGTGCAGGCGTTGATCAAGACTCTGCACCAACGGCCCCGTTCGCGCCTCGTGCCCCTGCCAGACACCGCCACCAAAATGGCCGAGACGCTGAACGCGCCCGAGGTGTTTGGCCACGGCTCGCTGCTGGACGCGGTGCTCAAGCTGGTGCGCCTGGCCACCTCGATCGACATTGTTCGCGCCGACATCAAGGCCGACATGCTCAGCCCGCACTTCTTCATGAACTTTAGGGTGGTCGATGAGCATGGCCGCCAACTGGGCACAGGTCGCAATCTGGGCGCGCTGAAGGCAGAGTTGGGTGCCAAGGCCCGCGGCGCCTTCCAGGTGCTGGCTGGGTTGAAGATGGCCAAAGATGCTGCGGCCTTGCCTGTTTTTAGGGAAAATCAGCCTGTAGTCCGCGTCCACAGTGCGAAAGAAGCTATTAAAAGCGTAGTGAAACCTGCTGCGCCGGCTGGCCAGCGTCACACCGCCTGGACCTTTGGTGAGCTGCCAGAGTTGCTGGAAATTCAAAAAAGCGGCCAAACCCTGATTGGTTACCCGGCCCTGATTGACGGTGGCGACGCCGTCACGGTGGAAGTGTTTGACGAACCCGAGGTGGCGGCCACCAAACACCGGGCTGGCTTGCGCCGCCTGTTTTCACTGCAAATCAAGGATGCGCTGAAGTACCTTGAGAAAAACATCCCCGACCTTCAAAAGATGGCAGTGACCTTCATGACCGTGGGCAAGAATGCCGATGGCTCAGGCGGCGGCACGATTGAAGAGTTGCGTGAGCAAATCATCGCAGTCGCCTTGGACCGCGCCTTTCTGCTGGACCCGTTGCCGATCAATGAGTTTGACTTCAAACGCCGGGTAGACGAGGGCAGGGGACGGATGACCCTGATTGCGACCGAAGTGGCCCGCCTAGCCTCCACGATTCTGGCGGAATACGCAACGGCGGCCCGCAAGATCAAAGACACCAAAAACGCACCCGATGCCACGGGCGACGCGGCCCAGCAACTGGCCCGCCTCATGCCCAAACGATTTTTGCTCCAGTCCCCGTGGGGGTCGCTGCAGCACTTTTCCCGCTACCTCAAAGCCATCACCGCGCGGCTGGAAAAATACCGCGCCGACCCGGCACGCGATGCAGCGCGCTTGGCTGAGCTGCGCCCGCTTGAGCAGCGCTACTGGCGTTTGGTGGCCGAGCGCAAAGGCGTCATGGACGACCGCGCCCAAGAGTTCCGCTGGTTGCTGGAAGAGTTGCGCGTCAGCTTCTTCGCCCAGGAGCTGCGCACCCCGCAGCCGGTGAGCGTGAAACGGCTGGAAAAGGCCTGGGTTCAGTTGGGGTAGGAGTTGCTCCCCGGCGAGCAAATAACCTTGCTCTTTTAATGAAATTCGATAAAAATAATTAAATTGCTAAATTATCCAAATCAATTCATATCAAGGAAGATGTGAACCCAACTAAAACGTCAATTATGGCCTGCTTCTCAGGCTTGTTTAAGCCCTCGCTAGCATGAAAAAAGACTCTGCGCAGCCTTCGACAAGTCAAGTCGAATTGACGCTCCTGAACAGGCGTAATGAACAGTTGCTCGCTACCTTGGAGATGAGTGATAGCGGCGTCATTCACGCCGAAGCCAAGGGCGCCGTCACTTACGTGAATCGCACTCTGCTGCAGATGCTCGGCATTGATCCAGACTGGAAATGCCCGCTTACCCTGACCTCAATCGAAAGCCACTTGTGCGCCATGCTTGACGCGGACGAGCCCACTCGCAGACCGATTGATGCCATTCTGGACGAAATGCGTTTTGGCGTGATTGGGCAGATGCGGGGTCTCACCAATGTCATCAAACTGGCCTCACCCAAACCGGCGGTACTCCAGATCAACGCCAGGGTGACTTCAGACGGAGACCTGGTGCTCCATTTTCGAGACATCACCGTTGAATTCGAAGTCGACCGCATGAAAAGTGAGTTTCTCGCGACTGCGGCCCATGAGTTGCGGACACCCCTGTCCAGCATTCTTGGCTTCACTGAGCTGATGATCGACCGGGTCATGGCGCCTGAAAAACAACGTAATCTCCTGCAAACGGTGCATAGGCAGGGGCTTTTGCTTGCCGAATTGATCAATGAGTTGCTGGACCTTTCCAGAATCGAGGCTCGACAGGGAAAAGATTTTCACCGGCAGCAATGCAGGGTGGACAGTATCGTCAGGCAAACCATCAGCGGCTTGCTGATCAAGGGAGACAAGCGACAAGTCTCGGTTAAGTTTGACCATGAAAAACAGCGAATTCTTGTGGACCCCGACAAGACTTCTCAGGCTTTGCTGAACGTGCTCTCGAATGCTTTCAAGTACTCGCCTCAGGGTGGTGCCATCGAACTCGACACCCTGGTCAGGGATCTGGGTGCCGTGCAAGAAGTGGGTATTCGCGTCACGGATCATGGCCTCGGGTTGACGCCAGAAGACGCGGCAAGAGTTTTCAATCGTTTTTTTCGAGTCGATCCCTCTGGCAAAATTCCTGGAACTGGATTGGGAATGAGCCTGGTCAAAGAAATTACTGAATTGCAGGATGGCCATGTGGAGATCGAAAGCCAGCTAGGGCAGGGAACTTCAGTCACCCTTTGGTTTCCAACGGCGTCAGACTTTCTTTTGTCCCAACCGTTTCCCCTTGAGCAAGACTGACCACCCGCATTTTGCGATGTAAATTTGAAATGGAACGATGAGAAAAATTGCAGCAAATGATGCATTGATGACCACCCGAGAGGCCGGTGCAACTCTTGGCGTCGCCGTGCGAACAGTTCAACTTTGGGTCGAATCTGGCGTGCTGCCTGCTTGGCGCACGGCGGGTGGCCACCGCAGAATCGCACGAAGTGCGGTTGAAAAATTGATGTCAGAGCGGGCCTTGGTGCTCGCGCCCGAGCAATCCGCCGGTAGTGAAACCAGCGCAAAGATCCGGCCAACAAAAATCCTGGTTGTGGAGGATGACCCCTCGTTGTTGGAACTGTTCTCGATGGTTATCGACGGTTGGAATTTCCCTGTGGAGCTTATATTGGCCGTCAATGGCTTTGAGGGCCTACTGTGTATCGGCAAAAGACAGCCGGATGTCGTCATTACTGACTTGAGCATGCCAGGCATGGATGGGTTTGAAATGCTTCGTGCACTTAAAAAACCGGGCTCAGGATTTGCTGCCCTCAAGCTGATCGTGGTTTCGGCTTTGGGACTGAGCGACATCAAGGAGCGGGGCGGCTTGCCTGAAGATGTCATCTTTTTTCAAAAGCCGGTAGATTTTCCAAAACTGGAGCAACTGGTCAAGGCTATGCATGTCCAAAGGGCTGGCAAGGGACTAGACAAGCTGTAGTGGCCTCTGGCGGCCATGTGACGAATAATGGGCCCTAACGCGGCGCAAGCGGTATCCAAAGACGGGCAGTGGTGCCCTGTCCCGCCTCACTCTCTAGTTCAATCCGGCCATGGTGCAGGTCAACCAGCTCTTTCACTATGCTAAGCCCCAAGCCTGTACCGGGAACTTTGCCGGAAGCATCGACCCTGTAAAAGCGTTCAAACGCGCGGACCAGTTGTGAAGGGGTCATTCCGATGCCTCGGTCCATGATCTCGATGACAGCGAACTCACGCGTCTCATGCACATCCAACGTTGCGGTCAATGTCACCTCCCCACCACTTGGGGAGTACTTGAATGCGTTGCTCAACAAGTTGCTCACGGCCTGTTTCATTTTTTCGGGATCGACCATGACCAAAGCATGGGGAACCTCACCAACGATGACTTGGCTGTCAGTGTCACGGCGCATGAGTCCCTTGACGGTGGTGTCCAGAATCACATTTAGCGGATGGGCAGTTATCTGGAATTCAAGTCCACGTTCACTTTCGATGCGGGCCAGGTCGAGCAGCTCATTGATCATTTTCACCATCAATTTGGATTGCCGGTGAATGATCCCAAGCATGTCTGCGCGGCGCTCGTCAGAAAACTTTCGTTCAATGAGAAGTTCTATGAATCCCAGGACGCTCACCATGGGGGTGCGAAGTTCGTGCGCCGCCGCCGCCAGAAACTCACTTTTCATTCGATCAACGGCGTCTTCATGAGTGATGTCCCTGAAATAGAACACCCATCCACCGTCCTTTGTACGAGCAGATTTGACATGAATCACCGCGACCCTGGGTCTTGCCAATTCAATGCGAATTCCTGCGACCTCATCTTGGGTCGACGCGATCAAGCGCGACTGCGGGTGGCTGACGCCATCGTCTGACTGTCTGAGCAGGGCGCTCACCCGGGAGTCAAATGCGTCGATATCCAGATCGAAGGCCTCTGCCTCGCCAATATCCAACATTTTGCGCAACGCGGAGTTGGTGTGACGGAGCATGGAGTCTGCTCCGAAATAGGCGGTGCCGTTGTCACTCAACTCCATGATGGCGGTCATTTGCATCGTGCGATCATTCAAACGCTCTGCCATGCGTTCGGCGTCCTTCGCAGCCATGCGGGTCGTATCAGCCAGAAGCAAGGTGTCACTGACGTTGTCATGATTGGCGAAGTCATTAAGCGTCAGACCCAACTGTTGCTTTTCATGCCGTGTTTGAATCACCGGACTTACCAGTAACAGCAAGGATCCATCCTCGCCACTTTCCGCGCTGCCTCGCAAGGTCAGGGGCGTTGAGCCTAGTCCCTTCAACATGATCAACTGACCTGTGTGTGCATGCCATTCTTTGCTGTTTTTCAGGTTGGTCGAAAGGCTGACCTGAAAAAAATCTGAAAAATCAGATCCAGCTTCAAGGGCCGGACAGGCCTTGTGAAGGGATGGCCCAACTGACAGAACGTGCAAGTTCCGATCGAGTTCCAAGTAAAAAGGAAATGCACGGACGAACGCACTGCCACTCAGCGATGGAGGCGTCAAACTGATTGCCTTGTCGGTTGTCTCGCCGGTATCAAACTGCGACATGGCGAACCAAGAAGATATCTTCGTCGTTCACATTTGTCTTGGCAAAGGTCTGACTGACTTCAATCTTTTGATTAAACCGTTTTCCCAATCCTTTAAGCAGGCCGATGACCATGGGCGCCAGCCCATCACGTGTTGATCGGTAAAAGAGGTGGTACTCATCGTGGGAGATGTCCTCCACGCGGAATTGGGGGATGGACAGGTGTGTAAAAATAGTCCTTACCCGATCATGCATCTTATTCAGGTTGTCCAGAAATTCGCGCAGGTTGCTGCCACTTGAGGACAGGATGGACTCATAGCCTTCTGCCGCCGTGTAAGTAATCCAGTACTCACCAAAGGCCTCCAAAACTGTTTCTGCGGGTAAGCCCATACGAACACTAACCGCGTTGACGAGATCGAAGGTTAATTTGTCATCGTAACTTTTTGTGGCGACAAAGCCGTCTGAGGAGACACCGGCATGCGCACAGACGCCGCGCCACCCGGGCTCTCCCTTTAGCGAAACGACCAACTGTTCAACCGCTCTGTTTACCAATCCGTACATATAAATTTCCTCAATTTTTCATTGGAATTCATGGACTTCTCCCGCTCCTGCGACGCTTCTCTCGCCCGTAACTCGAACTGCATTTGCCAACGGTGTCCACACACTGACCGTGGTCCCCTTGCCAGACTCGCTTGCGAGTTCGACACGGCCTTTGTGCAGACCAACGACCTCTTTGACCATACTCAAGCCCAGGCCGGTGCCCGGAATGTGCCCTGAGGCATCCGCACGGTAAAAGCGATCAAACGCCCTGTTGATCTGTTCTGGGGTCATACCGATTCCGTGATCGCGAATGTCGATCACCGCGTAGTGAACTGAATCAGCTTGATCCAGCCTGGCATTCAATGTCACGTCGCCCCCGCCGGGTGAATATTTGAACGCATTGCTTAATAGGTTGTTCATCACTAATTGCATTTTTTCGGGATCGATCAGCACAGCGACCTTGGGCACCACGCCAACAAGCACCTGACGATCGGTGTCTGTTCGCATGAGGCCTTTGACACTGTTTGATACCAGCTCCTCCAGAGAATGTGCAGCGATTTCCAGGTCAAGTCCGAGACGGGATTCAATACGCGAAAGATCGAGCAACTCGTTAAGCATCTTTATCAAAAAACCAGATTGACGGTGAATCGTCTCTAGCATGTCCGCACGGCGCTCTTCGGTAAATTGACGCTTGAGAAGTAGTTCGGTGAAGCCAAAGATGCTGACCATGGGGGTCCGAAGTTCATGCGCGGCCGCCGCAAGAAACTCGCTCTTTATCCGATCAACTTCGTCCTCATGGGTGATATCACGAAAATACAGGATCGTCTCATCTTGACCACCCGTATTGCGACGCGACTCTGCCATCAACACACGCATTTGCGGGCGTATCAACTGAAGGCGTGCCCGCCATGGCATGCCATCTTCGGCGTCTAGCTGGATGCATGGCAAGATCTGGGCGTCATCGCACAGCAAGGTCATTGCCACTAAAAAGTCATCCAGTGTCGGAAGAGCCGACTCAGTCACCCAGCTCAACCCCGTCATTCGTTCAAAGGCAGGGTTGGCAAAGACCATTTTTTCATTGGAGTCAAACACCACAAAACCATCGGGACTCAGGCTGAAGATGGCATCAAGCTGGGCTCGCCGCTCGGCAATCGCCGCGACAGCCTGCACCCGGGCAGTCACATCCGAAACAATACCGATGAAATTCGTCAGGACGCCACCGCTCGAGAGGACGGGGGACAGCGAGATTTCGGTAACTCTCTGTTTTCCGTCGGCCAGGTCTGTGAACAAGGTGACATTGGCATTGCGTTGCTCAGCCACAGCGCGGGTCAACTCTCGGCGACCGGCTGCATCCGACGACATTCCAATCCGATCAGCCAAGCTTGTTCCCAGCACTTTGTACGCCGGCTCTCCCTCTAGCGACTGAAACGCCTCATTGACATACACGATCGGTTGGTGAGAAAGCGCCCCATTGGTAATGAACACCGCGTTGTGGCTGCAGTCAAGCGCACGCTCATACAACTCGGTAAATCCCTGAGATGCTCGTTCGTCGGTGACGTCGCGAAAAATGCACACATAGCACAGTGCGTTGTCTCTCTCAACCCTTCCCAGTGAAACCTCGACTGGAAATAAGGTGCCATCCGCGCGACTGCCAAATAAATCGTGGCGCACAACACGACTAGCGCCGGCGTAACCACCTGCGGAGTCGTCAAACATTTTCTGCAGGGCGGGCAACCCGAGGCCAGGGATGCAAGCATCAAACGACAGTGCTATCAGTGCGTCTTCAGCGCGTCCGAAAAAGCTGATGGCCGCTTGATTCACTGTGACGATGACACCTTTTGCATCCAGACCCACGATGGCCTCGGCGGCTGTATTCAGGATGGCCCCCATTCGGCCAATCTGCTCGGCTGCGCTATGGCTTGCCTGGTTTAGCGCCAATGCGAGCTGATTCACCTCGAAACAGCAGCCATCGGTCGTGATTTGGGCTCCCATATTTGAGGGCGTCTTCTCTGCAAAGACGGATAAATCTCGAAGGGGGCGAATAGCCCTGGAAACGATCAGATGCAGACCCAGCAAGACGCCTCCGATTAAAAGAATGGTGTCAAGAAGGATCTGGCTTGTTAAGAGATTCATCTCCTCATTTCGTTCCTGCAAGCTGAACTGAATCCGAACCCATGCCTTGGGAAACGTTGCGCCGGCATCTACCCCTGACCACGTCTCGTAAAAGGTGTCCTTGATGCCACTTGGCAGCGCCTTGACCCCGGTGTGGGGCAAGTCCATGCGTTCGTCGCCTGCAAATTGGGATTCGATCTGGTTGCCCGTTCGGGACAACTGCATCAACATGCCACCATCGGCCCGGAAAATTGCGACGTTTTGAATGCTTGGTAGCCATGCGACACCGCGTAAATTGGTTTCGATGACCGCCATGTCGTTGACGATCAGGGCAGTGGCGTTGGCTGTCGCCACCAATTCTGCGACCGAGTCGGCCCAACTTTTTGCCCTCTTCAAGGTTTCGGTCTCCAACTGGTGGTGTAAGACGGTGCTATAGGCGGTGGCAGCCAGGACCAAAACGACAAAGGCACTGAATAGAAGAATGGTGTTCAGGCTGTAAACACGACGCCATTTCCGATTCAATCGTGCAAGAAGTTTCATCACAAGCCTAGTCTGCGATGACATATTTTTCTATGCCAAGTGCCTCGAGCGGCGCATAGTCGACGTCGTAGTCCGCCCTAACCGGATTAGGTATCTGGATATTCCTCATGACAGATTTCGTCTCGGGATTGGCCGCCAGCGACAACAAGGTCTCGATAATTTTGTTGCGAACGGCCACAGGCACTCGAGGATGAGCTGCGACAGGGTGGGGCGACAACGCCGGTGTTGTGTAGACCACGCGCAGATCATTTTGAACGTCTGGCGGCTCCATCTCCAAAGTAGTCTTGATCACCCCGGCTGCAGCGGACTCGCCGATAAGAACCTGACGCACGGCATTGCGATGCGTGCCGTCATACTGAGCTTTGAACGAAATCTGGTAGTGACGGTCCAACACCGAGCGCACATACAGACTGGCCCCGAATGCATTGGGTGCCGGAAATGAGATCGTCTGGTGCTCCAGTTGCGCGACGTTTCCGACTGGCCCGTCACGTTTTACAACCAGCACGCCCTCCAAGCCACGAGCGTCACGCACGAGCGCTTTGTATCTCTTTGAGCGACTGGCCATAACCATGTGGTAGGGATTCAGGTACACGATATCGGCACGGCCCTCGTTGAACTCGGCTTCAAATTCGGCAATCGTCCGGTACACGACAAGCTCACACGGGATGCCTGCCAAACCCAGCGCGGCGACGACCGGCGACCAGTACCGCGACATTTCAACCGGCGTCAACTGCGGCACAACGGACAGCCGTCATTTCTTTACCGGAAGCGCTGTTTGTGCTCGGGCCGTAAGCAGCGGGGACCACGCGACCAAGCCTATCCCAAGGCCGGCACCAACTTCCTTGATCACCTGGCGACGACGGGAGTCAGGTGCGCCAGAGTCGCTCATGGCTGTGCCACTAAACGGTCTACAGTGTCCAGCAACTCTATCGGACTGAAGGGTTTGACCAGGTAAGCGTCGCAACCAGCGGATTTGCCACGATCAAGGTCGGTGCGCTGTCCCCTCGCCGTTAGCAGAATGACTTTGGTGTTTGCTTTGAGGTAAGGGTCCCCCTTGATTTTTTCGCAGACCTGATAACCATCTATGGCACCAGGCATCATCACGTCCAACAAAATGATGGCGGGGCGAAGACTTTGTGCAAGGCGCCAAGCTTCGTCGCCGTTTTCCGCTTCATGCAACTCGTAGTCTTCACACTCCATGGTCATCAGAATGAGTTTTCTGATATCGGGTTGATCATCGACGATCAGGGCTTTGAGGCGCATTATTTTTCCTTTTTTCGACGTGACATCAGCAATGCAAGATCTGTTGCGTAACGCTGGGTCTGCGCCGCATCAAGTTTGGCTTGGCCTCGCAAGGGCGCGCCGATTGGGAATTCGATCATGACTTTGACTTCGTCATCATCCACTGTTGAAACGCGCATGCGGCCCCCGTGCAACTCCACAATGCGCTGCACGAGCGGCAGTCCCAGCCGCCCATTTGAAGGGGATGTATTTCTTTTTGAAGTCTTTTCGAAGGGTTCTCGAATTTCGATGCCACGAGTTTCAGCGGTAAGCTCCGCCTGGTTGCGTAAAGTGATGAGGACGTGCTCGCCAGTCATCATGTAGTTGATTTTCACGGCTATGAATTGCTGGCGATTTAAGTCTCGCTGGGAGTGCGTCAGTGCGTTGTCAATGCACTCATGAAGTGCACGGCGTATCAGTTGCGCGCTGCCGTAAATGGCGGGCAAGGTCTGATTCGGTTCTGCCACTTCGAATCGAATCTTCATGCTGGTGGCGCGCGGTTCCAGTTCTTTGCAGATGGTTTGAACCATGTGTGCCAATTCAACGCGCTCATTGGCGACGATGACTTCGTCGCCGAAAATAGCGACCAAATCGCTCAATCTGTGCAAGCGTTCTTTAAGGGCGTTTGCGGCATCTTCCAATCGTTCACTTTGTGGCGTTTGGGGCAAATCCCCCAGCGTGTCCGAGAGCCTCTTGAAAGGTGACTGTAGTTCCTGACGGAGCAGGTCGATGATGTCACTCAAGCTCATTCGCTTGGGTCCACTGGCCTCCACATCGGAGGCGGTCGGGGTCGCAATGAATGATATTTCACGCCCACCAATGCCGGCGGGGCCGGGCATGAACTGACCTCTGAGACGGTGGCCGTTGGCCCACTCTAATTCGAGGGCATGGGGTAGTTTCACTTTACCAGTCAGAAAATCACGGATCGATGATGCGATGGAAGGCCTGCCATTCATTTCTTGCACCGGATTACCGGGATGTTGCCTGGCGGCCACATTGGCATACGTTACTTTTCCGTTCAGTGCAAGGGTGATAACGGGCCAAGGCACCGCATCAAAGAGTGCATCTACTGAGGGCTGGTGGTAGGGTTTTTCCATTTGATTTTTAGATTTCTTTAAAATCTATCATATTTATCAAATTAAGCAACAGATATTTCGCTGGCAATTGGCCCATCTAAAAAGATTTAGCCCGCGGGTGACCGCGACCTGATTGGATCCCGAGCTTATGCATGACCTGTTGTCGAAATTAAGGTCACATCGGTGCCTCCCCCGTCAAAAAATTGCTTGCAGCCTTAGTTTAAATATGATAAATTTGATAAATATTTTAAAAAAAATAAGTCGAATATCTAAATGTGCAGCCGAAAGAACTCGTCAACGGTCAGCCGTCGCGTGAAGCCGGCAGTAACTATGCACAATCGCATGCGTATGAGGTTTGGCCCTAGTGGCCTCACCATGAAGGAGACAAAAAAATGACCGTCCCGTCAACCATACGGCCAATTCTCATTGTGGATGACCACAGTGATATTCGGCGCTTGCTTCAGGTCACGCTTGATGACCGCTACAGCATCGTCGAGGCTGAAGACGGCGCCAGCGCATTGGAGGCGGTGCGACACCATCAGCCCAGATTGGTTTTGCTTGACGTGATGATGCCCGGCGCCATCGATGGATTGGACGTGCTGTCGGAGATCAAAGCGAATCCAACGACCAGCGGTACCCTCGTGGCCATACTCAGCGCCCGAGGTCAAATCGCTGATCAGGAAGAGGCTCAAAAGCGCGGCGCTGATGCCTATTTCATCAAGCCTTTTAGCCCCGCGGAGATTATGGCTTGGGTCAGCAACAAGCTGAAATGAGCCAAGACGCCATGTGAATACTGCAGTTAAGGACACCACCGTTGACCGCAGCACTTTTTAATTGAATGCCACCGGAAATAAGCAATGGAAATCTTTCAAGCAGCCAAGCCCACCGTTTTGATTCTCGAGAACTCTGATAAAAGCCTGCTCCGCATAGGCGAACTCCTCAGTTCGCGCTACACCGTCAAGGCTGTGTCGGGGGGGCGTAGCGTGCAACAGGTGTGCAGCGACGAACAGCCAGACCTTGTTTTGATCGACACGATCCGCCCAGGTAATCAGGGGTTTGAAGTTTGTCTCCAACTCAAACAGGCAGATCACACACGCCAAATCCCCGTTATCTTCTTGACACGGGAGGCGGACGCGGATCAACAACAATTGATGTTCGACTTGGGTGCGGTTGACTATATTCCGCGGCCCATCCATCCTGGCACCATGTTGGCCCGCATCAGAGCGCATCTGGCTGATTCCGTTGTGCGACGCGATCATCGCGCTCATACCGATATCATGAATCATGAGGCACTCCGGCACAGCAGACAACTGGCTGCACTGCAGGAGGTCACTTTGTTGGCACTTGCCTCGCTGGCTGAAATTCGGGACTCGGAAACCGGCAACCATCTGAAGCGAACACAGCACTACATCTTTGCGCTGGGGCAGTATCTTCGTAGCAATCCCAGATTCACTCGCTATTTAACCGCGGAACGCCTGGACATCATCTTTAAGTGCGCTCCGCTTCATGACATTGGCAAGGTCGGCATCCCGGACAAAATTCTTCTCAAGCCTGGCCGCTACGAGGAGGCCGAGTATGAGGTGATGAAAGCGCACCCCAAGCTTGGTCACGACGCAATCGTAAAAGCCCAGTCGCTCGTTGGAGACCAGAGCGAGTTCTTGCAGATCGCCAAGGAGATCGTCTATTCACACCACGAAAAATGGGACGGTTCTGGCTACCCCCAAGGACTGAAAGGCGATGACATTCCTATTCCCGCCCGACTGATGGCGATTGCGGACGTTTACGACGCACTCATTAGCAAGCGGGTCTACAAGGACGGGATGTCGCACCAAGATGCCACACAAATCATCCTAGCTGGACGGGGGTCTCATTTCGACCCTGACTTAGTGGATGCATTCGTCGCGTTAGGCGGCGTTTTTCAGGGCATTGCATCACGATTCGCCGATACGGAAGAGGAGTTACTCGAAAAACTGAAACAGTCTGAATTGGCTCAATGAGAACGGCTGATCAGGAAAATGACGCGCCTTGCAATGGGGTGCGACCTGCCAGCGTTCATCAATAGGGTGCGCCCGGTCCTAGGAAAAAATTTCTAGGACCGGGCGCAACTGCCTGCTTGCGATAACCGCAATAGAAATCGCAAGATATCTTTACGGGACATCAAAAATATGTCCCGGTCTAGAAACTCTTTTGTCAGTGCAATGGCTGCATTGAGCCTGGTCACACATCAAAAAATTTCATGGACTTCTCAAATTACAAAAACATGCTTGTAGACGACTTGGTCGCCATGCGCTGCATCATCTCCGGTTTGCTGCGTGAAAGTGGTTTTAGCCGCATCTCGGAAGCTGCAGATGGGGCAGAAGCGTTGCGCAAGCTCGAAGTTGGAGACTGCCAACTTATTGTGAGTGACTGGAACATGCCCAACATGACGGGTTTGGAGTTGCTCAAAGCAGTACGCAACTCGCCCGAGCTCAAACACCTCCCTTTCTTGCTGGTTACCGCCGAAGCACGCAAAGACAAAATCATCGAAGCCGCCAAAGCCGGAGCCGACGGCTACATCGTGAAGCCTTTAACAAGTGCCATGTTGGGCAAAAAAATAGAGGTTATTCTGAAGCGAAAGGCGGAGATATGACCACAATACGGACCGCCGATCGGCGTCCCCCCTGCACGCCCTTGAGCGACTGGGCCCGCGCAATTGGCTGCGATAAGGGTGAAAAATGAGCTGACGGAACGCCAGTCTGCTGATGATGCGACACATCAAAACGACGTAGAAGAACTTCTACCCCACATGGCTTCTGACAGCCACCCCGCATCGCAAATCTCGTGGTTTCGTGCATGTTGATAATAGCTACCAAGCTCAAATTCCACCTACTTGGTCAATTCTTTCGCCGCCAACAGCGTATGTCGCTAGCTATCGATTTTTAAGGATCCGATAAACGCCCATGCAATTGGGCTTTCCGCGTTGCTGGTTTTTGCGTCATCAAGCAGGCCATTTTCTGGCGCGTTGGCAAAGCGGATAAATATGGGCTGGAGCAGAAGGGCAGCAATGCGGGCGGAAGCGGTCATTGGCGATTTGAAAGTGGATGACTCTCAAAGACACGAAGGAGTCTTTCGTTTAGCTTTCAGGAAATGCGCGCGCAGCCCACAAGTGCTGCCTATCCGTCTCAGACGACCAAAAGCCAACTCGGCGTCACGTGCTTTATCTGCGTTCTTCGTTGAGCTGGGTGCGCCAATTTGGGTTGCATCCACCATGGTGCCGGTATTGACCTTGGAGCCTTTGCGTTGCAAAACAGGACCTACTTGGGCGAACAAGGCCTCACCGAGGTGGTTGTCATGCAGGAGTTTGCGGAACTTCAACATCGTGGTGGCGTCAGGAACGCTTTCTCGCCCAAGGTCAATGCCGACAAAGCGGCGAAGGCTTGCGCTGTCGTAAAAGGGATCCTCGCAATATAGGTCCGCCAGATTGAACCAGTGCTGGATGATGTGGTTGCGCAGCATGCGCTCAAGCCCAGTAGGCGGTCGCCCGTCTCCTGCCTTGGGATAGTCGGGTTCGATGACGGCGCATAACGAAACCCAAGGAACGATGGCCTGTATCGTCTTCAAGAACTCGTCGCGCCGTGTGGGCTTGCGGTAGCGCTCAAAGGTTTGGTCGGCGGCCATGGCAAGGGTCTGTTACTTCACGACCCATACTTTACCCACGACCTGTGTGATCGAGGGACTTATTCAGCGTTGCCCTAAGACGCATGCATTACACCCCCTGCAACACACAGCCCGCTGCTGCGGGGACACCAGCGTCAATTACATGTTTGATTTCGAACTCGCCCTGCGCTGAAGCAACGCACTTGCAGTGACTTAAGGCGTGAGCCAATCCCAGGTGTCCGCCCCCAGCCTGGCACGGCGATGGCCGCCCCGTGCGAGTTCAAGCCAGTCGATGTCATGCACCTCGGCACTCAAGACCGCCAGGTGGTGTCTGGACGGTGCAGCGGTAGGCGTCGCTGCAGACAGTGCTGACCCAGGTGCATATGGCGACAGATAGTCGTCAGCGGCTGCCGATTGACTGACGCGCGCCCAAACGGCATCCACTACCGGACCCGCAGCGTGTGTTGTGATGGACACCCGCATCCGAAGCTGCCAGTTCAAGCGTTTGCTCCAAAAGACCAGCACGGCTTGCGGCTGACCTGACAGATGGGATATCTTTGCGCTACGGCCATCGGTGTAAAAGCGAAGATGGGCTGTGTTGGCATCGGCCTCGCGCAGCACCACTGTGCGTGCATCGGGCAGCCCATCCTCGGCGGTGGTGGCCAGTACAGGAGTACGCCAAGCGTGGAGCCGATCTTGGGTGGCGCGACCCAGCTCCATCCAGATGCGATGGCGAATTTCTGAAGGTGTTTGGCCGCTGTTTTCCATACTTCAACGTAAGACGTCGGGTCGCAAATACGGCATGGCAAGTTGCTGCACATTCACTCGCGCCCTGAGCCGCGCCGCCAGCAGAAACAAGCCTCCCAGCTTGCGATGCAAGAACAGGGCTTCGATAGGTGGAATATGCCAAAAGTCCCGGTCCAGACCTAGCGCCAACCCGGCCTCACGCAGGCGCGGGGCCATGTCGGTACAGTCAAAGTCAAAAGCACCGTCAAACCGGAGAGGTTCGAGCGCGATCTCAAACAGGTCAAGCACGGCCATTTGGTGCTTGGCCTGGGTTCTGCCATCGAAGTAACCAATGGCCAGACCGGCTTGCGCCATGGCGTCGCGCTCGCCCGCCAAGGTTGCGCGCATCAGCTGTTTGTAAGCCTGTCCGAAGGCCGGCGTGAAACTGCGGGTGGCGCCAAAGTCCAGCAAGATCAGCTGCTGGCTCTGAGGGTCGTAGCGGTAGTTGGCAAAGTTAGGATCGGTTTGCATGAGTCCAAACTCAAACAACTCGCGGAACATGAGACCCACCAGCAGGCTCAGCAGTCGGTCACGCTCGGCTTGCGGTGCGTCCGCCATGGATTCCACGGGCACCCCCGCTACAAAAGACATGGCCAACACATTTTTGGTCGTCAAGTCGGCGTGCAATACGGGCACAACAAACTCTGGGACGTCGGCCAGCAACTGGGCAAAGCGCTGCAGGTGCATGCCCTCCGCTTCGTAGTCGGCCTCCTCGCGCAGTTGGCGTTTGGCCAGCAGCTGCAGCGGCGCTATGTCCAATGTTTTAGGCAGCAGACCCGATAAGCGCAGCAGTGAGGCCACATTGTTCACATCGCTGCTGATGCTTTTACGCACACCCGGGTACTGAATTTTTATGGCCAGGTCGCGTCCGTCTGGGGTGGTTGCGCGGTGAACTTGGCCTATGGAGGCAGCCGCGATGGGCGTGAAAGAAAAAGACGCAAAGCGCTGCTGCCAATGGGCACCCCAATTGGCAGTTAGCACAGCTCGCAGCTGGCGCTCTGGCATGGCGTGCGCATCCGAGCGCAAGCGTGCCAAAACAGCAGCTATCTCGGGCGGCAACAAATCGCCTGCATCCATCGAGATCAGTTGTCCCAGCTTCATCGCAGCGCCGCGCATTTGGGAGAGCTGTTGTGTGATCTTGTGCGCATTTGCCGGAGTGAGCAGCAGATCACTGAGTTTCGGGCGCTTACCCTGGGCAAGCTGTTGCGCACCTGCTACCAGCATATTGCCAGCCACACCAGTGGCCATAGTGCCCAAGCGCATCAAGCGCCCTAAGCGGCTGCTGGGCACCGCTGAGCTATTGTTGTTGGTGGTGAGTTTTTTAGAGGGCATAGTGCCAAGAACCGGTGAAAGGGAGTGTCAATCCTTGCTGACCTTGATTCTCTCAGGGGCACCAGCGTGCACGTAACATGGGGCTTAATTGGCCCTACACCCCGGATATATTGACTGACATGACTGCTTTGAACGTACTGGGCGGCCCGCTAACGGCGTGCTCCTTTTCCCCATTAACCGGCTACTTTCGCGATGGCTGCTGCAATACCGATGGGAACGACCACGGCACGCACGTCGTATGCGCCAAAGTCACCGCAGAGTTTTTGGACTATTCGCTGGCGCGAGGGAACGACCTGATCACGCCCAGACCCGAATCCCGTTTTGCTGGGCTCAAGCCGGGTGACCGCTGGTGCCTGTGCGCACTGCGCTGGAAGGAGGCTTTGTCAGCTGGAGTAGCTCCACCCGTATGGCTGGAGGCAACGCATGCCAAAGCCCTGGAATTGGTGACTCTGGAAGAACTCCGGTTGCACGCTATTTAGTCTTTTCAGCCATCGTTACATGACACCGCTCCATCCCAAAAAACTCTTGCTCACCAAATGGACCGCTGTGCGTCCGGTCGCTAAAAACAAGCACTTTCTGGTGTCCCGGGTGATAGAGCCCGAACCACCGCTAGTGAAGATTGAATGGGTTGAACTAGAGGCCGTTTTCTCAAAGACGGTGACGCGCATCCATTGGCGCGAGCTGCAAGACGAAACGCTTTGGCGCCGGGGTTGGTAAAACTACCCATAGCGCCTTCAACACCATGCGACAGCGTAAATCTTTAGGCGGAGCTGACTTAGGCTGCGCGCATCCAGCGCTGTAAAGTGGGACGTATGTGCAAAAAGCCCCGGTACACCATCTCCAAGAGCGGGGTAACTCCGGGCAGGCGTCCGAACCGGCCCAACCAACGCCACCCTGGCATGGTCAACCATAAAGCGACAAAAGCTTCTGCACCACTGAGCAGGCTGCCGTCTTTTTGGCGCACGTGAAAGCGGGCCATGTACCTGGCCTGATCGTCCGGATTGAGGTTGGCCGTGGCCTCACTCACGTCCAACCAAGCTACGGTCTCCAGCGGGGTGAGCGACTGGTACAGCCCGATCTCGCGCCGGCACAGAGGGCAGGCTCCGTCAAACATCACGGTAAGCGCGTCGCACGCAGCAGGCGGCGGAGTTAGTGGCGTATCGTTCAGGGCGGGTGGGGTGTTTCGGGCGGCGGTCATGATGAACGGCTTCAGGCATGCCAGAACATACTGGAGCGCTGTTTGTAACGCATCACCACAACCCGCGCTGGCGCCGTGGAATAGGGTGCGTCACGCCCGGCTGCAACTTTTTTGCTTCGGAGCATGGGGTCCCCTCGTTTTCAGTGCAATAAGTGACGGTTCGAAAACTCAGCACTGACGTGTGGGTGGTGTTGGAAGATCGTTGATTTAATTGGATTTTCTGTTCACTTTCGAAACGTGTATCGTGGCCCCCCACTATTGGCGTTCACGATGCAGGGTTGGCAGACGACGTTTTTGGGGATGCGCGAGCTGCCCCGTGATATCAGCGACTTCGAGATGAAGGCATTTTTCACCGTCGACGGTGCCGAGCGTGAGGCAATCAATGCGCGCCGGGGTGATGCCCACAAGCCGGGCCTGCCGATCCATGCATGAGTGGGCGTTTGCTAGGAGTCTGGGCGACAGAAGTATTTTGATAAGCGCGATTTTGACTATTTATGGCGCAAAGTTGTCTGGGTTGTCGAGGCCACGTCCATGAACACCTGCGTCGGTGGTGAGGTGATGGCTGTTGCGCCCCGTCCAGCGCGACAGGGGTGTGTTTTTCGTGCGTTTTTTCCGCAGCAGGCCTGCATGGCATCACCTACAGCAACCTCGGCGACATGCTCGCCGACAGCAACGGTAGGGGCAACTTCACGCCGGACACGATCGGCGGCGCGGCCCAAAACGTTGTCGGCAGCGGTTCGGCACTGTTGGTCATACCGAACACTGTCCCCGAACCCGCCATGCTCGCCTTGATGATCGCTGGACTTTGCGCACTCAGCCATGTCACCTACCTCCGTAGGCGCTACCTGTGCTGACCAAGTCCGCTCCGCCCCAACGCCCTGCTGTCTCGGCACCCGGCTATCAGTGGTCAGCACTCAGTCTGGAACGGGCTTCCGTTTTGCGGGCGGAAGCAGTCATTGAGGTTTTTCCCATGGCAGTCTTGTGAAGACACGCTCCTGACATAGTGAGGTGTGTTCGTGTTCGCTCATCGGTCATCTCATCAAGGCAAATCTGTGGCTTCAAGCGCATGTTTCATGTCTGCGGTTCGTCTGCTACTGATCAACATCAGCAGGCCCGGTCACTTTCGCTTTTGCATGATGGCCAAGATAACGACGCCGACAATCACCGCCAGTAAGAACTGCCCCAGTAGCCTCCGTATCCGCTCATCCAGCCGCCACCCCAACCCATCCTGTTGCCGTATCCCATGATCTGCCAGTCACCGAATCAGCGGCTGCTCCAGTAGCGGCTCAGTTTCTCTCGCTGATTCTTCGTCAGCACGGTGTCGATCTTCTTGCGTGCGTCGAGTTGCAACTCGAACATCGACTTCTGTGTCTCAGCCATCGTCTGGAACGACTTGCGCGCTGCGGCTTCGTCTACAGGGCCGGGGCCGAACATGCCTTGCATCTGGTAGCCCTGTCCGTGCATCGTGCCCATGAGCGGCCACATCGCCTTGTAGGCCTGCGCATTGATGCTGGCGATGCTTTTCTGCTGCTCCGCGGTGAGATCAAGGCCGGCGTAAGCCTCGTTGGAGTAGCCGAACATCATGTTGGGGCCCATCCCCTGCCCCATGCCGTACATCATCCCTTGCTCCATGCGATAGCCACTGCCGTACCCGTCCATCGACGCGGCCCCCTCAAAGCCTTGAGGCTGTGCAACTGCCACACCGACCAACGCCACGGTGGCCGCAACGCCTGCGAGAACATTTTTCATCTTCATCTTTAACTCCTTGGTTGAATATCGAGACTCTTCGGATGGCTACGCCCAAGCAAACTGACGGGACGTGCACCCTAGGATGAAGACTAGGCCACGACACTGCGGCAGTCTGTGCGGCAGCCCTCATCCACCCTGCCAACGACGATTTAGTAGCTCACGTCAGGCCCCAACGTTCGCCAACGTACAGACTTGGCAGTGCGAGGCAGGCAGCGTTGAGCTTGACACTGTTTTCCTCGCACACATCAGTTCAAGCGTTGACCTGCACGCCTGCAGAGCGGCGCGCCCAAAGAGTCACGATCGGTTCGCGCTGCGAACCCGATGCATTGGCTCTTCACCTGATTTCAACACTCAGGAGTGAACCTCGCGCCATGTGCGGCATGGTGAGTTGGACCTTGCTTGGGCAATCGGTCACGTTCTGGATTGGAGTGGCCTTGTTGGGCATTGCATTGGCGGCAACTTTTGAGTTGGCATCGCAACTAATGTGTGTGAAGGACGGAGCACCAAATTTTGGACAGTTCGAAGAAATCTTCAGATTGCCAGCGGTGAACGTTTCAGCACTTTTTTCGACAATGGGCAAATGACCATCGCCATGATCAGTTTCTGGTTGTCCCTCGAAAGGGCAACCCGGAAGCTGCCGGTCGTGATTGACTCCTAACGCTACGTACTTGACTTATGCGAGCGTCGACCGGTTGAATCCAAGGCCTTTTCGAGTCGCTCCACTGCGGATGCTGCTTGAACACTTCAAAAACCAATCTGGTGGCCCGACACAGGCCGAAAAAGGGATCGCATCGGCGAGACAGAAAGCCTTTCGGCTGGCGTTCCGCCTTGACAGCACTTAACTACAACTCAAACTCACCGCCTGCAACGGCGCACCAGTTTTCGGGTCGGACACGACCAGATTGATTTGGCGCGGGTGCTCAGCTTGTGCGGCAATGGATGAGAAGTTCAAGGTTTGCGCGCCCTGGTAGGTGCCGACTGAGGTGTGCTGGCGCACCACGAAGTCGTGTTTTAGGAACTCGCCCGAGTTTTCGCCGGCTTTGACGCGGGAGCTGTGGCCATGCTCTGTCACCGACCAGTAGGCGCTCCAGCTCTCCACGCCGCTGGCAGGCGTTACCATCGCCTTGAAGCTGTCGGCGCCCTGGGTGCGCTGCATCACGATGTTGGCCTTGGCGGGCATGGTGCTGTCCAGTACGCGGGTGTAGTCGCGCCAGTCTTGCCCGTTGCGCACGAACTGCGGCGTGTAAATGTTGCGCAAGTGATTGATGCTGGCAATTTCGCGCTGGCGCGTGGTGTTTGCTCGCGTGGCAAACCGGTCCACCCAGCCGATGTAGTCCCAGTACCCCACATGAAAGGCCTGCGCCACCACGGGCTGACCTTTCAGGGTGGAGAGCCATTGGTCAGCGGGCGGGCAGGAGCTGCAGCCTTCTGATGTGTACAGCTCCAGCACCGGTGTGATTTTGTCGCCGGACTTCACCTCACAGGTGGGGCTGGCGGCGAGGGCGGTCAAGGGCAGGGAGATTGCCAGGGCAAAGAGTGAAGAGGGGCGTTTGGAAAAGGACATGGGGCTCTCACATCAGTGGTCAATGCTGGTTGGTCGCCGGCTGCGCCAAGTTCTTACATGACGATTCCAGCCTTGATTTTTATATAATAAGTGCTCCTTACCCTCTATTTACTTGCGTGAGCCGCTATCTATTTAGAAGCAAAAAAGGTGCATTAAAGGGCACTGAGAGAACTTTGGTTTATTGCATGTGATCAAATCATTTCATGATGAATCAACTCCCAAAAATGATGAGGGGCGTGCAGCTGACAGGCCATGGTGGTCTGGACAAGCTGGTGCTGCGCCAGGACATACCGGTGCCTGTGCCGGGCCCCCGTGATGTGCTGATCAGGGTTGGCGCCGCCGGCGTGAACAACACCGACCTCAATACCCGCGTGGGCTGGTATTCCAAGTCCAACGCCAGTAGCAGCGATGCGGGTTGGACCGGCACTGCCATTCCTTTCCCTCTCATCCAGGGGGCCGATGTGTGCGGCGAAGTCGTGGCCATTGGCACTGAGGTTGACCCGAAACTGCTACATCAACGGGTGCTGGTGGAGCCTTGCTTGATGGAAGTGGCTGGCAAGGTGCTGGATGAGCCTCAGTACTTCGGCTCTGACTGCGACGGCGGATTCGCTGAGTACGCGGTGGTTGCAGCGCGCCACGCCCATCCGGTCAACACTTCGCTCAGCGACGTGGAGTTGGCCTCTTTTCCTTGCTCTTACTCCACGGCGGAGAACCTGCTGACCCGGGCCAACGTTGGCGCCAACGACCTGGTGTTGGTGACGGGCGCGTCAGGGGGAGTGGGTTCGGCCGCAGTCCAATTGGCCAAAGCCCGGGGAGCCCGGGTGATTGCCGTCACGTCGGCCACAAAGGCAAAACGAATCCTGGCGCTTGGGGCAGAGCAAACGCTGGAGCGACAGGCGAATTTGGTGCAGGCGCTCGGCAAAAACAGCGTTGATGTGGTCATTGATTTGGTGGCGGGCGCCCAGTGGCCGAGTTTGCTGGAAGTGCTCAAGCCGTTTGGCCGCTATGCCGCTTCAGGCGCGATTGGCGGCCCGATGGTGGAGCTGGATGTGAGAACGCTGTACCTCAAGGATTTGAGCTTGTTGGGTTGCACCGTGTTGCATCCCACAGTTTTCTCCAACCTGATCCGAAGAATTGAAGCGGGAGAGGTCGCGCCACTGGTTGCCAAGACCTATGCGCTGGCGAAAATTCAGGACGCGCAACAGGACTTTGGCGCTAAAGAACACGTTGGCAAGTTGGTGATTGACGTCTCGGGACAGAATGGCGATCGTTAAAACCCTGCTCCCCGCCCCCGGCCGAAGAGTCAGGCGGCCTATGTCACTTACTGGAATCCCGATGATCGACACCCTGGAGCGCAACCGGCGCAATGTGATGGCTTTTTACGAGCTCATGTTCAACGACTGCCGTCCCGCCGAGGCGATTGAGCGGTACGCGGGTGCTGAGTACAAACAGCACAACCCGCATGTGGCCGATGGCAAGCAAGCGTTTGTTGACTACTTTGAGCGCATGGCGCGTGAGTACTCGGGCAAAAAGGTGCATGTCAAACGGTCTGTGGCGGAAGGCAACTTGGTGGTGTTGCACTGCCACCAAGTGTGGCCAACCGACGCCAACAAGGACTGGGCGGGCATTGACATCTTTCGCCTGGACGATGACGGCAAAATTGTGGAGCACTGGGATGTGTTGCAGGTGGTGCCTGCTCAGTCGGCTCACGGCAATGGCATGTTCTAAAGGGGCTGGCATTCGCACCACCTTGATTGCCAGCCAAGATGTTGGTTCAGAATGCGCTGCCAGACCAGTCCGTTCGAAGCCAGGTGACCCCGATAACAAGGCCTGTGTTGAGAGCATTCGAAATTTGAAGAAAGTTGCCCTCTATGCAAACCATTGATCAACAAGAAGTCGCCCGTCACACCGCCTATGGCTCGCTGATTGAATCGCTCGCCCAAGGACTGCTGGAGCCCATTGAGTCGCCCCCGCGCGGGCACTTCAACCCCAACCATGACGCCAGTTCGGTGCTGGTGATGTCGGCCTGGAAGCCGCGCGGGGTGATGGGCGTGAAGATTGTGGCCATCTGGCCCGAGAACAACGCCAAGGGCAAACCGGCCGTGTCTGGCACTTATGTGCTGTTGTCCTGTGAAGACGGCACCACGCTGGCGGTGATGGATGGCACGGAGTTAACGCTGCGGCGCACGGCCGCCGTGGCGGCGCTGGGTGCCAAAAAGCTCGCCCGCCCCACCAGCCAACGCTTGGCGGTGTTGGGAACCGGCGCGCTATCGACCCACTTGGCCCTGGCGCACCACAGCGTGTTTTCCTTGACCGAGACCGTGATTTGGGGCCGCCATCTGGACAAGGCGCAAGCCGTGGTAGCTGAACTGGCCAAGCAAGGCGTGGCCGCCGTGGCCTCTACCGATTTGCAGGCCACTCTGGCAGCGACCGATATCGCCGTTGCTGCCACCACCGCGACCACCCCGTTTATTAGCAGCGACTGGGTGCAGCCCGGCACGCACCTGGGTTTGGTGGGCGCCTTCACGGCTGATATGTCAGAGGCAGAGCCGCAGTTGATGACAAAAGCCCGGATTTTTGTGGACACGAGAGAGGGCGTGATGCAAAAAGGCGGTGAGGTGTTGCAGGCCCTTCGTGCGGGGCTGATCACCGAGTCTGACATTTGCGGGGAGTTGAAAGACTTGTTGGCCCCTTCAACGCCCGCCACTGGGGGCTTGTCGGACCAGGAGATCACCATTTTTAAAACAGTCGGCTTTGCTTCCCAAGACTTGGTGGCCGCTGAACATGTGATGCGCTCACGGGCTCAGGTGACAGGCTGAGGCGTTTTTATATGCCAAATAGACCGCTAGCGCAGGCAGAACTTGGGCAGGCCACTCTCAAATCAATAGCGGTTTAGAGTTTGGCGAGTCGCTCTAGTGCGGCGTTCAAAGTGTCGTCTTTCTTGGCGAAGCAAAAACGAACGACGCGTTGGTCAAAGCCATTGCCATAGAAGGCGGACAAGGGAATCGCCGCCACGCCGACTTCAGCGGTCAGCCACTGGCAAAACGCCGATTCGTCCAGATCGCTGACGTCTGAAATATCGACACACTGAAAGTAAGTGCCTTCGCTGGGCAGCAGCTTGAATTTGGTATTTTTCAGGCCGTCGCGAAAGAGGTCGCGCTTGCGTTGGTAAAACGCGGGCAGGTCCAAGTAGGGCGCCGGGTTGGCCATGTAGCTGGTCAAACCGTGCTGCACCGGGGTATTGACCGTGAACACATTGAACTGATGCACCTTGCGAAACTCGGCCATGAGGGGGGCGGGCGCGGCCACATAACCTACTTTCCAGCCCGTGACGTGGTAAGTCTTGCCAAAGCTGGAGACGATGAAAGCCCGCGCGGCCAAGCCGGGAAAGCGCGCCGCACTTTGGTGCAACTGGCCATCAAAGACCATGTGTTCATAGACCTCGTCGCTGATCAGAAATACATTGGTGGGGGCCAGCAATTCCTGCAAGCTCAGCATGTCTTGTTCTGACCAAACCGTGCCGCTCGGGTTGTGGGGCGAGTTGATGATGATGGCGCGGGTCTTCGGGGTCAGAGCCGCTGAGATCTTGTCAAAGTCCGGCCGGAAGGTGCCGGGGGTCAACGGTACACGCACGGCCACGCCGCCGGCCAACTCAATATTGGGTACGTAGCTGTCGTAACAGGGCTCCAGCACGATGACCTCGTCGCCGGAATGCACGGTGGCCAGAATCGCTGTGATGATGGCTTGGGTGGCGCCGGCTGTGATGGTAATTTCGCTCGCAGCGCTGTAGGAATGGCCGTAGAGTGCTTCCAATTTGCTAGCAATCGCCGCACGCAGTGGCGCGATGCCTGGCATGGGCGGGTATTGGTTAAGCCCTTTGATCATGGCGGCGCTGACTGCCGTGACCAAGGTGGGGTCGCAATCAAAGTCAGGGAAACCTTGGCCCAGGTTGACTGCGTTTTTTTCGGCGGCCAAATTGGACATGACGGTGAAGATGGTCGTGCCGACATTGGGCAGGCGGCTGGTCAGGGTGGGAGTCAACATGCTCTTTACAGTTCGTAGTCGTCAACATGGCCTGACATCGCGCGGGCCACCAAATCACGGCTGAGGCGGTCACCCAGCAGTTCTGAAAATTTATACACAAAGTTGCGCAGGTAGGCCCCTTTTTTGAAGGCGACCCGGGCCACGTTCTGGCCAAATAGTTGGCCGGCTGGCCGAATCACCAAGTCGCTCTTGTCACCGTCAGCCAACACGTCTTTGACAGCCATTTCTGCGGCAATGCCCACACCCAGGCCCAGCCGCACATAAGTCTTGATCACGTCCGAGTCAATGGCTTCCAGAGCGATGCGCGGCTCCAGCTTGCGGGTGGCAAAGGCGTGGTCGATCTTGGTGCGCCCGGTGAAGGACGGGTGGTAGGTGATCAGCGGCTCAAGGGCAATGTCTTCCAGCGTGATATTTTCCTTGGCACACAGGGGGTGGCCCACGGGCAGCACCAGTACGTGTTGCCATTCATAACAGGGCAGGGTGACCAGCTCGCTGTAACCGGCTAATGACTCGGTAGCCACGCCAATCTCGGCAACTTCGTCAATCAGCATTTGGGCGACTTGAGAGGGTGAGCCTTGGTGCAGGCTGACGTTCACTTTGGGATAGGCCTGGCGCAACTTGGCCACGGGTTCGGGTAAAACGTATCGTGCCTGGGTGTGCGTGGTGGCGATTGACAGCGTGCCGCTGTCTTCGGCGCTGTACTGCTCGCCAATGCGCTTGAGGTTGCCCACTTCTCGCATGATCAGTTCAATGCTTTTCAGCACATGCTGCCCCGGCTCGGTGACGCGTTTGAGCCGTTTTCCGTGCCGTGCAAATATCTCAATGCCCAGTTCTTCTTCCAGCTCAATGATGGCTTTGGAGACGCCAGGCTGGGAGGTGTGCAGGGATTTGGCCGCTTCAGTGAGGTTCAGATTGCGGCGAACGGCCTCCTGAACAAAGCGAAATTGGTGAAGGTTCATATCGAATTTAAGCTAATGACGTCATTTATTATGCGTCATTGGCTATTTAGAGCTATGACTGAGGTGATTGCCTCAGTTCAACGCAATATGGGCCAGCAGTTCAACCACCCGAGGGTCTTCGCCCACCGCGGGTCGCAATTCAAAGTTGACGTGAGGAAAACGCTGCTTCAACTCAATCATCAACACCGGCAAGTCTTCACGCGCATGCCGTCCGACGCCCAAAAAAAGAGGCAGCACAGAGATGGTTTTCGTTCCCAGTGCCACCAGTTCAGCCGCGCTGGTCGCGATGTCAGGTTGCGTCAGCTCCAGATAGGCGCATCGCACTTGGCACGATGGGGTCGTTTGGCGCATATGTGTTGCGACCGCTTCAATCGGCAGGCGCCAAAGTGGGTCGCGGGAACCGTGTGCAAAGAGAATGGTGGCGCGGGTCATCGGATCGCTCATTGAATCGTCTTTCGTTTAATGTTTCTGTTAGCGACGGAGCACCAGCCATCCAAACGCCGTGAGGGACAGGACTGAGTAAATCATGCCCGGTAGCGCTGCCGTGAGCCACGGCTGCCAGTTTTGCAGGTTACCAATGTAGCCAAAGACGTTGTTCAGCAAAAAGAAGCTGATGCCGGCCATGACCCCGCCAAACACATAGGTGGCAATGCCGCCAGAGCGGAAGTGAAGATAGGCAAATGGCAGTGCCAGCACCACCATCACCAGGCAACTCAAGGGGTAAAAAACTTTTTTCCAGAACTCGATTTCATAGCGCTGTGCACTTTGGGCATTCGCTTGCAGGTGCTGAATGTATTGAAAAAGGTCAATGGTGCTCATGCGCTCAGGCTTGAGAAGGGCGGCAGTCACCATCTCCCGGCTGATGTTGTTGGGCCATAGCTGTGTGGCCGTCTCGGTGCGTTCTATCCGGGCTGTGTCGGTGTTTCTCGCTGGAAAGCTTGTGCGGTTGACTTCATTCAGGGTCCAGGCGTCGTCGCCCTCGACATGAGCTGAGCCGGCTTGGGTCAATGAACTTAAATAGCCTCGTGAGTCAAACTCGAAAATTCGCACATTGCGCAGGCTGCCGTCTGACTCCAGGCCGCCTACATTGACCGCGTATTGAGCGTTGGCTTGGCGCTCCCTCAACCAGGCGCCAGTTTGGCCGACGCTGATGCTTCCTTGAAACCGAGCTTTCAATAGTTGGCCGGTCCGGTCAGCGACAGGGGAAAGATAGTCTCCCACGGCAAATGTCAGCACCACAAAGCCCAGTCCCAGCACTAGCAGGGTTCGCAGGGCTCGCCATGGACCGAGGCCGCTGGTTCTCAAAATGGTGAATTCAGAGCTTTGAGCGAAGCGCGCCATGACAAAGATGGTGCCAATCAGCACCGCAATCGGCATCAATTCGTACAAGTGGCTGGGCAGCAACAGGGCGACAAAGGCCACAGCATGGACCAGGCGGTAACCCGCGTCCGCATGTCGGGCCAGTGATTGAATCTCTTCGACAAAGTCGAAAAAAATGAAGAGCGCAAGGAAGCCAATGGCCACGAAGGCCACAGAGGTCAGCACTTCGCCGTAAATCAGACGTCGAATGGTTTTCATGATGCGGTGCCGTCCTGATTGGATGCCCGTTGTTTGGACAGCAGGCGGCGCCAGTTCCAGTTGTTGTGCGCTTTGACAAGCCACAGAATGGCCAGCGTGAATGTGCCCCCGTGCAAAGTCAGCATGAGGGGGATGAGATCGTACCTGCCAGACGAAATCCAACTCTGGCCCAGACCGAGCAAGTTGTAGTAAAGGACAAAGGCAAACATTGCAAATACCAGGTTGGCGCTGCGGCCCACTCGGGGGTTGCCGCCTGAGATGGCAACGCCAATCACCAGAAAATTGATGGCTGCCAGGATCAATCCAAACCGCCATGACAACTCCGCTTGATTCAGCAGGGTGGGGTTCGTCAGCAATTGAGCGGTGGGACGAGTGTTGATAGGCAGGGGACCGTTGCCATCGAATACATCGACGCCGACTTTGGTGCCATATTCCTCAAACTCGCTGACCTTCAAGGATTGCGCGCCGACTTCGTTTTCAAGCCGCTGGCCGTTGCTCAGCATCAGGAATCGATCGTTTCCAACGGTTTCAACGCGACCACGGCGGGCGGAGGTGGTGGTTTGCTTGCCGTCTTCCGTGGTGGCAATGAAAACATTGCTGCCTGCCTGCGGGTTCAAGGGGTCTTTTTCGACAAAAAACACACGCTTGCCCCCAGCGGACTCCTGAAACTGCCCTGGCTCAATGCGTTCCAGATCCCCTCGGCGCTCGTACTGGACTTTCATGTCGTCAATGCGCTGGTTGGACCAAGGCAGCACCAGCAATGCCAGCGCCGCAATCGCCGCCAACACCGGCCAGGCAAACCGGAACATCGGGCCGAGCAAGCCCGTCAAACCCTGGCCGCTGGAGAACCAGATCACCATTTCACTGTCCCGGTACATGCGTGACAGCGCTGACATGATGGAAATGAAAAGACTCATGGTCAAAATCGTTGGCATATAGGCCAACACGGTGTATCCCATGACCAGCATGACATCCGACGGATTAAAGCTGCCGCGGGAGGCTTGGCCCAAGGTGCGGATGAGGGTCATGGTCATGACCACGGTCGCCAGAACGATCAGCGTCGCGCCAAAACTGCGGGCCAGCTCCTTGCGTATCGAGGAATGGAATAACATTGGTTGGGCAATCTGCGGGGCAGGACCGGTTCCAAGTTGGAGTTGGTCTTGTCCTAAACTAAATGGGAATCCTGAATTATGAACTTTGAAATCAAATCACTGAGCGTGGCATCTGCGGCACTTCTGAAAGCCGATGGCTTGATTGTCCTTCTATCTGATAGCTACAAGTCATCCAAAGATGAACTTCTCTCAGTTGTTGATCATGCGTTGAAAGCTGGTGATTTTGAGACCAAGGCGGGGAAATCTCTTTCCCTCTACCGAGCTGCAGGGTTTAGTGCGTCCAGGGTGGTTTTTGCGGGAGTCGGTGAGGGTTCGACGAAGGACGTGCGCCAAGCCATGGCGTCCGCCATGGGGCACTTTAAAGGCACCAAGGCCAAACAACTCGTGGTCTGTTTCGCCGATACCCCGACGGACCAGGCATTGAAGAGCGTGGTAACGGGCGCGGCTGAAGCCAGCTATGTGTACACCACCACCAAGTCCAAGCCGGAAGGCCGAGAGCTTCAACGCGTGCTGGTTGGTGTGCCAAAACTGGGCAAGCTGAAGAGTGTGCTGGACAGTCAGGCGGCGACGGTAGCCGGTGTGGAGTTCGCCAAAGAATGGGCCAACCGGCCCGCCAATTACGCTACGCCGACACTGTTGGCGGACGCTGCCCGTTCACTTGTCAAGTTCCCGAAGATCAAGTGCCAGGTGCTGGGGCCCAAAGAGGTGGAAAAGCTAAAAATGGGTGCCTTCATGGCGGTTGCACAGGGGTCAGAGCAACCCCTGCAGTTCATTGTCCTGCGCTACGAAGGGGCCGCCAAGTCGCAAGCCCCAACCGTGCTGGTGGGCAAAGGCATTACCTTTGACTGTGGTGGTGTGTCCATCAAACCGGCCGCAGAGATGGATGAAATGAAGTACGACATGTGTGGCGCGGCCAGCGTGTTGGGTGTTTTTAGGGCTTTGGGCGAGCTGAGCCCGGCCATCAACGTGATTGGACTGATTCCTGCATGTGAAAACCTGGTCAACGGCCGGGCGGTCAAGCCGGGCGATGTGGTGACTAGCATGAGCGGGCAAACAATCGAGATTTTGAACACGGATGCGGAGGGGCGGTTGGTTCTGTGTGACGCATTGACCTACGCTGAGCGCTTCAAGCCTCGTGCAGTCATTGACATTGCCACTTTGACGGGCGCCTGCGTCGTCGCCCTTGGGGCGGTTCGAAGCGGACTGTTTTCGAACGATGAGGGACTGGTTGCTGGCTTGTCAGAAGCCGGGGCCAACTCATCAGATCCGTGCTGGAGGATGCCGCTTGACGACGAATACGCAGAAGGCCTCAAGACAAATTTTGCGGATGTCGCCAATGTCGCTGGCCGTGCGGGTGGTGCCGTGACGGCCGCCAAGTTTCTGCAGCGCTTTACGGCGAAATTCCCCTGGGCTCATTTGGACATCGCTGGCACGGCTTGGAAAAGTGGCGCGGCCAAGGGCGCAACGGGCCGTCCGGTGCCACTGTTGATGGCCTACCTGACCGGCACAGGCAAATAAGAACATGGTTTCCCTTGACTGAAGTTGCTTTTCATTTCAATGCGCCAGACCCGGTGGCCTATGCCTGCCGTTTGTTGCGCAAGGCGGTCGGCGCAGGTGCGAAAGTGATCGTGACCGGTGCACCAGCCACCTTGAAACAACTGGATGGCGCACTCTGGGCGGTCTCGCCGACGGATTTTGTGCCCCATTGCCTGATGCGCGGTGACCCACGAGTGATTGCGGCTTCCCCCGTCATTTTGACCACGCGGGTCGACTCGGCGCCACATCGCGAGGTGCTTCTCAATTTGGGAGGGGCGATTCCTCAAGGCTTTGATACGTTTCAGCGGGTGATTGAAGTCGTCAGTCTTGATGAGGATGATCGTCTTGCCGCCAGGGCGCGGTGGGTTGAATACACACGGCTTGGCTACACATTGCGACGGCATGATCTGGTTTTGCAGGAGGGCGCTTGATGCGCACGCCTCCTCGTCACCTGCCCAGGTTTTTACCCACACTGACTGAGGTTGTCCGACCGTCGGACTTGCAAGGGGGTGTCCCGTCATTGCCGCCAGATTCAGATACTCTTGTTCAAACCCTGCAGGTGCAGGTGGATGCACTTGTCAAGGCGCGAGTCGCGCAGGAATTTGAGAGCCTGATTCGTGCGGTTATAGCCGAGCAAGCCATTTCCTTGTCGAGTGAATTGCAGATTCAGCTGCGCGAAGAAGTACGGAAGCTTGTGATTGAGGCCTTGTCTGCACATACTGATTCAAATAAGTTCAAATCATGACCCATTAGCGGCGCGGCTCGGTGTCTTCCCTATGTCTTTGCGGCAGAAATTACGTTATCGTATCGGGTGTGTAATTATTCATATTCACATTTAGTGTCCTCTTGATTTTCTAACTTGGAGTTTTTATGCATTTCAAAGTGAAAAGTACTTTGACAGTATTGGCTGCAGCCACTCTGCTGGTGGCTTGTGGTAAGAAGGAAGAGGCTGCTGCCCCTGCCGCCCCTGCGGCTGCACCTGTGGCCGTTGAGGCACCTAGCGCCGTTGTCAAAATTGGTCACGTCGCCCCAACCAGTGGCGCGATTGCCCATTTGGGTAAAGACAATGAAAACGGCGCCCGCTTGGCAATCGAAGAGTTGAACGCTGCTGGCGTCATGATTGACGGCCAAAAGGTCACGCTCGAATTGATGGCTGAAGACGACGCTGCTGATCCTAAGCAGGGCACGGCTGTTGCTCAAAAGCTGGTTGATGCGAAGGTCGCTGGTGTTGTGGGTCACCTGAATTCCGGTACCACCATTCCTGCTTCGAAGATTTACTTTGATGCAGGCATTCCTCAGGTCTCGCCTTCTGCGACAAATCCAAAGTACACACGTCAGGGCTTCAAAACAGCCTTCCGTATGGTGGCTGATGACACCCAGCTGGGCGGCACTTTGGGCCGTTACGCTGTGAATACATTGAAAGGCCAATCCATCGCCGTGATCGATGACCGTACTGCGTACGGCCAAGGCGTTGCTGAAGAGTTCAGCAAAGCTGTCGAAGCAGCCGGTGGAAAATTGGTTGCGAAGGAATTCACAACTGACAAAGCCACTGACTTCAATTCGATTTTGACCTCCATCAAAGGCAAAAAGCCTGATGTCATCTTCTTCGGCGGTATGGACGCAGTTGCTGGCCCCATGTTGAAGCAAATGAAGGCTCTTGGCATCAAAGCCAAGTTCATGGGTGGTGACGGCATTTGCTCAACAGAGCTGGTCAAACTCGGCGGTGATGCCATTGCGGACGACATGGTCTACTGCGCGGAAGCTGGCGGCGTTGAAGGCGAAGACAAGGTTGGAATGGATACATTCAAGACCAAGTTCAAGGCCAAGTACGGTTCTGACGTTCAAGTCTATGCCCCCTATGTTTACGATGCTGTGAACATCATGGTTGCCGCCATGGTGAAGGCTGGTTCCTCTGATCCAGTCAAGTACCTGCCTGTTTTGGCTGCTACGGCCGATTACAAAGGCGTGACTGGCCCAGTGACGTTTGATGAGAAGGGTGACATCAAGAATGGCGCGCTGACTCTGAAAACCGTTCGTGGTGGTCAGTTGACTACTCTGGCCGTGATTCGCTAATCAGCCAGCTGAGATGCCAGTCTTGGACTGGCACAAAGGAGCATCCCAAAAGGTGCTCCTTTTTTTCGTCAGTAAAAAGCAAGTGCAAATCCACGCGCGGCCAAGTTGAGTTTTTTGCGACTTAATTGTCGATGACTCAAAAATCCTCGTTTGGCTCGGTTAAACTAATGCTTGCTGGAACGGTGGATGAGCGGTTTAAGTCACACGCCTGGAAAGCGTGCGAGGGGTCAAACCCTCCGCGGGTTCGAATCCCGCCTGTTCCGCCAGTAAAAAGAAAACCCTGCATCAAGTGATTGATGCAGGGTTTTGCTTTTTCCGGGGTTTATTTGTTGGTTTGGATCATTTTCATGGCTGATGCCACAAGGGCGGAGACTTCGCTCATGTTGCTGGGCACGATCAGTGTCGTTGTCGCGTCTTCAGCGACCTTTGCATAGGCGTCAACGGCTTTCTCTGCCACCTTCAACTGAACGGCTTCAGCACCGCCTGGCTGGCGAATGGCTGCAGCGATGCGTTCAATGGCCCCAGCCGTGGCCTCTGCCACTGCAGTGATAGATTGCGCTTCACCCTGTGCTTTGTTGATCACGGCTTGCTTTTCGCCCTCAGAGCGAGCAATGAAGGCTTCGCGTTCACCAGTGGCAATATTGATCTGTTCTTGACGACGACCCTCTGACGCCGCAATCAAGGCGCGTTTTCCGCGCTCAGCGGTGATTTGCTGCTGCATGGCATGCAAGATCTCTTTCGGGGGGGTCAGGTCTTTGATCTCATACCGCAACACCTTCACGCCCCAATTCAGTGCCGCCTCATCGACAGCTTGCACCACCTGGGCGTTGATGATGTCGCGCTCCTCGAAGGTTTTGTCCAGTTCCAGCTTGCCAACAATTGACCGAAGCGAGGTTTGGGCCAATTGAGATATGGCCATGATGTAGTTGCTAGAGCCGTAGCTGGCCCGCATGGCATCGGTGACTTGAAAATACAAGATACCGTCGACCTGGAGTTGTGTGTTGTCTTTGGTGATGCAAATCTGACTCGCAATATCCAGGGGCACTTCTTTTAAAAGGTGCTTGTATGCGACTTTGTCGACAAAGGGAATCAGGAAGTTCAAACCGGGTAGCAATGTTCCCGTGTATTTGCCCAATCGCTCCACCACCCAGGCGTGTTGCTGAGGAACTACCTTGACCGATTGGGTGATAAAGATGACTGCGATGACGAGCAGTATTATTGCTATTTCCATTGATTACTCCATTTTTTACTATTGCTTCAAGCTTACGAACGTTTGACTATCAAGCGGCTGCCAACCACTTCGACAATACGATGGCGACCAACTGTGAGTGGCGCAGCATCCTCCGCTGCTGCCACGGTCCAATTTGCTCCTCTGTACTTCACAGTACTTGTACCATCTGGCCCCCATGCCTCGATTTGAATGGTTTCGCCAATATCCAAGTTTCCATTCTGACTGGTTCCCACAGACGCATCAGCAGGCTTCGACCGTCGATAGAGTCGCCACGCAATGACAGAACCGCTGCTAAAGATGGCCGCAACAACGAGCTGAAAAGTCATTGTGACGCCCGCATGGGCCGCCAATGCTGCAGCGATGAAACCCAAAGACAGCATCAGCAGGTAAAACGTACCCGTGAGCAATTCAGCGGCAACAATGATGCCGGCGAGCACCCACCAGACCGTTGACTCTGCCATGTCAGCTCCTTGTCTTGTATTGAAAAGGCCATTTTGTGTCAAAAAACACCGAGCTCAACAGTGATTCGGCGATAAGTCCTTACACTTCGCGCCTGTTTAGTATCATTTCCATTTGAGTCGTTGGAGTTCAACATGAAGTTTCGCTTTCCCATAGTCATCATCGACGAAGATTTCCGTTCTGAGAATACGTCGGGACTGGGTATTCGGGCATTGGCACAAGCGATCGAGTCGGAAGGTTTTGAGATTCTTGGGGTGACCAGTTATGGTGATCTCAGCCAATTCGCGCAACAACAAAGTCGTGCCAGTGCTTTCATTCTGTCCATTGACGATGAAGAATTTTCGTCACCTGGCCCAGACCTTGACCCCGTGGTGGTGAATCTGCGTCACTTCATTGAAGAGGTGCGCCGCAGGAACCTGGATGTGCCAATCTACATTTATGGCGAGACAAAAACATCCCGCCATTTGCCGAACGATATTCTGCGCGAGTTGCATGGTTTCATCCATATGTTTGAAGACACGCCGGAATTTGTGGCGCGGCACATCATCCGGGAAGCAAAGAGTTATCTTGAAGGCGTTCAGCCTCCGTTTTTTAAAGCGTTGTTGGACTATGCCGAGGACGGCTCGTATTCGTGGCATTGCCCAGGGCATTCCGGTGGCGTCGCCTTTCTAAAAAGTCCTGTCGGGCAGATGTACCACCAGTTCTATGGTGAAAACATGTTGCGTGCCGATGTCTGCAACGCGGTAGAAGAGTTGGGTCAATTGTTGGACCATGATGGCGCCATCGGGCAAAGCGAGAGGAACGCGGCGCGTATTTTCAATGCGGACCATTGCTTTTTTGTCACCAATGGAACCAGTACCAGCAACAAGATGGTGTGGCATCACACCGTTGCGCCGAACGACGTCGTGGTGGTGGACAGAAACTGCCATGTTTCAAACTTGCATGCGATCATCATGACAGGGGCCATCCCTGTATTTTTGAAGCCAACCCGGAATCATTTCGGCATCATTGGGCCTATTCCTAAAAGCGAGTTTGAACCAGCCGCCATCAAGGCGAAAATCAAGGCCAACCCCCTGGTCGCGCAGCATTTGCCTGATGTTGATGTCAATAAAATAAAGCCCCGGGTGTTGACATTGACACAGTCCACTTACGACGGCGTCCTGTACAACACGGAGACCGTCAAGAACATGCTGGACGGCTATGTTGACAACCTTCACTTCGACGAAGCTTGGTTGCCCCATGCTGCCTTTCACCCCATCTACGGTACGTACCACGCGATGGGTAAGAACCGAGTACGGCCGAAACACGCTGTGGTGTATTCCACGCAGTCGATTCACAAGTTGTTGGCGGGTATCAGCCAGGCCAGCCATGTATTGGTTCAGGACTCACAGACGGTTAAGCTGGACAAGCACCTTTTCAACGAGGCTTACCTGATGCACACCAGCACCAGCCCACAGTACAGCATTATTGCCAGCTGTGATGTAGCTGCCGCCATGATGGAGCCACCTGGCGGTACCGCGTTGGTGGAGGAGAGCATCGCGGAGGCACTGGACTTCCGACGGGCCATGCGAAAAATTGATAGCGAATACGGCGACGACTGGTGGTTCAAGGTTTGGGGGCCGGACAAGCTGGTGGAAGAGGGCATTGGCCGTGCAGACGACTGGATCATCAAGGGTGAGTCCGCCAAGGCCAAAGCGGGTGTCAACTGGCATGGTTTTGGAAAGATGGCAACCGGCTTCAACATGCTGGACCCGATCAAGTCAACCATCGTGACACCTGGCATGGATTTGAAAGGCAAGTTCGCCAAGACGGGTATTCCAGCCAGTATCGTGACCAAGTTTTTAGCCGAACATGGCGTGGTGGTTGAGAAAACAGGCCTCTACAGCTTCTTCATCATGTTCACTATCGGTATTACAAAAGGCCGCTGGAACAGCATGTTGACTGCACTGCAGCAGTTCAAGGATGACTATGCCAAAAACCAACCCATGTGGCGGATACTGCCAGAGTTTTGCCAGAAGTCACCCAAGTACGAAAAAATGGGCTTGCGTGATTTGTGCCAACACATTCATCAGCTCTATGCCAAGTACGACATTGCGCGTTTGACAACTGACATGTATCTGAGTGATTTGACGCCAGCCATGAAGCCTAGCGACGCTTATGCGCACATCGCTTTGCGCAAGACCGAGCGAGTGGCCATTGATGACCTGGAAGGGCGGATCACCGTTGGACTGGTGACACCCTACCCGCCGGGTATTCCCTTGTTGATCCCGGGTGAGGTGTTTAACAAGAAAATTGTGGATTACCTCAAGTTTGCACGCGAGTTCAATGGCCAGTGCCCTGGGTTCGAGACTGACATTCACGGGCTCGTAGAGGAACTCGGCGAAGATGGCAAAAAGCACTATTTCGCTGACTGTGTTCGCACTTAAAGGCGAACTGGGCGGTCTGACTTAAACAGGAACAGCGTCCTTGGTTCAGGACGCTGTTCGAGGATTACTGGGTTCCAAAAATGCGGTCGCCTGCATCACCCAGGCCGGGCAAGATGTAACCGTGATCGCTCAGCTGCCGATCAATGGCTGCCGTGTAGATGGCCACATCAGGATGGAGCTTGTGCATCGTGGCAATGCCCTCGGGGCAGGTGAGCAAGCAGAGAAACTTGATGGACTTGGGCTTGAGCTGCTTCAAGCGAGTGATCGCTGCAGCGGCTGAGTTGCCCGTGGCCAGCATGGGGTCAACCACCACAATGTCCCGCTCTTCCATGTCCTTTGGCATCTTGAAGTAGTACTCCACGGCCTGCAGGGTTTTAGGGTCACGGTAGAGTCCAATGTGGCCGACGCGGGCGCCGGGTACCACAGACAAAACGCCGTCCAGAATGCCATTGCCTGCGCGAAGAATTGAAACAAAAACCAATTTTTTACCGTCAATCATCTTGGCGGTCATGGTTTCAAGCGGTGTGTCAATCACAACGTCCTGCATGGCCATATCGCGGGTGACCTCGTAGGCCATCAACATACTCAACTCGTTCAACAAGCGGCGAAAACTGTTGGTGCTCGCTTCTTTTTTTCGCATCAAGGTCAACTTGTGCTGAACCAACGGGTGATCGATCAAGTGAACTTGGGGTGCGTCCGGGGTGCTCATGAGAATTCCTTTTCAAACGGGGGGATGGGCGTGATTATCGTGATCACCGTTTCGACCCTCCAAAAATACCGCCCAGCACCCCACGAATAATTTGGCGACCGACCTCACGACCAATTGAGCTAGCGGCACTCTTAAACAATTGCTCCCCAACGGATGTACGTGTCCCCCGTGAGCCCCCTCCAAGCATGGAGCCGATGCTGTCCAATAATCCGCCTCCAGTTGGCGCGGGTGTCGAGGCTTCCTGCCCCTTTGAATGGCTGACACCACCCGAAGCCTCGGGTGTTCTAAGCCGATCCGCAGCATGTCCTTTGATTTTTTCGTATGCGGATTCGCGATCTAATGCGGTCTCATAAACACCGGCGACGATGGATGTGTCGATCAGAGTTTTTCGTTGGTCTTGGGTGATCGGGCCGATCTGGCTGGCCGGCGGGAGTACATAAACTCGTTCGGTCACACTAGGGCGCCCCTTCTCATCGAGGAAGCTGACCAGTGCCTCTCCCACCGCCAGTTCAGTAATGGCTGTTTCAATGTCCAGTGCCGGGTTCTGGCGCATCGTCTGTGCAGCAGCTTTGACCGCTTTTTGATCTCGTGGTGTGAACGCTCGTAGAGCGTGCTGAACACGATTGCCGAGCTGGGCCAATACCGAGTCCGGAATATCGAGGGGGTTTTGCGTTACGAAATAGACACCCACACCCTTGGACCGCACCAGACGCACCACCAACTCGATGCGCTCAATCAGCACCTTTGGCGCATCGGTGAAGAGCAGGTGGGCTTCGTCAAAGAAGAACACCATCTTTGGCTTGTCTTGGTCGCCTACCTCAGGCAAAGCTTCGAACAGTTCGCTGAGTAGCCACAGGAGAAACGTGCCATAGAGGCGTGGCGAACTCATTAGCTTGTCAGCGGCCAGGACGTTGACCACTCCGCGACCTTGTGCGTCGGTTTGCATGAAGTCGGCGATGTTAAGCATGGGTTCGCCAAAAAACTTCGCACCTCCTTGGCCTTCAATTTGCATCAACCCTCGTTGAATAGCACCAACACTGGCAGCACTGATATTGCCGTACTCCGTGGTGAATTGCGAGGCGTTGTCGCCCACCCACTGGCACATCGCACGCAGGTCCTTCATGTCAAGCAGCAGCAATCCATCATCGTCTGCGATCTTGAATACCAGCTGCAGAACACCTGCCTGCGTTTCGTTTAGGTTGAGCATTCGTGCCAATAGCAAAGGGCCTAAATCACTTACTGTGGCCCGAACCGGATGGCCTTGCTCGCCAAAGACGTCCCACAATGTGGTTGGTGTTGCTCTGAATTCAGGAGCGGCTATCGCCCTTTCTTCAAGGATTTTGGCCAACTTGGATCCTAAAGTCCCTGCCTGGGAGACACCCGTGAGGTCTCCTTTGACATCGGCCATGAACACCGGAACGCCAATATTGGAGAAGCCTTCCGCCAGAGTTTGAAGGGTAATAGTTTTGCCAGTCCCCGTGGCGCCGGTGATGAGTCCATGGCGGTTGGCCTTATCGGGACGCAGGAAGCATTGGGTTTCGCCGCGTTGTGCAATCAGAATGGGATCAGACATGGAACTCTCAAAAAGTACAATCGAGCCAATAGCGTAACGATTTTTTGAAGGATTCCCCGTGGCAGGACATAGTAAATGGGCCAATATTCAGCACCGAAAGGGGCGTCAGGACGAAAAACGGGGCAAAGTATGGACTCGAATCATTCGTGAAATCACCGTCGCGGCGCGGGCCGGTGGTGGTGATTTGGCAACCAATCCGCGATTGAGATTGGCCGTTGATCGTGCCAAAGGCGCCAATATGCCCGCCGACCGCGTGAAATACAACATTGACAAGGCCACAGGAAACCAAGAGGGGGTCAACTATGAGGAAATCCGCTATGAGGGCTATGGCATAGGCGGTGCAGCCATTGTTGTGGACACCATGACTGACAACAAGGTCCGTACGGTGGCTGAAGTTCGCCATGCATTCTCGAAGCATGGTGGCAATATGGGAACCGAGGGGTCGGTGGTGTTTCAGTTTAAGCATTGCGGTCAGTTGATATTTGCGCCCGGAACCAGTGAGGAAAAAATCATGGAGGTTGCACTGGAAGCCGGTGCGGAGGACGTGATTGCCGGCGAGGACGGTTCAATTGAGGTCTTGACGGCCTATCCCGATTTCGAGGTCGTTAGAGATGCGCTGGAGGCGGCTGGCCTGACTCCCGAAGTGGCCGAGGTGACCATGCGGGCGGAGAACCCAATTGAACTCACTGGCGAAGACGCCGCACGCATGCAAAAGTTGCTCGATGTTCTCGAGGAACTGGACGACACCCAGAATATTTTTCACAACGCAGAGATTGACAGCAGCGCACTATGAACATCCTTGTGATTGGCGGCGGTGGCCGCGAACATGCTTTGGCCTGGAAGTTGGCGCAATCTGCCAAGGTTCAGAATATTTACGTCGCGCCAGGCAATGGCGGAACCGAATTGGATGGTCGTTTCACGAACCTTCCGATGACAGACGTCAAAGAGTTGCGGGTTTGGGCCGAAGCAAACAAGATTGCGCTAACCGTGGTGGGCCCCGAGGCTCCTTTGGCAGCCGGTGTTGTGGACGAGTTCCGGAAAAATGGAATGCGCATCTTCGGCCCCACCCAAGCCGCGGCGCAGCTCGAAAGCTCAAAAGCCTTTTCAAAGTCATTCATGAAACGGCACGGAATACCCACTGCCGAGTACGACACCTTCACAGACCCCGCTGCCGCTCATGCCTACATTGACAAGATGGGCGCCCCAATCGTGATCAAGGCGGATGGACTGGCGGCCGGAAAAGGTGTGGTTGTTGCCATGACCTTGGTTGAGGCTCATGACGCGGTTGACTTTATGTTGTTGGACAACACGCTAGGCGTTGCCCACAATGAAGGCGGGGCTCGGGTTGTCATTGAGGAGTTCTTGGTTGGGGAAGAAGCGAGCTTTATTGTCCTGTGCGACGGAAAGAATGTGCTTGCGTTGGCGACCAGTCAGGATCACAAGCGGCTACTGGATGGTGACTTAGGCCCCAACACGGGTGGCATGGGTGCCTACTCGCCTGCGCCAGTCGTGACGCCCGATGTGCATGCCCGTGCCATGCGTGAAATTATCTTGCCAACAATTCGGGGCATGGAAAAAGATGGAATTCCATACACTGGCTTTTTGTATGCCGGATTGATGATCAGTGCTGATGGTCATGTGAAAACACTGGAGTTCAATTGCCGAATGGGCGACCCGGAAACACAGCCCATTCTGATGAGGCTCAAGACCGAGTTGGTCGATGTGATGATGGCGGCGACGGAGCGAGGCCCTCATGGACGTCTGGATTTGATCGAATTGGAATGGGATCGCCGAACGGCCATGGGGGTGGTGATTGCTGCCCACGGTTACCCCATGAATCCTCGAAAAGGTGACGTCATCACAGGGTTGCCAAAGGACACAGATGACTCGGTTGTGTTTCATGCGGGAACGACCCTGAAAGACGATGAGCTGCAAACCTCTGGAGGTCGTGTGTTGTGCGTTACGGTATTGGCTGACAACGTGCGCCAAGCGCAACAGCGTGCCTACGAGGTGGCCCATCGTATCAACTTTAGTGGCGCCCAATATCGGTCGGATATTGGTTATCGCGCAGTCAAAAGCGCAGCAACGTGACCGACGCACAGGCCCTAGGCGTTGGTGAATATCTCCAGCGGCTTCAGAACCGAATCACGACTGCTATCGCTGACGTTGATGGAAGCTCTTTTCTAAGTGATTCATGGGTGAAGACGCCTGAAGAGCCGTTGCAGGGCAGGGGGGTTACCAAGATCCTTGAGGACGGCCAAGTGTTTGAGCGGGCGGGGTGCGGTTTTTCGCATGTTCATGGTGCAAAGCTACCACCTTCTGCCACGCAGCACCGCCCTGAATTGGTGGGCGCCTCGTTTGAGGCCATGGGAGTGTCGCTGGTCTTTCATCCTCGCAACCCCTATGTGCCTACTGTTCACATGAATGTGCGCATGCTGGCCGCCACGGGCGCTGACGGGAAGTCCGTGTGTTGGTTCGGCGGCGGCATGGATTTAACGCCTATTTATGGATTTGATGAGGATTGCGCCCACTTTCATCAAAGTTGTCAAAATGCCCTGACGCCCTTTGGTGCTGATAAATACCCCCGGTTCAAGGCGTGGTGCGATGAATACTTCTATTTGAAGCACCGCTCGGAGCAACGTGGAATTGGGGGCATCTTTTTCGATGACTTCTCTGAACTTGGTTCAGACGACAACCTGCGAATGATGCAGTCTGTGGGTGACTCATTTTTAGAGGCCTACCTGCCCATCGTCGCCCGACGCAAGGACACACCATATACCGAGCGTGAGCGGGATTTCCAGTTGTACCGGCGGGGACGTTACGTGGAGTTCAACTTGGTGTGGGATCGTGGCACCCATTTTGGTCTTCAGTCCGGCGGTCGTACGGAGTCAATTCTTCTGTCCATGCCGCCCTTGGCGAGTTGGTCTTACCAAAACATCCCAGAAATTGGGTCACCTGAGGCAGATTTGTACGCCAAGTATTTGGTGCGCAAGGACTGGATTTGACCGATAGCGCAAGCACTCCGCGGCGAATAGGGGTCTTCGGCGGTGCGTTCGATCCACCCCATATCGCGCATGCAGCGCTGGTCCGTGCGGCGCTAGATGACCTTAGTCTGGACGAACTTCGCCTTGTACCCACGGGGCAGGCGTGGCACAAGGCGCGTCCGCTGACCCAGGCTGAGCATCGCGTTGCGATGTGTCAATTGGCCTTTGGTCATATACCGGCGGTTATGGTGGACACAAGGGAAATACGTCGGTCTGGGCCGAGCTATACCGTGGACACACTGAGGGAGTTGTCTGCCGAATTTCCGAATGCTGAACTCTATTTGATCATTGGTGGAGACCAAGCCCGAGCCCTGTCACGTTGGCACAATTGGCAAGAGATTTTGAGCTTAGCTATAATTTGTGTAGCTGAGCGCGGATATTTGACGGGGGCCAACCCACCGTTTATGGCCCCAATCGGGTCTGAATCGCGTTTCAGGCAGCTGCTTTTGCCAGTCATGCCTGTTAGCGCAACAGAAATTCGTTCCCGAATTGCAGCGCAACACAGTGTTGCCACGCTGGTTTTTGAACCAGTAGCACGTTATATTTACGATCACCACCTTTACCAGACCATTTGATGACTACATCTACCGTTGCCAAAAAAGACATACAGAAACTCCAGCGAGCCATTGTGGATGGTCTGGAAGATGTCAAAGCCCAGGACATTCAGGTGTTCGACACCGAGCATCTTTCTGCTCTCTTTGAGCGAGTCATCATTGCGTCTGGCACGTCGAACCGCCAAACAAAAGCCTTGGCAGGCAGCGTAAGGGATGCCGTGCGAGATGCCGGCTTCCCTAAGCCTCGTATGGAAGGTGAGGCCAACGGCGAATGGATCATTGTTGATTGTGGTCAAGCCGTTGTGCACGTGATGCAGCCCAACTTCCGCCAGTACTACAACCTAGAAGAGTTGTGGGGTGAGAAGCCCGTTCGACTCAAGTTTGGCGCGGTCAAGCCTGCCACTGCCGAGGCAGCTCAACCCGCCAAAGCCGCCAAGCCTGAAAAAGAAGTGAAGGAACCGGGCAGTTTGAGGCGCTCGAATGCGGCCAAGATCGGCGTGCAGGAGGCGTTCCCGTCCAAAGCACAACTCAAGAAGACCATGGATGCGAAAGCAGCAGCCAAGTCTCCCGCTAAAAAGGCGGTGGCCAAAAAGACACCGGCTGTCAAAGTGACCTCCAAAACTGTTGTCGTCAATGCGCCTGTAAAGACAGCGGCTAAGAAGGCGCCCGCCAAAAAAGCAGCTGTCAAGCGCACGACTGTCAAGAAGGTTTCAACTCCGAAGTCCTGATAGGGCGGACGGTGAGGATTTTGATCGTGGCCGTTGGCCAACGCGTTCCTGATTGGGCCCAAACCGCTTGGGATGACTATGCCAAGCGGTTTCCCTTTGAGTTGAAGGTGGAGTTGAAGGCGGTTAAAACCGAGCCTCGCGCCAGCAAGACACTGGATTCACTTTACGCAGCGGAGCGTTCCAGAATTGAGGCGGCAATTCCAAAAGGTTGTCGAATCGTCGCTCTTGATGAGCGAGGCACAACTTTGACCACCATGGCCCTGGCCTCAAAACTACAGAGCTGGCAACTGGAGGGTGACGACGTGGCTCTGGTCATCGGCGGCCCTGACGGCCTTGATCCCGCATTCAAGAGCGCAGCCCATGAGCGAATCCGCTTGTCGGATTTGACCCTGCCGCATGCGATGGTTCGCGTGTTGTTGGTGGAGCAACTCTATCGGGCTTGGTCCATCAATTCAAATCATCCCTATCACAGGGAATAACTGCCGAACATCACTTGGGAACAGCCGCTTAGGCTATTGCGAATTGATGGTAACTTCGAAGCTATGTCCTCATTTATCTATTTGGCCTCCCAAAGCCCCAGGCGTCGACAGTTGTTGGAGCAACTCGGTATCTCCTTTGAGTTGCTTTTGGCTGGCCCAACCGAAGACGCTGAGGCGCTGGAAGCTGAGTTTGATAGTGAGTCACCCATTGACTATGTTCAGCGTGTCACCGAGCTAAAGCTTGATGCCGCACTCCAGCGACAAGCGGACCGAGCCTTGCGAGACGCCCCGGTTTTGTGTTCTGACACGACGGTTGCAATGGGTAGCAAGATTTTCGGCAAACCCGCTGACGCCGGGGATGCCGTTCATATGTTGTCCAAGCTTTCTGGCCAAACTCACCGTGTGTTGACTGCCGTTGCGCTAGGAACTTGCAGTCGCCGTGTTCAAGCCCTAAGCGAATCGTTGGTTACCTTTGCTGAGATGTCTCGTAGCGAGATTGAGTCCTATGTGGCTACTGGGGAGCCTATGGGCAAAGCGGGTGCCTATGCAATCCAAGGCGTGGCCGCAAAGTTTATCGCTCGAATGGAAGGCAGCTACAGCGGCATCGTCGGACTGCCGATGTTTGAGACGGCTCGGTTGTTGCGTTCCTTTGACTTTAAGGTTTAACAGGTGATGCAAGAAGACATACTGATCAATTGGTCTCCGCAAGAAACTCGAGTCGCTGTTGTCGAAAACGGTGCCTTGCAAGAGTTGCACGTCGAAAGGACTCTGGAGCGAGGCTTGGTAGGCAACGTCTATTTGGGCAAGGTAGCTCGAGTTCTCCCTGGGATGCAATCGGCATTCATTGACATTGGACTGGAGCGTGCGGCATTTTTGCATGTGGCCGATGTTTGGCACCGTCAGCCTGATGGAGAGCCGCCGAGCTTGGTCCGCAATACGCAGCCGCAGATCCCCATAGAAAAGCAGGTGTTTGAAGGCCAGGTATTGACCGTGCAAGTGATCAAGGATCCGATTGGCACCAAGGGCGCACGCCTGTCTACACAGATTAGTATTGCCGGAAGGATGCTGGTATTTCTGCCCCAGGATGATCATGTGGGTGTTTCCCAGAAGATTCCTCCCGCGCTGCGGGATGAGTTGCGGTCTAGGCTGCAACTCTTGGCGAGTCCGCAGGGTGGTGGACTGATCCTTCGTACGAATGGAGAGGACGCATCAGATCAAGAACTTTCTGATGACATCACGTACTTGCGCAAGGCTTGGGCCCGGATTAAAGAAGCCTCATTGCGACTGCCTCCAATGTCTCTCTTGCACCAAGACCTAAGCCTGCTGCAGCGAGTTTTGCGGGATTTTGTCAGCAATAAAACGCAGACTATTCGGGTGGACTCTCGCGAGCAGTATGACTCGTTGCGAGCGTTTGGTCTTGAGTTTATGCCAGCTGCCGCCACGAAGCTTCAGCACTACAAGGGGGAGCGCCCCATCTTTGATCTTGATGCGATCGATGACGATATTGCAAAGGCACTTGGTCGGCGAGTTGAGCTGAAGTCGGGCGGCTATCTCATCGTCGATCAAACAGAGGCTTTGACAACCATCGATGTCAACACCGGGGGGTTTGTTGGTGCCAGGAATTTTGACGACACAATCTTCAAGACCAATTTGGAAGCGACACAGGCCATCGCACGACAGTTGAGATTGCGAAATTTGGGCGGCATCATCATTGTTGACTTCATTGACATGGTCCGGACAGATCACCAAGACACCGTCTTGGCTGAATTTCGAAAGCAATTGGGCCGAGACCGAGTCAAGACGAACGCCAGCGGGTTCTCTCAATTGGGTTTGGTTGAGATGACTCGAAAGAGAACGCGTGAATCATTGGCACACATGCTGTGTGAACCCTGCCCAACTTGCGAAGGTAAGGGTATTGTTAAAACCGCACGTAGCGTCACCTATGACATCTTTCGGGAAATTCTGCGAGAGGCCCGACAGTTCAACCCTCGCGAATTTCGCGTTGTGGCTTCACCAAAGGTCATTGAGTTATTTTTAGACGAAGAGAGTGAGCATTTGGCGGGGTTAAGTGAGTTCATTGGCAAGCCGGTGTCGCTTCAAAGCGATAGTGCGATGGGGCCTGAACAGTACGACATCGTGTTGCTTTAATCGATGCGAATTGCCGTTATCAGTCGCCATTTTTCGCGAGCGGGCGGTGGTGCTGAAAGTTATGCTGTTGCCTTGGTTCAGGGGTTGGCGTCGCGCCATGAAGTTCACGTGTTTTCGCAGACGTCCAACCACCCCATTCAAGGGGTTTCGTATCACAAAGTTTTTTCCCTGTTTGAGAAACCGCGCTGGATCAATCAGTTGGTGTTTGCCGTTTTTACTTGGCGGCAAACCCGTCGGGGCTTTGACGCGGTCCATTCGCACGAAAATACTTGGCAAGGCCACGTTCAAACTATCCACGTCAGGCCTGTGCGGCACAACCTGTTTTTCACCTTTAGTGGAGTCCACCGGATATTCCGTTGGGTCAAAGTGGCCTTGAGCCCTAGGTTGATCACCTATCTTGTGCTGGAAGGTTCTCGCTTTAGACTTTGTCCAACGCACCGCATCGTCGCCACGTCTAATCACCTTCGTCAGGAGTGTGAAGAGGCGTATCCCGGCTGTACCGGTAAGATAAAAGTCGTAACTCCTGGTGTGAATATCCCACTTGATTTGCCGGGCCAGGCAGATACGCGGCGCGCACTTGGTTTGCCGCTTGATGGCCGAATGGTTCTTTTTATTGCCAATGACTATGCCAGAAAAGGATTGGATACTTTGCTGGAGGCCCTTCGAGCGATGCCTCCCAGCGTATTTCTGGCAGTAGCTGGCAACCCCAACGCGGCTCGCAAATACCGTCTCCAGGCTCAGGAGTTGGGCATTGAGAATCGAGTGTATTTCCTGGGGTCGCTTGAAGACCTCTCCCCCGCCTATGCCGCGGCGGACTGTCTAGCCCATCCCACCCTGGAAGATAGTTTCGCGATGGTGGTGTTGGAGGCTATGGCCCATGGCCTTCCTGTAGTGGTAAGTGGTCCGAATCAGTGCGGCATCTCCCGTCAATTGACGCATGGGGCAAATGCATTGCTATTGTCTGACCCGAAAAATGAGCAAGAATTAGCCGGGCAAATCGGCGCCATATTGGACAGCCGAGACTTGGCTCAACATTTGCGCCAAGGTGGCATAGCGTTTGCCCAACACCATTCTTGGGAAAGCGCGGTCCTACAATATGAACAGCTTTTTTCTCAGGTGGCGGCAAAATGAATGGCCATCGCGGCCCTCCTGAGTTCGTCCATTTCACTCTCTAATATCCGAATGAGTTCTGATTCACGGCCACGTTGGTTGGTCATTTCGCACGCATTCAACATGGATGGACGGGCGGCCAGTCAAACTATTACAGACAAGCTTCCTCATCTGCAGAGTGCGGGCATCGAAGTCGTCGTATTGAGCGGCGTATCCGGTAGTCATGACACACAAGTTGAACACCATCAACTTTGGCCCTTGGGACCCGCGGGATTTCGGTTTGAGCTCCGGCATGTCTTGCGCAAACGTTTGGGATGTGGCTTTGTGTACCGTTTGTGCATGACGATTGCATCCATATTCTTGCTGCCATGGATGCTGATCGAAAAACTTGTACGCCCCGTCGAAAGCTCTTGGTCTTGGTGGTTGAGTGCCTATCTAAAAGGGCGACACCTGGCACGCAAAAAGCCCTTTGACTTGATTTATTCGACGGGCGGGGCGTTTGCGGCCCATATGGCCGGGTATGCACTGAAGCACGCTACCGGTACCTGTTGGTTGGCTGAAGTGCATGATCCCATGGTCATGCCGGGAAAAATCCCAACGACGGCTCAGGAAAAAATGCAAGCCAAGGTCGAAGGCCAAATCTGCGCCGATGCTGATGTGGCGATCTGGTTTACCAACCAGGCCTTAGCCAGCGCGCGCCAACGCCATCCTCAGCTTGGGAACCGGGGCAAGATGATGCTGCCGGGCATCGACAACCCCTTCCAAACGCTGCCCCCTTACATTCCAGGCAAGAAGTTTGTCATCGGGCATTTCGGATCACTTTCACCAACGCGACACTTGGGCCCCATTGTTGGAGCGCTAGAGACGCTTTTTGGCCAACGTCCCGAATTGATGGATGTGGTCGAGTTGCACGTATACGGCGGACCATTAGACAGTGTGTCCGTAACGCGGCTTTCCCATTCCCATGTTAAACCTTGCTTGCGGCATTTCGGGCGAATTGAAGCCGATCCCCTGACTGGTTGTAGCGGCCGCCAGACGATATTAAATCGGATGCGAACGGTAGACATCTTATTGTTGCTTCACGGCGAAGATCCAATTTGCTCAGAGTACATCCCCTCAAAGCTCTATGAGTACCTTTGGGCGAAAAGGCCGATCCTGGCTGTGGTTCATAACAATCCGCAGATGGCTGCGATCCTTCGAGGGCAGGGGCATGTGGCGATTTGCAGTGAGAGCAATGACCCTCAAGATTTGCAACGATATACAGAACTGGCGACGGCCCTAGGTGAGGCGATTGACAACTGGCGGTTTGGCGCTGTTGTTCAGGATAACCGGGTGAATCCATTCACTACACAGGCTGCGGTCGGTCAACTCCTTGGTTGGGTGGCGCAATTGAAGCCTGGCCACATCTGACTACGGTCAACTTGTTACTCATTGGCGCGCTTTTTTGGACCCAGAATCAGCCCTTTGGCGTTCAACCGTGCTTCACGTTTGAGGCTAGGATGCGTCTAGCGCTCCGGGGGAAGACCAATGTATCAAACGGCAAGGCGCCCCGACGTCTATTTGGAAAATAGGTATGAAGGAAAAAAACCAATTAAATTCAAGAAGTAGCTGGAGTGCTGCTTCAGTGCCCCATAGCGCGACCTTTTTCGTCGGTATTTTTGCTGTGTGTTACCTCGCAGTCCTGCCAATGGCCGGCACCATTGCTTTCCGCAATGTTGCACTGCTCGGCCTTCTTGCTTGTCTGGCGTGGTCGTTTCTGAAGCAACGACCTTCGTTTTACTGGCCCATACCAATTGGGTTGTGGGCTGCGTATCTGTTTGTGTTCCCGCTTATTTCCGACTCGCCGATCATTGCTGCGCAAAGTTTGCTGGGGCAATGGGGCCGGGGTCTAATCGCTATGCTGGCAGGGGCAGGAGTGGCCGCTGTTTTTTGGAAAAAAAATAGAGGTTCAGCTTTCGATCTTGGGCTTGTAACCTCGGTGCCCATACTGATTCACCTTAGTCTCTTCGCATTGAAAGCTTGGGAGACATCGTCTATACCCTGGGGCTATTGGGGGAGAGAAACGCATCACGCGGATCTGGGCTACGCAGCGGGACAGGCTGTTGTGCTTCTCGCGGCAGCCATGGCAGCTGGAAACAAAGCAATTCGACCATGGGCTGCAGCCTTGATTCTGGCTGGTCTTCTAAGTACCGCCTTTGCCAATTCTCGCGCGGGCTTCGCGTTTGTGCTGGGCGGAGGGCTTCTTGTCCTTGCCTGTGTGTACTTGACACGAGCGAGTCATCAACGAAAAAATGTTCTCATTGCTATAGCGACCCTACTGATCGCCGCGGTTTCCATTCTCTTCGTTGCGATTAAAAATGATAGCCGTTGGCAAAATATGGCCGGGCAGCTTGTAGCTGGATTTTCTGGCGACGCCATTCAAATTGAATGTGAAGGTACTTCCTCAATTGAATCGAAAATCATTGCCCAATATGGTTCAGGTGAGAAAGCTCAGAGCGTGATTTCTGCTGTGCAAGGGGGTGACGGCGCGCGAATGGTTTTATTGCGGGCGGGCATTGCACTCGCGATTAAACACCCGTGGGGAAATGATGGATCTAAGCATGCTTACCAAAATTTGCTGAGATCTGAGTGTTCCGATCCAGTCATTTTGATGGCGCACGCTCACAATGGTTGGATCGACACGACGCTGGCGCTTGGGTGGGCCGGTGCCATTCTGTATTTGATAGTTTTAGCCTACTTTTTAACTGTCGGGCTCCGCTATTTTCGAGCGTCAAAAATGCTTAATGAATGGGCGCTCGTGCTGGTTTCACTTGCTGCATTTTGGATAATTCGTGGGTTTACGGATTCGGTGTTTAGAGACCATATGCTGGAGATGCAGGGATTTGTGCTTTCCTATGCTGCTGCCAATTTGTGGCTACGACGTCGGACGTCAATCTCCGCCAGAGAAGAGAAAGAGAGGCTAAATTATCCTCGATGAAAGGCCTCGCTGATCCGTCCTAGATTTTCCGGAATACCGATTATGTTCGGGCTTCAGCGAGCTGAATATGGGTGTGCCCCTCGCTGAAGCACTCCAGAACCTGATGCCGCGCTCTAAATACGACCCAAGATTCGGCGCAAACGGCGGCCAAACCTCGATGAAAAGTCTCCGCCTTCCCGGGGCCAATCCATACCTCGCTCCCATGCTGATTGGTAGATCACCCCGCTGTATAACGTTTTCAGCTGCTCCGTTCCCATGCTTCTTCGAAGATCTTGATCGTATTGCCAAGCGTAGTGGTAAACCTTGAACAATGGTTGGCAGGGCATAAGGGGCACTGCCTTGTAGGCCAAAAGTGCCTCACCATACCAACGTGATTCGATCGGTGCTTGGGCAATGGCGTCCGCTATGCTTATGCCCAGAGGCCGAAGGTAGTTTGTGTCTAGACTTTCCCATACCGCACGGTGCCAAATCAGTGGGAAGGGGCCGAAGCTATAACGCCGGCTTGTCCGTTCAAACAAATTTTGTAACAGGTCAGCTTCCTTGACATAAGCCTTAACGACTCTCGGTTTTTTATGTCGGATGGCGTCCTCTAGTGACTCATGGCCTTCATCGATCACTGTGTAGGGTATTTCTCCTGGCGCCATGAAATCCGCCACACCAAAGGGGCGGATAAATAGGGCGTCTGAGTCCAAGCACAGATAGGCGGTAGAGATACCTAACCGCCAAAACTCTGACTTGATGATCTGCTGAGTTAGGCCCCCCGACATTTTCTGGAGCTCGGTTATTTTGATTCGGGGAGATGCCGCAATAATTGTCTCGTCCGCTACGATCTCGACGCCTAGACCACTCAGGTGTTCCCGAAACAGTGGGAGGTCCGCATTGGGTACAGACACGTAAAAAGGAAGGCCTTCAGTGTTGAATTGCCTGATAGATGAAGCCAGACGTACTACTCTCTTCAGGTCCGTGCAAAAGCTCTTACAAAAAAGAGAAAACTGCTTCACGAGCGGCGGTCTTCGTAGCCAGTCGTCACTTTAAGCGCAAATTGCAGCACGTTTGTAGCCCTAGCAATCATGACTCGCCGAAGAGTGAATGGATCGTCCCCGTTGTGAATCAATCCTCGGTGTGTGGTGGTGGCGCTAGCGTAACCGGCCTCTTTCACGGCCGAGCTGTGGTCTTTTTCGAACTGGCCGAACGGATAGCAGAAGTGTCGAATTTCACAATCCAATAGCCGTTCCAGCTCCTGCTTCGATTTTACAATTTCCATATAAGCTTCGGCTTCGGAAAGTTTCGTCAGGTTCGCATGCGTGCGGGTATGGGAGCCAATCTCCATGCCACTGTTTCTCCAAACCAACCAGTCATCCAAACTCATCAGAGGTTTCTCCTCAACACCAAGGTGACGATCCCAAGAGTTCGTTTGGCCAATCATGTCGCTCACGGCATAACATGTTGCAGTGAACGCCATCTGCCGAAGCACAGGTAGGGCATTCAGAACCGTGTTTTCGTAACCGTCATCAAACGTAATTCCGATCACCTTGCCTTGGATAGTTCCCCTCATATATGGCTCAAGATTGCGCATCGACATACCCTTGTAACCCAAACATCTCAGTAGCCACATCTGACGTGCAAATGAGCCTGGGGAAACCACGAGTCCGCGCAATGGGGTGCCACTCGGTGGTGGCACATCGATTTGGTGGTACATCAGAATCGGAATTCTCATGCTTGGATATGGCGCAGGTTGGCGTAATAGCCGCCAGCGCTCATGAGTTGGGTGTGTGATCCACTTTCAATGATTTGGCCTTTGTCCACCACAAGGATGCGATCTGCATGTTCAATGGTGCTCAGACGATGGGCAATGACCAAGGTTGTTCTGTTTTTCATAAGTACAGCTAGAGCTGATTGAACTTGACGTTCCGATTCACTGTCCAGTGCCGAAGTTGCTTCGTCTAATATCAAGATGGGTGCATCTTTAAGCAAGGCGCGGGCGATTGCGAGCCGCTGCCGCTGGCCTCCTGATAGTTTGGATCCATTTTCGCCCACCATGGTGTCTAACCCGTTCGGGAGTTTTTCAATAAAGTCCCAAGCATTTGCCGCCTGCGCTGCCTTTGTGACCTCAGCTCGGCTGAATGTCCCTAAAGCGCCATATGCAATATTTGCTTCAATGGTGTCATTGAAAAGAACAATGTCCTGGCTGACCAATGCAATGTTTTGCCGCAGACTTTCCAGAGTTAGCTCCACGGTGTTGGTTCCGTCGACAGTGATACGACCGGCGGTTACGGCATAAAAGCGAGGGATTAAGGAACTGATCGTTGTCTTGCCGCCACCCGATGCCCCAACAAGTGCAATGGTCTGGCCTGCCTCGATCTGAAATGAAATTCCGTTCAATGTTTCATGTTCGGCACCTGGGTACTTGAATCTGACGGATTCAAATGAAATATCTCCTTTGGCACGCTGAATTTTCTTTTTCCCTTGATCCTCCTCCTGGGATGTGTCCAACAGAGAAAAAACACTTTCAGCCGCGGCCAATCCGCGCTGAATGGTTGTGCTGACCGTCGTGAGTTGCTTGATAGGCGAAATTAACAGAAGCATCGCTGTAATAAACGATATGAAGCCACCCGGCGACGTGCCAGCCTGCCCGGTTGATTGACTCAATGCAAGATAGGCGATGATCGCGATGGCTACAGACGCTGCGATGTGCGTGATCGGTGTGACCGCCGACGCTGGAATTGCCTCCCGCATTTGAGCTCTGCGGAAAGTTTCTGTGGCATCAAAAAATCGCTGCAATTGGCGGCGCTGCCCGCCGAAAATCTTGACAACCCGCTCTGCTGAGACGGTCTCCTCGACTGTGTGCGAAATAGTCCGCATCGCTTCCAGACTCTTGCGGCTGGCTGCGCGCATTCTTTGAGAGAACGCTTTGACAATAAAAGCAATCACAGGTCCTATCGTCAAGGTAATTAGTGTGAGTTTCCAGTCTAAATAGAGAAGATAGGCGATCAACGCAGTTGCTGTGAGGGACTCCCGCACCACTGATATTAGTGCGCTGGTTGCTGCATCGGTAACGTTGTTTACGTCGTAAACAAGTCGCGAAATTAAATGGCCAGCGGATTGTTCGTCGTAGTGGTGGGTAGGCAGGACAAGCAGTTTTGCAAACATGTCGCGGCGCAGGTCAGTGACTAGTCGGCTGGACACCCACATCATTAAGTACCCCGTGCAATAGACAAAGACACTGCGTACAAAAAACAGCAGAACAATACCAACTGGTATCACCCAGACCATACGAGGATCAGCGGTTTTGAATCCGTTGTCCAGCAAGTACTTCATGATGGCCGGAAAAACGGGTTCTGTTGCAGCTGTTCCAATCATGCCAATCACAGCAAGAACGACAACCTTCCAATGTGGTTTGATATACGACAGCAATCGAAGATATAAGTCCTGATTGCTTTTGGGCTGGTCTTTCGTCATCTGTGATTTGAATTCACGGCATCTCAAACCGCCGTCGTGATCAGGATCCACTCCTGAAGAGGGGCGCTTCGCTTGATTATGCCGGCAACTTGCTACACTCCTAACATTCCTATGCGCCTTTCAGTTATCGTCATCACTCGCAACGAACGAGCTAACATTGTGGACTGTCTGTCGAGTGTCGACTTTGCTGATGAAATTGTTGTTGTCGACAACGCCAGTACGGACGGAACGGCAGACTTGGCTCGAAGTTTGGGCGCACAGGTTTCTGTGACATCAGATTGGCCTGGATTTGGGCCCCAGAAGAGCCGAGCGTTGTCGCTGGCTCGAGGTGAATGGGTTCTCTCTATTGACGCAGACGAGCGGGTGACACCCGAGCTTCGTGCAGAAATAGTTTCGCTCATAGTAAGTTCATCGTCTCTAAATGTTTACCGCATTCCAAGACTTTCCAGCTATTGTGGTCAATTCATGCAGCACTCTGGGTGGAATCCAGACTACGTAACTCGACTTTTTCGGCGTGGGCTGGCGAATTTTTCCGATGACTTGGTGCATGAACGCTTGGTCACAACCGAGGCTGTTGGAACACTTCGATCTCGGATCGTGCATTTGAGCTTTCCGAATTTTGAGTCAGTGCTTGATAAAGTGAATCGGTATTCGACGGCCGGCGCCCTTAGTATGGAGAAAAAGGGACGATCAGCAAATCTATGGAGCGCGTTGGGCCATGGGTTCTGGGCATTTTTTCGCACGTATTTTTTGCGCCTCGGTTTTCTCGATGGACAGTTGGGACTGGCGTTGGCGATTTCCAATGCAGAGGGTACTTACTACCGGTACCTAAAAAGATGGCTTGTGTTACGCAATCGTTCTGAATTGAAGTAGCAAATGAAAGAAGTGACAACCGCATTCATCGTTTTGACCTATAACAATCCGGGAAACTTGCTTAAGGTTTTGCAGGGACTCGCCGATCAGTGCGATGAGCGACATGAGATCATCATCGCCGACGATGGATCGACGGCCGAATCGATAGCCAGGGTGGGCGCTGGATTGCCAAAGTTCAATTGCCGCGTGACGCACGTATGGCACCCGGACAGCGGATTTACAATTTCTCGAGCTCGAAACTTGGCGGTTGCGTCAAGCAGCGCCGATTATTTGGTTTTCATGGATGGCGACTGCATTCCAAATCGTCACTTTGTTCAGGGGCATGAATACTTGGCGGAGCGAGGTTGCTTTGTGAATGGCAGTAGAGTCCTGTTAAGCGAGCGATTGTCGGCGTCAGTGTTAGCAGGGAATACTGATGTCGTGCACGCAACATGGGTAACCTGGATCAAGTGGCGCTTCCAGGGGGATTCGAACAAGATTGTTCATTTGGTGCGAGTTCCAGACATCAAAATGAGACGGGAAAAACGTTTCAGATGGAAACAAATTCGTGGGTGTAATCTGGCTGTTTGGAAGGAGGATTACATCTTGGTCAACGGATTTGATGAGTCCTTCGAGGGGTGGGGGCATGAGGATGCCGACTTTGTTTTGAGGCTACACAATTCAGGGCGGCAGCGAAAGAACGGGTTTTGTGCCACAGAGGTTTACCATTTGTGGCACAAAGAGAATAGTCGGAGTAACGAGTCAGTCAATCGAGATCGGGTTACTTTGAGGCTTAATTCCGGAGTGATCAGGGCCACGGAGGGAATTGATAATCCACTGATGGCGAACGATGCTGTTGTCAGAGTCATCAATTGATTCTTTTTCAAATTGAAAAACAAAAAAGGCAAGATGAGAAAATTAGTATTCAGGGTTTTGTTTGGCTTGGCGATACTTCAAGCATGGCTACCCGCGGTGGCCCAGTTTCGAGTAGAGGTCTCTGGCGTGGGGGTAACCCAACTGCCCATCGCCATTTCGGCATTTCGTGGCCAGGACTTGGTGTCTCAGAAGATCGCGGCTGTTGTTCAGGCGGATCTGGAGCGAAGCGGTCAGTTTCGGATTGTTGACGCGGGCGGGGCTGCGCTGGACGAGATGACTCGTCCTGACTTGGCACTTTGGAGGTCGAAGGGCGCCGACTCACTGGTCAATGGGAGCATTTCACGCTTGGTTGATGGTCGGTTTGATGTTCGATTTCGACTTTGGGATGTCGTGCGTGGGCAGGATATTGGGGCACAGAGCTATGCAGTGACTCAGACTGATTTGAGGTTGGCTGCTCATCAGATTGCGGACTATGTGTATGAACGCTTGACCGGTGAGAAGGGTGTTTTTTCCACGCGAGTTGCTTACGTGACCAAGTCCGCGCAGCGGTATCAGCTTTGGGTCGCGGACGCGGATGGCGAAAATGCACAGGCTGCATTGGCAAGCCCGGAGCCCATCATCTCACCTGCTTGGTCGCCCAACGGCGCTCAGTTGGCCTATGTTTCATTTGAGTCTCGCAAACCGGTGATATACACCCACGATGTGTTGACAGGCAAACGCCGTTTGATTGCGAATTTTCGAGGATCCAATAGCGCCCCTGCTTGGGCTCCTGATGGCCGGTCTTTGGCCGTCACACTTAGCAAAGACGGTGGGTCGCAGCTTTATGTGATCGATGCCAATGGTGGAGAGCCTCGCCGTCTGCTTCAGTCAAGCAGCATCGATACCGAACCCGCGTTTTCCTCGGATGGAAAAACACTTTACTTTGTAAGCGACCGGGGTGGCTCGCCCCAAATCTACAAAATACCGCCAAGTGGTGGCAATGTTGAGCGGGTCACATTTACCGGGAACTACAACATTTCACCTGCTATCAGTCCTGATGGACGTTGGTTGGCCTATATCACTCGGGTGAATGGAGCGTTTAAGTTGCAATTGATGGAGATGATTACTGGTACCGTCACGTCATTGACAGATACTGTTGCGGACGAAAGCCCGGCATTTGCACCCAATAGCAAGTTAATTGTCTATGCCACACAACAACAAGGGCGAGAGGCGTTGATGACGACGACTTTGGATGGCAAGGTCAAGGCCAGCCTGAGTGGGCAAGGCGGCGACTTGAGAGAGCCTCATTGGGGCCCATTCTCGAAACAATAAATTTACAGGAGTATTTACATGAAATCCGCATTGACAATTTTTTTAGGTGCCGCGCTATTGGCGGGATGCAGTTCTGCAGTGAAACTTGACGATGTCCCTGTCGTTGATCGCGCCGGAACAGCGCTGCAACAGGGTGGTGGAATTGGTGCCGGTTCCGGTTCTGGCGTCGGTAATGGCGGTGTGGCGCCGATTGATATTGGGCGAAGCAATGACCCATCTGCCCCTCCGGCCGGCCCAAGAATCGTGTATTTTGATCACGACAGCTTCGTCATCAAACCTGAGTTTCAAGGTTTGGTTGAGACCCATGCTCGGCATATCAAGGCGCTACCAAAGCGCAACGTTTCAATTGAAGGCCACACAGATGACACTGGCGGGCGTGAATACAACCTCGCATTGGGACAAAAGAGGGCAGAGTCAGTGCGAAACGCATTGAGTCTTCTCGGAGTAAGTGACGGGCAAATGGAAGCGGTCAGTTATGGCAAGGAAAAGCTTGCCGCCGTGGGCAACGACGAGGTCTCTCGAGCCAAAAACCGCCGTGCGGAACTCAATTACCGATAAATGAAAGGGACTGATACTGTGCGCTTGACATATGCCACCATTTTTTCCTTGTTCCTTTCGCTGGGGGCTGTATCCGCTCATGCGGCGCTCTTTGAGGACGAAGAGGCACGACGTGCAATTCTCGACCTGCGCCAGCGCGTCGAGTCCTCCCGGGTTGCGTCCGAGCAGTCCTCAGCCAAAATAAATGAGGATGTTCTCGTTGTTCGGCGAAGCTTGCTTGATTTGCAGAATCAAATAGAGATGCTTCGGATGGATGTGGCCAAATTGAGAGGCCAAAACGAACAAATGGTGCGCGAGTTGTCCGACACGCAGCTGCAACAAAAAAATATTGTTCAAACTGTAGATGAGCGGTTGCGCCCACTTGAGCCTGTCAAGGTTACCCTTGATGGGCGAGAGTTCACTGTGGAGCCAGCAGAGAAACGTGAGTTTGATGCTGCCCTGGCCGTCTTTAGAAAAGGCGAGTTCGCGACTGCGCAGACTGCTTTCTCCAGTTTCCTGAAGCGTTTTTCCTTGAGTGGCTATCGGCCATCGGCTTTGTTCTGGTTGGGCAATGCCCAATATGCGAATCGAGAATACAAAGAGGCTATGTTGAACTTTCGGAGTTTGATCGTTAGCGAGCCTGAGCACATGCGTGTTCCCGAAGCAGTTTTGTCAATTGCCAACTGCCAAGTTGAATTGAAAGACAACCGTGCCGCTCGGAAAACGCTGGAAGATCTCATCAAGGCATATCCTCAAGCAGAAGCTGCTGCCGCAGCAAAAGAGCGCTTGGCACGATTGAAATAAGTCGCTAATCGTATTACTGGGGTTGCGAGGCGAGCCCTTGGCTCGCCTCGACTGCTCTGAATATTGCTGGCATTCCTTAGCCCGACGTGGCATCTACTCCACGCCCTGATGGGCTCTTTGCAATTATCTAGCAGGGCCCCATGGCTGGGTTGGGGAGATGTCACCGATGAGTTGCATATTGATGCCAGTTATGCGTTTCCATTTTAGTTTTTTAGGATTTTGATGGATCGTCGTTTTTCTGGTCTGGAGCGGCTGTTTGGTATGGGTGGCGCCGGGCGTATTCGCGATGCTCATGTCGCTGTGGTGGGTGTCGGCGGTGTGGGGTCTTGGGCGGTGGAAGCATTGGCCCGTAGTGGTGTAGGGCGTCTTACATTGATCGACATGGATCATGTGTCTGAGTCCAATATCAATCGGCAACTTCATGCAGTCGACGCAACGATTGGTCAGTCCAAGGTTCTCGCCATGAGGGACAGAGTCCACTCGTTTCACAGTGAATGCCAAGTCGAATGCGTGGATGAATTCGTGGATGCGGTGAATTGGCCGTTACTGGTTCCTGATGGCGTGAGCGCTGTCATTGATGCCTGTGACCAGGTCAAAGCCAAGACGGCGATGGCTGTGTGGGCCCGCCAAGCCAAGAGGCATTTTATTTCGGTTGGTGCCGCTGGCGGCAAACGACAACCACACCTCGTTGATGTCAGTGACCTTGCCAGCGTGACTCATGATCCACTGTTGGCCCAACTGCGATACCGTCTGCGCAAGGAACATGGCGCCCCCAAGGACGGTAAAAAAATGGGTGTCACTTGTGTTTTCAGCCGAGAATCTGTCGCGCCTCCCGACGCGTCTTGCGCCGTTGATGGTGATGGCAGTCTCAACTGTCATGGTTACGGGTCGGTCGTTAGCGTGACCGCCACATTTGGTCAGTGTGCAGCGGGCTGGGTATTGAACCAAATAGCGAAAAAGTGCTAAACCTAGAAAGAACTGGGTTATAATTTAAGGCTTGGAGAAATGCAACTTTTTTGTTTATTTTTTCAAAGGGATGTTAGCTCAGTTGGTAGAGCAGCGGACTTTTAATCCGTTTGTCGTGGGTTCGACCCCCGCACATCCCACCAATTCGGCCCTCTGGGCAAAAAAAGCCTGATCATTAATGTGGTCAGGCTTTTTTGTTTGCGGGTGCGTTAAGAAAGCTCCTTGGCGCTTGACGCCAAGGAGCTTCTTTAATTAGCGGATGATGACCGACGCGCCATCGCCGCGGGGGGCAATTAAACCAATCACGTGAACTTGTTCGCCGGCAGCCTGCAGGGTTGCCTGGCAGGCGGAAGCGTGCTCAGCGTCTATCACGACGACCATTCCAATGCCGTTGTTGAAGGTTCGGTTCATTTCAATGTCGTCGATTCCGGCAGTTGTTTTCAGCCAGGCGAATAATTCAGTTTGCGGCCAGCTTCCCTTTTGCAGGTGGGCCGCTGTTCCTTCTGGCAAAACACGGGGAATGTTTTCGAGCAAGCCGCCACCTGTAATGTGGGCCAATGCCTTAATAGGGTGCGCGGCCAGCGCCGCCAGCACAGTCTTGACATACAGACGGGTGGGCTCCATCACTGCTTGTTTGAACGGTTTGCCGTCCAACGTGGCCGGCAAAGCGTCGCCGACCCGCTCAATGCACTTGCGCACCAAGCTGAAGCCATTCGAGTGCACGCCGCTGGAAGCCAATCCCAGAACAACGTCACCCGGTTTGATTGTTTGGCCAGTCAAAATTTTTGACTTTTCGACTGCACCAACCGCAAAGCCGGCAAGGTCGTATTCGCCCGCCGGGTACATGCCGGGCATTTCAGCCGTTTCGCCGCCAATCAAGGCGCACCCAGACAGTTCGCAGCCTTTTGCAATACCGCCAACGACGGCCGCAGCGGTGTCAATGTCCAATTTTCCGCAAGCAAAATAGTCCAGGAAAAAGAGGGGTTCTGCGCCTTGCACCAGAACATCGTTGACACTCATGGCTACCAAGTCGATGCCAACGGTGTCGTGCATGGACCATTCAAATGCCAATTTAAGCTTGGTGCCAACGCCATCAGTGCCGCTGACCAACACCGGCTCCTTGTAGCGCTTGGGAACTTCGAACAGTGCGCCAAATCCGCCAATTCCGGCCAACACGCCTTCGCGCATGGTTTTCTTGGCCATTGGCTTGATGCGCTCGATCAGTGCATCACCTGCGTCAATGTCGACGCCTGCATCTTTGTAAGACAGGGGGGCGGGATTCAGGGGAGTTGTCATGTAAAGTGCGTTCGTAGTTGCGTTGGAGCGGGCGATTCAACAGCGCCCTATAAAATTTGCCCTGATTTTAAGGGTTCCATCCCATCTATCCCTATGCAATTCACCCCAACTCAAAAAAGAGCCGCCAGCTGGTGCCTATTGACGGCGTTCATTTCGTTCGCGTTGTGGCTGTTGGCGCCTGTTTTGACGCCCTTTGTCATTGCCACGGTATTGGCCTACGCTCTAACCCCGTTGGTCGATTGGCTGGACAACGTCGGCAACCGCCGCCTGCCGCGCATGCTCGCGGTGCTGGTCGTGGAATTGTTGTTTATTGTGGTCGTCCTTGCCGTGATGCTGCTCGTTGTCCCAATTTTGGTGAAACAGTTGCCACTGATGCGGGAGCAGGTGCCGGTGCTTCTGGATACATTGAACTCAACGTTAAAGCCGTTCTTTGCACAGTTCGGAATCGCCTTCTCATGGGATGTCGGCAGTATCAAGGCCTTCATGTTGAAGTATCTCAACGCCAATGCTGACAATGCTTTCGCCTCGGTCATGACATCACTCAAGCTGGGCGGCAGTGTGGCGTTTGCCATTTTTGGCAATGCCGTGCTGATACCCGTGGCCCTGTTCTACTTGTTGACGGATTGGCACAAACTTGTCCCCCGCGTTCTTTTGTTTGTGCCGCCGCATATGCGTACCTCATTTGACAGTTTCACTGCCGAAGCTGATGCTGTGTTGGGCCAGTATTTGCGCGGTCAGTTGTTGGTGATGTTAGTGTTGGCGGTTTTTTACAGCATTGGATTGGCGTTGTTTGGCCTGGATCTGGCATTGCCAATTGGTGTCTTTACGGGGTTGGCGGTTTTTGTGCCTTATGTCGGCTTTGGTTTGGGCTTGATATTGGCCACTCTCGCCGGTTTTTTGGAGTTTGCGACGTCGGCGGGGCCAACCAAGGCGATTGTGATGGTCGCTGTCGTTTATGGCTTGGGTCAGTTCATTGAGAGCCTTTTTTTAACCCCTCGATTGGTGGGCGAGCGAATTGGTCTGCATCCGCTGGCTGTAATTTTTGCGCTGCTGGCATTTGGACACCTTTTTGGATTCGTGGGCGTCTTGGTGGCCTTGCCTGTTAGTGCGGTCTTGCTTGTCGCAGTTCGGCGTGCGCAAGCCCACTATCTGTCCAGCCAGCTTTACCAAAAGGGAGGCCAATAGATGAAACAAATCGCACTTGATATTGGTTTGGCAACCGAACCAACACTTAAAACTTTTTTTGCCGGTCCGAATGACGCTGTGTTGAGCCACCTCGCGCTGTGGGTGGGTCAAAAGGCCGGTGGGGCGGTCCGATCGCCGGTGCCTACCTATTTATGGGGCAGCAGCGCAAGCGGGAAAACGCACTTATTGAAGGCGGTTCTGGAAGCGCTGCGGGAGCAGGGCGCCAGCGTTGGCTGGCTGGACGCCAATGTGCAAGAGCCACCGGAGTTTGATGAACGCTGGGCCACGATCCTGATGGATGACGTACACCAGTACAACTCCGTGCAGCAGCAAGCCGCATTCAACTGGTTCATCAACGCACAAACACATCAACGCTGGATTTTGGCCGCCGGCGCATTGCCTCCGGCTGATCTGAAATTGCGCGACGACCTGCGCAGCCGTTTGGGTTGGGGTCACGTGTTTCAGTTGCATGTACTTAGTGAGTCTGAGCGACGGTCCGTACTTCGCCAGGCGGCTGACGCGCGGGGCGTCTTTCTGGGCGACGAAGTCATGGACTTCATGCTCAACCGGTTCAGCCGTGACTTGGGCAGCCTCATGGAGCTGCTCGAGCACCTGGATGGCTACGCGCTTCAAACCAAACGTGCCATCACCATACCGCTTATCAAATCCATGCTGGAGAACACCTGATTCATGAAGTTGGCACTTTTCGATCTTGATCACACCCTTATACCTCTGGATTCGGACCATTCCTGGGGAGTGTTTACAACAAGTTTGGGTTGGAATGATCCGATTGACTTCACCCTGCGCAACGACGACTTCTATGCGGATTACAAGGCAGGCACGCTCGATATTCGAGAGTACATTCGCTTTTCGACGGCAGCCATGCGAACGCATGGCGCTATCGAATCAGAAGTAGCTCACGCTGACTTCATGAGGGATGTGATTGCGCCAGCGATCAAGCCTCAGGCCCTGAATTTGGTCGCGGGGCACCAGGACGCTGGTGATCAGGTGCTGATCATCACCGCGACCAATGAGTTCGTGACACGTCCCATCGCTAAGGCGTTTGGGGTGGATGAACTTCTGGCGGTTGAGTTGGAGCGCGAAGATACAGTTGGTGGTAGCTGGTTCACGGGTGAAATCAAGGGTGTTCCTTCGTTCCGCGAAGGCAAGGTGACGAGGCTTGAGGCGTGGCTTGCATCGCGGCAGCTGCGCTTGGCCGACGTGGAAAGCACTTTTTACACAGATTCCATCAACGATCTCAGTCTGATGGAAAATGTGACCCATCCCGTCGCAACAAATCCGGACGAGCGCCTGCGCGCCATCGCGGTTCAACGGGGATGGCGCATACTTGACTTGTTTTGAGTCTTTTTTTAGTGAAGAGAATCCGGGCTGCGTTGTAAATTGCGCGGTTGTCTCTCAAAGTTTCAGGTTTCAATGATTAAAAATTTTATCGACAAGCTACTGGGCAAGTCCGCCGTAGCGGCCAAAGGCAAAAAACAGCAGTTTGGCAAGCGAGAGGAAGTGGGTGTTGCCACCCACGGTATTAACCCCGCCTTGGTGGATGAGCGTGCGCTCAATGTTGTTCGCACCTTGAAAGCGGCCGGTTTTGAGGCTTACATTGTGGGTGGCGCTGTGCGAGACCTGATGGTTGGGCTGGCCCCCAAAGACTTTGATGTGGCCACCAATGCCACGCCAGAGCAGGTCAAGGGGTTGTTTCGCCGCGCCTTCATTATTGGACGGCGCTTTCGCATTGTTCACGTTGTTTACGGGCGTGGGCGAGAGCATGAGGTGATTGAAGTCTCGACCTTTCGAGCCTATATGGACAATGCTGCCGCTGAGGCGGTAGCTGGCAACGAGCGCACCAGCAAGAGCGAGCTCGCCGGCATGAAACACGCCGTAGACGCTTCAGGGCGGGTTTTGCGTGACAATGTTTGGGGGCCGCAAGAAGAGGACGCAGTTCGGCGTGATTTCACCATCAACGCCATGTACTACGACCCGGAAACCCAGGTTGTGGTGGACTATCACAACGGAATTCGGGATGCTCAGAAGCGCATCATTCGCATGATTGGCGATGCGGCCACCCGCTACCGGGAAGACCCGGTGCGAATTATTCGCGCGGTACGTTTCTCTGCAAAACTTAGCGCGCTGGGCTTCGAGTTGGAAGCCAAAACAGCCGCGCCTTTAGTCAAGTCACAGCAATTGTTGGCCGATGTGCCACAAAGTCGATTGTTTGATGAAATGCTCAAGCTTTTGCAGACCGGCCACGCACTGGCTTCTATTGAGCAATTGAAAGCACTCGGCATGGCCCGGGGTATTTACCCCTTGCTGGATGTGGTGGTTGAGCGCGCCGCTCAGACTTTTGTCAATGCCGCGCTTCGCGACACTGACCGTCGGGTAGGCGAAGGCAAGCCGGTGGCCCCGAGCTTCTTGTTGGCTTGTGTTTTGTGGGCGGACGTGCGGGACGGATGGGCGCTTCGGCTCAAGCAAGGGCAGCACTCGCACCCAGCCCTTCAGGACGCGATTGACGATGTGTTCAATGCCCGCATCGGTGATGTGTCAGGGCGCGGCAAGTTGGCCGGCGACATGCGCGAAATCTGGATGATGCAGCCGCGCTTTGAGAAGCGGGTAGGCAGTGTGCCCTTTGGCATGGTCGACCAACCCCGTTTCCGTGCAGCGTTCGACTTCATGCGACTTCGGGCCGACGCAGGGGAAGTCGAGGAAATGCTGGCCGACTGGTGGCAGGAGTTCAGCATGGCGCATGATGATGTGCGCCAAGACATGGTGGACCAGGTCCGGGACGAGCAACAACAGCGCCAGCGGGCGCCACGGGTCCACAAGATGCCTAAAGCCGCCCCCGTTGATGACGCCAATGTGTCTGCACCTTCACAATCAGGTGCGGAAAACTCTGAACCCAGTGGTGAAATCGGCGATGCGCCCAAGAAGCGCCGCCGGCGTCGGCGCAGCACGGGCCCTAAAACCGCGGGAGAGGTGGCGCCGGACTCCGGCGTTTGAACGGTGTGAGTCGTCCCTTGGTGACTGCCTATGTCGCTCTGGGGGCGAACTTGGGTGATCCCATTGTCGCTATCCAAAAGGCCATCCAAGATCTTCAAGCACTTGTCGGGGTTCGATCGGTACGTTGCTCCAGCTTGTACTTGACCGCACCCGTCGATTCAAGTGGGCCGGACTATGTGAACGCGGTTGCTGAGCTTCAAACTGACTTAACCGCTCCAGATCTTCTGGCCGGCTTGCAGTGCATTGAAAACACAGCAGGGCGCGCGAGACCCTATCGCAATGCCCCTCGTTTGTTGGATTTGGACATACTGACATACGGCCAAGGAGTGATCAACAGCCCTTTATTGCATGTGCCGCACCCCCGTATGTTCGAGAGGGCGTTTGTTTTAATTCCCTTGGCGGAAATCTCACCTGAACAGGTCAGTGACGCGCAAATGCAGGCAGTGGCGGGTCAAGCAATCACTCGCCTGACCGCGTAGGGCGGGACGGGCAACACGCCGCGCCACCGGGCGGCCGTTGGTTACTCCAGTTCAGCGATCAACTCGATCTCAACGCAGGCACCCATTGGAATTTGCGCGACGCCAAAAGCGCTGCGTGCGTGAGCGCCCTTGGCCGCAAAGACTTCGCCAAACAACTCGCTGGCGCCATTGGTCACCAAGTGTTGCTCGGTGAAGTCACCGGTCGAATTGACCAATGACATCAGTTTGACGATACGTTTGACCCGGTTCAGGTCGCCCACTGCGGCATGCAAGGTGCCCATCAGATCGATGGCGATGGCGCGGGCGGCCGCTTTGCCTTGCTCTGTTGAGGTGTCCTTGCCTAACTGGCCAACCCAGGGTTTTCCGTCCTTCTTGGCGATGTGACCACTCAAGAAAACGAGGTTGCCGGTCTGAACGAAGGGCAGGTAGGCCGCTGCGGGCACTGAAACCGGTGGCAGTGTGATGTTGAGCTCGCTCAGCTTTTCATAAATACTCATGATGTCTCCTTGGTGGTTTGATGATCAAATTGGCCGTTGGCCCCTATTTTACCTGCACATACAGCTACTATATTAATAGCATTAATGCCCAATTAGCTAAGCTTGAAACTGGTTTTGCGATGCGCCGCCTGGGGCCATCGGGCTGAACGGCGGCAGGGGCGGCAAAGAAAGGTCATCGAGCAGGGGTTCTACGGTGACACCGACTGTCAAAGTATGACTTGCGCCGCCGTGAATGACCCCCCGAATCGGGGACACATCAGCAAAGTCGCGCCCAGTGCCCAAAGTCACATAGTCCTCGCCAGGGGAGTGCCATCCGGCCCGGTTGTTGGTGGGGTCCAGGTCACACCAGCGATCCCCCTCAGGCAAGTCGGGCACGTAAACCGCCACCCAGGCGTGGGATGCGTCACTGCCTTGAAGTTTGACGGTGCCTGGTGCTGGCTGAGTCAACAAGTAGCCGCTGACATAGCGTGCGGGTAGGCCGAGAGCACGCAGGCAGGCAATCATGATGTGCGCAAAGTCTTGGCAGACGCCTTTGCGCTGAACCAGAGCCTCGCGAGCCGGGGTGTTGATTTGCGTGCTCTCACTTTCGTAAGTGAAGTCGGTGTAGATCCGGCGCATCAGGTCTGCGGCGCCGTCCAGTACGCCAACGCCAGGTCCGAAGCTCGGGCGTGCGTAGCTGGCAAAGTCCGCATGACGTGGGCAAAAGGGTGACGAGAAAACATACTCGGATGCCTTGTCCAAGTGTCTTCCAGACTGATACTGAAAGTAGTTTTGTGTGCCTTCCCAAGATAGCGTGCTTATCGGTAACTCGCGGGCGCTCGTGAGCACCACACTCTTGGCCACCACGCGGAGTGTTTCATGGGCAGAGTCCAATGAGAAAAAACTGCGCAGGTTGCCAAATACATCCAAATTTTGTGTTAGTTGAGCGGGTGGCGGGTCGATGCTCATCGTATGACTGAGCAGTTGTTGGTAAGCCGAGTGAAGTGGTCTCAGGTAGGCCAGATGTTGGGCTGTTTCAACTGCCGGGGCGTAGTCATAGAACGTGTCGTGGGTGACCTGCAGCCTCATGGTGCTGTTTTCCGAGTTTTCGCTTGCGCCGAGTGGGTGAAGTAAGTGGTACTGATGGCGTCAGACACCTTATTGGACGCTGCTGAGCATTGCAACATCAACTCGTTCAGGGCGAAATAGTAGTCTTGCTGGCCATTGACGCTGCCTGACTCGTCTTGCTCCCGAGGTTTGGTTTCGCAAAGTGGTGCCAGTCCATGACGGTTGGGGTCTGGCACTCGCAACGACAGGGCGCTGAGTTGCCCTGGCTCACTACCCGCGAGTTTGGCCAACCGGCCTCTCAAGGTGTGAGCCACCCAGTTGAGTGAGCGGGGGTTGTCCCGATCAAGGACCAGTAAATCAATTAGGGCTGGCAAGTCCCGGTTCTGCTGAAACTGGGCGTGAAAGGTAATGGTGCTGTCAAACAGGGACAGCATGGCGTCAAAACCGCCGTCCGATTCGATCGAGCCGGTATCAAATCCGCAGAAAAGCGCGTTGGCCAAAAAGCTAAGCCGCTCAATATGGCGCCCAATGCTGAGCAGACGCCAGCCATCATCGCGGGTCATCCGGTCCGTCTGTGCGCCGGTGATGGCAGCCATGTGGTCGCTACTGTCCCGCAATATTTGCAGGGCCTCCACATGCGAGAAGTCCCGCGCCACAATGGGCTCGGCGCAGCGTGAAAACAATTGCTCCTCAGCACGGATGAGAATGCGCCAATGCTCCTGGGACAGGCGCTCACGCACACTTGCCCCCGCTTGTTTAAGAGCGCGCAAGTAGTAGCCCACACTGGTTGCACCTGTTGATGAGCTCAGCCCTGCGATTAAAGAGCGCTCAAAAACGCGGCGAGAAAGCCCGGCCGGGGGCACGTCCGGTAACACTAGTGTGTTGGACACAGCCATCTGGCTCAGCCAATCCAGTAGCGGTTCGGAGGAGCGCTCCTCGCCATTCAGACACTCCAGTGTCAGGCGGGCGAGGCGGATCGCATTTTCAGCACGTTCGGTGTATCGCCCCAGCCAAAAGAGATTTTCCGCCGCGCGGCTCGTCACCATCCGTTTGCGTTGTGCCAGTGCCGCTGGTGTGAAATTGGGTAGCAAAAGAGTGGTTTGATCGACTTCGCCACCGGTCAGGGCCCAGACATCGGCGCTGCTCCCCCCTCGTTGCATGGAGGCCACCTCCGATGATGGGCTGGCCACCCGCGCCAGCCCGCCAGGCAATACACGCCAAGACTGAGTGCCGTCACTGACGGCGAAGACGCGCAAGACAACCGACCGCATGGAAACCTGGGGAGGCTTCTGAGTTGCCGCGGCCGCTGATGCCGAGGGCGGCCAAGTGGGCATTTGTGAAAGTGGCAGGTAGCGCTGTACGGTGTGCCAGTCGGGGTTGTCCTGGATCCGCTTTTCCCATTGATCCAGCGCGGCGGGAGAGAGGGCGCGACCCAACACGGCATTGAAGCTTCCTTGTGCCACTGAGCCGGGGTAGGTCGGCTTGACCACGCAGGCTGACAGCTGTGCCAGTGCCTCCTGCATGGCCGAGGCTTCACCACACCACCAAGTTGGCAACGACGGAAGCTGCAATTCTTCCTGAATCAAATGTTCTGAAAGCGCCGGCAAAAATCCCAGCAGAGCGGGAGACTCCAAGAAGGCTGACCCCGGCGCATTAGCGACCAGGACATTGCCTGCGCGAATGGCCTGCAACAGCCCAGGCACCCCCAAGGTGGAGTCCGGCCGCTGCTCCAGCGGGTCCAGATACTCATCATCCACCCGCTTGAGTAGCCCGTGAACAGGCACTAAGCCCTTGAGTGTTTTCAAGTAAACGTGTTCCCGGCGAACCACCAGATCGCTTCCCTCGACCAGGGTGAGCCCGAGGTAACGGGCCAAAAAGGCATGTTCAAAATAAGTTTCGTTGTAGGGCCCGGGCGTCAAGAGAACAAGATGGGAGTTGCTTCCAGCGGGGCTCAAGAGCTTGAGGCTGTCCATGAGCGCCCGGTAGGTGGCGGCAAGCCGCTGAACCCGCATGTTTTGAAAAGCCTGGGGAAACTGGCTTGAAATGGCCAACCGGTTCTCCAGCAGGTAGCCTAGACCCGAAGGCGCCTGCGTGCGTTGGCCAATGACCCACCAGTTGCCGTCCGGTCCATGAGCCAAGTCAAACGCCGCGATATGCAGATAGGTCCCGCCAACGGGGCGGACACCCTGCATGGCGCGCAAATAGCCAGGATGACCTTGAACCAGGGCGGGCGGCAGCATACCTTGCTCAAGCAACGTTTGCGGGCCATACACATCCGACATGATACTTTCCAACAACCGCATGCGCTGACGCACCCCTGCTTCAATTTTTTGCCAGCAGGTGGGGTCAATCAGCAGGGGAAACAAGTCGAGAGACCAGGGGCGTTGAGGCCCTCCGTCGTCGGAGTAGACGTTGTATGTCACGCCGTTGTCGCGAATTTGTCGCTGAAGACTGGTCAGTTGGTGGTTTAGATCGAGTGGGTTCTTGGCATCAATTTGCTCAAAAAAATCACGCCAATCTCCGCTCAGCGCGGATGCATCGGCAAGCGACTCACTAGTCTCCTGCGCTGACTCATGGGCGACCGATAAAAGCTGCCCACGCAATTCGTCGAAATGCCCGGGTCGAGCGGCGCCGGCCAATAGTGGCGGGATCTGGCGGCCTCTATCGGGCTGTTGGTCTTCTCTTGTCTCGTTCATTTCAGCCGAGTATGCCAGTCTGAGGTCGGTCCGGCTTGATCAGGCCTATGGGAAACCCCCGGGCTGACCGGCGTCATTGTTGACGCACGATCGCGTCCAGTCCCATCGCTCGAACTGATCGTGCCGCTGCATCTGCCGCTAAGCGGGTGGGATAGGGGCCCACTCTAACCCGCGAGCGCTGGCCATTGGCCATGTTTAAAGTGTCGGTTTTCACTGCCATCCCGTCGTCCTTCAAGCGCTGGTGGACCCTTTCCGCGTTGTCCGTGTTGGAAAATAAGCCAACGTTGACGTAATAGATCACCTCCGCCGCGGGTTTGGTTTGCGTGGGTTTGATCACTTTGAGCGGTTGCGCTTCAATTGCGACCGCTACTGGCTGAGTGACCGCAGGTTCGGGCATTGGTGGAGGCGGCGCCGGCAAGACCGGATTGGGCGTAGTCTCGGCGACGGATACGGTGGCAGCCAGAGCGGGTACGGGGTCGGCCCCAGGCATTGCCGGCAAGGCGGGACTCGCGCTGGATAAATTGGGTTCTTTCGCTACCGTCGCAGTTTCCGTTACCGGCAACGGCGAGGGGTGGGGTGGCTGCTCTAGATCATTGCCTGCCAGAAAATGGCCTGCCACTGCGCTGATGGCTGCCAAGTTCATCGCAATCAAGCCTAGAAAGCGATTCCTAGAGCTGGATTCAGCCGCCAAACGATCGCAGGCTTGCGCCAGTGATGTGGTCTGGCTCAAGGCTCGCGCCATGCGTTGGCGACAATCGGTGTGCAGCCAAGAGTTGCCAAACAGACCTGGCACTACAAAGCTCAGGGTCAGTATCACGATCGCCAAGCCAAGTTCGATGTCTGTTGACGGGCTAAAGATTGCCCTACCGACTCCAAATATCACGAAGAGGCTGGTGGCCAGCGCTCCGGCATAGATCAAGGCGGCGCTCCACAGTCGGCGAAAGATCATCCAGTTCAGTGTGTACAGACTGGCCGCTGTATTCCATTGCAGCGCAATTTTTGATGTCGATTCATAGCCGCTGAATATCGGTAGGTAGTAGTCCCGGTTCAACGGTCCGATGGCGGCTTTATAAAGTGCTTGGGTCGCACTGTCCGCGGACAGGTCGAGTGTCGTTTTGTTGGGGACTGGTGGCAAGGTGGGCGAGGGCATTCGATATTCTGGCACGGTGCGAAGGGCTCCCGGGTCGCCATTGAACGCCCTGGCATTGAAATTGGTTGACAATCGAAGGTTGACTCAATGAAGGCCTCCATGACCAGCAACACCCCAGACGCTCCCGTTCAGAACGAAGACACCTCCGTGGTGGAGCGCCCTGTGAAGGCAACTTCCAGCGCAGCTTCAGTTCAGCCCGTTCTCGAAAAACTGTTTGAGCTTTATCCCCAATTGTTTGGTGCTGAGTTTCTACCATTGAAACTTGGTGTTTTTCAGGAACTGATGGCGGCACACCCCGATCATTTTGAGCGAGAGACCCTGAAGCTGGCGCTGGGCCAGCACACCCGGTCCACCCGCTATCTCCAAAGCGTGGCGGCAGGCAACAAGCGTCATGATTTGCAAGGCATTCCAGGTGATGAGCTAGCACCCGAGCATGTGTTTTTTGCAGTGGTTGAGTTGTTTCGCCGCCGCCAGCGTCGTTCACGCGACGACTTGCGTCCCAAACTGCGCAATCAATTGATGGCAGCTTTTGAGGCCTCAGGAATGACCCACCAGCTTTATTTGGCGCGAGTGCAGACCAAAGACGAAGCGATCAATGCCCTGCTGGCTGAAGCCTTGGCCGAGCACGAGCAGAAGATGGCGAAAGAAGAGGCAACTCTCCGGGCGTTTGACGGCAGTGGAAAAACGCCTGAAGAGTTTGCTGAGATGTACGGGCTAAACCCCCGTGATGTGGTTGGTGCGCTGAAGCGCCGCGAACGCCGGCAGGCAGAAAATCAGCCTGAAGCGACTGACCAGACTGCGCCGACGCCGATTACACCCGACGAAGATCCAGCGTAAACGGAAATTCCCGGCTGCCTGCCACGTTAATCGTGGCGGGTGGCACGACCAACTTGCTGGGCGTGTGTCCCATGGCGGTAAAGCGAGCCATGCGTCGGCTTTCTGCCTCGTAGGAATTGACCGGGAAGGTGTCCGGGTTCAAACCACCGGGGTGGGCAACGTAGTACTGACAACCGCCAATCGAACGCTTCATCCAAGTGTCCACGATGTCAAACGTCAGTGGCGCATGGATGCCGATGCTGGGGTGCAGGGCCGAAGGTGGATTCCAGGCCTTGTAACGCACGCCAGCCACATACTCGCCCATGGTTCCCGTGGATTGCAGGGGCAACGCGTGTCCGTTGCAGGTCACCACATAGCGGCTCTCGTTGAGGCCGGTGACGCGAACTTCCATCCGCTCCAAAGACGAATCGACGTAACGGGCGGTGCCGCCTGGTGCGCCTTCTTCGCCCATCACATGCCAAGGCTCCAGCGCGTTGCGCATGGTCAGCTCGATACTGGACGACTTGACGGAGCCCACTACAGGGAAGCGGAACTCGTAGTGCGGCGCGAACCAGCTGTCATCGAAGGCGTAACCGGCATCACGCATTTCCTGCATCACATCATTGAAATCCATCTGGATAAAGGTGGGCAACAGGAAACGGTCATGCAACTCGGTACCCCAGCGGGTAGCCGGCGCTTTGTAAGGCGTGTTCCAGAAGCGGGCGACCAAAGCACGAAGCAATAGCTGCTGCACCACGCTCATCCGCGGATGCGGCGGCATCTCAAAAGCGCGCAACTCCAACAGACCCAGGCGACCCGTGGCCGAGTCGGGCGAGTACATCTTGTCGATGGAGAACTCACTGCGATGGGTGTTGCCGGTCGCGTCGATCAGGATGTTGCGCAAGGTGCGGTCTACCAACCACGGGGGCATGCTCTGGCCATGCAACTCGCGGTTTTTGTAGATTTGCTCGATGGCAATTTCCAGCTCGTACAACTGGTCGTTGCGGGCCTCGTCCACGCGAGGAGCCTGGCTGGTTGGGCCGACAAACATGCCGCTGAACAAATAGCTCAGTGAGGGGTGGTTGTGCCAATAGAGCAGCAAGCTGGCCAGCAACTCTGGTTTACGCAAAAAGGGGCTGTCTGAGGGGGTTGCGCCACCCATCACAAAGTGATTGCCGCCACCGGTTCCGGTGTGGCGGCCATCTTTCATGAACTTTTCAGCGGACAAGCGCGACTCAAATGCCGCGTTGTACAGAAACTCGGTGTTCTTGACCAGATCGTCCCAGTTCGTCACCGGGTGGATGTTGACTTCAATCACACCGGGGTCAGGCGTGACTTGAAGCAACTTCAACCGGGGGTCACGGGGAGGTGGGTAGCCTTCCAGAACAATCTGAAGCTCCAGTGACTCTGCCGTGGCTTCGATGGCGGCCAATAGATCCAGATAGTCGTCCAGCTTTTCCAGCGGCGGCATGAAGATGTAGAGCACGCCAGAGTTTTCACCCACAGACTCTGCTTTGGGTCCGCTTGCCCGACGCGGGTCACGCACTTCGACGCACAGCGCAGTACGGGTGATCCAGTGGGCCGACTCTTTGAGCTTAGGCGCTCTGGAGAAGTCGGACGGCTCAACCTGCGTAGTCCCTTGTGCGCTGGCGGCGCTGTGGTTGACGCTGGACGCAGACGGCGTTTGCATCTTGCGGGTTGCTTCGGCTTGAGGCCCGGTTCCTGCAAGGTAGGGCGCAGCGTTGGCCGAGTCATCCCAGGCTTGGCGGGTCGCTGCCTGAGCGGCTGGCGCCGGCGCAGATCCTTGGTAGCGGGCGGCAAGGTTCTGATGGCTGGGCAGGTCAGTGCGAGGGCTCCACGGATCTTGCTCATTGAGGTAAGGGAAATCTGCCTTGCTTACCCACGGCAATGAATCCAGCGGCAAGCGCAATCCCATGGGGGAGTCGCCCGGCATCAGGTACATGCGCTCATCACGCAAGAACCACGAACCCGTTGTCCATACGGGGCGCTCGCCCGCTGCGGTGTCCGACGGTTTGAGTGGCAAAACGTAGCCGACAACCGAGTCGAGCTTCTGCTCAAACACCCGGCGCAGTCGCGCCCGCTCCATTTCATCGTCCAGTTTCGAATTGAACGGGTCGACATTGACCGGCAGGCGACGTTCACGCCAGAGGTAGTACCAAACGTCCTCATGCGCAGCCTGCATGTGCTCGTCACTCATGCTTAGCTTGGCCGCAAGTGTTTGAGTGAATCGGCGCGCATCTTCACTGGTGTAGTGCGTTGGCGAACGCTCATCTGTGAACAGCGCCGGGTTGGACCAGACGGCTTGTTTGTCGGTGCGCCAGTAAATATTGAGTGCCCACCGTGGCAGTTGCTCGCCGGGGTACCACTTGCCCTGTCCAAAATGCAGAAAACCGCCTTCGCCGTATTCGCGGCGTAGTTTGTGGACCAAGGCGGTGGCAAACCCCCGCTTTGTAGGGCCCAGCGCATCGGTGTTCCACTCGCCGGCGTCTCGGTCATTGACGGCGACAAACGTGGGCTCACCGCCCATAGTCAGGCGCACGTCGCCTGCCTGCAATTGCTGGTCTACCGTGTGGCCGAGTGTCATCACCTCGTTCCACTGCTCTTCTGTGTATGGTTTTGTGACCCGTGGGGATTCGTAAATGCGGGTGACTTCCATTAAGTGCTCGAACTCAACCTCGCACTCGTCCATGCCGCCCTCAATGGGCGCCGCGCCGGATGGTTGGGGCGTGCATGCCAGAGGAATATGGCCTTCGCCCGCCATCAGACCGGATGTGGCGTCCAGGCCAATCCAGCCCGCGCCGGGCAAGTACACCTCACACCACGCGTGCAAGTCGGTGAAATCCACCTCGGTGCCGCTTGGGCCGTCCAAGGACTTGACGTCTGGCTTCAGTTGGATCAAATACCCGGAAACAAAACGAGCGGCCAGTCCGCAGTGACGCAGCATTTGAACCAGCAACCAGCCCGAATCACGGCAAGAGCCCGAGCCCAACTTGAGTGTCTCGTCCGGAGTTTGCACCCCTGGCTCCATCCGGATCAGGTAATTGATGTCCTTGTGCAGCATTCGATTGATGTCCACCAGGAAATCAATCGTGCGGCGCTTGGTCATGTTGACCTTGGCGAGGTAGGCCTTCAATCGTTCGGTGGCAGGGTCAACGGCCAGATAGGGAGCCAGTTCTTGTTCCAGCAGTGGCTCGTACTTGAACGGGAACTCTTCCGCCGCTGGCTCCAGAAAGAAGTCAAACGGGTTGTAGACGGCCATCTCGACCACCAGATCGACCGTGACTTTAAATTCTGTCGTTTTTTTGTCAAAGACCAATCGTCCTTGGTAGTTGGCAAACGGATCTTGCTGCCAGTTGATGTAGTGATCAACGGGGTCAATCTTGAGCGAATACGAAATAATTTTGCTGCGGCAGTGAGGGGCTGGGCGCAAACGGATGACCTGAGGACCGAGGTTGACAGGGCGGTCGTATTTGTAATGAGTGATGTGGCTCAGGGCTGCGTGAATTGACATGTTTTCGCCTCTCTTATTGTTCGACAAGACGGGGCCTTGCTTCTCACTATATCCTAGCAAGGTTAGTGCCAATTGCCAAAAAGCGCGAAATTTAACCTTTTGGGACCATGCTTGCCATTGCTACATGGCTTGACTTAGCAGCTCTAGATAGTCCGCCTCAGTCGCAATACGAGGGTTGGTTTTGTGGCAATGGTCCCGCATGGCCCCAGCAATGACCTGATCAAACTGAGCGCGGTTGAGGCCCATGACCTCCAGCCCGCGTGGCAAGCCAAGTCGTGCATTCATGTCTTTGACCGCGTCCGGGATATCGCTGCCGGATTGAAGTCCCATCGCGTGGGCCATGCGTTGCAAACGCTGCTCCTTCACAACGGACTCTGCTTTGGCGTTGAAATCAATCACGGCCGGCAAAAACATGGCGTTCAACGTGCCGTGGTGCATTCGCGGGTCGACGCCGCCCAAGCTGTGACTGAGCGAGTGGACGCACCCCAATCCCTTTTGAAAGGCCATGGCGCCTTGCATGGAGGCGCTCATCATGTTCAGGCGGGCCTCCTTGTCCTGCCCATCCCGGGTGGCTCGCTCGATGTGTGCCCAGCCTCTCGCCAATCCATCCAGGGCAATACCGTCAGCCGGAGGGTTAAATGACGGGGCCATGAAGGTCTCCATGCAATGGGCAATAGCGTCCATCCCGGTGGCGGCTGTCAACATTGGCGGCAATCCAAGCGTGAGTTCGGGGTCGCAAATGGCCGCCTTGGGCACGAGATGCCAAGAGTGAAACCCCAGTTTTCTGTGGTCGTCGACGATGATGATCGCGCCACGAGCCACTTCGCTGCCGGTTCCGCTCGTGGTTGGCACGGCAATCAGTGGCGCAACCCGCTCGGTGATGCGCGGCGAGCCACCTTCAATGGTGGCGTAGTGGGTAAGCGGCCCCTCGTGAGTGGCGGCAATGGCCACGCCCTTGGCGCAATCTATGGCCGAGCCACCGCCCACGGCAATCAGACCGTCGCAGCCATGTGCTTTATAAAGAGCTGCGGCGGCCCGAACCGCTGCTTCTGTCGGGTTGGAAGGTGTTTGATCAAATACAGTAACAGCAACCCCGGGCAAAGCGTCCAACGCCTTTTGTAGCACCCCAGCAGCTTTGACACCCGGGTCTGTGACGATCAGCGGACGGCTGATGCCGACCCGTTGGCACTCCTGCTTGAGGAGCTGGATGGCGCCAAAATCGAACTGAACCTGCGTCACGTAGAAGATGAGTGCCATGGTGTTTGCGGTGTAGGATGAAAACTTCACTTTAACAAGAAGCTTCCAACCTATGAGTCACCACCGTAACCCCCGAGCTTTGTTGACTCCCGCCATGCATGGTGTGTTGGATCGCATGGCACGCGCTGGCCAAGTGCCTCTTCATGCTTTGACACCTTTCCAGGCGAGGCTGGCTTATGAGATTGGCACCGGCGTTCTGGAGGTGCCTGCCCACAAGTTGCAACGCGTCGAAAGCTTCACCGTTCCGGCGCGGGATGGCGTGGAGTTGCCTGTGAGGCTGTATGCGCCGACAGACGAAGTGCTGCCGGTGTTGGTCTACTTTCATGGCGGCGGTTTCACCATTGGCAGTATTTCCACGCACGACACGCTTTGCCGGACGCTGAGTCACCTGGCGCATTGCGCGGTGGTGTCCGTCAATTACCGCTTGGCACCCGAACATTCGTTTCCCGTGGCGCATAACGATGCGTGGGACGCGGTGCAGTGGGTTGCCGCCCACGGCGAGACCCGGGGTTTGGATGCGAGCCGCGTAGCGGTGGGAGGCGACAGCGCCGGCGGCACCTTGGCGGCTGCTTGCGCGATTCACGCCAAAGACGCGGGCCTGCCGCTGGCCTTGCAACTGCTGTTTTATCCTGGGTGTGGGGCACAGGCTGACACGCCATCTCATACAACATTTGCCCATGGCTTCGTGTTGGAACAGGCTGGCATAGAGTATTTTTTCAATCATTACCTGCCCAACCCGGCTGACCGGGCCGATTGGCGTTTTTCGCCCTTGAATGCCCCTGACGTCGAAAGCGTCGCGCCCGCTTGGTTTGGGCTGGCCGAATGCGATCCACTGGTGGATGAGGGCGTGCTGTATGCCGACAAATTGCGTGCCGCCGGTGTTCCCGTCGATCTGGAGATTTACCACGGCGTGGTGCATGAGTTCATCAAAATGGGGCGCGCCATCCCCGAGGCGCTTCGGGCGCATGCCGACGCGGCTCGCGCGCTAAAAGCGGCTTTTTCAATCAATACCTGACGCGCCAACCCCAATGAGTGACCTAAAACGCCAAGCCTTTCGCCTATTTCACCGCCTGCGCGTGCGCTGGGCGGAAGTGGACATGCAGAAAATTGTCTTCAACGCGCACTACTTGATGTACTTTGACACGGCCATGAGCGACTACTGGCGCGAACTGGCGCTGCCCTATGACAGCAGTCTGGAGTCTTTGGGTGGCGACCTGTATGTCAAAAAGGCCACAGTGGAGTACCACGCGTCAGCGCAGATTGACGATCAGCTGGACGTGGCGTTGCGGTGCCATCGCATTGGCACCTCGTCCATGACCTTCAAAGGCGCCATATTTAGAAGGGACGACTGCCTGATCAGCTGTGAGTTGGTTTATGTTTTCGCCGATCCGGCGACCCAAACCTCCAAGCCTGTCCCGGCCGCCTTGCGGGAGATTTTGCTGTCCTATGAAGCGGGAGAGCCCATGGTCTCGGTTGAGGTCGGCACCTGGCAGACACTCAAAGCCGACGCAAGTCAGGTTCGGGCGGACGTATTTCTAAAGGAGCAGCGCATTCCAGTAGAATTGGAGCAGGATGATGCCGACCAAACTGCGATTCACGTGGTGGCGCGTAACCGCTTGGGCGTGGCCGTGGCCACCGGGCGCTTGTTGCAGCACGCAGCAGCCGTGGGCCGTATGGGTCGCATGGCTGTGCACCGGGTATTGCGAGGGACCAATTTGGGGCGTGAGGTGCTACAGGCCTTGATGCAAGCAGCCTCTGAGCGAGGTGACCGTGAGGTGATCCTGCATGCACAACGCAATGCTCAAGGCTTTTATGCCCGCCAAGGCTTTGTGAGCCAAGGCGAGCCATTTGAGGAAGCCGGCATTGGGCACATCGAAATGGTGCTCAAGCTGCCATCCAGCCACTAAATCTCCTGCACCTGCGGCTTAAATATCGGCCAGCAAAGGGTAGGGCGGGGCGCTGGCGACAAGTTCAGGGCCAGTGGCGCTAGTGAGATGAAGGTCTCCGGCTTCAAACGCCGCCACCTGCATGGACACCACCGCGTCATAGCCACCCAATGGCGAGGCGGCTGCTTGCGCGACTGTGCCGCAGGGTTGCCCCTCATTAGCCGATTGATAGACCTCGTCACCAACCGCCATCGGCGCGTCCGAGTGCGCCAGGTAAGCGCGACGCTTGAGCGTGCCCCGAAACTGACTGCGGGCCACCACTTCTTGTCCGGGGTAGCAACCCTTTTTGAAGTTGACCCCACCCACTGACTCATAGTTCAACATTTGTGGCACAAAGGCTTCCACGATGGGCGCGGTGATCAGGGCGATGCCGCTGCGCACCTCTCCCCAGGCCCACAGGTCTTCACTCAGGGGCTCGCCTTTCGGAGCGGCCTGCGCCGAAGGACCCAACCACAAAGCGCGTGCAACCCCGTCCGCAGGGTAAAGATGCACTAGGGTTGAAGCATCAATATCGGTCTTTGTCCAAGCGGAACCTGCGGGAGTAGCTATCTTGTTGATAGCATCACCAGCCAAGCCATAGACCGACATCTCGGCGCTGACGTCACTGAATTTGGCCTTGGCGCGCATCACAAACATCGCCAAGCGCTTCATGGCAGGCGCCAAGACGTCAAGAGGGCAAATCAGCATAATTTCGGCCGGACTTTTCTTGAAGCCAATAAAACTGGCTTGCATGCGACCCTTGGCGCTGCAGAAGGCGGCCAAACGGGCTTCGGTCATGCCCAAAAGTGAAAAGTCCTGGGTCAACTGACCGTGCAGGAACTTGGCCGCGTCCTCACCCTCGACCTTGATAACACCCAAATGGGTGAGGAGGGTAATTCCATTAAGTTTGTTTTGCATGAGTGAATTATCATCCGCACTCAATTCATCGGAAGGCTGTAAGGCTGTGCGTCGTCTCCTCTTCATATTTGTACTTGCCGGCGCGCTCCTGGGGGGCTATGCCGCTTGGTGGCTTCACCATCCCTTGGTGCGGCAATCCGCACCGCTTGATTTGCTGATTCAGTCAGGCGCGTCAGCTCGCGCGGTGGCGGAATCGGTGGTTGAAGCAGGTGCGCAAACCGATCCAACGCTGCTTTACTGGTGGTTTCGCCTGTCAGGGGACGCGCGCCAAATCAAGGCGGGGAGTTATGAAATTGAAACGGGAACGACGCCGCGGCGCTTGTTGGAGAAGCTGGTCAATGGAGAGCAGGCGCTGAGAAGCGTTACCCTTATCGAGGGGTGGACCTTCTCCCAAGTGCTTGAAACACTATCAAAAGCAGAGCATCTTGCGCCCGATAGCAAAGGGCTCAAGCCCGATTTAATCATGAGCAGCCTCGGAAAGCCTGGCGTTCATCCTGAAGGCCGCCTGTTCCCTGACACCTACACCTATGCCAAAGGCAGCAGTGACCTCGGCGTGTTGAAGACCGCCATGCTGGCCATGGACCGCCAACTGGAGGCCGCGTGGAAACTGCGAGCCAGCGACTCTCCGCTGAAAACGCCTGAGCAAATGCTGGTGCTGGCTAGCATCGTCGAAAAAGAAACCGGGCGCGACAGCGATCGCGCCGAGATTGCGGGGGTGTTTGTGAATCGCTTGCGCATTGGCATGATGCTTCAAACGGACCCCACGGTGATTTATGGCCTGGGCGACACCTTTGATGGCAATCTGCGCCGACGCCATTTGTTGGCAGACACGCCATGGAACACCTACACCCGAACCGGTTTGCCGCCAACCCCGATATCCATGCCGGGTAAATCATCATTGATGGCTGCGGTGCAGCCTGCGCAGACCAAGGCCATTTATTTCGTGGCGCGCGGTGACGGCACCAGCCAATTCAGTGCCACGCTGGCAGAGCACAATCGTGCGGTGAACAAATACCAGCGTGGGCAATAAGTACTTATGACAGTGGGTGGAATTTTTATCAGTTTTGAAGGCATTGACGGCGCGGGGAAATCGACCCACATTGACCGTTTGGCCCAGATGTTTCGCGAACAAGGCCGTCAGGTCACCTTGACGCGCGAGCCCGGAGGCACGCCGTTGGCAGAACGCCTGCGCGCCATGGTGTTGAACGACCCTATGGATGCGATGACCGAGGCCTTGCTGGTGTTTGCGGGGCGCAGGGACCACCTTTTGCAATGCATTGAGCCGGCTCTGGTTCGCGGTGACGTTGTCTTGTGTGACCGATTCACCGACGCGACCTTTGCCTACCAAGGTGGTGGGCGGGGATTTGACCTTGAAATGCTATCAACTCTAGAGCGCTGGGTGCAGGCGGTACAGGGGCAGGGTGGCGAATTCACACGGCAACCGGATCTCACTGTTTGGTTTGATCTGGCGCCGGAGATTGCGGCGCAGCGTCTGCAGGGCGCCCGGGTACCAGACAGGTTTGAGGCGCAACCGCTGGAGTTTTTCAAGCGCGTCGCGGCGGCCTATCAGAGCCGAATGAACCAATCGCCACAGCGTTTTGCCCAAATAGATGCCGGCGGCACGCGGGAAAACGTGTGGGATGCAGTCAGACTGGCCCTCGTCAACCGAGGTTGGCTGGCATGAGCGACAGTCGGCTTGCCCCCTGGATCGCCTCGCAGGCCCAAACGTTGCTGGCTCAACGCGGCCACGCGTGGCAGTTGGCTGGCCCGTCCGGCTTGGGGCAATACAGCTTGGCCATGGCGTTGGTTCGGGCGTGGCTTTGTGATCAACCGGGCCCACAGGGCGCCTGCGGTGTTTGCTCAGCCTGCCATGCCATTGATGTCCGAACCCATGCCGATCTTTGCGTGCTCATGCCTGAAACCGTGATGATGGAGTTGGGTTGGCCGTTGAGTGAGAAAGCCCAAACAGACATCGACGACAAAAAACGCAAGCCCAGCAAGGAAATCCGGGTCGATGCCATGCGTGATGCTGTCGAATTTTCTCAGCGGACCAGTGCCCGAGGCCGCGGGAAGGCCGTATTGGTGTATCCCGCAGAGCGCATGAATAACATCACCGCCAACGCATTGCTCAAAACTTTGGAAGAGCCACCGGGCGACGTCAAATTCGTGTTGGCCACCGAGGCTGCCCATCAGTTGCTGCCGACCATTCGCAGCCGGTGCTTGGGTCACAGCATGATTTGGCCCTCCACTACGGCGTCTCTGGCGTGGCTTCAGGCACAAGGGGTTGCCGGTGATCAGGCCGCTATCGCGCTGCGAGCTGCGGGTGGACGTCCGGAGGATGCACTGCAATTCACGTTGGGATCAGGACGCACCGCTCAAGCCTGGGTCAAACTGCCACAGGCCATGGCGCGCGGAGAGGTTGCTGCCCTCAAGGACTGGACGCCTGCCCAGGCCGTTGATGCGCTTCACAAGCTGTGCCATGACATGCTGGCCGTCAAAACAGGCGCGGCGCCGCGTTTTTTTGGGGCATCCGAGCTGCCCGCGGGCGGGTCAATTGGGAGTCTGTCGGCGTGGGGAAAAGCACTGGGGCAGACCATGCGAACCGTCGAACACCCGTTTAACGCGGGGCTAATGCTGGAAGCGCTTGTGAGCCAAGCGCAAATCGCCCTAAACTCAAAGGCATCGCCCACACTATGAGCACAACGACTTCAACGCCAACCTCTTCCAACACTGCGCCACGCCCCAGTGTGATTCAACTCGCGATCAAGCAGAAATCGGCCTTGTATGCGGCATACATCCCCATGTTCACCGAAGGCGGCATATTCATCCCGACCACCAGAAATTACCAATTGGGCGACGATGTATATGTGTTGCTGACATTGCCCGATGACCCACAGCGCTACCCCGTTGCAGGTACCGTGGCTTGGATCACGCCCGACAAGGCGGCTAGCAGCCGGGCCCAAGGGGTTGGCATCTTGTTTCCCAAGGACGAAAAGTCCCGTGCCCTCAAACTCAAAATTGAAGAAATTCTGGGCGACAGCCTGTCTTCTGACCGTCCTACCCAGACCATCTGAGTCCTGACCGTTACCAGCGGCAGGGCGCTTTTAACGACTGCCCCATGTTCACTGACTCCCATTGCCACCTCAATTTCCCAGAACTTGTCGCCAACTTGGCCTCCATTCGCGAATCCATGGCGCAAGCCCGGGTTGATCGGGCCTTGTGCATTTGCACCACGCTAGAGGAATTTCCGGGTGTCCACGCCCTAGCCAGCACTTACGATAATTTTTGGGCCACAGCGGGCGTGCATCCAGACAACGAAGGCGTCACCGAGCCGTCGCTACAAGACTTGCTGACCCTCGGGCAACTGCCACGCGTGGTCGGCATTGGCGAGACGGGTCTCGATTACTACCGGTTGGGTGAGCGCACCGTTGCCGACATGGAGTGGCAGCGGAACCGTTTTCGAACCCATATTCAAGCGGCTCGACAATTGGATAAGCCACTGGTTATTCACACTCGCGCCGCGTCGGACGACACGATTGGCATTCTGAAGGAAGAGGGTGAAGATGGCTCCGCTGGCAGCGCCGGTGGTGTTTTTCATTGCTTTACCGAGACCAAGGAGGTGGCCCGGGCCGCTTTGGATCTTGGGTTTTACATCTCGTTTTCCGGGATTTTGACGTTCAAAACCGCGCAGGATATACGTGATGTCGCCGCTTTTGTGCCTCTGGACCGGATACTGATTGAAACCGACAGCCCCTATTTGGCACCAGTGCCTTACCGTGGGAAAACAAATAATCCATCCTTGGTTCCTTATGTTGCGAAACAGCTGGCAGAGCTCAGGCAATGCTCGGTCGAACAGATCGCCGAAGTGACAAGTCACAACTTCGATGTGCTTTTCAAAGGAGTGCTTACCTCATGATTTCTTCGATGAAAAAAGTAATCCAACGCATTAAGTATGTAGTTCAAGTGTTTGTTTTGATTGGATTTTCAGCAGCCAATGCTGGCTCCTATGACGATTTTTTTGTTGCCATCAAACGCAATGACGCCGAAACTGTGTCGAGCTTGTTGAATAGGGGTTTTGACTCGAATACAGTTGACAAGGATGGAAACGCCGCCCTCTACTTGGCGGTGCGTGAGCCATCCATTGCGGTGGCGACTGTGCTCATCAAATGGCCCAAAACACAGGTTGAGAGTCGAACTGCCAAGGACGAGAGCCCCTTGATGATTGCATCATTGAAGGGGCTGACTGAGATCTGTGCGGCATTGATTGCGCGTGGCGCCGACGTCAACAAAACCGGTTGGACTCCGCTTCACTACGCCGCGACCACCGGTCAGGTTAAGGTCATTGCCTTGTTGCTGGAGAACTATGCCTACATTGACGCTGAGTCTCCCAACGGCAGTACGCCGCTGATGATGGCCGCCCACTACGGATCAGTTGAATCTGTGCAGGATCTGCTGTCTGCCGGCGCAGACCCGTTGTTGAAGAATGAAAAAGGGTTAACGGCAATTGACTTTGCGTATGCAGCAAAGCGTGAGGACGTCGCCAAGCTCATCGCCGCATCGGTGCGGGCAAAAGCACCTAAAGGTGTTTGGTGAGATTTTTATGCCTGCTTGTTCCGATGTATAAACTTGCAAGCTTATGATTTAATTGGAATTTTTTTCATTCTTGGGTTCAGGAATACCGGTTTATCAGGATACGAAACGAGGCTTTAGAGACTCAGGGCGACCACTCGCGACCATCTCCCGTGGGAGACGCTTAGGCCTATGTCTCCATCAGGGACTACGTCCCCGATACCCCTTTCCGTGGCAGTGGCTGCAGAGTAGGGCGCCGACGTTCTAGGCATCGCCACGGCCTGCGCTTTCCCCCCCGTTTGCAGTGCTTTTCCGTAACCTGCCCGAGCCCCCCGTATGCCTTTTTAATTAATTTCCCCCCGTATTACTAGACGTGGGGTAATTGCCCTTTTTGCCTGTTTTTCAGGATGAGCGGCAGACGATGCCGCCACCGTCCCCGCCGTCCCGCTGCGCTTATCGCCGACTGTGCCGGTCGGCGTCGTTTGCAGCAGACCTTTCAAAGTCGTTTGCATGGCGATATCGACCTGGCGTTCGCGTTCGGCCATTTCTCGAAACAGACGATCTTGGCGCACCAACAGCGCACACCAGCTTTGGCAATTCGGCGTGAAGCCAAAACCTTCAGGCGTCCACAGCTTGCCCGAATTCATGTGCCAGCCTTGCCAGCCCTCTCACGGCAGTTCAAACCCCCGCATGACCCGCACCATCCGGTAGGCAGCGTACGGCACCCGGACTTGCCCGGAAATCCAGTACCGAATGGTTCTGGGCGTGACGTGAAGAAGTTTCCCGGCAGCCTCAGGCAATAGCCCGGTGTCGGCCAGCAAAATTTTGAAGCGTGCGCCTAGGAGGACACGGGTTTCACGGGCTTTGAGGGACTTGGCTTTTCCCTGATCGTAATTGATACGATGTATATTATGTTAAGTAATCTGAACGTGTATCGAATTTAAAAGCCACATCATTCACGATAGCGAAAACATTACTGTTGCCGCACTCAGGTCGGCAAAGGATGATCCGAGGCTGATTTCTCCCCGGCCGTGCAGCACGCACTCTTTGCGACGAAGCAATAGATCTGATCCACCACCTGAGAAACGGACCCAGCAACCATAGGAGCTGAGATCGACCAACATAAAACTGCCATTACGCCAGTCGATGCGAGCATGGGTTCGAGATACCCGAGGATCTGTGACGACAAAGTCGGCCTGAGGCACCCTGCCAATATGAATTGGCAGCTCATATGAACGAAAAGTCATTCGAGTGGTCAACCAGCTCAATTCAATCTGTCCGCCAAGCGCATCCCGATCTGGCGTGTCAAAGGATGAGTCAAGCTCAGCCTGCATAGTCAAGAACTCGGTTGAAACGTCCTCTTGCCAATCGATTTGATAAACGGTACAGGATTCGGCCCGGCCTCGAATACTGATGGGACCTAGCGTACGAAAGTGAACGCCTGAGCGTTGTGGAACATCTTGCAGCGACTGACTGCTGGCCCAAATTTGTTGTGGACCCGACATGTCACTCAGTCTGGCGGCGACGTTGACGGCATCACCATAACAGTCGCCATCAACCAGTTCGACCTCGCCGGTGGCAACGCCAATGCGAATCGGCATGCGGCTGGCGCCTGACGGGTGCGCCAACTGCTTTAATCGGCTGCGTTGAATTTCAATGACCGCCGAAATACCTTGATGGTTGTTCTCAAACAGCGCCAACACGCCATCACCCAAAATTTTGACCACCCGTCCGCCATGTGCCTCAATAACGGTTGAAATCCAACTCGTGACTTCAGTCACCACCTGGGTCGCTTTGGCGTTGCCTAGCGCTTCAAAGGCGCCAATACTGCCAAAAAGATCGGTAAAAACTACGGTTCGGATAAGGCCCATGGAGTGCAGTTTGTGGTTCGTGAGTCAGGCTGCAGTTTAAAACAAAGTGCCCATCCTTGGAACTATATACACGCGCTGTTTATAAGTGTCCCCAAAGCAGCAACGCGTCTCTTCCTTCGACAACCAAATCAGTTTTGGCGCCCATCGGTAACAGTACTTTGGTTGCGACATGGCCATAGGGCAAATTTGTTAATACCGGTCGCTTGGTGCGTTGCCTGAGCCAATCAACCACCGTTTGCATTTTGAAGCCCTTGTCATGCGGAACCAGCTTAAATTCGGTGAACTGACCCAACACAATTGCCTTTTGTTCTTTCAAAATGCCGGCATTGAGCAACTGGGTAAGCATGCGTTCAATGCGGTACGGGTGCTCCGCCACGTCCTCCAAATACAAAATACCGCCCGCTATTTTTGGAAAAAAAGGCGTGCCGATCAATGAAGTGAGCACGGTCAGGTTCCCACCCCACAAAGTCGCCTTTTTAAAGGAGAAATCAATTTTAGCCCTCGCAGAATCGGCACTGCCTGCTGCGGAATCAATAGCAGGTGATGAGGGTTCCCGATGCTGTCGCCATCCAGTCCCCTCCCCTTGCCCTGTGATCAAGTCGTCGAAACACGCTTCCATGATGTCATCTGGCTGCTTCGCTTCGCCACACGAGTGGCCATCAACCATGTCTGGCTTGCCTCCAACCCCAAAACCTTCGCACAGGGCTGGCCCGGCCCAAGTGATTTGGCCGATTTTCGCCAACACAGCGCATTGGAACGCCGTGAAATCGCTGATGCCTACAAACTGGGTGCCCTTCTCGATGGCTTTGGCCACCTTCTTGTATTGAATACCATCCAGAATACGGGTCAAGCCATAGCCGCCGCGACTGATCAAGGCGACGTCAGCGCCGCTGGCTGCAGCACGATGAATGGCAGCCAAGCGAGTGTCGTCGTCGCCCGCGAAGCGCAAATGGCTGGCCAAGGCCGCCTCATCGACTTCAACTTCATGCCCCAAGGCCTTGAGCCGCGCGACACCACGGCGAAAAGCGGCTTTGTCACGCACCGCGCCGGATGGCGAGTAAACATAGATGTGTTTCGGTTTCATTGGGTTATGCATGGCGGGCGGATGGTGATAGTTGAGCGATGGCCGCATGAGCGACTGCTTCACCTTGTTCTTGTACAAAGTGACCGGCTTTTGCCAAGCGCAGCGGCGGTGGGCAGTTGCGAATGAATTGATGGAGATGTTCCATCGCGCTTGAACCAAGAACGGGGTCTTGCAAACCAATTGCCATCAACGATTGACCGTTCCACCGATGTTGCCAGAAGTCTCGAGCCAAGCGCGAGACTTCGGCGCCATCTGAGTCCTCAAACTCGGGTACCAAATCGGGGAAAACGCGCAACGCAGCTCGGTGACCGGCATCCGGAAAAGGAGCTGCGTAAGCAGCACATTCGGCTTGGGAGAGTTCTGGATTGGCACGACGCATCAGTCTGGACAGATCGAAGTCCGGATTTTTGGAGCACATGTCTCGCCAGGCGAGAAAACCATCGCTCAAAGGGGCATCACCAGTGGCCAGAGCAGTATTCATCACGAGGAGAGCGCCATATCGCTGCTCCGCAGCCATAGGCAGGGTCAGGCCAAGTAATCCTCCCCAGTCCTGGACAACAAGCACGACATGTTGAAGGTCTAGCTGCTCAATCAACTCCAATAATATTTGGCGATGCCAGGAAAAAGAGTGAGCCGCGTCTTTTTTGGGCTTATCGCTTTTTCCAAAACCAATCAAATCTGGGGCGATAACCCGATGCCCTGCGGCCAAAAACACTGGGAGCATCTTGCGGTACAAATAACTCCACGCCGGGTTGCCGTGCAAGCACAGCCAAGTCAACTCGGCGTCCCTGGGGCCCTCATCCAGGTAATGCATACGCAAACCATTCAACGACGGCAAGTCGCTGACGTAGTTGGGTGCCCACGGGTAATCGGGCAAATCGTCGAAACACTTCGCCGGGGTTCTCAAGGCATCGTCACGTAGCGGTTGACTGGTCATGCGTTTCTCCTTTCGGCGTGCTTCAAAAAAGCGACTGAGAACCTGGGAGCACTCTTGGGTCATTACCCCTCCCTGGACTTGAGTCTGATGGTTGAGTTGTGAGTTCTCGAACAAGTTGATCACTGACCCTGCCGCGCCGGTTTTCGGCTCCGGCGCGCCATAAACTACCCGGGCAATTCTGGCTTGGAGTATGGCGCCTGCGCACATAGTGCAAGGCTCAAGGGTTACGAAAAGCTCACAGCCATCCAATCGGTAGTTGCCCAAGACCGTCGCAGCCTCTCTTATTGCCATGATTTCGGCATGCGCACTTGGGTCATGGCGTGTGAGTGGTGCGTTGTGCCCGCGACCAATGACTTGCCCGCCTTTGACAACAATGGCGCCTACAGGTACTTCGCCTGCTGAAAACGCCAAGCCCGCCTGATCAAGCGCCAGTGCCATCCAGCGCAGGTCGTTCTCTTGAGAGTCATTGGTGAATGACCGTGAAGATGTCACGCGACGCTCCAGTCATCGTTTACTGAGACGATTGTTTCTGAGTCCACACAATCAATGTGTTGACTCAGAAAATCGTCAAGTCTGGTTTATTCCCACTCAATCGTGGCGGGCGGCTTGGTGCTGACGTCGTAGGTGACCCGGTTAATGCCGCGTACTTCGTTGATGATTCGTCCAGAGACCTTCTTGAGCAGCGCGTAGGGCAACTCCGCCCAGTCTGCGGTCATGAAGTCACTGGTTTGAACGGCCCGCAAGGCAACCACGTAGTCATACGTCCGTCCATCGCCCATCACGCCCACACTCTTCACCGGGAGAAACACCACAAACGCCTGGCTTGTCAGGTCGTACCAGCTTTTGCCGGTGGCTTCGTCAATGAAGTTGCGCAACTCTTCGATAAAGATGGCGTCCGCTTCGCGGAGCAAGTCCGCGAATTCTTTTTTGACCTCACCAAGAATCCGAACACCCAAACCCGGTCCTGGGAAGGGGTGGCGATAAACCATGTGGTGGGGCAAACCCAGGGCCACGCCCAACTCACGCACCTCATCCTTGAACAACTCTCGAAGTGGCTCCAGTAATTTGAGCCCGAGCTGCTCAGGCAGTCCGCCGACGTTGTGGTGGCTCTTGATGACGACGGCCTTCTTGGACTTGGCGCCACCGGACTCGATCACGTCAGGGTAAATGGTGCCTTGGGCCAGCCACGCAACATGACGCGAGTGATCGTTCTTCAGCTTGCTTGCTTCGCTTTTGAACACTTCAACAAACTCGCGACCAATGATCTTTCGCTTGGCTTCCGGCTCACTAACGTCTTTGAGTTCACCCAAAAATTGATCGGCCGCATCGACGCGAACGACCTTGGCGTGCAATTTGTTGACGAACATCTCCATGACCATGTCGCCTTCATTCAGACGCAATAGGCCATGGTCCACAAAAACACAAGTTAACTGGTCACCAATGGCGCGGTGGATCAAAGCGGCGGCCACGGACGAGTCAACACCACCGGACAGACCCAGAATGACTTCTTCAGTGCCGACTTGTTCACGAATTTTTTGAACCGCTTCGCTGATGTAGTCGCCCATGATCCAGTCGGCACGAGCTTCGCAGATCTCTAGTACAAACCGCTCCAGCAAGGCCGCGCCACGCTTGGTGTGAGTGACCTCGGGGTGGAATTGCACGCCGTAGAAGCGACGCTCTTCATCGGCCATGCCGGCGATGGGGCAGCTTTCTGTGCTGGCCATTAGTTTGAAACCCGGCGGCAGATCGGTGACTTTGTCGCCGTGGCTCATCCATACCTGCAACATGCCATGTCCGTCAGCATTGGCGTAGTCCTGAATACCCTCAAGCAGGCGGGTGTGGCCATGAGCTCGTACATCGGCATGGCCAAATTCGCGCTTGTGACCACTTTGCACCATGCCACCCAATTGGTGCGCCATGGTTTGCATCCCATAGCAGATACCTAAAACGGGAACGCCCAATTCAAAGATCGCCTGGGGTGCTTTGTCCGTCGTATCTTCGTAAACGCTGGCGTGGCTACCGGAAAGGATGACGCCCTTTAAGTTGCCGTCGCGCGCATATTCGCGCACCCAGTCGCTGGTGACGTCACAGGGGTGAACTTCACAAAAAACATGGGCTTCGCGAATTCGACGAGCAATCAGCTGAGTGACTTGAGAACCAAAGTCCAGAATAAGAATTTTTTGATGCATGAATCTGTATCCGCTTATTCCGCGCGGTAGTTGGGCGCTTCTTTGGTGATTTGGACGTCATGGACGTGGCTTTCGCGAATGCCTGCAGTGGTAATTTCCACAAACTCAGCCTTTTCCTGCATCTCATCAATCGTGGCGCAGCCGCAATAACCCATGCTGGCGCGCAGACCACCGGCCATTTGGAAGATGATGGCGACCATGGAGCCTTTGTAGGGAACGCGACCCTCAATGCCTTCTGGCACCAACTTGTCCGCGTTGGGATTGCCCGTGCTGGATTCCTGGAAGTAGCGGTCGGCGCTGCCCTGCTGCATGGCGCCAATACTGCCCATGCCGCGGTAGCTCTTGTAGCTTCGGCCCTGGAACAGGATCACTTCACCGGGCGCCTCTTCGGTACCGGCGAACATGCCACCCATCATGACGGTGCTTGCGCCAGCCGCGATGGCCTTTGAGATGTCACCGCTAAACCGGATGCCACCGTCTGCAATCAGGGGAACTCCCGTGCCTTTAAGCGCGGTAGCGACGCTATCAATCGCCATGATTTGAGGCACACCAACCCCCGCAACAATACGCGTCGTGCAAATTGAGCCTGGGCCTATGCCGACCTTCACCGCGTCCGCGCCAGCTTCTACCAACGCCAATGCCGCAGCGCCGGTTGCAATATTGCCGCCGACCACGTCAATGTGCGGGTAATTTTTCTTGACCCAGCGAACCCGCTCGATCACACCTTTGCTGTGACCATGGGCTGTGTCCACCACGATGGCGTCAACACCGGCGCGGGCCAAGGCTTCAACGCGTTCCTCTGTCCCCTCACCCACGCCAACGGCCGCGCCCACGCGCAATTTGCCGTGTGTATCGCGAGCAGCATTGGGAAAGCTGGTTTGCTTGGTGATGTCTTTGACGGTGATCAGGCCTTTCAGCTCAAACGCATCGTTGACGACCAGAAGACGCTCAATCTTGAATTGGTTCAACAAGACCTTGGCCTGAGCCAGCGTCGTGCCGTCAGCCACCGTGACCAGCTTGTCACGCTGCGTCATGATGTGGCGAACGGGCAAGTCGTAGCGGGTTTCAAAGCGCAAGTCACGCCCGGTCACAATGCCAACGACCTTGCCACCTTCGCAGACGGGGAAGCCAGAAACTCCCAATTGCTCTGACAAAGACATGACTTGGCGCACGGTGTGCTCCGGCGTGATCACGACGGGGTCACGCAAAACGCCAGATTCGTAACGCTTGACTTTGGCAACCTGGGCCGCCTGTTCTTGAGCGGTCAGGTTTTTGTGAACAATGCCAATGCCGCCTTCTTGTGCAATCGCAATCGCCAAACGAGCTTCGGTGACCGTGTCCATGGCGGCCGATACCAAAGGCAAGTTCAGTGCAATATTGCGGGAAAAACGGGTAGCGAGGGAGGCGTCCTTGGGGAGGACTTGGGAGAACGCTGGCACCAACAAGACGTCGTCGAAGGTGAGCGCTTTGCCGATCAGGCGCATGTCGAAGCTCCAAATCGCGAATTGTACCTTCGTGGCGCCCTGCTACTTTTCACTAAAGCCGCGTCAGACGCTTCGTCTGACGACATTAATCGCCGCAATTTTCGCTTTGAAGTTGACCTGACGGGGCATTAAACTCAGCTCATGAATGTATATCGGCTTATTACCCTTGGGCTAACTTGTCTTGTCGCCACCTCTGCGTTGGCGCAATGGCAATGGACCGACAAAGACGGTCGCAAAATTTTCAGCGATCGACCGCCCCCCTCGGATATTCTGGACAAAGACATCGTAAGGCGGCCACATGGACGGTCGGTGCAGCAACCTGCTGCCCCAGCGGAGTCCGTCCAGGTTCTTCCTGCCAAACAGAGCGCCAACACACCGCAGTTGAGTGGTGTTGACAAAGACCTGCTAGAGAAAAAGAAGCAAGCAGAGGATGCTGAGGCCGCCAAGAAGAAGGCAGAGGAAGAGAAGGCGTTGAAGGCACGTGGTGAAAATTGTGCCCGTGCCAAACAGGCCATGGCAACGTTTGACTCTGGTGTGCGGGTGGCCCGCCAAAACGCCAAGGGTGAGCGGGAAGTGATGGACGACGCTGCCCGTGCGAACGAGACCAAGCGCATTCAAACCATCATCGACACAGACTGCCGCTAGGCACTTCCATGGGTTGCTGGGATCAGTAGCCAGCCTTTGCCCCTAGGCGTTTTTTGGCGAAAAGTCCGGCTGCTTTGGCGCCCTGCTTGGTAAAGCGCTCGCGTCGCGCCACCTTGGGGTCAACGGTGAGTGGTCTATAAACTTCAATCCGGTCTTTGTCTCTCAGAATCTGAGTCAAATTTGACAGACGCCCCCAAATTCCGATCTGTGTCTCGTCGTTTAGCAAGTCTGGGTATTCCACCACCAACACCGACCTCATCAGCGCTTGATGGACAGTCGTTCCGTCGGGCACGCCCATTATTTGCTCTCGCACAACCCGTGGCGTGGGCGAGTAGACCAATGTAATTTGAATCAGTTCACTCGCCATAAACTTGGGTCGCTCGTTTGACGAAGGCATCGACGAGGCTGCTCGCGATTTTGTCGAACACGGGGCCAACCAGTTTTCCCAGTGTGGCGTTTTTGAATCCGTAGTTCAGTGTCAGCTCAACCCGGCAGGCCCGCTGACTGCCGTCGCCTAGTGGAACAAAGTTCCACTCGCCGTCCAAGCGTGAGAAGGGGCCGTCCACGAGCTTCATGGCGACTTGCCGATCTAGGGTGTGTTCGTTTCGAGTCGTGAAGGTTTGGCGCACTCCACTGAAGGAGATGCCTACTTCGGCCGTCATGCCGGCTTCATCTTCAGAGATCACCTTGGCATGGTCGCACCAAGGTAAAAATTGAGGGTATTGGCCAACCTCAGTGACAAGAATATACATTTCTTGCGGGCTGTACCAGATAAGAACGGACTTGCTAACGGTTTTCATAGAATAGGGGTCTGCGCGGGATTGTAGACAAGCCTTGAACGCACGACAGACAACCCCAACTTCACGCCATGGCCAAAAAACCTGACACCGCTGCCCGAATTGCTGACAATAAAAAGGCCGCTTACAACTATTTCTTTGAAGATCGTCTTGAAGCGGGCCTTGTCCTGGAAGGTTGGGAGGTCAAGTCGCTTCGCGCCGGCAAGGTGCAGTTGACGGACGGCTATGTGGTTATTCGTCAGGGCGAGTTGTTCTTGATTGGGCTTCAAATTCACCCTTTGAATACAGCCTCTACTCACATCAGTCCCGACAAGGTTCGCACCAAAAAGCTGTTGCTGCACAAGGAGGAAATCAAGCGGCTGATTGGCAAGGTGGAGCAAAAGGGCTACACCCTGGTGCCGATCAACCTGCATTGGAAGGCAGGCAAGATCAAATGTGAAATTGCGCTGGCCAAAGGCAAGGCCGAGCACGACAAACGCGACACGATCAAAGACCGCGAGGGCAAGCGAGAGGTCGAGCGGGCCATGAAGAGTCGACAGCGTTAAAAAATATTTGGCCCGCGTGGGAATAAACCGGGCGCTCTTGGTGTTTGTGTCTGTGCAACGATTGGTTTGCATTCAATTTCCAGGACACACTCATGGAGGGTGTCCCGAATTTTGTGTAAACGGCGGTTAAGTTAGACGCGCTGCATGCGCTCGTCAAGCTGAATGGTAAAGCGGTTCAGAGCAGCCTTCCAATCCCGAATCGGCATCGTCCATTTCTGGCTGATGTTGTTCAGTGCCAGATAGAACAGCTTGAACACTGCGTCCTCAGATGGGAACGAGCCGCGGGTCTTGGTTATTTTGCGCAGGCTCATGTTCACGGACTCAATGGCGTTGGTCGTGTAAATCACTTTTCGGATGTCTGGCGGGTATTCAAAGAACGGTATCAAGTGTGTCCAGTTGCGCCGCCAGGAGCGCCCAATCGGAGCGAAGGAATCGTCCCATTTGACCTCGAATGCCGTGAGTTGTCGCTCAGCTTCGGATTCAGTGGGCGCAGCGTAAATCAGCCGCAAATCCGCGGCGACTTCCTTGCGCTGTTTCCACCCCACGAAGTTCAGGCTGTGACGCACCATGTGAACAATGCAAAGCTGCACCGTCGCCTTGGGGAAGACTGCCTCAATGGCGTCAGGGAAACCTTTGAGCCCATCTACGCAGGCGATAAAGATGTCAGCCACGCCCCGATTCTTCAGTTCAGTCACCACCTGCAGCCAGAACTTGGCCCCTTCGGTTTGGGCCATCCACAGGCCCAGTACCTCTTTGAGGCCGTCCAGGTTGACGCCAATGGCCAAGTACAGGGCCTTGACCCGCACAGTACCGTTGTCGCGCACCTTGACGTGAATGCAGTCCATGTAGACGATGGGGTACAGCGCCTCCAAGGGGCGCGACTGCCAGGCTTTGACCTCGTCCATGACGGCGTCGGTCACGGATGAAATCAGGGTAGGAGACACTTCGGCGCCGTACATCTCCTGCAGATGGCCTTGAATCTCGCGTACCGTCATGCCTCGGGCATACAGCGACAGTATCTTGTCGTCAAAGCCGCTCCAGCGGGTCTGGTGTTTGCCAATCAGTTGGGGCTCGAAGGTGCCGGCGCGGTCACGGGGGATTTCTATGGGTAGCTGGCCAAAATCGCCTTTGAGCGTTTTCTTGCTGCACCCGTTGCGGGTGTTGCCCGCTTCATTGGCAACCAACTGGTTCTTGCCGTGACCCAGGTGGCCGGTCAATTCGGCTTGCAAAGCTCGCTCGACCAAGGCTTTGGTGAGCTGCGTCAAGAGGCCATTCTGGCCAATCAGGTCTTCGGGCTTTTTGTAGTCGGCCAACAGGGCGTCAATCAGCTCGGCGGGTAAGGGTTTCATCTCTACGGTCATCTCGGCTCCATGCAAGACAGCAGTTTCCTGCCAAATAACCGTTTACACAAAACTTCTTACACCCTCCACTCATGAAACTCAAGTCCCGTTCCTTCATCGCCGTCGCATTCACATTGGCCCTGCTGGGCGGCTGTGCTGCCATGGCTGCATCGCCGGCAACTGTTGCCGGTGGGGGTGCTGGTTGGTCCCAATGGCATGACGCTGTATACCTTTGACAAAGATGCGGAGGGTAGCGGAAAGTCTGTTTGTAACGGCCCCTGTGCCACCAATTGGCCACCGCTGATGGTCAGCGCCACCGACCAGGCCAGTGGCGACTTCACGGTCATCACCCGCGACGACGGTTCCAAGCAATGGGCCGTCAAAGGCAAACCGGTTTACTACTGGGTTAAAGACAGCAAACCTGGCGATAAAACGGGTGATGTTGTCAACAAGGTGTGGCAAACCGCCAAGCCTTGATCTTCATTCGACGATGAACTTCAAACCGTCACGATTTGAGACATCTTGGGCATGAACCGTCAGCTCATCGTCGATCAGATTCCCAGCTTGCGTCGATATGCCAGAGCCCTGACTGGCAATTCCTGGGCCGCTGATGACTTGGTCCAGGACACCTTGGAAAGGGCATGCCGCAAATGGAGTCTATGGATTGTGGGCTCTGACCTGAGGGCATAGCTGTTCACGGTTATGCACAATGTCTATGCCTATCAGGTTCGCAAAGCCACTCCACGGAACCAGGCGCCCATGTTTGACGTCGATGATGTGGCGCCTGAGTTGGCGGCACCCTCCTCTGTCGGCGCAACACTGGACCTGCAACGGTGCTTGGCCCGGTTGCCCGAGGACCAGCGTGCGGTATTGCTGCTAGTGGGTGTTGAGGAAATGAGTTACGCCGAAGTGGCCAAGATACTGGCCATTCAGCTGGGGACGGTGATGTCACGGCTGTCTCGCGCGCGCCACCGTTTGCAGGAGATGATGGATGCACCTGCCACCAGTTCTTCCCATTCAGAGGCCGACGCCCAAAAAAGAAAACGACACCGATGCTGCAACGTCTGAAATAAGTCAATGAATTCACCATGAACAGAAAGACCTACCAACCGCTAACTGATGAAGAAATCCATGCACTGGTGGACGGACAGGTGCCCTCCCGTGAACGGGTGGCATTTGAGGTTCGCCTGTAGCATGATCCGGCGGCCCAAGCTACTTTGCTGAAGTGGCAACAACAACGGCTTGCATTGAAGCAGCTTTATCAGGGCATCGTGGATGAACCCATCCCAAGCACCCTCATCAACACGGTCATTCCGAGTGCCGCACCGCACAGTTCTGCTGCTTGGGGCCGCTGGGGGGGGCATGGCGGCCAGCGTTTGTCTGGCTTTTACGGTGGGTTGGGTGTCCCACTCGGCCTGGTTGAGCGAGGCCGGGAGAAATACACAGCCTCAGAGACTGGCAACAGTGTCTTCGAACCTGGCATTTGCCCGCCAGGCTGCTGTAGCCCACGCTGTATACAGCCCGGAGGTGCGACATCCTGTGGAAGTGGCTGCGGCTGAGCAGGAACACTTGGTCAAGTGGCTGTCCAAGCGCTTGAACAAGCCGCTCAAGGTTCCGCAGTTGACAGCGCTCGGGTTTGAATTGGTGGGCGGCCGTCTGCTGCCTGGAGAGTCAGGTGCTCGTGCCCAATTCATGTTTCAAAACGTTGACGGTCTACGCCTCACGCTGTATCTGGGCGCTGTCGATGCGGCCGCAGGTAGCGTAGATACGCAGGTGACCGCCTTCAAGTATCTGGACGACGGCGCTTCCCCGAGCTTCTACTGGGTGGACCAAGGGTTTGGCTACGCCTTGGCGGGCACTCTGCCCCGCGCCGAATTGCTGAAGGTCGCTGAGACGGTCTATCGGCAGCTTGAGGGCGCTGAGCCGACTTTGAACCGTTAGTTTAGGTCTCTCAATGGGTGCGCCTGTGCCGGCCAGGGGCTTGCAAAGAAGGGGTCAACCATTGCCGGAGTGACTTCTTCGATGCGCTGGGGATTCCATTGCGGGGCGTGGTCTTTGTCCACCGCCAAGGCGCGAATTCCCTCGACGGTCTCACTTTGCAAGGGACTGCGACTCAGGTGGGTGGGATGAAAACAATGGCGCACCATGTCGCGCTCCATGCGCAGGTCATCGGCCAGGTTGAGTTCACGGGCTTTTCGGACCTGGGCCAAGGAGACATGCAGCATGAGGGGCGACCGCTTGCGCAGCGTGGCAGCCGTGTGCTGCGCCCAGTCGCTGGCATCAGCCTCAAGGGCTTGAATCATGGCTGTGACGTCTGGCAGTGAGAAAATAAGGTCAATTTTTGCATCAACTGGCGCAGAATGAGCGGGGGAAGCTATTGAATGCATAGCAACCCATTCACTCAAACTGTTCGACTGGCCCCAATCCAGTTGGGTGAGCGTCTCCCACGCTGTTGGCAGTTTTTCCGCATCAAAACACTGATCGGCCAGGCCAAAAGTCAATGCGCCGCCTGCGCCCAGCAATTCTCCGGTCAGGGCGAGGTACTCGCCGCTGTGTCCTGGACAGCGGCTCAGAAAGTAGCCACCCCCGACATCAGGAAAGAGACCAATATGAGTCTCTGGCATCGCCATTTTTGTGGTTTTCGTCACGATACGAACCTTCGCTCCTTGGCTGATACCCATGCCGCCGCCCATCACAATGCCATCCATGAAAGCAATATAGGGTTTAGGGAAGTTGTGAATCAGGTGGTTGAGGGCGTACTCTTCAGTAAAAAAGTCATCCAGCTCCGCATTGCCAGCCAAAGCTGCTTTGTGAAAGAAACGTATGTCCCCGCCAGCGCAGAATCCGCCAAAGACGCCATTTTTGTTGCTTCCACGAATGGCGACGGCTTTCACCGTCGCGTCGTCGCGCCATGCCAGCAGGCAGGCTGTCAATGAGCGAATCATGCCCAATGACAAGGCATTCAAGGCCTTGGGCCGATTCAATGTGATTAGGCCCACTTGGCCCCGCACCTCGGTCAACACGTCTTTGTTGTTCATATCTGTGGGGTTCTCCGTTGCTTGCGTCATCGTCTTTGTCTCCATCCAATTAATTCATTTACGACGAGGGCGCCAATTACCAATGTGCCCCCAGCCAATACATTCGGGCCAGGCACCTCATTGGCGCCCAACCAGGCCAGCAAAATACCAAAAACCACCTCCAGCAAGCCCAGTAGCGACACTTCTGGCGCTTTGAGCACACGGGCGCAGATCACCGCCAAGGTGCAGGGAATGGCCAATTGAAACAGGCCCAAGCCCGCCAGCAGCGTCAAGTCAAACGCCGATGCCTGAAACGGCAGCGCCAGAGGCAGCATGATCAGCGCCGACAGAAACGCACCGATCAATACCGCCGGCAATAAGTCCACATCCTTTCCTTTGGCGTGGGCGTGTTGCATGACGGTCCAATTGGCCGCCGCAGAGATGGGAACCGCCAGGGCCACCATCGTGCCGGTCAGACTGGCGCCTTTGGTTAACTGGCTGCCGTAAATATAGCCAATGCCACATCCCGCCACCACGATGGCGACCCAGGTCCGCTCAGGAATCCGGTGCCCGATGAAAATGCGGGCGGCTAGCGCGGTCAACAGTGGCCCGAGCGACATGGTGATGAGTACATTGGCGACGCTGATCATGGTGATGCCCAGCATGAAAAAGGTAAACATGCCGCACCAGCACACCCCAGAAATCCACAACGCCGCTTCGGCACGACCAATGCGCCGAAACACCTCTCGCCCTTGAAACCAGGGCAAGATCACCAACAAGGACAGCACGGTGAAGAAGCTGCGCCAAAAGGTGACTTCAAATCGCTGTGCGTGTTCCAGATGGCGCGTAACCACGCCAGCAATAGACCACATCAGGGTCACTGCCACCATCACTAGAACCGCCCGGTTGTGGCTCAGTTTCATGAAAAATCCAAAAAAAAGCGGGCTGCAAAGCCCGCTTTGTGTCCGATGCAAGTCGGAACTTTAGTCTGCTTGACTAAGAATTAACGGCCAGCGCGCTTGCGTTCGCTTTCGGTCAGGTAACGCTTACGCAGGCGAATCGACTTGGGTGTGATCTCAACCAGCTCGTCGTCCTCGATGAATTCCACGCCGTACTCCAATGTGCAGTCAATCGGCGGTGTGATCTTGATCGCATCTTCCTTGCCGCTGACGCGGAAGTTGGTCAACTGCTTGGTACGGGTGGCGTTCACCACCAGATCGTTGTCACGACTGTGGATACCCACAATCATGCCTTCGTACACGGGGTCGTTCGGCTTTACGAACATACGGCCGCGGTCGTCCAACTTGCCCAAGGCGTAAGTAAAGATCTCGCCCGCATCCATGGAAATCAACACACCGTTTTTACGGCCGCCGATTTCACCTTTATGGGCTTCGTAGCTGTCAAAAATGTTGGAAATCAAACCGCTACCGCGGGTCAAGTTCAGAAATTCATTGGTGAAACCGATCAAACCACGCGCGGGAATACGGTATTCAAGTCGCACACGACCACGGCCGTCGGACTCCATGTTGACCAAATCCCCTTTGCGCTCACCCAGGGCTTGCATCACGCCACCTTGGTGGATCTCTTCAATATCCGCGGTCACCAGCTCGATCGGCTCGTGCTTTTCACCGTTCACGTCACGAAACACAACGCGTGGCTTGGAGACGGCCAACTCGTAACCTTCACGACGCATGTTTTCCAGCAGAATGGTCAGGTGTAGCTCGCCGCGGCCCATGACTTCGAAGATACCTTCTTCGTCTGTTTCGCTGACGCGCAAAGCCACGTTGTGTTGCAGTTCTTTTTGCAGACGGTCCCAGATCTGACGGCTGGTCACGTACTTGCCTTCGCGACCGGCCAGGGGGCTGGTGTTAACGCAGAAGTTCATGGTCAATGTAGGCTCGTCCACCTTGAGCATAGGCAGGGGCATCGGGTTGACTGGATCAGTGATCGTCACCCCGATACCGATGTCACCCAGACCGTTGATCAAAACGATTTCACCGGGGCCGGCTTCAGTCGCCTGAACACGCTCCAGGCCCTGGAAAGTCAAAACTTGGTTAATACGGCCTTTGACGGGTTTGCCGTCCGGACCTTCCATGACCACTACATCCATCATGGGCTTGATCGTGCCTTGGCTGATACGGCCAACACCTATTCGACCGACGAACGTCGAAAAGTCAAGGGCGGAAATCTGCAGCTGCAATGGCGCGGCAGGGTCACCTTTTTGGGCCGGAACGTGGGACAGCACAGTGTTGAACAGGGCAGACATGTCTGGACCCCACTGCTCACCTTGTGGGCCCTCTTCCATTGACGACCAACCATTGATACCCGAAGCGTAGACCACCGGGAAATCAAGCTGTTCGTCAGTCGCGCCGAGTTTGTCAAACAAGTCAAAAGCGGCATTGACCACGAAGTCAGGGCGTGCGCCTGGCTTATCTACTTTATTCACGACCAAAATTGGCTTCAAGCCAAGGGCCAAAGCCTTCTTGGTCACAAAGCGGGTTTGTGGCATGGGGCCTTCTTGCGCGTCGATCAACAGCACAACGCCGTCAACCATGGACAGTGCGCGCTCGACCTCGCCACCGAAGTCCGCGTGTCCGGGGGTGTCCACAATATTGATGTGGGTGCCCATCCAGGTAACAGCGCAGTTCTTGGCCAGAATCGTGATGCCACGTTCTTTTTCAATGGCGTTGTTGTCCATCACTGTGTCGACTATTTTTTCGTGTTCGGCAAAGGTGCCGGACTGGCGCAGCAACTGGTCAACCATGGTGGTTTTGCCATGGTCAACGTGCGCGATGATGGCGATATTTCGGATTTGTTTAATGCTCATGATTGCTTTCTCTTAAATCTTCTCAAACTCTGTACTCGGGGCGCTTGTCGCGACACCAGCCAATATTTGCTCTATTTCAATCGGGCTCAATAGCCGCCCCGGTATCAGTTCGCCGCCCTTGGTGTGGGCCGTTCCCAGCAGGGCGTGAGGCGATTCACCGTAAACGGCTACTTTCTCATCGTCCGACCAGCCGCCCCGGCGGCGTACACCGCTCAGGAAACGTCCTGCATTCTCACTGTCCAGCGTGACAACTGTGTGTTCGCCCAACAAGGACTCCACAGGCATCAGGCAGTTCAATCTCTCGGCCTCACTCATGGCCTCCAGCGCCTCAAGGGTCACACTTTGTGCGACCGTAAAGCCACCAGTTTCAATTCTTCGCAGCGCGCTCAGATGAGCACCACAACCCAGCGCTTCGCCCACATCTTCACCCAGTGTTCGGATGTAGGTCCCTTTGCTGCACTTAACTATCATATTGATAGCTGGTTGCGCTTGATCCGCCTGCGTTAGCGTCATATTTAACGCATGAATGGTAACTTCCCGTGCTTCACGCTCGACCACTAGGCCAGCGCGCGCATATTCATACAACGCCTTGCCATCTTTCTTTAACGCACTGTGCATGGGCGGGATCTGCCGAATTGGGCCGGTGAACTGTGGGGCAACACCTTGAAGGTCTTGCTCTGAAACATTCACCTCACGGGTTTGCAACACTTCGCCTTCCGCATCACCCGTGCTGGTTTTAATCCCGAGTCGGGCGACGGCTTCATAAGTTTTGTCTGCATCCAACTGAAGCTGACTGAACTTGGTGGCCGCACCAAAACACAAAGGTAGCACCCCTGTTGCCAGGGGGTCAAGTGTTCCGGTGTGGCCGGCCTTCTCGGCCCGCAGCAACCATTTCACCTTTTGCAAGGCGTCATTACTCGACCAACCTAAAGGTTTGTCCAACAAGAGCACCCCATGCACGGGGCGCCTGGCAACCCGTGCACGTGGCGCATTCATCGGCTTAGTCCTCTTTGGCCCGCGACGCAACCGCGCGGGCAATCAGTGCGTTCATGTCAGCGGCTTTCTCAGTCGTCTGATCAAACAAGAAATGCAGGGTCGGCACCGTGTGAATATGCAGACGCTTGAACAGGCCAGACCGCAAGAATCCCGCGGCCTGATTCAGACCTTCCGTGCATGCTTTTGGGTCGCCGTTCAGCAAGCTGAAAAAGACTTTGGCATGCGCGTAATCCGGGGTTACCTCAACGGCTTGAATCGTCACCATGCCCACTCGCGGGTCTTTCAACTCGCGAGCGATCAATTCGGTCAGATCCCGTTGGATCTGATCGGCGACTTTAAAACTCCGATTCGGAGTATTCGACTTTTTGCGCACGTCTTTTACCGTTTCATCAAAGCGTACGGGCGATTTCGCGAATCTCGAAGAACTCCAGCACGTCACCCTCTTGGATGTCGTTGTAGTTCTTGATGTTCAAACCGCACTCGAAGCTTTCCTTGACTTCCTTGGCATCGTCCTTGAATCGCTTGAGCGACTCCAGCTCACCCGTGAAGATGACCATGTTGTTGCGCAGCAAACGAAGACGAGCGGCGCGGCGAACCACACCAGCCGTGACCATACAACCGGCAATGGAGCCAATCTTGGACACCTTGAACACCTGGCGAATCTCGGCAGTACCGATGACTTCTTCCTTTTTGTCCGGTGTCAGCATGCCCGACATGGCCAGTTTCAAGTCGTCAACTGCGTCATAAATGATGTCGTAGTAGCGGATGTCCACACCGTTGTTTTCGGCCAACTTGCGCGCGCCAGAATCGGCACGGGTGTTGAAGCCAATGATCACGGCCTTGGCAGCGATTGCCAAATTCACGTCCGACTCGCTGATACCGCCGACTGCTGAGTACACCAACTGAACTTTGACCTCGTCAGTCGACAGTTTGAGCAGCGACTGTCCAAGAGCTTCTTGCGAACCTTGTACGTCGGCCTTGATGATGATCGGCAGCATTTTGACTTCACCAGCGGAGATGTCGGAGAACATGTTCTCCAGCTTCGCCGCCTGCTGTTTCGCCAACTTTGTATTGCGGAATTTGCCGGCACGGTAAGTTGCAATCTCACGGGCGCGGCGCTCGTCCAGCATCACCATGAAATCGTCACCCGCTTGCGGTACTTCGGTCAAACCTTGAATTTCAACAGGGATTGAAGGGCCGGCTGTCTTGATGGGCGAACCATTCTCGTCCAGCATGGCGCGAACACGTCCATACGTGGAGCCAGCCAACACAGTGTCACCCGCTTTCAACGTACCCGACTGAACCAGAACGGTAGCCACAGGGCCACGGCCTTTGTCCAGACGCGCTTCGATCACCAGACCTTTGGCCATGGAATCGACCGGTGCGCGCAACTCCAGCACCTCGGCTTGCAACAACACTTGCTCGAGCAAGTCATCAATGCCTTGACCGGTTTTCGCTGAGACCGATACAAAGGGTGTGTCTCCACCCAGTTCTTCGGAAACGACCTCTTCAATCAGCAGTTCATTGCGAACGCGATCCGGGTTGGCTCCCTGCTTGTCGATCTTGTTGATCGCCACGACCAGAGGAACACCAGCCGCCTTGGCGTGCTTGATCGCTTCCTTGGTTTGCGGCATGACACCGTCGTCCGCAGCAACCACCAAAATCACAATGTCAGTGGCCTTGGCACCGCGGGCACGCATGGCGGTAAACGCCTCGTGTCCCGGGGTGTCCAAGAACGACACCATGCCGCGCGGAGTTTCCACGTGGTAGGCGCCGATGTGTTGAGTGATACCACCCGCCTCGCTTGACACAACCTTCGCACGGCGAATGTAGTCCAGCAGAGAGGTTTTACCGTGGTCAACGTGACCCATCACGGTCACCACTGGCGCGCGCGGCAGGGCTTCTGCTTGGTGCAAATTGGTTTCGTCGTCAGTAAATGCCTCTGGATCGTCCAACTCAGCCACGATGGCGGTATGTCCCATCTCTTCAACCACAATCATGGCCGTGTCTTGGTCCAGTGGTTGATTGATCGTGACCATCTGGCCCAGCTTCATCAGGTGCTTGATGACTTCAGAAGCCTTGACAGCCATCTTGTGGGCCAACTCGGACACCGTGATAGTTTCGGGTACATGAACTTCAATGATGCGCACTTCAACCGGTGCCGATGGCGTCCGTTGGTGATCGTCGCGATCGTTGCTGCCACGTCGCCCACGTGGGCCTGCACGCCAGTTGTTGCCACGGCTTGGTGTCGCAGTCGCGCCGCGAGTAGGCATGCCTTTTTTCTTGGCAGGATCACCCGCCCAGCTGCTCGACAACTTGGCTGACTTGACTTCCTTGCCTGCACCACCAGGTGCTGCGCCGGCGCCAGTTGCTGGTGCACCTGGCTTGGCCACCGTGACGGGCTTGTGCAATGTACCTTTGAGCCCCGCTGCCTTGGCGGCCTCGGCACGCAATTCTTCAGGCTTCTTGACCGGGGGGGCCTTTTTGGCCGGTGAGGACATCATCTGACGAATCGCAGCGGCTTCTGCCTCTGCTTTGCGTCGACGGTCACCCAGATCTTCGGCACGGGCCGCTTCTTCGGCACGGGCGATAGACTCAGCAGCAGACTTTTCTGCAGCTGCCACTTTGGCCTTCACCACGGCTTCGGCCTTGGCGGCGATCGCTTCAGTCACCGAGGCTTCGTCTGAAACACCTGCGACATCAGATCCAGACTCTGCGGCCTGAGTTGTCACGGCAGCAGGTTTGGCTTTCTCAGTCAGTTTTTTAGTTGCTTCTTCAGCGGCTTCAGCTTCGGCTGCCTTTTTGGCGGCCTCTTCTGCAGCCTGAGCATTCTTTGCCTCTTGCTCCTCGCGTTGGCGACGGCGCTCAGCCAGTTCTTCCTCTTGGCGGCGGATCAGCTCAGCCTGACGGCTGGCTTCCACTTCGCGGCGGGCGAGCTCGGCGGTCTCAAGAGCCAATGCGGCATCGGATTCTTGCGTTGACTCGGAGGTATCCACAGGCAGGTCGGCGCCATCTTCACGGCGAACAAAGGTACGCTTTTTACGCACTTCCACTTGGATCGTGCGCGCTTTCCCGGAGGAGTCAGCTTGCTTGATCTCAGTGGTGGATTTTTTAACAAGCGTGATCTTCTTGCGCTCACCAGCGGCATTGCCATGGCTGGCTTGAAGATAGCTCAACAAATTCTGCTTGTCAGCGTCGGTCAGTGTGTCAGTCGCTATGGACTTGGCCACACCGGCGGCCTTCAACTGCTCAAGCAGAGTTTCGTTTGATTTCTTGAGTTCGGTTGCAAACTCTGCGACGGTCGTACTGGACATATTTTTTGTAGCCTTTCATAACCGTTACTCTTGAGAGGCAGCGTCATTGGTAAACCAATGTTCGCGTGCCTTCATGATCAGGGTCGTGGCCTCGTCCGCAGACTGGCCGGTAATTTCAGTGAGTTCGTCAACGGCCAGGTCAGCCAGGTCATCACGGGTGTGAATGCCTGCGTCGGCCAGTTTTCCGATCAATTCGTGAGAAATGCCTTCCAGGTCGCGCAGGTCAAGCGCAACACTTTCGACGTTCTCTTCGTGGGCGATTTCCATCGTCAACAGGGCGTCCTTGGCGCGGGTCCGCAACTCATTGGCGGTGTCCTCGTCAAAGCTCTCAATCTCAAGCATTTCCTCGAGTGGCACATAGGCCACTTGCTCCAGACTGGTAAAGCCCTCTGCAATCAGCAAATCGGCGATTTCCTCGTCCACGTCAAGCTTTTCCATGAAAAGCTTGCGGCCGGAATCGGTTTCGTCTGCCTGCTTCTGTGCGGATTCGGCGGCGTCCAGAATGTTGATCTTCCAGCCCGTCAACTCGGAAGCCAGGCGCACGTTTTGTCCGCCGCGACCAATCGCGATAGCCAAGTTTTCCTCGTCTACCACCACATCCATGGCGTGACGCTCTTCGTCAACCACGATGGATGACACATTGGCGGGTGCCAAAGCACCAATCACGAACTGGGCTGGGTCTTCGCTCCACAGCACAATGTCAACGCGCTCGCCAGCCAACTCGTTGGTCACGCCATTGACTCGGGTACCACGCACGCCCACACAGGTGCCGATGGGGTCGACCCGCTTGTCATGTGATAGCACAGCGATCTTTGCGCGTGAGCCAGAGTCACGGGCGCAGGATTTGATCTCCAGCAAACCTTGCTCGATCTCGGGCACTTCCTGGCGGAAAAGCTCGATCATGAATTCTGGTGACGAACGAGACAACACGATGGGTGCGCCACGCAGTGTCAAGTCCACTTCCATGATCATCGCGCGAACCCGGTCGCCGATGCGCAGGTTTTCCTTTGCGATCATTTCATTGCGACGCAGGCGTCCTTCAACGCGACCACTTTCAACAATGATGTCGCCCTTGTCCATGCGCTTGACGGTGCCGACGAAAATCTTGTCACCACGTGACATGAAGTCGTTGAGCAACATTTCGCGTTCCGCATCACGGATTTTCTGCAAAATAACCTGCTTGGCCGCCATGGCGCCGATGCGGCCAATGGGCATGGACTCGATGGTCTCTTCGATGTATTCATCGACTTCAATATCAGGGATCTGTTCTTTGGCTTCGAACAACAGGATTTCCTGATCGGGCAGCTGCAAACCTGCTTCATCCGGGACAACGTGCCAGCGGCGAAACGTTTCATAGTTTCCGCTGTCCCGATCCAGCGCCACGCGAATATCGACGTCGCCTTCATGGATCTTTTTGGTTGCCTGTGCCAGCGCTGCTTCGACAGCGCCAAAAACCACATCACGCTCCACATTTTTCTCGCGTGAGATAGCCTCCACCAGCATTAACATTTCGCGATTCATGCCATGACTCTCCTGTTTCAATTCAAACCAAATTTGTTTCGGGACCGCTACTGGACCCCAGGCTGTCGCTGCGGCCTTTGAAGCTCACAATCGGCGCCAAGCGAGACTCGCGCAATTCGTCGAGCGTGAAGCCAAGCGCCTGCAGCGGCGCAGGTACGCGCTTTTTGCTCACACGCTGCCCTGGCTTGACAGCCGGCTCATCGCTCCAGACGACTTGCCAACTTGTGGTGCCGTCGTCCCCTTGCACACGCTCAAGCGTGCCCCGAAATTTTTTCCGATTGGCGCTGACCTGACCGGCAGCCGCCACACCCATGGGCGACTTCAAGGTAATGTCAATCACATGACCCACAAAGCGCTCAAAATCCTGCTTATGCCGCAGTGGGCGATCAATGCCCGGCGAGGAAACCTCAAGCCGCGAATATTCGATCGCATCCACTTCCAGTGCGAACTGAAGCTGGCGATTTACCTTTTCACAATCTTCAACCGTGATAAATTGCTCGGTCAGATCAGATTCAGTGGGTGGCGACCACGGCAAGTCAATTGTGATGCGCAGCAGACCACCAGCGGAACGTTCTATTTCCACCAGGTCATAGCCTAGACCGGCCACAATTTGTTCAACAATTTCCTTGAGCGCCACGTGTATCCACTTGAAGTGCAAAAACAATCGACCAAAAAAAACGGGCGGTAGATACCCGCCCGTTTGGTCGCGAGCTTGGATTGTACTCGAAAAAGGTAGAAAAGGCCTTGATTTTGAACGTTTTTACTCAGCTGCGGCTAGCAATACCTGTGAGTAAGCGTGAGTCGGCGTGTTCAATACGGTCGCAGCCGGGCCCGACTCGACGATCTCCCCTGCTTTCATTACCAGCACATGGTGGGCCATGGCGCGAATAACGGCCACGTCGTGGGTGATGAGTAGGTAACTGAGCCCGCGTTCGCGCTGCAAGCGCTGTAACAATTGCAGCACTTGTTTCTGAATGGTCACATCAAGCGCGCTGGTAGGTTCATCCAAAACCAGGATTTTGGGATCAATGATCAAAGCTCTTGCAATGGCAAGGCGTTGGCGTTGGCCGCCGGAAAACTCGTGAGGGTAGCGTTGTAAAAGCGCATGGCTGCTCTCGTTGCCGCTCCCCGAACCCAGGCCAACATCGGCCAGGGCCGCAACGACACGGGCGCGGCGCTCCGCGGTTGAAAGCTGAGGTTGATGCACCAACAAGCCCTCCCCCACAATTTCTTCGACCGTCAACCGGGGAGACAGCGAAGAAAAGGGATCTTGAAACACCACTTGCACAGTGCTTCGAAGGGCCCGATCCTGGAGGGTCCCCTCGCCCCATGACTTGGCGGCAACGGTCAATGCGCCGCCAAAAGGCAGCAGGCCAAGAGTCGCCAGCGCCAATGTGGACTTGCCCGAGCCAGACTCACCGATGACCCCCAAGGTTTGACCGGGCGGCAATTCAAAATCAGCACCTTTGACGGCGACGAATTCCCCGTGCCGGAACCAGCCAGAGAGGCTAGGTAAAGAAATGGAATAGGCCACCCGCAGCGCACGTGCGCTCAACACCGGTTCGGCATTCGCCTGCGCCGCCGGTTCATGGGTGTCACGCTCGGGCCGGCTGTCGATCAAGCGCCGGGTATAGGGGTGTGACGGTTGGTTAAACACGTCGGCAACGTCGCCCTGCTCCACAATGCGCCCGTTTTCCATGACGATGACCCGATCCGCAAAACGGCGTACCAGATTCAAGTCATGGGTAATCAGCAGGACCGCCATGCCATTCTTCATTTGAAGCTCGGCCAGCAAGTCCAGTATCTGGCCTCGCAGCGTCACGTCCAGCGCCGTAGTGGGTTCATCGGCCAATAACAATTGGGGCTTGCAGGCAAGCGCCATGGCGATCATGGCCCGCTGGCGCTGTCCGCCACTCAGTTGATGTGGATACGCCCTGGACCGTCTCTGCGGCTCGGTGATGCCGGTGGTTGATATCAATTGAATAGCTGTCTGTGAAGCTTCTTTGCGGGCTAGACCTTGTTTTAGCTCCAAAACCTCGGCAATCTGGTCGCCGATGGTGAAGAGGGGGTTGAGCGCGGTCATCGGCTCCTGGAAGATCATCGAAATGTCTTGCCCCCGCAGCGCCCGCATCTCTCTCTCGGGCAGTGACACCAGGTCACGCCCTCCAAACAGACATTGCCCGCTTAACTGCGCGTCCTGAACCAACCTCAGCAAACTCAGGGCTGTCACGGTCTTTCCGGAGCCGGATTCACCCACCAGCGCCAGTTTTTCGCCGGGTGCGATGTGAAAGTCAATCCCGTGGACCACGGCATGGCCGCCAAAAGACACCGTCAGTTGCTTGACTTCCAGCAAAGGTGCGACTTGGGTCATGACTGGGCCTTTCTGGGGTCGAGCGCGTCGCGAAGCGCATCGCCCATGAAGGTAAGCAGCAGCAGCGTCACCACCAGCACCGAAAAGGTCGAAAGGGATATCCACCATGCGTCAATATTGTTTTTGCCCTGAGACAACAGTTCACCCAGCGAAGGCGTACCCGGTGGCACGCCCAGCCCGAGAAAATCCAGCGAGGTCAGCGCCAGAATGGCGCCGCTCATGCGAAACGGCAGAAAGGTGACGACCGGGGTCAGGCTGTTGGGAAGCAAGTGGCGGGTGATGATGTGCCAGTTACTGACGCCAAGCGCACGGGCGGCGCGAACATAGTCCAGTTGGCGGTTGCGCAAAAACTCAGCCCTGACGTAATCGGACAAGCCCATCCACCCAAACAGACTCAACAGCACCAGCAACAAGCCCAGACTGGGCGCAAAGACGGCGCTGAAGATGATCAGCAGGTAAAGCTCTGGCATGGCGCTCCAGATTTCAATAAAGCGCTGAAACGCCAAATCCGTCTTGCCACCAAAAAAGCCTTGAATAGCCCCCGTGATGATGCCCAACAAGGTGCCCGTCACCGTCAACGCCAGAGCAAACAGCACGCTGACGCGAAAGCCGTACAGCAGCTGGGCCAGCAAATCACGTCCCCGGTCGTCAGTGCCGAGCCAGTTGTCCCGGGTCGGCGCCGAAGGGTTCGGCTCCTTGGCAAAGTAATTCAGCGTCTTGGGGCCGTAGCGGTTCGGGGCAAAGACCGCCCAATTGCCGTCCAGGCGCAGGCGCTCTTGAATAAAGGGGTCCAGGTAGTCGGTGGCCGTTTCAAAATCACCACCGAACACCTTTTCAGGATAGTCCATCACCATCGGGAAATAGGTTTGTCCTTCATAGCGGACGATCAGCGGACGGTCGTTGGAGACCAGTTCGGCCCCGAGGCTGATGAGAACCAGCACGCAAAAAACCACTCCGCTCCAATAGCCCAATCGATTGCGCTTGAAGCGCAACCATGCCCGGCGCGAAGGGCTTTGGCTGGGTCGGTTGTGGGCTGACTCAGTCGAACTTGACACGCGGATCCACCCAGACATAAGACAAATCGGAAATCAGTTTGGTCACCAAACCAATCAGCGTGAAGAAAAACAAGGTGCCCAGCACCACCGGGTAATCCCTGCGAATAACGCTCTCATAGCTGAGCAAACCCAGCCCATCGAGCGAAAACAGGGTCTCAATCAGCAGCGAGCCCGTGAAGAACGCGCCGATGAAGGCGGCCGGAAAGCCGGTGATGATGGGAATCAAGGCGTTTCGAAACACATGGCGCCACAACACTTGGCGCTCATCCAGCCCCTTGGCACGTGCCGTCACCACATATTGTTTGCGAATCTCTTCCAGAAAAGCATTTTTGGTGAGCATGGTGGTGACCGCGAAGCTGCCCAGCACCATCGCAGTAACCGGCATGGCAATGTGCCAGAGGTAGTCTACGATGCGCGCACCCCAAGTCAGATCATCCCAGTTGCTGGAAGTCAAACCTCGCAGGGGAAACCATTGCAACTGGCCGCCGAAGATAACCAGCATCGCCACGCCCAGAACGAAGCCCGGAATGGCATAACCCACCAATACCAGCAAAGTCGTGACCAAGTCGAACCGCGTGCCTGCCCGCACCGCTTTGGCCACGCCCAGCGGCACGGCAATCAGGTAGCTGATGAAAAACGTCCACAGCCCCAAGCTGATCGAGACCGGCAGCTTTTCCCAAAGAAGTTGTGACACCTCTTTGTTCTGAAAGAAGCTGGTGCCCAGGTCAAACCGGGCAAATTGGCTCAACATCTGGAAAAACCGCTCATGCGCAGGTTTGTCAAAACCATACAAAGCCTTGATTTGCTCCAGCCGCTTCGGGTCCACACCCTGTGCGCCGCGGTAACTCAGGCCGCCGCCCTCTGCGCTAACGCCGGTGCCTGCTCGCGCTTCGGCCATGTACTGCTCAACGGGCCCGCCCGGCACGAACTGAACCACCAAGAAGGTGATCAGCAACACGCCAAACAGCGTCGGGATCATCAACAGAATGCGTTTAAGGATGTAGGCCAGCATGGTTTATTTGGCCCACCAAGTGTCGATCACCCAGGCTTCGCCCGGTGCGTAGGGCGGCATGGCGCCCGGTTTGGCCAAGCGCCAGCTGTTGTAAACCATGCGGTGCGTGCCGGCGGACCACTGGGGAATCAGCAAGTGAAGGTGGCTCACCACCCGGTCCAGCGCGCGGCAGGCGGGCAACAACTCGGCCTCGCTTTTGGCCCCCGTCATCTTCTGGACCAAGGCGTCAATGGCAGGGTTTTTGACACCCGACAAATTGCCGGAATCCTCGATGTCGGCCGCTGCCGAGCCAAAGAGGTCGGCGTACTCCTGCCCCGGGTTGTTGGTGCCGCCATAGGCCAATGAAGACATGTCGAATTCAAATTTTTGTAAGCGTTGCTGGTAGAGCGCAAAGTCAACCGCTCGGTGATTCAACTGAATACCCAGTTTTTCCAGGTTGCGCGCCCAAGGCGTGACGACCCGCGCGCTGCCTTCGTTGCTGTCCAGATACTCCAGCACAAAGGCCTCGCCTTTGGCGTTGCGCAGCGCCCCGTCTTTGACCGCCCAGCCCGCTTCGTTCAACAAGGCCTTGGCCTGACGCAAGTTGCCCCGCAAGGACGAATCACTATCGGTGCGCGGCGGCACGGTCATGGGGCCAAAGGTGGCCGCTGGCAGCGCAGTGCGCCAGGGCGCCAGCAGCGCCAGTTCCTCTGGACCAGGCAAGCCGCTGGCCTGGCAGTCCGTGTTGCCAAACAAGCCATTGACGCGTTGGTACGCGTTGTAAAACAGCTGACGGTTCAGCCATTCATAGTCAAAAGCCAGCCCCAGCGCCTGGCGCACGCGCACGTCTTTCAAAAATTCTTTCCGGGTGTTGAGCACATAGCTCTGAAACCCCGTCGGCAGGCGGTGCGGAAACTCCACTTTCACCAGTTCACCGCTGTCAAACCGCTTGCCCGTGACTCGCCGCGCCCAGTCTCCAGCCGAGAAGAAGCGCATTAAATCGAACTCTCCCGCTTTGAGCGCTTCGAGTCGGGCAGTGTTGTCCTTGTAAATTTTGACCGTGATGCGATCAAAGTTGTTGCTGCCGCGTCTGACATTCAAGTCGCGGGCCCAATAGGATGGATCACGCACATAGGTGATGTCTTTGCCGAATCGCACCGGGCCAATTTTGTAGGGTCCGCTGCCAATGGGGGTGTCGGTGACGACCTGGTCAAAGGACTTGGCTTTGCCGTTTTCCACCCCCCATTGCCGGCTGAACACCGGCAAACCGCCCACCGTCAGCGGCAATTCCCGGCTGGGTTTTTTGAAGTGGTAGCGAACCGTGCGGTCACCAATCACTTCCACACGGTCCACATCGGACAACAGGCTCTTGTAGCCGGGCGAGGTGAAAGGGCCAATCAGCGTGTCATAACTGTGTTTTACGTCCGCCGCCAATACCGGGTCGCCATTGTGAAAACGCGCTTTAGGGGACAGTTGAAAGGTCACGCTCAGTCCATCGGCCGCCACTTCAACGTCATTGGCCAGCAGGCCATAGCCCGCGCCGGTCTCATCCATGGCGCTGGTCAGGAGGGAGTCAAACATCAAATCCGACAAGTAGGCGGGTGAGGCGCCTTTGATGGTGAAGGGGTTGTATTTGTCAAACGTCGATACCCGCAGGTTACTGACCAGGCGCAACTCCCCGCCTTTGGGGGCTTGCGGATTGACGTAGTCAAAATGGGCAAAACCCGGCGGATATTTTAAATCAACCCACAAGGCGTAGCCGTGCGCAGACCACGCTGGACACCCAAGGCCCAGAAGGACAAAAAACAGCAGACTTCGCATGCGACAATTCTGCATCAACTTGCGCGACTGCCAGAGCGGCGCGCTGGGGGCTCGTGATAAACCGCAGGTGAGCTTGAGCCGGCACTTACACGACAAAGATTCACCTGACCAATTAAGAGGACGATATGGGATTCCTGACGGGAAAAAAACTGCTGATTACTGGTGTTTTGTCAACCCGCTCCATTGCGTACGGTATTGCCAAGGCTTGCCATGAGCAGGGTGCGGAACTGGCGTTCAGCTATGTGGGCGAGCGTTTCAAAGACCGCATTACCGAGTTTGCTGCTGACTTCAACTCCAAGCTGATCTTTGACTGCGACGTGGGTGATGACGCCCAAATTGAGAAGATGTTTGCTGACCTGGCCATCCATTGGCCCAAGTTTGACGGTTTTGTGCACAGCATTGGCTTCGCCCCCCGCGAAGCCATTGCCGGCAACTTTCTGGACGGGCTCACCCGCGAGAACTTCCGCATTGCCCATGACATCAGTGCTTACAGCTTTCCCGCCATGGCCAAGGTCGCCCTGCCCTACCTCAATGACAAGTCGTCTTTGCTGACACTGACTTACCTCGGTGGTGTTCGCGTGGTGCCCAGCTACAACACGATGGGTCTCGCCAAAGCCTCACTGGAGTCTTCGGTGCGCTACCTGGCCGACGCCATTGGCCCACGTGGCATGCGCGTGAACGGTTTGAGCGCTGGTGCCATCAAAACCCTGGCTGCCAGCGGCATCAAGGACTTTGGGCGCTTGCTTGCCATTTCTGCCAACGCGTCGCCTTTGCGTCGCAACGTCACGATCGAAGAAGTCGGCAACGTGGCCGCGTTCTTGCTGAGCGATTTGGCGTCTGGCATGACCGGTCAAATTTCTTATGTCGATTGCGGCGTGAGCCAAACGGCCGTGGCCGTGGTGGAAACGCCCGCTGCTTAAGTATCAAAAGTGACGCTGGCGCTTGTTAATCAAGCGTATGTAGCTACTTTATTGATAGCAACCAAAAATCGCCCCAAGGGGCGATTTTTGGTTGGGGTGTTGCCTCAGCGTCGGCGTGCCGATTGCACACCCGGCAACTCGGTCACCAGCCCCAGCACTTTTAACAGGCGCCCGGAATCGGACACCTCCACGGTGAAGGTCATCGTGGCCTTGCCTTTGACGGTTTGGGTTTGCATACCAATCACGTTCATTCGGTCTTTCGAAAAAACTTCAATAACGTCTTTGAGCAAGCCCAATCGGTCGGATGCCTCGACGATGACATCGACCGGATAAACGGCGTGGGTGGCGCTGGGGGCCTGCCCCCACTCCACGTCAATCACCCGTTCACCGTTTTTGCGCACCATTTCGCCCAGGTTGGAGCAATCGGTACGATGCACACTCACGCCTTTGCCTCGCGTGACAAAACCACAAATAGCATCCGGAGGCGCTGGTTTGCAGCACTGGGCCAGTTGCGTCATCAATGAATCAACCCCCACCACCAGCACCCCTCCTTTGGCGGGATTGGTGCCGCTGCGGGGTTTTTTAAGCGTAGGGATCTCTTCGTCGGTCTGCACGGGCTCGGGCGGGCGCAGCAAAATTTCAATGTTGCGAAGGGAAAACTCGTCTTTTCCCACCACCTCAAACAAGGCGTCTGCCGAGTTGAAACCCAGTTGAGACGCCAAGTCTTCCAGCTTGACCGAGGTTTTTCCCTCACGCTGCAGCAGCTTCTCGACCGACTCCCGTCCCTTGGCCACGGTCTCACCCAGCGCCAGGGCGTTAAACCACGCCCGGACCTTGGACCGCGCCCGTGGGCTGACCAGGTAGCCCTGTTCGGCAATCAACCAGTCCCGCGAGGGGCCGCCCTCCTTCACCACAGTGACTTCCACGGTTTGACCGTTCTTGAGCGGTGTATTCAGCGGCACCATGACGCCGTCAACACGCGCGCCCCGGCAGCGGTGGCCCAAAGTGGTGTGCACGCTATAGGCGAAGTCAACGGCGGTTGCGCCTTGAGGCAACTCCACAATGGCGGCATCTGGCGTCAACACGTAGATGCGGTCTTCAAATACGCCGGGCGCCTGGTCGCCTGACAGGTCACGCTCCCAGGCCAGCAACTGGCGCAACACCGCAATCTTGGCGTCGTATTCTCCGCTGGCAGACACACCGGCGTACCCCTTTGTGCCCGCTTCCTTGTAGGCCCAATGGGCGGCCACACCGTGTTCAGCGTGGTCATGCATGGCCTGGGTGCGAATTTGTATCTCAATCGGCAAGCCGGATTGATCACGCACCACGGTGTGCAGCGACTGGTAGCCATTGGCCTTGGGCTTGGCGATGTAGTCGTCAAACTCGTCTGTGATGGGCGAGAACGCACTGTGCACCCAGGCCAAAGCGGCGTAGCAAGCCGGTACGTCAGGCACGATGAGCCGCAGCGCCCGAATGTCGTACACCTGTCCAAATCCCAGCGCCTTACCCCGCATTTTTTTGACAATGCTGTAAATATGCTTGGGGCGGCCTTGAACGGTGGCTTGAACGCCCTGGGCCTGCAACTCAGATTCCAGGCGAGTGCGCAAATACGCCATGGACAGTTCACGTTCAGAGCGCTTTTCATCCAGCAGACCGGCGACTTGTTTGTAAGTGTCCGGCTCCAGAAAGCGGAAAGACAGGTCTTCCATTTCCCACTTGACCTGCCAAATGCCCAAACGGTTGGCCAGTGGCGCGAACACCTGTTGCGACTCCAGTGCCAGGCCCGGGGGCAATGGCAGCTTGGTGGCGGCAAAGTGGCGCAAGGTTTGCAGCCTAGACACCAGGCGCAGCATGACCACCCGCAAATCGCGCGAAAAGGCCAGCAACATCTTGCGCACGCTCTCAGTCTGCGCAGCCGCTGTTTGCGCCATTGGCACAGGGGTGGCCGCACGGGCGTTGGCAGCCTGTGTGATGCGGGCTTGCCTTTGCACGCGAACCAGCTTGGTGGTTTCCATCGCCAGTGCTGCAAAATTTTCGCCAAATGCCTTGGCGATGACTTCTTGGGGCTTGTTCAGGTGGTCGCAGGCGTACACCAAGTAGCTCGCCGCCTGCATGGCCTCGGAGCCACCAATGGTTTTCAAGATGGCGGCCACCGCGTCGGCGTGGCTCAGGGTGTTTTCGCCGGTGTCCAGCGTCTCCCCGCTCAGTAGAGGCTCAGCAAAGGCCCGAGCGCGGGCCAGTGCATTCACTTGCTCCGGCAGGGTCTGCGCGGTGGCTGAGATTAATTCGGGCACCGGGGCCACGGGTTGGTCGAGGTACCGACCCGACCCTTCGGGGTCAACGGAAAGCGTTTTCATCCAGGACTCGCTAGATCTATGTCTTTATTCCAGTAAAAAAGAGGCCAGTGCAGCCACTTGGTCGTCGGCCACAAAAGTCGGTGCATGACCAACACCAACAAATTCAATCAAACGGGCCTTTGGCCCGCGCTGTCCCATGGCCAAAGCGGTCTGGCGAGACAGCAAGTCCGACTCGGCGCCACGAACGAGAAGCGTGTTGGCCTGGATCTGGTCATACAACTGCCACAACTGGGCTTCACTGGCAGGTACAGATTCTTCGGTCATTTGGCTGAAGGGTTGGGCAATGGCGGGGTCGTAATGCAGCGTCAAGTCCCCCGACCCATCTGGCAGCGGTTTGACCATGTACTGAGACAAGGCCAACCATTCTGCGGAGGTATGGGGGCCAAAACTGCTGGAAACCGTCCACATGAGGTCAGCCGCCTGTTGCACAGATTTGAACCGGCCAGTGCGTCCCAAATACTCTCCAATGCGCTGCAAGGCGGTCCACTCCAGCGCCGGGCCCACGTCGTTCAGCACCAAGCGGCGCACCGGCACTGGCAGGGGCAAATTCGCGGTGCCGCACACCACCATGCCAATGAGGCCGCCCATGCTGGTTCCCACCCAATCCAGGGTGGTGGGTTGCAGCTGCGCCAGCAAGGCCAGCATGTCGGCGGCGTAGGTGGGCAACTGATAAGCCTCCGGGTCCTTGAGCCAATCACTTTGCCCACGGCCCACGACGTCCGGGCAAATCACTCGCACGGTTCCGTTTGAACGTTCACACAAACCGTGTGCCAGCGTATCGAAGTCCCGGCCCTGGCGGGTCAAACCGTGCACGCACAACACGACATGTTTGCTACTCGGATTGCCCCACTGCCAAAACGCCATGCGGTGCCCATCCAAGGCGTCCGGGCAATGTACGTAGTTCAGCGTAGGTTCAGTCATGGTGTGATGAATGGTTTGATAAAGTCAGGGGTCTGACAGATGTGCAAGTTCAAATTGCGTCTGCGAACCCTAATTCAACCACAGTGCCCCGCCCTATTTTGGAGAATCAGCATGCTTAAAGGCAAAACAGCCCTTGTCACCGGATCAACGAGCGGCATCGGTCTTGGCATTGCCAAGGCCTTGGCCAAGCAAGGCGCTAACATTGTCCTGAATGGCTTTGGTGATGTAGATGGTCCCAAAGCCGAGATCGCAGCCTTGGGCGTCAAGGTCGCTCATCACGGCGCCGACATGAGCAAACCAGCGGAAATCGAAGCCATGATGGTTTTTGCCGCTGCTGAGTTTGGTCGCGTCGACATTTTGGTGAACAACGCGGGCATTCAGCATGTCGCCAAGATCGAAGATTTTCCTATTGAGCGATGGGACGCCATCATCGCCATCAACATGAGCAGCGCGTTTCACACCACCCGTCTGGCGCTACCGGCCATGAAGGCGGCGGATTGGGGTCGAATCATCAACGTCGCATCCATTCACGGTTTGGTAGGTTCAGCTGAAAAATCAGCCTATGTGGCCGCCAAGCATGGCGTGGTCGGGCTGACCAAGGTCACGGCGCTGGAAAACGCAACCACCGGCGTCACTTGCAACGCCATCTGCCCGGGCTGGGTGCTGACACCGCTGGTTCAGAAGCAGGTGGACGCCAAGGCGGCCGCTCAGGGTATTTCCAATGAAGAGGCTACTCGTCGCCTGTTGGGTGAAAAAGAGCCTTCCATGCAATTCACGACCCCGGAGGAGTTGGGTGAGTTGGCGGTGTTCTTTTGCTCGGCCGCCGGCAACAACGTGCGCGGCGTGTCCTGGAATATGGACGGCGGCTGGACCGCCCAATAAATAATGCTATCCATTTGATATCATCTTGCGCAGGCTCCCTGTGGCCGAGGGAGTTAATATGCCTATAAAGCAGATTAGCTGGATTGGCGGAAAGCCATCACAGCCTGGTTGCGCAAGGTTCTGAGCAAAGCCAGTTCCTTGTCGTCGAGCACCATCTCGCCTTTCTCCGCTTTGTCCGCATAAATCAGGCCAAAGGGCTTGACTTTGATGGTGAGCGGCAGCAGCAAAAACGTTGGCGCATTGACCGATTTTATGTACCAGACGGGCAGACGACTGGCAATACGCGCTTCACTGGCGTCGCTGATCATGGTGTCAGCCCCCTTAAGACAGACTGCCGTGAACAGGTCAGGGTTGGACGGCGCCAATCCAATTGCAAATGTTTTGACCACTGACTCGACCCCGTTCCCAAGTCCAAATCGCCCCGTCAGCGCATCGGTTTTCGGGTCACGCATGCAAAACACCACACGTTGAAAGTTCATTGCCCTGAACATCGTCTCCAAAATCATGCGAAGGACGTCAGTGAGTTTGAAGTCCTCCACCATGGCGTTGGTGATGTCCTGTATGCCAGCCGCCAGAATCTCTGCGACTTGGCGTTCATCTGTCTTCTTTAAAGGCAATGACTTTTGTGACTCAAGTACGGTGGCCTGCAGGGCAAGCGAGTCAAGAGAATCAGCCGCAGCGTCGGTTGGAGGCGCATTGTCAATGGTTTTGGGCGGCGGACTCAGTAAACGTGCTGCTGCCGAGTTGGGCAGTACCTTGATGTCCATCGCCGAGGCCATCTCAATGAATTTCTGGCGTGCCAGCAGGGTTGAACTTTGCATTTCCTTCAAGCTAATGCCCAAAGTCGACGCATAAATGCCAGAAACCTGGACCACTTTGGCATCCACCTGCGCGGCGGGCGTGCGCAGCAAGATGTCCGACACTTCATTGGCCGCTGAGGCCAACCAGCGCAGGCGCTGCAGGGGCTGAAGTGAGGGGCGCAGCGGCGGTGAACCGGTTGGTTTGCGAATGCAGCTTTGAATCACCTCAGGCAATCCCCATACCTGGGCAATCCCCATACCTGGGCAATCCCCATACCTGGGCAACGCCCAGCCCCAATGCCTCATAACTCATACCGAGTACGTCAGCGGACGCCCTCGCCTCAGTCACCGGTTGACGTGGGTTGGCGAACTGGGAGCGCACGGTCGCAGCTTCTTCCGCGAAGTAAAACTCCGCCAACAAACGCCCCAGATTTTGAAACATGGTGCCAATAAAGGCCTCTTCACGGTCCTGAGGATTCGCTGAAAGCTCACTGGCAATGGCACCGGCCATTAGCGAACGCAGAAATTCTTCTTTCAGGACGTTTGCATGGGCTTTGTCCTGCATGTGTTCAAGCAACACCAAGCTTAAGGCCATATTGCGAATGCCGTTGAACCCCACCAGACTCACGGCCCGTGACACGGTGCTGATGTGGCCACCGCCGCCAAAATGCGCGCTGTTAACCAATCTGAGCAACTTGTTGGTGAGCGCAACGTCCTTCAGAATTTCATTGGTGACGCTCCCCACGCTTTCCGTCTCTGAACTGGCCATGCCTTGAATGCGCACAATGGAATCCGACATCGCCGGAAAATCTGATTTGTGGCGCATGCGGCGAAGCAGAAACTCCAATGTGCTGTTGGATGCGTTGCCCGACTGTGGCTCGCTGGATGCACTGGCAGACGCTGCCACCGACCCGGACCATTTCACCAACTCATCTCGGAACACCTGTGCGCTCGGGTGGCGCAGGTGCGGGTCGAGTTGAATGGCGCGAAGCAAGATAGCCCGCAAGGTGTCGTTGGCCTCGGGGGCCAGCCCCTTGGGCAAGGTAAGTTGCTCGTGGAGGACTTTTGCACTGCCTTGGCAGGGTTTTTCTCGGCAACCAAGGCCTGGCCAGAAAGCATTTCGGTCAGCACGATGCCTGCCGAGAACACGTCCATCAAGGGAGACGCTGCCCCGCGCTGCGTTGCCTCTGGCGACATATAACCTGGGGTTCTGCCATCAATGGCCGTCAGCATGACACCATCGTCCCGGCTTGCTCGCGCCGCGATACCAAAGTCCATGACTCGTGCCCGGCCGTTCAAATCAACCATCACGTTGGATGGTTTGAGATCCCGGTGAATGACCCCCGCCGCATGGGCGACCACCAGAGCGTCCAACACGTCAACCATGAGTGACACGGCTTGATGCACCGGCAACGCACCGTTTTGGCGCAAAACTGCGGTGAGGGTTTCCCCCTCGACATGCTCAAATACAAGATAAGGTTGACCATCCTGAATGTCGGCTTCAAACAGGGGCACTACATTGGCGTGGGCCAGGCGACTCACGCTGCGGGCCTCTTGCATCCACTGGGAAACCTCCAGTGCGTTTGCACTGGGCCGCACTTTCATCAGTTTGATGGCAACTTCTCGTTCGAGATGGGGGTCAAATGCCAGCCAGACGACCGATTGGGCGCCTTTGCCCAGAATCCGTTTCAATTGAAATCGTCCCAAACTCGCCGGCTCACTTGGGGCAACTTTGCGGCCAATGAGCTGGCCGACCACGGACAAAGGGGAAGAAGCGCTCATGAGTCTTTCACTTAGCCTGTCAAAGCCAACGTGTGGTTATTTAGCCGCAGTATCGCACTGCACCTTCAGGATGCGCAGGCCGGTCAGCTCGCTGGTGCCACAGCGTCTTTGGTGCCCAGCAATTTCTCAAAGGCATCAATTGACAATGGCCGACTGAACAAGTATCCCTGATAGTCCAGACAACCATGTTGCGCGAGAAACGCCCGTTGAGGCTTAGTCTCCACTCCTTCTGCGATGACCTTCAAACCGAGGCTGTGACCCAGAGTAATAATGGTTTTCGCGATGACGGCGTCGTTGGGGTCCGTCAGAACGTCTCGAACAAAAGACTGGTCAATTTTGAGTTGGCTCAGAGGAAGCATTTTGAGATAGGACAGGGACGAGTAGCAGGTGCCAAAATCGTCGAGCGAAAACTGAAGCCCACTTTGTCGCAATCGGTTCATTTTGACGATGACGTCATCCAGATTTGCGGCCAGCATGCTTTCAGTCAACTCCAGCTTCAAACGGCAAGGGTTGGCACCCGTTTTCTCAATCAAGGAAAGTACGTTTTGTGCGAAGTCTTTTTCCTTGAACTCCCGTGCGCTGACGTTCACGGCAATAAAGAGGTGAGCGCATGAGGGGCGTTTAGCCCAATCCACCAACTGAAGACAGGCCTGTTTCAAGACCACAGCCCCGAGCGGCAATATCAGCCCGGTTTCCTCCGCCAGCGGAATAAAGTGAGCGGGGGAAACCATGCCCCGAGCGGGGTGGTTCCAGCGCACCAGCGCTTCCGCCCCACAAATCTGCCCCATGGCATTGACTTGGGATTGGTAGAAGAGCGTGAATTGATTGCCCTCCAGTCCCAATCTCAAATCGTTTTCCAGCGTCGCTCGTTCATTGATGGCTGCCTGCATGGCAGGATCGAAAAACTGCAGCGTGTTGCGTCCCGCGGCCTTGGCCTGGTACATCGCCACGTCAGCCTGCTTGAGAAGTTCCTCCATTGGAACTTCAGCACCCCGAAACAAGGCAACGCCAATGCTGGGAGTGCTGTGGTAGTCCAAATTGCCCACCGGATAGGTTTCACCCAAGGCAGACATGATCTTGCATCCAACCGAGCGGGCATCAGCGGCGGCATTCCTGCCATCTAACCCCTCCAACATCAGCACAAACTCATCGCCGCCCAGTCGGGCGACCGTGTCAGTTTCCCGGACACATTTCAATAACCGATCGCCAACCTGTTGCAGCAGTTCATCGCCTTTTTCATGGCCAAGGGTGTCATTCAGAGTCTTGAAATGGTCAAGGTCAATGAAAAATATGGCCCCGCTGGTTTGATTGCGCTCACTAGATACAAGCGCCCGTGTCAGCCGATCCATTAGCAATCGCCGGTTGGGCAAGTCGGTTAGTGAGTCAAAGAAAGCCAGTTGGCGAATTTGGGCCTCCGCCTCTTTTCGCTGCGAAATGTCTTTGACCGTCACGACGAAGTGACTGACCTCGGCGCCTTCTGCGCTCACCGAGGTCACCCCTACGTAAACAGGAATCAGACCCTTGTCGGCTCGCTCCAGCTCGATCTCTCCCGTCCATCGCACCTGGTCCTGCAAAGCCAGATCCAGAGTGGCATAAAAATTCGGGATTAATTGCTCAGAAATCAAAATCACGTCGTTCAAAGCCTTGCCCACCATGGCCTCTGCAGGCTGTCCAAGCAAATCAGTGAAGGCTTTGTTGACTCGCAAAATGGTCAGCTTAGGGTCCGTGATCGCAATGCCGTCCTGGGCTTCGAACGCGGTCGCCGCAACGCGCAACTCCTCCTGCGCCCTGTGGCGCTCGGTTAGATCAATGTCAATACAAAACATTTCTGGGGGCCCGCCGCGTGGCCGAACCAAGGCGTGACTGGAGAAAACCGGGACCGTAGAACCATCTTTTCGTCGCAGTGGAAGTTCTCCAGCCGGAATCGGAATATTGTTTTGAAAGCTCGCCGTCATCGCTTGACGGACACCTTCGTGCATTTCCGGCGGGATGATCAAGTCCAAAAGATTTTTACCAATCGCCTCTTCCCTCGAGTAGCCGTAGACGGTCTGAGATGCGTTGTTCCAATAGATCGTGGTGCCGTCGGGCGAATAGCCTTGAACCGAGACACCGGGGATATCCTGCAACAAATTGCGAAACCGGGCTTCGGACTCTTTCAGTGCTTCGTTAACCTCCTGCCGGAGCACGCCATCTTTGAGCAATACCCCTAGTCCCAGCGCGATCGCCGCCATGCTCGCAATCCGGAATAAATCGATGGCCTCAAACATTTTCGACTGCGCCTCGCCGGGCAGCAAGGTAAAAAAGAGCAGTTCAGCTAGTTGCAGCAAGACCCCGAAACACAGGAGCTGCACAGCTCTGGTTGAAACCAATCTTCGCTCATTGGCCCGACGGTAAAGTAGACCCAAGGCGGCACTGGCCAAAATAACCAAAGCGCCGACCAACGCACCAACGCCACCGATCCAAAAGCGAAATCCGCTACCAATTAGGGCGCTGATGAGTGCAACGAGCGGGCCACCAAACAAGCCAGTCATCCCCATCACCGCTGAACGGGCGTCCAAAATAACACCCGGAGCCACTGTCACTGGAGACATCATTCCAGCCACAGCGACGCCACCGAATAGGCAACCAGCCACTATTTTCTACACTCCCGGTCGAGTCCGAAGCACGCGAATATTGATGCTCTGGAGCAGACTCAACGCCAAGAGTAATGCCCCGCCCTTGATGAGTTCAATCAGCAAAACAGCCCTACCTGGGTCGTTAGGATGAACTCATTATGGCTGCTGATCAATCTATCTGCAAATAAGTAATAGATTTAAGGCCATGGGCCTATTTCAGTTGAACGGTGCCTGTGACTGTGACCACAATCGACGCGTTGCCAGCATCCACGGGAACAGGCGATCCTGAAGGGACAGCTCTGGCCTCCATGGTCATCATTCTGGGGCGAGGTCCGCCGCCTTGGTCATTGGCTTGCACACTGACTTCACGCAGCGTGAAGCCGGAAAATCCAAATCTACCTGCAATCTCCGTGGCGCGTGAATTGAAGCCGTCAATGGCCAGTGCCTGGGCGTCACGTTCAGCCTTCTCGCGCTGAGCCCGACTGAGTCCAAAGCTGAGTTGGTTCACTGTCAATGTTTGAACTTTGCCTGCTACCGCTGTGATTCTGGCGAAATCTTGTCCTTCAAGCACCATTTCGGCTTGCCCCTGCCACCCCGACGATTTCCCGTCTCGCCCCCACCTGGGTGTCAGGCTGAAATTCCCGGTCCGTACCTCCATTGCCCCCGATTTCTCCAGTGGCTTGGCTTCGAGTAGCGCCGCATTGACGGCCTGCTTCAATTGGGTTTGAACGGCATTGGCATCGCTGCCTTCTCGTAGAGTGCTGACAGTCACCGTCATGAGATCCTGCTGAACCTCAACTACGCCGTTGGCGGTGAGCTGAATGATGTTTTGCTGAGGTGTGTTGACCAGCGGCTGGGAAAACCCTGCGCCACTGGTTGCCAATAGTGCCGATGCGACCACGAGTTTGATGGTTGGGTTCAATCCGTACTTTCAAATGGGGCAAGCTTACTTGCCAAACGGTTCAAAGCACTCGCTACTGGGTTGAATCGAAGCCAATTACCCTAAACTGTTCACGAAGTTGCCGCCTCAGGTCAGCCCTCTCTTTGGCAGAGAGCTGGTGCTCATGAAACCCGTCGCTGTCTGTTTTTTTGCGCTCGTCACTTTTGCTTGGGACAGGCGCACTGAGCGCCGAGCGAAGTTCCGCCCTGCGGTGCGCGCGGCTCTCAATTTCATCGCTATTTTTGGTCTCAGAGCGAGCAGACGCTGACAGGCCGACCAAAAGCAGGGACAGCAGCAAAAAAGACCAACGATTCTTCATGCCTCGAAGATACCGCGAAACTACTTCGCATATCTATCTCAGAACGTATGGGCTTGCCAGGTAGCGCAACATCTGTAACAGTGTGTCAACAATCCGACAAATTTGGCTCAATCGTCAATTTCAGCCTTCAAAATCGGCTCTGTTACAAATTCAATGGTACTTTCATGAGCCCCAATCCAAGCCGCAACGACAAGATCATGGTTGTCGATGACGATGCAAGAATTCGCGACCTGCTGCGCCGCTACCTGGCTCAGGAAGGCTTTGAGGTCTTGCAGGCAGAAGATAGCAAGGCAATGAGCCGGATCTTGCTGCGCGAACCCGTTGACCTGATTGTTTTGGACCTGATGCTTCCAGGTGAGGACGGGCTCTCGATTTGCCGCCGCTTACGTGCGTCCGGAGACCGGACTCCCATCATCATGCTGACGGCCAAGGGAGAGGACGTGGACCGCATTGTGGGTTTGGAGGTCGGCGCAGACGATTATTTGGGCAAGCCCTTCAATCCGCGTGAGCTGCTGGCCCGCATACATGCAGTGTTACGCCGCCGGCCCTCTGTCGAGGCGCCAGGTTCGCCTTCCATTGACCCGGAGTTGGTCACCTTTGGACCCTATACCTTTGATTTAGGCGTGCGTACCTTGCGCCGGGGTGACGAGGATCTGCCCCTCACTACCGGTGAATTTGCCATGCTTAAAGCGCTGGTGAGGCACCCACGGCAACCTCTTTCTCGCGAAAAACTGGCGCAATTGGCACGCGGGAGAGATTTTGAGCCGTTTGACCGGAGTCTGGATGTGCAGGTCTCGCGTTTGCGCAAACTGGTGGAAACTGACGCCGCCGCGCCGCGCTATATTCAGACGGTGTGGGGCGTGGGCTATGTCTTTGTTCCGGACGGCGCAGCTTGAACAACTTGAATGAGGCGTCGAGCCTTCAGCACGACCTCACTGGCCCTAGCCCGCTCGACACGGCGAATGACGATGGTGGTGAGCGCACCCGCTGGGGCTTGAGTCTTTTTTGGCGCACCTTTTTTCTATTGGCTCTGCTGTTGTTTGGCAGCATTCTGGCTTGGCTGCAAACCTTACGCGCGCTGGAATTTGAACCAAGGGCGATACAAACAGCCCAGCAAATTGCATCACTGGTGAATTTGAGCCGGGCTGCGTTGGTGCATTCCGACTCCATCGCCCGTGTGTCTCTGATCAAGACAATGACTGATCAGGAAGGCGTGCGAATCGTCCCGCGTGAGCCAACGGACACCTACGAGCGCTTTGAAACGGACACTTTGAGTCAGCAGGTTTCGAGCGAGCTGGCCGCCCGTCTGGGGCCAGACACCGTGGTGACCAACCGGGTGAACAAGGACGAGGGGCTTTGGGTCGGTTTCACGATCGATGGTGACCGCTACTGGATGCGCGCTGATCGAGCGCGCTTCAACCCAACCGCCAGCGCCACCTGGACAATCTGGCTGCTGTCCGCAGCCGCCCTCTCACTGGCCGGTGCCGCGCTGATTGCCAGGCTGATCAACCGCCCGCTTAAACAGCTGTCGTTTGCCGCCAGCCGTGTGCGAGACGGTGACTTTGACGCCAGTCGACTTGATGAAACCGTGTCGACCAGCGAGGTGCGGGCCGTCAACGTCGGCTTCAACCGGATGACACAGAAGCTGGCCAAGATTGAGCACGACCGGGCCCTGATGCTGGCAGGTATCTCCCATGACTTGCGCACGCCACTGGCGCGCCTGAGACTGGAGACTGAATTGAGTGTCCTGGATGTCGAGGCGAGAGACCATATGGCAGCTGACATTGATCAGCTTGACGCCATCATCGACAAATTCCTGGACTATGTGCGCCCAGGCAATGTGGCGCTGAGCGCTGTGTCCTTGCGCGATGTGGTCGAAACCTGCATTTACAGTGCCAAAGGTCGCACAGACATGCAGTTCAACCTCGATTTGTCGTTGGATTTGATGGTGATGGCCGACCCTGTGGAGTTGGGTCGTGTGATCAGTAACCTGCTGGAGAATGCCCGCCGATACGGAAAGTCCGTTGATACGGGTCTGGCTCAGGTCGACATTACGGCGAAGGCCCACGACGGTTGGGTGCTGATGCGGGTACGTGACCATGGCGAAGGCGTGTCACCAGAACAGTTGGTCGACCTGACGACGCCCTTTTACCGGGGAGAAGCCGCCCGGACTGCCGCCAAAGGCACTGGCTTGGGCTTGGCCATCGTTGAGAACGTGCTGGAACGCATGGGTGGCGCGTTCATGTTGAGCAACGCATCCACCGGCGGTCTGGCGGCCAATCTTAAATTGCGCCGCGCTCCCCTGCCCTGATTACCTTGTTGCTCAGCGCGGGCGCTTCGCCACTTTGCGCGGGGCTGGTTGGGCGCCAGTCTCACGCGGTGGCAAGCCCGTGTGCTGGGTCAACAAGCGCCCCGCCGACGGTTTGACAGCCACAGTCGTTGAGTTTTTACGTCGCGCACTGGTGTAGTTGCCGTCCGTCAAAGGCTGAAACGTCGGGATCAGGTGGTGCTTGCCATTGCCAATCAGGTCCGCACGCCCCATGGTTTTCAGTGCTTCACGCAGCAACGGCCAGTTGTTGGCATCGTGGTAGCGCAAAAACGCCTTGTGCAGTCGGCGGCGGCGATCGCCCCGAACAATGTCCACACTTTCACTGGTGCGCGTGATCTTGCGCAGTGGGTTGCGACTGGTGTGGTACATCGTCGTGGCAGTGGCCATCGGGCTGGGGTAGAAGGTTTGCACCTGATCGGCCCGAAAGCCGTTTTTCTTCAGCCACACCGCCAGATTCATCATGTCTTCGTCGCTGGTGCCTGGGTGGGCGGCGATGAAGTAGGGAATCAAAAACTGCTTCTTGCCTGCTTCAGCGGTGTATTTCTCGAACAAGGTTTTGAACTTGTCATAGGAGCCGATGCCGGGCTTCATCATCTTCGTCAGCGGCCCTTGCTCAGTGTGCTCAGGCGCAATCTTGAGGTAACCGCCGACATGGTGCGTCACCAGTTCCTTGACGTACTCCGGGCTTTTCACAGCCAAGTCGTAACGCAGGCCGGAGCTGATCAAAATCTTTTTGACACCCTTCAGCGCCCGCCCACGGCGGTACATCTGAATCAACGGACCGTGATCGGTTGTCAAGTTCTGGCAAATGCCGGGGTAGACACAGCTTGGCTTGCGGCACGCGGATTCAATCTCGGGGCTGCGGCAACCCAGACGGTACATATTGGCCGTGGGGCCGCCCAAGTCTGAAATCGTGCCGGTGAAGCCTTTCACCTTGTCGCGAATATCCTCAATCTCTTTGATGACCGAGTCTTCGGAGCGGCTCTGAATGATGCGCCCCTCATGCTCGGTGATGGAGCAAAATGTGCAGCCGCCAAAGCAGCCACGCATGATGTTGACTGAGAAACGAATCATTTCCCAAGCGGGAATTTTGGTGGCACCGTCATGGCTGCCGTTTTCGTCGGCGTAGCTGGGGTGCGGCGAGCGGGCGTAAGGCAAATCAAAGACCAGGTCCATCTCTGCTGTGGTCAGCGGAATGGGTGGCGGCGTGATCCAGACGTCGCGTGAAGTGACCCCTTCGCCATGGGCTTGCACCAGTGCCCGTGCATTGCCGGGGTTGGTTTCCAGGTGCAGCACCCGGTTGGCGTGGGCATAGAGCACCGGGTCAGCCTTGATTTGCTCGTAGCTGGGCAAGCGGATGACAGAGCGGTCGCGTGGTGGCACTTTGAGCTTGCCAATCAACGCGGGGTTGGGTACGAAACTCATGGCTTGCACCACGACTTTTGCCTCAACTTTTTGACCAATTTGGCCTGTAGCCCCCGTCGAATCAGCGGGAGGCGCTACGTTATTTGCAGCGTCTTCCTTGGCGCAAGTGCTGCCCTGTTGGGCCGCTTGCTCGCTGGTCGTCATGTAAGGGCTGACATGCGCCTCAACCCGGCCGGGCTCATCCACACTTGTGGAGTCAATTTCCAGCCAGCCTTTGCCCGTTTCGTCATCCGGGCGGCGTACAAATGCCGTGCCCCGAACGTCGGTGATGTGTTGGACGGGCTCATTGGCGGCCAGGCGGTGCGCAATTTCGACAATGGCGCGCTCGGCATTGCCGTACAAGAGCAGGTCGCACTTGGCGTCAACCACAATGGAGCGGCGCACTTTGTCAGACCAGTAGTCATAGTGGGCAATCCGGCGCAAAGAGCCTTCAATGCCACCCAAAATTACCGGCACGTCCTTGAAGGCCTCGCGGCAACGCTGGCTGTAGACAATCGCCGCACGGTCAGGGCGCTTACCGCCAATGTCGCCAGGTGTGTAGGCGTCATCACTGCGAATCTTGCGATCCGCCGTGTAGCGGTTGATCATGGAGTCCATGTTGCCGGCGGTCACGCCCCAAAACAAATTGGGCTTGCCCAGCGTCTTGAAAGCGTCGGCACTGGTCCAGTCTGGTTGGGCGATGATGCCGACCCGAAAGCCTTGGGCTTCGAGCATGCGTCCAATGACGGCCATGCCAAAACTGGGGTGGTCAACGTAGGCGTCGCCCGTGACCAAGACGATGTCGCAGCTGTCCCAGCCGAGCTTGTCCATCTCCGCCCGCGACATGGGCAGCATCGGGGCCGTGCCAAAGCGGGCCGCCCAGTACTTGCGGTAACTGGAGAGCGGCTTGGCAGCGCGCGCGAAAAAGGAGACGTCGACGGGGGCGTTCATGGATCAACCGGTGAGAAAAAGGCCCCGAGTGTAAGGTTTCCCCTGTATCAGCGCACTCTGCAAGGGTACTGCCCCCGCGTTTCGGCCGGTTAACGGCTTACAAATTGATCTTCTCTGGCGCTCTGTTCACCTAGCGTCAACCAGTGCATGACGGATCGAATTTGCTCTGGCGTCACCGTCAACTTGGCTTGGCCTCGCAAGTGATCGCGCAAATTCGCATAGTAAAGGAGGTAGTTGCCTGGCAGATCGGGGGCCGGGCAGCTCACGCGCTGGCGGATCTCGCCTACGATTTCATGACGGACGACCTGCCCCACCATGGGGTCGATCCCCCAGTCTTGCAACGCGTTCAGCTGAGGACGGCGCCCGGTTTTCAGTGCGTCTTCCTGCGTGTCCAACCCGTACTTGACGAAGGAGCCCTCTGCGCCATGCACCGTCCAGCGTGGGCCCAACTCCGGCACCAGCGCGCTGGCGTGCAGGATGACACGCAGGCCGGGGTGGCGACTCTCATAGCGCAATTGGGCGTGAAACCAGTCATTGGTTTTCGCACCTGTGCGTTGGCAAGCCAGTTCAACTTGAAGCGCGTCCGGCTCACCCAAAAGCTGCAGGGCTTGGTCCAGCAAATGAGCGCCCAGGTCGAACCACAGGCCAGAGCCCGGCAAGTCTTCTTCTCGCCAGCGGCTGGGCACGTCGGGCCGGTAGCGGTCAAAGTGCGACTCCAGGTGAACCATGCGCCCGAGTTGCCCGCTGGCCAATACCTGCTGCAAGGCAAGAAAGTCGGCATCGAACCGCCGGTTCTGGAACACGGTGATAACCCGGTTTTGAGCTTTTGCGGTCGCCAGCAGGTCTTCTGCCTCGGGCAGCGAAACGGTGAAGGGCTTGTCCACCACCACATGCTTGCCCGCCAGCAATGCGGCTTTGGCCAGCGGGTGGTGGCTGGTGTTGCTGGTGGCAATCACCACCACCTCAATAGAGGCGTCAGCAAACACGGCCTCAGGCGTCGGGAGCACCCGCACTTGGGGCCAATGCACGTGCACGGCTTCGGGTTTGCTGGAGCAAATGCAGGCCAACTGCAGGCCGGGTACGCCTGATATCAGAGGGGCGTGAAAAATGCGACCGGCGTTGCCGTAGCCAATGAGCGCCACTTGAATCGGCGCGGCGGATCCGCCTTGGGTGTGTGGGGTTGATGTCATGGCCTCCATCATCGGTCAGGTCAACGGTGTCAAGTTACCAAAGGGTTACCTGAGGCGCTGATGGGACACCGCCCTTTCATTCGGTCGCTATGATCAGCGCGTCCTACGAAATGCCCCGGAGAACGAACCATGTTGAATTTCCTGCCCTCCCTGCTGGTGGGCCTCATTGCCAGTATTCTGATGGCCATCAATGCCCTGTTCTGGGTGCCTATTTTGTTGCTGGTGTCCCTTGTCAAGCTGGTCATCCCCGTCAAAACGGTTCGGCTGCTGATTGACCCTGTGTTGTTGCGCATTGCCGAGAACTGGATTTCTGGCAATAGCGCCTGGATGGCCTTGACCCAGCGCACTGAGTGGGACGTGCAAGGCATTGAGGGCTTGGACCCCCGCAGTTGGTACTTGGTGAACTGCAATCACCAGTCCTGGGTCGACATTTTGGTGCTGCAGCATTTGTTGAACCGGCGTATCCCTTTGCTCAAGTTCTTTCTGAAGCAGCAACTCATCTGGGTCCCCGTGATGGGCCTGGCATGGTGGGCACTGGAATTCCCTTTTATGCGCCGCCACAGCGAGGAGTACCTCAAAAAACACCCTGAGATGCGCGGCAAAGATCAGGAAACCACGCGTCAGGCCTGTGAAAAATACGCGCTGATTCCAACCAGTGTGATGAACTTCCTGGAGGGCACGCGCTTCACCAGTGCCAAACACCAGCGCCAAAATTCGCCTTACAAGCATCTGCTTAAACCCAAAGTGGGCGGCTTTGCGCTGGCGCTGAACGCCATGGGTGATAAATTTCAGTCCGTTTTGGATGTCACCATCGTTTATCCCGACGGTCGCCCTGATTTCTGGGACTTCACTTGCGGCAAAATCAGGCGCATTGTGGTGCGGGTGCGTGCCCTACCCGTACCGCATCATTTGGTGAATGGCGACTACGCTAATGATCCCGCGACTCGCGAAGCCTATCAAAAATGGGTTCAGCAACTTTGGAAAGACAAAGATGCGCAAATCGAGGCACTTCTGACCCGTTGAGCATGTACGAAGGAATTTACTTTCCAGGTACTCATCGCCGAAATTGCAATGTCTGAAATGTTGCGTTTGCGGTCTCTCAACTGGGTGTGGGAATCACAAAATCGGAATTGTGGTTCGCGCAACCAACCTATTACAGTCCATGCTGAACTGGCGGCGGTACAGCCCAAGCAAGCTAAGTGTACTCATATAGCGACCAGCGCGAGACTGCCTCAGCATGTCGCACTTGCCCCCTCGCAACGCCGCTACGAGGGCGATAGTTCACCGACGAATTAGGGTTGAAGAGGCTGGGCGCTGTTTACAAGCCTCTCATCAACGCCTTCCGCTCAGGACCGGATGCGAGAAGGCATGTTGCCGTGAGGACTCCTCGGATCGTTACTCGACAGCTGCGCCCGGTCGGCGGATCACCACCACCAACGTCACCAGGGTTAGCGGCACGACAAAGCTCATCTTCACGCCCGAAAAGACCTGTAGCCCTTCGTGCTGCTGCGCCGCCAGAGTCAGGTAGGCGACGTAGTAGCCGATGAAGACTCCGCCTTTCCAGCGAGCGATTTCGCGGCCGGTCATGAAAACCGGCAGACAGGCCAGCGCTACCGCCAGCATCACCCAAATATCGAAGGTGAGAGCGATGGCGCAATCGCTAGGCCTAAGTCGCCCAACACCATCCCTGACAGGCCCAGGATTTTTCCTGAGCTCAACACGACTCTTCTGTGTGCTTTGCCTATTCCACCGCGATCAATATCTCACTGCGTCGCAGCAGGGGCGGAACGAACGGCGGATCGTAGCGGGCGAACCGAGGCTTTCCCATGGCTGTCAAACCTTGCTGCGTCATCCAGCTCTGGAGCAGCGCGGTTTGCGACGCAACCGTGGCTTCGGAGCTGAACTTGGAGAAACGCACCGCAGCCACCTTTTGCGACGGAATCTCGCGCAGGGTCACGCGCGGATCGGCTGGTTTGGGCAAGGTCTGCAGGGTGTACTTCGAGGGCATCACAAAGTGCAGCCGGTAGCTGGACTCCGCGTTTGGCTCCATGGTGACGGGTACCGTCATGAATATCTTCTCCGGCGTCTTTTCCATGGTGACGGGTAAGGTCATGGAGATTTTCTCGGGGTCACTCCAGCTGACATCAACGGGTTCGTTTGCACCTTCGCGGAATATGTAGTCCTTGACCAATCAAGCGCCTTCCTTGCCTGCAGTCGAAATGTCACCTTGCACGAAAACTTCGGCAACAATCATTGGCCGGTAGCTGCGCAGCTCGAAGTCAGACTCTTTTTTGACGATTTCGTATACTGGCTCCTCAAGCTGAAACATCTGCGCGGCGGCAAAAAAACAAAGACCGGTGGGTCGAAATCATGGCGTCAAGCCCTTTCTTTTTGTTGCACGAATGCCTCTGGAGCTTAGCTTCGATCACTCCATTTGGCTGCGTGCGCGGAACAAGGCATGACAACACTTGGGACATTTGACACGCGGATGATGCCGCGCATGTGAATTCAAGGTTTGGCTCGCCAGTGTCCTCTGCATCCCCCGTGAACAGCCACTTTCGAATCGAAGGTAATGTCTCTAATGGACAGGTTTGAGTTGTGAACTGCACCAAGCTGGGGGACCGCGCCCTACCAAAACCTGACAGCCGGCCATTGAGCCACTGCGCCCATCCAACCCTATACTGCTTCACCCGCCCCTTTTCTAGGAGACTTATATGATTGGCCAAGCGACATTCACACGCATGGAACAAAGCACAAAAGCGGACTGGGATTGCATCGTCCCTGAAGCGATACAGATGGCCAAGCAGTTGCCAGACAGAGTGCTCACGCACTTGCGACTCCTGGACGGAGACTTCGGGGGATTTCCCGTTGACCGACTGACGCACAGTCTACAGGCGGCTACTCTCGCGCTCGACGATGGCAGAGATGAAGAATATGTGGTGTGCGCCCTTTTGCATGACATTGGCGACACGCTTGGTTCGTTCAACCATCCAGACATTGCCGCAGCGATTCTCAAGCCTTTCGTCAGCGAAGAAAATCTTTGGATGATCCAGAATCACGGCATTTTTCAAGGCTACAACTTCTTCCACTACATCGGCCTGGATCGCAACATGCGAGACATGTTCAAGCTCCATACTTGCTACGAGCGTACTGCTGAGTTTGTGAATTTGTATGACAACCCTGCGTTCGATCCTAAGGCGAAAGCGTATCCCTTGAGTCACTTTGAACCTATGGTGCGACGCCTCATGGCTTCGCCAAAGCGGTCCGTATACAAGGCCGCAATGGCCGACGATCAAAACTCCGCCTAACGAGTAGGCCCGCATGGTGCGCGTTCATGGCAACTTCGCCGATTCTTGGGATCCCACTTCAACAAGTCTCGTCACGGACCTTGTTGGAAGTCTTGGAGCAAGAGCTTGAAGGAGTGTGTGCGATTTTCTGGATCCATCGCGTCAAACTAATTTAACCACGGGCTTCCAAACCGTTCGCCGGGGACTACGGCTACCAATCCGTGAGAGGTGTGGGCTAAGCAGATCGGGTTGGATCTTTGGAACGACGGGACCCATTCAATGCGCACCACAGCGCTCATTCACTCCGGTTCCGTTCAAGGTAAGTACGGACATGAAGTCGACCATGCCCTAAAGGTCAATCTAGAGGTGCATGCAGCCGTGTTTCCTTGGTCATGATGCCGCCGCGTTTGCCAATCTCGATAGAGCCATAGCGCTCTTTGAAGCATTCCGGCAGCGGCCGATCTCCCGCCACGGACAACCAAAGCCGCAGCAGGTGTCGCTTGTTAACGGGATTGGGCCAGTCGACAAATCCGGTGCGGTCATGCAGTTGCGAATGGTTGTAAACAAACTGCATGTCACCGGGCTGCAACTGCATACCGAAATGGAGGTCAGGAGCATTGGCCAAAGCGTCAAACATGTTGAGCGCATCAACGTGTTCAGGCGTCAAGCGCATTGCGCCTTCGAATCTTTGCGCACTGTCGATATATTGACGTTGGTAAAACACGGTCAGGTGGCCTTCATGCCAGCTCAAAGGAGGTATCGTCATCCATTGGTTGGCGCCTTCGGGTACTTCGCCCCGGCGGTCAGTGGCTATAGGGTCAAACAGCCTCTCGAGCAAGTCAGGGCGCAGCTCCCGCATTCGGTTGTAGATCGTCTCAGCACTCACCAGCAAGGATCGTCCGCCTTCCTTCGCCTCTCGAATGCATAACAAACCTACAACGTCAGCACTGTCAGTATGAAAGGTCTGGCGCTCGGATGTTTGGTAAATCCGCGTGTTCGGATCTCGGGACGATGCGCCGAGGTCACGTACATGCCCGAGGATATGCCCTGCCGCATTCTGTGACCGCGCACTGCCAAGATGGGCGCCGATGCCGCAGAAAATCGTGGCGGCAAATTCCTGGCTGTAGCTTGCAACGGGCAAACCGCGCAGCACTTCGATTCCATTGCCGTGCAACAGCTTCTTCTGCAACGCTTTCAAGTAGCCTGCGAATGAGAGCAACGGAAAATCAGTCGCTGAAATCTCGCCGATGTCGCGGCCCAAGGAGAGGTAGTGACGCGCTGCATTTTCCAAATCAGAAATATGTTCGGACGAAAGGTGGTACAGCCAGGAGTCCTCATCCCTTGCCATCGCAGAGCCAATCCATGCTGCCGGGCCAGTGATTACTTTGGGCAAATCTGAAATATTCATACAACGATTATCCGCAGACTTTCAGCCGAAAAAGGGCCAATGTGGGCTCCTTATCTCAGCAGCCTGGTCAATCAAAGGCTGGGGTTTCGATTTTTGATTTGTCACTAACTGTCCTATTTTTAAACTGGCCATCAGTATTGACCGAACTTGGCCCATTGAATCATGAAAATTTTCCACTTTTGATGGCTGCTATCGGGAGCTAACCGATCATTCAATTTCAAAGTAAAACTTGCAAATACCCATCAGCGCCAACTGGTAAGGGACTTTGCCAAGTGGACTGAAAAGAGCCCAGCGGATCTCAACCGCTGCTTGCTGCCAGCTCCTGCTGATCAGCTATTCAAGGAATCCGTTTGAGCGACCGTCGCGGGGAAATATGCATAAGATGCATATGAGCGGGTAAAAGCGCAGAAAATAGCACTTTAGCCAACGAGGTCCTTGTGAATCAATCCGTCCCCCATGCCGAACTCATCGCCGCTTTCAGGAGAGCGGAGGCAGATGCTGCTCACAAGTTCGGCTTGATCAAAGCTGTTTCAAAAAAAGGGCCCATGGCTATTCAGACGGCCGTAGATACGGCGGCAAAGGCTTCAAAGCGCAGGGATTCATATGCAAAAAAGCTCAATTTTTTGGGGGTGGACCTCAAGGATTGAGCAGGACTGAATACCTGTGCGGCCGGCGACCATCTGGGAGCCGGACCCCACTACAGGCCGCCGCGCATCACGGATGCCAGGCCCGTTTTTGCGAGGCCAATTGAGCGAGGCAGTGTCGCTGGTCAGTTAATACAGCGAGGCGCCTTTTTTCAGGCGCCCCATCCGTTCAACCTCAGCGACTGGTGCTAGAACGCTGGCCAGAAAGACTATTTCCACCCGGATTCATGCCTTTCAGAAATTTGAACAAATCACTGTCGGTGGTCAGAACCAGCGTCGTGTTGTCCGCAATGGTCGACTTGTAGGACTCCATGGTGCGTGTGAACTCATAAAACGCGACGGCTTGAGGGCTTTGGTTATAAGCCTTGGCGTAGATTTCGGTGGCTTTGGCATCTGCGACACCTCGAATTTCCTCGACCTGCCGGTAGGCTTCTGACTGAATTTTATTCAGGTCGCGGACTCGATCGCCACCGATTCGGGCGGCCTCGCCGTTGCCTTCTGACAAAAAACGTTCGGCGATCTGGCGGCGTTCACTGATCATGCGGTCGTAGATCTTCGGACGCACACTTTCGTTGTAGTTGATGCGTTTAAAGCGAATGTCGAGCAGTTCGATGCCAAACACGCGAACCTTCTCGGCTGCCTCAGTAAAGATTTCATTCTCGACCAATTTGCGGCCTTTCTGGATAGGCACAAGTGCGCCCATATCCTGCGCGCGCTCATCCGCGGTCAGTAAGGTGTCGCGCAGCGGCACGCGGTCCTTCGTCGTTCGAATGATTTCGATGAGTTCGTGTTTGGCGATCGCATTGCGGGTCTCGCTACCCAAGATGTCGTTCAGCCGCGATTGAGCGCTGCGTTCATCGCGTAGCCGCAGAAAGTACTGCAGCGGATCGGTAATTCGCCAGCGTGCGAAAAGATCGACCGAAATGTAAAGCTTGTCCTTGGTAGGCATATCTGACGGGCTACCGTCCCATTCAAGAACGCGTTTCTCAATCGAATTGACTTCCTGGATGAAGGGCACCTTGAACTTCAGTCCCGCAGTCGTCACAGGCTCGCCGACAGGTTTTCCGAACTGCGTGATGACCATCTGCTCTACTTCGCTGACCGTGTAGACCGAACTCGACGTCAGGTAGGCGCCAACGACGACCACGATGACGATTGCTATCTGGCTGATCTTCATGGCTTCGCCTCCTTCTTTGGATCGAGATTCAGCAGGGGCAGAATGCTACGCGCCTGTTCATCGATAATTATTTTTGAGCGTATGCGTGGCATCACGTCCTGCATGGTCTCGATATAGATGCGGCGACGGGTGACTTCCGGGGCCTTGGTGTACTCCGCCAGCAAGGCGTTGAAGCGGGCCACGTCACCTTCCGCTTCGTTGATGCGTTTGAGCCGGTATCCGTCGGCCTCGCGGATGCGTTGATCCTTTTCACCTTCGGCCAGCGGTATCACCTTGTTGTAATCGCGGCGAGCTTCGTTGATCAACTTCTCTTTTTCCTGCTGCGCCTGGTTCACTTCGTTGAACGAACTCTGCACCGGTGCGGGTGGATTGATATTTTTCAGCTGCACCTGGTCAATGCTGATGCCCATCGCGTACTTGGTAGAGAGCTGCTGCATCTTGACGAGGGCTTCGGTTTCGATCTCCTGTCGACCAATGGTGATGACTTCGTCTACGGTGCGGTCGCCGACGACTTCCCGCATCACGGATTCGGACACATAGCGCAGAGTGGCGCGCGGTTCGCGAACCTCGAACAGAAATTTAACCGGATCCGAGATGCGGTACTGAACCACCCACTCGACCAGCGCGGCATTCAGATCGCCGGTCACCATTTCGGTCTCCCGCTTTCCGTCGGTTGGCGTCTGGTATAAATCATTCGCATCCGGCGTGGAGAAACCGAATTCCTGTTTCAACTGTCGCTTGACAGGAACAACCGTTGCTATGTCGATGCCCAACGGCAGTTTGAAGTGCAATCCTGGCGGCACTTCCGTGAGATATTTACCAAATCGTTGGATTACAACTACCGAATCGCTCGGCACCGTGTAGTAAGACGTCCACGCACCGAGTGCGACCACGCCCAACAAAATAATGGTGACCACGCTCTTTGGCCCACCACTGGATCCTCCGCCGGGCATGAGTTGTTTGAACCAGTTCCCCGCTCGCCGCAGCAGTGCATCAATATCGGGGGGCCCCTGGTTGCGGCCGGTATTCCACGGACCCCGCTCGATGTTATCGTTTGACATCTGTATCTCCTTTGTTGTCAATCAATGAGGTAATCCTCAGCGTGCTCTTATTGCGTTCAGCAACGAGCCTATTTGTATAAATCTCCATTTTGAATTTCATGGCGGGCTGGCAGGATTGCCCATCTACGGCCGTTCATCACAACCAACAAGAAGTCGTTAATGCTCGCAACGGTATTGCCAAGAAAAATCAGGAAAGAACCACTTCCCGTCGCTCAACCAGCGCAGGTCTTGAGGCACCTCAAAAACCGGATGACTTTTAGATCGAGCGACGCACACTCGAAGAAGGGGGTTTGGGGTGTCAGGGAGTTACGACAAGCATTAGCAACTTTGCAATGCCAGCTCATGACCCATGATGGATTGATCTGGTTCAACCATATCACAGCCTTCTTTAAGACCGGGTCGTCCCGCGATTTAACGTCACAGCCAGCGAAAGGTAAAAGAGGCTCCCAGCCAGCGCAGAAGTGGTCGCCACTTAATCACGCTGAATTGCACCCCTACCCCAGCCATGAACCGCTCCGCTTAAACTGTTTTCCATGATAAAACGAACCTCCCTGCTCGGTTCCGTGCTGCTCAGTGTTTCGCTATCGACCTCGCTGTGGGCCGCAGGTGGCGCAGAGCAGAAGTATCCCGACGTGGTTGCCGTTCAGGTTAAGGCCCGTGGCGCCGACACGTTTGACTTTGAGGTGACGGTGTCATCGCCCTACGACTCACCCCAGCGCTACGCTGACGCATTTCGGGTGTTGGGCCCCAAAGACGAGGTGTACGGCGAGCGCTTGCTGGCGCACGATCACGCGGGTGAACAACCTTTTACCAGGGACCTCTATGAGGTCAAAGTGCCCAAAGGGCTTGGTCGCGTTTCCGTGCAAGGCCGAGACCAACACTTTGGCTATGGCGGCCAGCGGTTTGACGTGAAGTTACCGGGCCGCTAAGCCTGCGCTTTGTCGAATGAGCGACAGATGAATGACCCGGCACCGGGACATTGTCGATAGCATGCCGATTCACACGCGGGTGGCATCCCTTACTGCCTCGCTTCTTCTTTTGCATTGGAGACACCCCATGACACCCACCCCCTTGGCCACCTGGCATGAGGTCGCTCGCACCCGTGACACAACTGGGCTCAAGGCACTGTTGGCCGACGACTGCGTTTTCCACTCACCCGTTGTCAACACACCTCAAGTGGGCAAGGCCGTGACCTATCAGTATGTGTCAGCCGCCTTCAAGGTGTTTTTCAATGACTCGTTTCGCTATGTCAGAGAGGTGGTAGGTCCCAACGATGCGATTCTGGAGTTCCAGGTGGAGATTGACGGCATCAAAGTGAATGGCGTTGACATGATGACGTGGAACGATGCGGGCCAGATTGTGGACTTCAAAGTGATGATTCGTCCCTTGAAAGCCATCAATCTGATCCACCAAGCGATGGGGGCGATGTTGCAGTCGGCCGCGCCTCGGTAAGCTGAATAAGCACCTCTGCCATAGCGCTATGGCGTCGCTGGATTGGTGGCGAAAAATACAAGAAAAAATCCCCTGGCCCAATAAAATAATACGTGAGTAGCTATTATTTATATAGCAAACAACGAAAATCAGCTAAAGGGCTTGGCCATCTTGGCGTTGAACGACTTGAGGATGCAAAGGCTTCTTGGGCCCGGCACCACCTCGAACGACTCCCCCGCGCTGATCGTGCCCGGTTGGTCCACGGCCAAGTACCAGCCACAAAAGCCACTTTGGGCCATGGCCCTGACCGCGCCACTGTAGCCCATGGTGGCATTGAATTTGTAGCAGGGCTCGCGGGGAATGGTCACGCGCAGGCTGCAGTGGGCAAATTTGAACACGTCGCCCACCCATACCTCCGTTTCCAGCAGGCCCTCCAGACTGAGGTTTTCGCCCATGGATCCGAACAGCAAGGCGTCATCAATTTCGGCGTAGCCAGTGCGCGCCCGGGCCTCAGACCAGAACGGGTAGTGCTCTGAGGGGTACGCGTAAATGGCTTTATCCAGCCCGCCATGGACTGACAAATCAGCTTGCTCATCGCCCGCCAGCCCCAATGGCTTCACCACGATCGGGCCATTCACTGCAGTTTTGAAAATAGCTGTTAACACCGCGCGCCCCCCAATCTGGGCACGACGGGCTTTGGCAACCTGAACACCGAGCAATGTAGGCATATTGAATCCTTAGGATGGCTTATTTTGCGCCCAAGCCCATGGCCCGTGTGATGACTTCTTTCATAATTTCATTCGTGCCACCGTAAATACGTTGCACGCGTGCATCAGCGTATGCACGGGTGATGGGGTATTCCCACATGTAGCCATAGCCACCAAAGAGCTGCACACACTCGTCCATCACCTTGCATTGCAGGTCGCTGCACCAGTACTTGGCCATGCTGGCGGTAGCGGTGTCCAGGGTGTTGTTCAAGACCAACTCGGTGCATTTGTCCACGAAGACGCGGGCCACCTGCACCTCGGTCTGCAATTCAGCCAATTTAAAGCGGGTGTTTTGAAACGACGCAACCGGCTGGCCGAAGACGGTGCGCTCTTTGACGTAGTCCACCGTCCAGCCAATCGCCGCCTCGGCCGCTGCCACTGCACCAATTGCGATTTGCAGACGCTCCCAGGGCAACTGCTCCATCAGGCAGATAAAGCCCTTATTCTCGTGCGCCGGTCCGCCCAGCAAGTTGGCGGCGGGCACGCTGACGTTGTCAAAGAACAGCTCAGAGGTGTCTTGGGCCTTCAACCCGAGTTTCTTCAAGCGTTTGCCCACGGAGAAACCCGCCATGCCACGCTCCACCAGCAGCAGGCTCGTGCCTTTGGCACCGGCACCGGGGTTGGTTTTGGCCACCACGACCACCAAGTCGGCGTGCCAACCGTTGGTGATGAAGGTTTTGCTGCCATTCAGCAGGTAGCTGCCGTTGGCCTGCTGGATGGCCGTGGCCTTGATGCCTTGCAAGTCTGACCCGGCGGCGGGCTCACTCATGGCGATGGCGCCAATCATTTCGCCGCTGGCCAGTTTCGGCAGGTAGCGGGTTTTTTGATCTTCGGTGCCGTAATGAAGAAGATAGGGTGCCACGATTTCGCTGTGCAAGCTAAAACCAATGCCGGTGAACCCCGCGCGGTTCAGCTCCTCCATCTGTACCACGGAGTACAGCTTGTCGGCCTCCGAGCCGCCATAAGCCTCGGGCATGGTGGCACACAGAAAGCCGTTCTCGCCCGCCTTGTTCCAGACCGCCCGGTCCACAAAACCCTGCTCCTCCCAGTCGGCGTGAAACGGGGCCACCTCTTTGTCCAGGAATCGGCGAAAGCTGTCTCTAAAGGTTTCGTGGTCCGGCGTGAATAGTGTTCTCTCAATCATGTTGTCTCCAAGTTGACTCAATTGCTGCGGTTTACAGGGATGATTTGCGCCTCAACGCACTTTACTGCACCCTGCTGGGTTGCAAGCACCCAATTTCCCCCCAGGAGACCCCATGACTGAAGCCTATGTATTTGATGCCATCCGCACCCCTCGTGGCAAAGGCAAGAAAGATGGGAGCCTGTATGAAGTGAAACCAGTCGACTTGCTGGCGGGCGTTCTGACCGAGCTGCAACGACGCCATGACCTGGATACTGCTTGCGTGGATGACGTGGTAATGGGCGTGGTCTCCCCGGTCGGTGACCAGGGCGCCGTGATTGCCAAGGTGGCCGCCCTCAAGGCGGGTTGGGACTTCACCTGCTCTGGCGTTCAGATCAACCGGTTTTGTGCGTCGGGTCTGGAGGCTGTGAACATGGCGGCACAGAAGGTGCGTTCAGGCTGGGAGGATTTGGTTGTAGCGGGAGGCGTGGAAAGCATGAGTCGCGTGCCCATTGGCTCAGACGGCGGCGCCTGGGCGCTGGACCCGCACACCAATTCCGCCACCGCCTTCGTGCCGCAAGGCATTGGCGCTGACCTGATTGCCACACTGGCCGGCTTCACTCGCCAGGACGTGGATGCCTTTGCCCTGGAGTCCCAAAAACGAGCCTCCCACGCCCGCGCCAGCGGCTACTTTGACCATTCTCTGGTGCCCGTCAAAGACGCCATGGGACAAATCATTTTGGCGCGAGACGAGTTCGTCAAACCCAACACCACGTTGGAGGGGCTAGCCTCGCTCAAACCCGCGTTTGAGCAAATGGGCGGCATGGGCTTTGACCAGGTGGCACTGACCCGCTCCCCCCAGGTAGAGCGTATTCACCATGTGCACCACGCGGGCAACTCGTCCGGCATTGTGGATGGCGCTGCGGCAGTATTGATCGGGTCTGCGTCGGCGGCCAAGGCCCATGGCCTCACGCCCCGCGCCCGCATCGTCTCCGTGGCGCTGAGTGGGGCTGACCCCACCATCATGCTGACCGGGCCCATGCCCGCCGCCCGCAAGGCACTGGCCAAAGCCGGTATGACGATCGACCAGATGGACTTGATTGAGGTGAATGAGGCCTTTGCCGCCGTGGTCATGCGCTTCATGAAGGAGATGGGCGTCCCGCATGACAAGGTCAACGTCAACGGCGGTGCCATTGCCATGGGCCACCCGCTGGGTGCCACCGGCGCCATGATTTTGGGCACCTTGATTGACGAGTTGCACCGGCGCCAGCTGCGGTACGGCATGGCCACCCTGTGTGTGGGCGGTGGCATGGGCATTGCCACCATTGTGGAAAGAGTCTGATATTTCAGGTAATTTATACCTCTAGCGCCCGTCCAGAATGCGCGAGCAGCTCCTTTATCTATAGCAAATTAAGTATGAAAACCATCCACTACAACTTGCAAGACGGCATTGCCACCGTCACCTTTGATGAACCGAACTCGCCCGTGAACACCATGTGCCTACAGTGGCAGGATGACTTGGCCGAATTGTCGGAACAGGTGTTGAAGGACAAGAACAGCATCCGTGGGCTGCTTCTGACCTCAGCTAAAACCACTTTTTTTGCCGGTGCTGACCTGAAAGGCGTGATGCGTCTGCAAGCCTCGGACGCCGCTGCGGTGTTTGCCGGCATTGAGCGCGTTAAACACCACTTTCGCACCTTGGAAACCCTGGGCAAGCCCGTTGTGAGTTGCTTGAATGGCACCGCGCTGGGCGGCGGTTGGGAAGTGGCCTTGGTGGGTCATCACCGCATCTCGATTGACGACTCAAAGATTCAGTTTGGTTTGCCAGAGGTCACTTTGGGTCTGTTGCCCGGTGCCAGTGGCGTGACCAAAATGACCCGTCAACTTGGATTGATGGGTGCCCAACCGTATCTGGTTGAAGGCAAATTATTTTCACCCCAGAAAGCGCTGGAGCTTGGCTTGGTGCATGAGCTCATTCCTCAATCAAGCAATGCCGCAGCAGACATGCACGAACGGGCGCTGGCCTGGATTGCCGCCCACCCGGTGGCCCAGCACCCCTGGGAGGCCAAAGACTACAAAGTACCGGGCGGTACCCCGGCCAACCCCAAGGTGGCCGCCATGCTGGCCGTGGCGCCGGCCATGATCAAGCAACAAACACGTGGGCTCTACCCTGCTCCGGAGGCGATTCTGGCCTGCATGGTGGAAGGGCTCCAGGTGGATGTGCCCACGGCGCTGCGCATTGAGAGCCGCTACCTTGCCCAACTCATGACGGGGGCCAATGCCCGCGCCATGGTCAACACTTTCTTCTTCAACCTGAACTCGGTCAAAAGCGGCCAGTCACGCCCGGGGAAAACATCGCGCTTCAAGCCGCAGAAGGTGGGCTTGCTGGGCGCCGGCATGATGGGGGCGGGCATCGCCTATGCGCAGGCCAGCCGTGGCATGGCCACTGTGCTCAAGGACATCACGCTGGAAAAGGCCGAGGCGGGCAAGGCCTACAGCACCAAGCTCACCCAGTCGCGCGTGACCAAAGGCCGCATGAGTGCCGCACAGCAGGCCCAGCATTTGTCGCTGATTCAGACCACCGAGCAAGCGAGCGACCTCAACGGTTGTGACTTGATTATTGAGACGGTGGTGGAGAACCGCGCACTCAAGGCTCAGGTCACGCAGGAGGCCGAGCCCCTGTTGGCATCCGATGGCTTCTTTGCCTCCAATACCTCAACATTGCCCATTGGTGGCTTGGCCCAGGCCAGCGCGGCGCCTGAGAAGTTCATAGGCATCCACTTTTTCAGCCCGGTCGACAAAATGAAGCTGGTAGAGATCATTCGGGGCCCCCAAACCAGCGACGACACTGTAGCCAAGGCCTTTGACTACGTGCAGGCGCTGGGCAAACTGCCCATTGTGGTCAACGATGGCCAGGGTTTCTTCACCAGCCGGGTGTTTGGCACCTTTGTGATGGAAGGCGTGGCCATGCTGAGCGAGGGCATTCCCGCCCCGGCCATTGAAAACGCCGGCATTCAATGCGGCATGCCGGTGGGGCCACTGGCAGTGTTGGACGAGACAACATTGACCTTGAGCCTGCACGTGATGGACCAGGCCAGAGCCGACTGTGAGGCCGAAGGTCGGAGCTATGTCGCCTCAGCCGGCGAACTGCTGTTGGCCGACATGGTGCGCCAGCACAAGCGACCTGGCAGGTCCGGTGGTGCCGGGTTCTATGAGTACCCGCCAGAGAAGGGCGCTAAAAAAATTCTCTGGCCGCAACTCAAACCATTGTTTGAAAAGGATGAAACGACCTGGAACATCACGGATCTCAAAGACCGTCTTCTTTACCGCCAGGCAGTGGAAACGGCACGCTGCCTTGCCGAGGGAGTGTTGACCAGCGTGCATGAAGCCAATGTGGGTTCCATCTTCGGCATCGGATTTCCAGCCTGGACGGGGGGCTCCCTGCAGTTTATTTACGGTATGGGCATTGAGGCCTTCGCCCATCGTTGCAGCGAGCTGGCGGCAAGCTATGGTCATGGATTTGTGTTGACCGATGAGGTCAAAGCCAACCTTAAGCAAATTCAACCTTTCTATTGAGCTTCCCTCTAAACTTGGTTTTCTCTCCTGAACTCACTCAAAACGTCCTTTATGCTTGCCAGCCTGCTCCGCCGAATCATCATCACGCAACTGTTCTTCGGCGGTCTGTTGGGCTGGTGGGTGACTCGCAAACTTGAGATTTCGCCGGGCTGGGCGACCATTGGTGCCTTGATGCTTCCGGTGGTTTCCATCAAACTGATTGTGTTCATTGCCGCTGTGCGCGCCTACCCTGCCGGGACCAATCCAATGCTTTGGTGGCGTTCTATTGTTGGTGAAAATTGGTCAACGCTTCGGTTGGCCTTGCTGGAGATGCCGTGGACATTTCGCGCACCCGCCGTCATGCCCGCTTTAGGGGCCGAGCAACGAATCCCAATGGTTTTGGTCCATGGCTATGTGTGCAACCATCGTATTTTTGACCGCTTGACCGTCGACCTGCGGCGCGCCGGACACCCGGTGTTGGCGGTGGATCTGGAGCCCTTATTTACCAGCATTGATGACTACACACCGCTGGTTGAGCAAGCCGTGGAGCGCTTGTGCAAGGAGACGGGTGCCGCACAGGTGGCCCTGGTCGGACACAGCATGGGCGGATTGGTCATTCGAGCATGGATGCGTGAGTACGGATCGGCCCGCGTGGCCCGAGTCCTCACATTGGGCACGCCGCATTCCGGGACGAAGGCAGACCCCTTCCCCTTCACACCCAATAGTCGGCAAATGGTGTGGCAAAGCCCGTGGCTGAAAGCTTTGACCGACAGTGAATCATTGGCGACCCACCACCTCATGCAGATTGCTCTGAGCCCCCAGGACGCCATCGTTTTCCCGCAGCAAGAGCAAGTCTTGCCCGGCGCTGCAGTCGAGGTCTTTGAGGGGCTGGGTCACATTGAACTTTGCTTCAATCCGCAAGTTCGTAACTGGATCGTGGGCCAACTGGACATACCGAAGCTTTAGAAAGCGGCTTGTCTGAGCGGTATTGCCACCATCGGAACTCAATAGATAGCAGTTGGGTTGGCTGATAAATAGGGGCACACCTCGCTGTTTAGGGGCTGTCGCTGCGGTAAGCTCAAAGGCATGGAAATTTCTTAGAAACCGAGGAAGCGTCTTGAGTGAGATTGATACCGGCGACCAACAGCATTTCACACAAGCTGTAGCCAAGTTGGGAGAGACGCAGGTGGTCGTGGCCCACTGCGCCATCTTTAATGACAGTGGCGTCAAAATCGTTGACAAGGGTGTGGCCATTAACCAGGCGCTGTACAAGCGCTTGACGCAACACAAACTGTCCGCCCCCATTGAAAACTGCGTCGCAAGCGCTAACGGACTGACTGGCGACTCCCTTCGGGACGACGCTAAACTAATTCTGGACAGTAAGCCATTGTTTGGTCGTATGGCGCCAGACAACAAAACCCGGGACCTGTTTCTGGACGCATTGCAGACCCTGCCCCTGCCCGCACCCATCGCTTTGCAACTCACAATCGCCCGAGACCTTCATCCACCAATTTATCAGCATTTGCTTCGAACCGCTCTTACCGCCGCGTGGCTGAGCAAAACGCCCTTGCTGTCCCGCTTCGACGTGAACGCGGCTGTGATGGCCGGCATGCTGCATGACATTGGCATGTTGCACGTCGACCCGCGTCTGATGCAACCCAGCAAGACACTGAACCGTGAACAGCGCCGTCAACTTTATGTTCACCCCTTGGTGTCGACCGCGCTGATCGAGCGACACCATCAATACCCCAAGGAAGTTGTGCGAGCGGTCAGGGAGCACCATGAATACCTGGATGGATCAGGTTACCCGCGTAATCTGACGGGTGACGCCATTGGGCCATTGGCCCGAATTCTGGGCATTGCCCAGGTGGTTGCGGCCATGTTTTCCAGCAACCTCCCCGGTGCAGAGTTGCGACTGTCTGTGTTGCTGCGCATGAACACCCACCGCTTTGACGCGACGCTGGCCATGCAAGTGATTGGATTGTTGCGACCCAAAGACGACATGCCGTTGATGGAGGTCGAGCGCGCCGAACAGCCATTGGAACTCTTGCGACAGATTAACGTTCTGATGGACCAGTGGCCGGACGCCTTGCTGCAACAAACCGATCTGTCGAGTGCCCGGTTGGATCAGTTGCACAAGCTTGGCGCCCAACTCAAGGAAGTTCGGCGTGCGCTGGCCAAGGTGGGGGCTGCACCCGATCAGTTGACCCAATTGGGAGAGAGCCTGGATGATGACATCCTGATCGAAATTTCACTCATCACTCGGGAAGCCGCTTGGCAGTTGCGCACTCTCGCCAGACAAACCCGAAGTCGTTGGAAATTGGGCGAGCGGGAGAGTTACCCCGAACCGTTGAGTGCGTGGATTGGAAGTGTTCAAACCATGGTTCGACCTGTTTTTGGCCAGGCTGATGCCGGCTCCGAGGCAGTCGAAGGTGAGGATGTCATCAATGCGCCGTTGGATTGACTGATGAACGCCTCCCAACCGGCTGACACGGAGCTTGGGCTGAGTCGCCCTGAAAACCTGCGAGATCTCTTTTGGTCATTCACGCGCCTCGCATTGCAAGGCTTTGGCGGAGTGGTCGCGATTGTTCAGCGTGAATTGGTGGAAGAAAAGAAATGGATGACGCGAGAGCAATTTCTGGAGGACTGGTCAGTCGCCCAAATACTGCCTGGCGCCAACGTGGTGAATCTGTCGTTGATGATCGGCGACCGGTACTTTGGAATGCGGGGGGCGCTGGTGGCGCTAGCGGGCATGCTGGCGTTTCCGATGCTGGTGGTGATACTGGTGGCCCTGGCCTTTGCAGGTGTCGCGGATTCGCCCCATGTACAGGGGGCACTGACCGGGTTGGGGGCCGTGGCCGCAGGGCTGATTGCTGCCACAGGGCTGAAACTTGCCGCGGCGCTGGGTAAAAACATAATGGGATCGGTGGTTTGCTGGTTCTTGGTGGTGGTCACCATCGTGGCAATTGCCGCATTTCGGGTGCCATTGATTGCGGTGTTGGTGGTGGCCGGTGGACCGGCTTGGGTTTGGGCTTATCGACAACTTCGAAAAACGGCCCTTGCCAAGGATTCCGAATGAATATGACACCTGCCGACTGGCTGGCTCTGCTGACCCACTTCATGTCGCTTTCCCTGCTGGCCATCGGCGGCGCGATCACCACCGCGCCCGAGATGCACCGTTTTTTGGTGGACGAGCGGCATTGGTTGACCGACAGCCAGTTCAGCTCGTCCATCGCCTTGGCTCAAACGGCTCCTGGGCCGAATGTTTTGTTTATTGCGCTTCTCGGATGGAATGTGGGCGTGAATGCTGGGGGTGGGTTGGGTGCTGGCCCGATGGCCTGGGGCTTGGCAGCCTTGGGCATGATCATCGCCATGGCGGGCATTCTGGTGCCCAGTACCACCCTCACCTTTGCGGCCGCCCGATGGGCTCATCGACACAAAGAGCTGCGTGTGGTGCGGGCTTTCAAACAAGGCATGGCGCCTATCGTGATTGCTCTGTTGATCGCCACCGGCCTGATTTTGGCACTGAGTCAGGGTCGTAGCCTGGATCACTGGCGCTCGTGGTTGCTGACGGCCTTCAGTGCATTGGTGGTCTGGCGCACCCGCGTCCACCTGCTTTGGTTGCTGGGCTTGGGTGGCCTTGTTGGCTGGTTTAACTGGATTTAATGCGGGTTTTCGAAAAACAGGTAGCTGGTGGCGTAGTCGCTAATTTCGAAGTAGACCTTTTTCTCACCGGGGTCTGCGACAAAATTCAGATTTTCATCAAACACGCCGTAGCCAAAACGGTAGGGGCGCGGCTTGTTGTCATCGGTTCCCATGGCCGTGCTGAGCTTGTCAATCTTGAGAAAGCGGCGCACCACCTTGTCGCCAGCGTAAATCTCCAGTACCCCGTTGGTTCCGGTCCAGTTTTGAATGTCGCGGCTGATCTTGTTTTGTTGCTCCTGGGTGCAACTCACACTCACCACAGCAGCAGCAAGCGCTACCGCAAGCATCGTCCATCGCTTCATATGCATCCTCGATTCGTTATTAAACCCGGCCTAAAATCTGTCCTCAATCAGCTGCGTTGACGCAGTGCCTCGTAGAGGCAAACGCCACTGGCCACCGAGACATTCAAGCTTTCGACAGCGCCATGCATCGGAATACTGATCAATTCGTCGCAGGTTTTGGCAGTAAGTTGACGAATGCCATCACCCTCGGCGCCCAACACCAGGGCCACAGGCCCCTTCAGATCGGTTTGGTACAAGGTCTTCGGCGCTACGTCGCTGGTGCCAATGATCCAGATATTGCGTTCTTTCAGTTCATTCAAGGTGCGGGCCAAATTGGTCACCATGAAATAGGGCACGGTCTCAGCAGCGCCGCTGGCGACCTTGGCCACGGTGGCATTGATACCCGCTGCGTGGTCCTTGGGCGCGATAACGGCATGCACGCCAGCGCCATCTGCCACACGCAGGCAAGCACCCAAATTATGAGGGTCAGTAACGCCGTCCAGCACCAGAATCAGTGGCGCCACGCGTTCGGCGAGGGGTTTCTCGGCTTGGGACGCCTCCAGCTGTTCCAGCAACTCGTCCAGTGAAGTCACCTGGGCCAGTTCCTGAACTCGAGCTGCCACGCCTTGGTGACCGTGGCCTCCGCAGAGTTTGACCAATCGAGCGCTGTCGGACTCAATCAAACGGGCGCCGGCTCCGTTGGCTTTGTCCAGAAACTGGCGCATACGCGCGTCGCGGCGGCTGGGGTCGAAGTAAATTTCAATGACGGATTTGGGAGCGGTTTTCAGACGCACACCGACGGCATGAAAGCCGAATAGAACTTTGGATGAAGACATGGCTCGATTATCGCGGTATGAAGGTCGCTATAGATAATGAAGCGCCATCAGCACGGCTGACGGCGGTCAGATCGCCTATTTCACTGCAAATCAGCCATGCTCTCCAGTACCCGACCCGCCTCTATCGTGATGCAGCGGGAGCATTGAGTGGCAATGGCCTTGTCATGGGTGACGAGCACCAACGTGGTGCCCAGCTCGCGATTCAGATCAAACATCAAAGTCATGATTTTCTCGCCGGTGGCAAAGTCAAGGCTGCCGGTGGGTTCGTCGGCCAGCAACAGCGCCGGTTTGACCACAAAGGCGCGGGCCAAAGCCACGCGCTGCTGCTCTCCGCCGCTGAGCACCTTTGGGTAGTGGCCAAGGCGCTCCGACAAGCCCACGCGGGCGAGCATCTCGGTAGCCGCCGTGCGGGCGTCCCGCCGACCTGCCAATTCCAGGGGCAGCATCACGTTTTCAAGTGCCGTAAGATTGCCCATGAGTTGAAAGCTTTGGAACACAAAGCCGACTTTCTCAGCGCGCAAGGCGGCACGGGCGTCTTCGTCCATGGCAAAGAGGTCCTGTCCAGCGAGACGCACGGTGCCTCGGCTCGGTGTATCAAGCCCGGCAATAATGGACAACAAAGTGCTTTTGCCTGATCCCGAAGCGCCCACGATGGCCACGGTTTCACGGGCCGACAACACAAAATCAATATCGCGCAAAATGTCGAGTGTCCCGGTTGAATCCGTGACGGACTTGAAAACGTGCTCTACAGCAATAATTGAATCAGACATGAGGCTTTCTTTGTATCGACATCTTTTGAACCGGCGTCACTTTATCGCGCTCCCGGTACTCATTGCTGCGGCGGGGAATTGCGCGTTCGCAGCGACCGCTGGCGGTGCCAGTCCTGAGCGGACGATATTGGTGGTGGGCGACTCGCTCAGCGCCGAGTATGGCCTCAAACGGGGTACGGGCTGGGTGGCATTGTTGGACGAAAAGCTCAAAACCGAGCGCCCCGGCGTCTCCGTGGTCAACGCCAGTATCAGTGGCGACACGACTGCGGGCGGGCGGTCCCGCCTGAGCGGCCTGCTGAACAAGCACAACCCAGGCTACGTGATCATTGAGTTGGGCGGGAATGACGCCTTGCGTGGTCTGCCACTTCGGCTGACCCAGGAAAACCTCAACTTTATGACCAAGGCGGCCCAGGCGGCCGGGGCCAAAGTATTACTCGTTGGCATGCAGGTGCCGCCGAACTACGGCAGCGAATACGCCGCCCAGTTTGCCAATCTGTTTTCCGTGGTTGCCAAGACGAACCAGGCTGGGGTTGTGCCCTTCTTGCTGAAAGGGATCGCCGACACCGCTGACAGCACCGCCATGTTTCAAGCGGACCGAATCCACCCCAAGGCAGAAGCTCACCCCACCATGTTGGCCAATGTATGGCCTGAACTGAAGAAACTACTGAAATGAGCTTGACCCCCATTCCCGCTGCAGACTTGCTGCAACGGCTTCATGAGTTCGACACCATCGTCGATGCCCGCAGCGAGGGAGAGTTTGACGAAGACCATTTGCCGGGTGCCGTCAACTGGCCGACTCTTGACAATGATCAGCGCCGGGACATTGGCACGCTCTACAAGCAAGTCAATGCGTTTGAAGCGAAAAAGCGCGGTGCAGCCCATGCGGCACGCAATATCGCTGGTCACATTGATCGCGAGGTGATTGACAAACCCAAAGACTGGAAGCCGCTGGCCTACTGCTGGCGAGGTGGCAAACGAAGTGGTTCACTCTCCCTCATCCTGTCTGAAATCGGGTTTCGGGTGACGCTGGTGGAAGGCGGCTATAAGGCGTTCCGCGCCGCATTGGTTCTGGATATTCCCCGGCTTGTCAATACATTGAACTGGCGCGTGGTCTGTGGGACCACCGGCTCAGGCAAGACGCGCTTGCTGAAGGCACTGGCACAACAAGGCGAGCAAGTGCTTGACTTGGAGGACTTGGCGAACCATCGCAGTTCGGTATTGGGCGCCCTGCCCGGCATACCTCAACCGACGCAAAAGCGTTATGACACATTGGTGTGGGATGCCTTGCGCCAATTTGACCCGGATCGCCCCGTGTACGTGGAAAGCGAAAGCAAGAAGGTTGGCAACGTGGCGGTTCCAGCCTCGTTGATCGACGCGATGCGCCAAAGCCCGTGTTTGAACTTGGTGCTTCCTGACGCTGAGCGCGTGGCGCTGCTGATGGAGGACTACGATTTCTTTGTACAAAACACAGAGGATTTCTGCGGGCGTCTGCAGGTACTGTCTGAATTTCGTGGGAACGTGGTGGTTGACGGTTGGCTGAGTCAGGTGCGAGCCGGAGACATTGGCGCCGTAGTGCAAGAGCTACTGACGCAACACTACGACCCCGTGTACCTTCAGTCCATGCGTCGCAATTTCAAGCATTTTGAGCTGGCGCGAGTCATTTCGCCGGTTGACCATTCAGAGCAGGCCATGAATGACTTAGCCATTCAAATGACTCGTGAATCCTCGGCCATTGCAGCCGAGGTCAGGGCTGAGTACCGTTAGGATTGAGCAGGAGTGTCTGCGCCAGCTTGGTCCGGATCGATACCGTCATTGTCAGAAGCGTTGTCGTCCCCAGACGGGTCTCCGACTTTGCGCTCAGCCTTCTGCTTGAGTTTGTCTTCTTTTTTCTTTTTCTTGGCCAGTTCTTTTTGACGCTTCTCGTATCCGTAATTTGGTGTTGCCAATGTGTGCTTTCAAGTTGATGGCGCCCACTTTAACATTCCCAAGGCGCGCCTCGGCCCCAGCGACAGGGATATTGATGTTTCAAGCCGCGGTTTCCGGTGTTTGGGCAGCATCGTCTAGCCAGCGGACGGACCCTCGGTAGGCGTGCCAACTGGCGTGGCCCAACAAAGGACCCACCAAAATCAGGCCAGCCCCCCAGGGCAACAAGGCGACAAAAACGAGCGAGCTCAAAAGTCCCCCCCACAAAACCATGACCGCCACATTGGCAAACACGACCTGCAAGCTGGTGATCGCTGCTGAGATAGCGTCGGTATCCCGGTCCAGAATCATTGGGATCGACACCACTGCCACCGAGAAAACGAGACTGGCAAATGCACCGCCCACGATCAGGTAGACCAACAGGAACTCCCAGTTCTCAGGGTTGAAAATAGCCTGCATGACACCGGTGGTGGATGGCATTCCGGTGTTAAAGAAAACGGCGAACACAACCAACGACGCACGACCCCAGAGCAACTCCAGAACAATCAACACCAAGACCAGCATGCTCATGCTTTTGAGGTGATCGTCCCAACAGGTCAGTGATGCGCCCAATTCGGGTTGAATACTCAATTAACGGCGGCGACTGACTTCGTAGAGGCCCATGGCCAGAAATGGGCCCACTAGAAGACAACCGGAGGCGATTGACATCGCATATTCCGGCCTGCTTCGGAAGACCAGCCCCAAGACCAGCGCCATTGACCAAAAGCAAAGCCCATAAAAAAGTGCAATGCCTTTCTCCGCCCACAGATCCCGGGCGCCGCGTTGCAGCCACCGAAAGGGGTCGCTCAGACGGAGCGAAACAATCTCCTTCAAAGGCGCCTCAGAGGGCGGCGGCACATAGGGTGTGGGGGCGGAGGCATTCATCCTGTCAGCATAGCGGTGATCAGCATCAGCGACCACTCAGGAAAACACTGAGCTAGCGCAACGCCTTGGCCAACGCTTGGGCCAAGTCGACTCTCAAGTCGTTAGCCGACTCCAAACCAATGGAAAAGCGAACCACGGTACCGCGGCGGATATAGCTTGGCCAGTTAGCTCGCATCGACTTTAGTCCATACGGAACGACCAAACTCATTGGCCCACCCCAGCTGTACCCCACCTTGAAAAGTAGAAGGGAGTCACAAAATTTGTCCACCTGAACTTGGGTGTAGCGTTCGTCGATCACCACCGAGAACAGGCCAGCTGCAGAGCCCATCTCACCCCCGCACAAGGCAAGCCACTGGGCGTGCCCGGGCGACGAGGTCAATGATGGATGCAACACCTGAGAAAATTCAGCGCGCGTTTCAGCCCAAGCAACCAATTGTCGTGTGCTCTCGTCATGGGCGTGGTAGCGCAGTTTCATACTGGGCAGGCCCCGCATCACGGCTTCTGCATCGTTTGCGCCAACGCCAAAGCCCATACGCATATGGGTCAACTTGAGTTTCATGTGCAGCGCTGTGTTGCGTGTGACCACGCTACCCATTAGTACATCGCCTCCCCCGCTGGGGTATTTGGTCAAGGCGTGCACGGACACATCAACGCCGAGAGGCGGAGTTGACCCGGGCTGCAGGTCGAAGGGTGCAAAGGCGAGCCCGGCACCCCAGGTGTTATCGAGCGCCGTCAGGACCCCGCGCGCATGGCACAGTTTCACCATAGCGGGTAAATCAGGAAACTCCAGCGTGACCGATCCGGCCGCCTCAAGCCAGACCAATCGGGTCTTGTCGGTGATCTTGCTTTCGAGGTCCTTGAGATCGAGGGGGTCGTAGTACTGGTGGGAGATGCCCCACGACAACAACTCACCCTCGGCCAACGTTTTGTTTGGCCCGTACGCATTGTCCGGAATCAGGACTTCGTCGCCTGTAGACAACAAGGACAAGGCGACATTCGCAATGGCGGCCAATCCACTTGGCAAAAGTAGGCATTGCAGCCCGCCCTCCAATGTGCACAAACGCTCTTCCAGCATATAGGTGGTCGGCGTACCGTGCAGACCATAGGTGTAGGCGGACTTGTCCTTCCACTCAAAGTCGCGCATCGCAGCGACGCTAGGAAAAATAACAGTGGATGCCTTGAATACGCCCGGTTGCGGCGATGAAAATCCCTCTGGAGGCTTGTAGGGGTGGTGTATCAGCGTCGTGGTGAGGTCCGTCATTGTTTCAGCCAGGCTTTATACGCTCCACTTTTGAATCAATTGCTCGGGACGCAACGCATCGTAGCCTTCAAACGGTTGATGGATCCAAGGGTTGGTCGGCAAAAACTCCACCGAGTAGTCCGGCGAGAAGGTCGACAAAGCCTTGGTCCAGATGACTGCACTGCGAAGTTCAGTAATGGGCGCATAGTTGCTCTTAAGCTGACCAATCACTGAATTCAGCGTGTGGCCGGAATCGGCCAAATCGTCCACCAGCAGCACCTTCCCCGCAATTTCACCCTTGGGCGTGGTGATGTAGCGGGCGATGTCTAAGTTGCCCTGCACCGTGCCCGCGTCAGAGCGGTAGGAACTGGTGGACATGATGGCCAACGGCTTATCAAACACCCGCGACAATATGTCTCCTGGGCGCAGGCCTCCACGAGCCAAGCACAAAATGGTGTCAAATTCCCAATCAGACTGGTGAACTTTGATCGCCAGTTTTTCGATCAGATTGTGATACTCGTCATAGCTCACGTACAGGTGTTTGCCGTCTTCTGTCAGCATAAAGTTGCTCCTTAATTAATAGCACTATACACATATAGCGCAAGGGCTAGATGCAGTTTTTGTGTACAAAATAAACTTCACCCAGCTCAATCAGCGTGGTAGGGGTGACGGATCATGATAGTGTGATCCCGATCAGGGCTGGTCGAAACAACGTGCACTGGAACCCCGGTCACTTCTTCAATGCGTTGCAAATAGAGCTTGGCATTCACCGGCAGTTTTTCATATTGTGTGACGCCAACGGTGCTATCGGTCCAGCCTGCAATGGTTTCGTAAATGGGCTTGCAGCGTTCGATGTCATCTGCTCCCATCGGCAAGATGTCGATGGTTTCCCCGTCCAGCTCGTAGCCAATACAAAGTTTCAACTCACTCAAACCGTCCAAAACGTCGAGCTTGGTGATGCACAGCCCAGTCAAGCCATTGACCTGTGCCGAGCGTTTCAGCAAGGCCGCGTCAAACCAGCCGCAACGACGGCTGCGCCCCGTTGTGACGCCCTTCTCGGCGCCAATCGTGCTCATGTGGTAGCCGGGAGTTCCTGCCGCTTCCCAATCCAGTTCGGTTGGGAACGGCCCGCCACCCACACGGGTGCAGTAGGCTTTTGTGATGCCCAAGATGTAGTGCAGCAGGCCTGGGCCAACACCAGCGCCGGCTGCGGCGTTGCCAGCAACACAGTTGCTGGATGTCACAAATGGGTAGGTTCCGTGATCAACATCCAAAAGTGTGCCTTGCGCACCTTCAAACAACAGATTCTCACCCTTTAGATGCGCTTCGTTAAGTTCACGAGACACATCCGCCATCATCGGCTTGAGCAACTCAGCCTGACGCATGGCTTCGTCATAAACCGGCTGAAAAAGCACCTGGCCGTCGGCCATGTAAGGGGCCAGTCCGGTGCCAAAATCGAATGCTGCTGAACCCAGGTAAGTAGTCAATACATGGTTGTGCAGCGCCAACAGCTCACGCAACTTTGCGGCAAAACGCTCGGGGAACTTCAAATCCTGAACGCGCAATGCGCGGCGAGCAATTTTGTCTTCATACGCTGGACCAATGCCGCGACCAGTTGTGCCGATCTTGGCATTACCGCCCTTTTCACGCGCAGCTTCACGGGCAACATCCAACGCAGTATGGAATGGCAATATCAGCGGGCACGCCTCGCTGATACGCAGCCGCGAACGCAGCTCAACCCCAACTTTTTCAAGCCCTTCGATCTCCTCGAAGAGTTTGGTGGCTGACAACACCACCCCGTTGCCGATATAACACTTGACGCCAGGGCGCATGATGCCGCTTGGAATCAAGTGCAACGCGGTCTTCACGCCGTTGATCACCAGGGTGTGGCCTGCGTTGTGTCCGCCTTGAAAACGAACAACACCTTGCGCACTTTCGGTCAACCAATCAACCAGTTTTCCCTTGCCCTCATCACCCCACTGGGTCCCGACGACGACGACATTACGTCCTTTTGTTGCGATCATTTTTGTTCGTTCCATTTATCTGAAATAGTTTGTACGACCCATTGCTGCGCGATCTGAACCAGCTCGCGATCACAATGGAACTCATCAACTTCACTGTCGTGTCCGGGAAGTGCGCAGACCACAGTCTCACCACTCGACCTGAGTTTCGAAATCTCGGACCGCAACTCTGTGCTGTCGCTCCAGGGAGCGCGGATGGCTGAGTGCAATGGACGTCGTGCTAGCACGCCAACCAACGCCTTTATGTCCAGACTAAAGCCTGCAGCGGGGCGACTGCGGCCAAATACGGCACCGACCTCGTCATATCGCCCGCCCCGTGCAAGTGCATCACTGGCGCCAGGGGCATAAATCGAAAATCGCGTGCCGGTGTAATAGGCATACCCTCTTAAATCAGCGAGGTCGAAACTCACCTTTGAGCTCTCCAACTGAGTGCCCAACCAAGCCAAGCTAGACAACGCCTCTTGCACCCCAGGAAGAGCAGGCAGCGTCTTTTTGGCTTCGGCGAGTATCTGCGCGTCTCCATAGAGGCGTAGTAGCGCCAATAGGCCTTCGCGCGACGCAGCCTGGAAACCTCGAGTCAAGGAGGAGAGCTCACTGCTGTCCTTGGCCGCCAATGCTGCATGGATTTGGGCCAATAACTCAGCATCGACGGGATTGCCATCCAACAAGGCTCTAACAATTCGAGCGTCCGCCATATCGACAGTCAGAGGCGGCGCTTTTGCAACCTTCAACACATCAAGGGCGAGCAGCAAAATCTCTAAATCAGCCTCCAGTCCGGCGTGACCATAGATTTCGGCGCCAAACTGCAACGGTTCGCGAGTGGCGTGTGGTGCACCAGGGCGAGTGTGAAGGACTGGGCCGCAGTAGCACAAGCGGGTGACGCCCTGGCGATTCAGCAAATGAGCGTCTATACGGGCCACTTGTGGCGTGCTGTCGGCGCGCAAACCCATCATGCGACCCGAGAGTTGGTCCACCAACTTGAATGTTTGCAGATCCAATGCTTTACCCGCACCAGTCAACAAAGACTCAAGATGTTCCATCAACGGCGGCATGACCAGTTCGTAGCCATAGCAACGCGCCATGTCCAATAGGTCACGACGTAATTCTTCGATGTGCCGCGCTTCGGACGGCAAGACATCGGCAATGTGATCCGGCAGGACCCAAGCAGACATGTTTTTTGAGGGTGCTGTTAAAACGGAGATTTTACCGGGCTTGAAGCCCGTAATCGCCTAAGCCAGAAACCAAATGAGAATCGAGCCGATCGTCATGCTGCATATCCCAACAAAACGAAGCTGACCATCATTCAATTGCAGCAACTGTGAAAAGGTTTGTCGCCATGTGGATGGCGACAAAAAAGGGAAAAGGCCCTCGATCACAAGAACAAGGGCCAAAGCAAGCCAAAGTGACTCAGCGGTCAAGACAATCCAGAATCAACTTATTTCTTGCTTGCAGCTGGTGCGGTATTGCCACGCATAGCATTAAAGAACTCTGAAGACGAAGGGTCGATCACCACAACATCGCCTTTTTTATTGAAGCTTGACCTGTACGCGTCCAAACTCCGATAGAACTTTGCAAATTGCGGGTCCCGGCCAAACGACTCGGCATAGACACGGGTTGCTTCTGCATCGCCCTCACCTTTGATTTTCTGGGCTTCACGATAAGCGTTGGCAACGGTCACTTCGCGCTGGCGGTCAGCATCGGCCCGAATCTTCTCACCCTCGGCAGCACCAGTCGAACGCAACTCATTGGCGACACGCTTGCGTTCAGCTTCCATGCGGCGGTACACAGATTCTGTAATTGCGTCCACATAGTCAACCCGGGTGATTCGAACGTCAACGACATCAACGCCCCAAGGTTTGGCGCCTCGCACCTGAGCCAACACTTCTCGTTTAACGTCGGCCATCAATGCCTCGCGCTTAGAGGACAGCAAGTCTTTGACCGTGCGTTTGTTCACCTGCTCTTGAAATGAGTTGCGAACCACCCGATTCAATTGGCTGGCACCAGCGGCTTCATTTGTTCCGACGTTGCGGATATATTCAGTTGGCTCAGAAATCCTCCAGCGAACATACCAATCAATAACAACCCGCTGCTTCTCAAGAGTCAACATGGGCTCGTTGTCAGTGCTGTTAAGAGTCAGCAAGCGCTTGTCAATGTACGAGACATTCTGGAAAGGCGGGGGTAGCTTGAAATTCAAGCCTGGCTCAAGAATGACATCCTTGATTTGCCCCAAGGCATAGACCACGCCAAACTGGCGCTGATCCACAACAAATAGCATAGAACTCGCCAACGCCAAAGCGAATAGCAGCGATGAAAAAATAAAACCTAGCCGATTCATACTTGACTCCTAGCGGGTATCGCGGTCACGTGACCGGGCGGCAGCGTCACGGCTGCGGGTATCGACCACTGGCGCTGTCGGCGCGACCGAACCAGCAGCAGAAGAATTGGCCGACGCGGCCGCCTCATTGCTTGGTCCATTCATTTGCATGATCTTGTCTAGTGGGAGATACAACAAATTCGAGCCTTGTTTGGAGTCCACCATGACCTTGGTCACGTTGCTATAGACCTGCTGCATCGCGTCTACGTACAAGCGATCTCGCGTCACTTGCGGCGCCTTTTGGTACTCGGTCAATATCGAGCTGAAACGCTCAGCGTCACCCTTGGCCTGAGCCACAACCCGCTCCTTGTAGGCATCTGACTCTGCTTTGAGTCGCGACGCGGAACCAATGGCACGGGGAACCACATCGTTCGCATAAGCTTGCGCTTCATTCTTGGCTCGCTCACGCTCTTGCCCGGCTTTCAAGACATCATCGAATGCTGCCTGAACCTGCTCTGGTGGGCGCACGCCACCCTGCTGCAAATTAATACCAACAACTTCAATGCCAACCTTGTAACGATCCAGAATTGTTTGCATCAAATCACGAACACGGGGGGCAATCTGGTCCCGCTCTTCCGACAAGGCGCTGTCCATTTTCATTTTTCCAACGACCTCGCGCACTGCTGTCTCAGCCGCCTGTACGACGGCTGATGTGGGGTCCTTGCTTTCAAACAGGAACGCCCGAGCGTCATTTAGCCGGTATTGAACCGCAAATTTGATTTCGACAATATTCTCGTCTGCAGTCAGCATGGCCGACTCTCGCAGGCCTGTGGCTTTGATAATCGTATCGCGGCCCACATCAACAGAGCGAATCTGAGTCACGAAAATTAATTCATGACGCTGAATCGGGTACGGTAAGCGCCAATTAAAACCGGCCCCGACGGACGAGTGGTATTTGCCAAACTGGGTGATGACGGCCTGCTGACCCTCCTGCACGATAAAAAAGCCCGTGCCCAACCAGATTAAGGCGACCACGCCCGCAATGAGTCCTGCACCAACGCCCGCATTTTTCATATCAGGCTGAAACCCGCCACCTGAACTGTTTCCGCCCGAACCACCGCGTCCGGAGCCGCCAAATAACCCACCCAATTTGCGATTGAAGTCCCGCCACAGCTCATCCAAGTCCGGAGGACCCTGAGGGGCACCCCGCTTGTTGTCACGCTCTTCATTGCCATGCGGGTTTGGTGGCGCCTCGGTAGGATCTGGCCGAGCAGGGGGCTTTGAGTTGTCAGACGATGGAGTCTCATCATCACGGCCCCATCTTGGATCGTTCAGGTTGAACATGCCTCTGATCCGCCCGGGCAAAAATGCCCTGCGAAAAGTAGGTAAATGAAGTTTCATTTCTTCTTCTCTTGTTAATCGTTGAGGGATTGTGCCCAAACACCCGGCAGCCTCATGGCTCTCAGGGATTTACGGGGTCTCATTGACAGCGGCTACTTCTACTCCAACTGCATTCGCCAGTAACTGTCGCAGCAAGGGCACGCCCTCACCACTCATGGCACTCAAAAACACCCGGGGAGTTTGCACACCAGCCAAGTCATAGTGGTCCACTAGTTGCAGGGGGTGCTGCTCAATTTCAAGTGCATCGAGTTTGTTGAACACCAAAATCTGGGGGATGTCCGCGGCGCCAATTTCACCGAGCACACGTTGCACCTCCGCAATCTGCTCGGTAAAATTTGGACTGGAGGCGTCTACCACATGAATCAGCAAATCGGCATCCACCGCTTCTTGCAAGGTAGCTTGAAAAGCGTCAATCAAACCGTGTGGCAAATCTCGAATAAATCCAACTGTGTCAGAAAGTGAGACCGACCGACCTGCCTCCCCAAGATAGAGTTGCCGGGTGGTAGTGTCCAGGGTCGCAAACAGTTGATCAGCGGCATAGGCCCGTGCCTTTACCAGCGCGTTGAAGAGCGTGGACTTCCCTGCATTGGTATATCCGACCAATGAGATGTTGAACGCGTCGCGGCGCTCCCGTTGGCGTCGCTGTGTTTGTCGCTGCTTCTTTACCTTCACTAGTCGCTCTTTGATCTTCTTGATGTTGTCGCCAATCATCCGTCGATCCAGTTCAATCTGAGTCTCACCTGGGCCGCCCCGCATGCCGATTCCGCCACTCTGACGCTCCAAGTGAGACCATCGACGGACCAAACGTGTCCTCAGGTATTGAAGTTTGGCCAACTCTACCTGGAGCTTGCCTTCGTGACTGCGCGCTCGTTGACTGAAAATCTCCAGAATCAAGAGCGTTCTGTCATTAACTGGAAGCTCCAAATGGCGCTCCAGGTTGCGTTGTTGAGCCGGGCTCAAGCTTTGGTCAAACAGCACCTCGATTGCGCCCAGCTGGGTCGCCAGCAACTTGATTTCGTCGGCCTTTCCTGATCCGACAAATAAAGCCGAGTCTGGCGCCTTGCGTTTGCAGGTAATCCGAGCAACTGGGTTCAAGCCTGCCGTTTGCGCAAGCAAACCCAGCTCTTCCAGCCCACCATCAAAGTTGGGTAGCCCTAAATCAACCCCAACCAATATAGTGGGGGCGGCCTTGTGATCACGGGGCGGCAGGTTCGTCACCCTCGCCGGTTGCAAAAGTTACCGCGCGTCCTGGCACGATGGTGGATATTGCATGCTTGTAAACCATTTGGGTCACCGTGTTGCGAAGCAATACCACGTACTGGTCAAAAGACTCAATCTGACCTTGAAGCTTGATGCCGTTGACCAAATAGATAGAGACCGGTACATGTTCACGACGCAATGCGTTGAGGAATGGGTCTTGAAGCAATTGACCTTTGTTGCTCACGATATTCTCCGTGTTCAAAAAATTAATAAGAGCCTACGATAACACAGCAAACTGTGGTTTCTGGACGGATGCTTGCAAAGCTAATATTCAGCCAGCTGTCAGTCGGACTTCGCACAAAGCTTTACTTTTCAGAATACGGGTTGTTTGAGGTTTTCATCTCAATACGCATCGGCGTCCCCACTAGGTCAAACTCCTTTCGGAAGCGTCCTTCCAGAAACCTCTTATAGCCGTCAGTGACATGCTCGAGAGAATTGCCATGAATGATGATGACTGGCGGATTCATTCCACCTTGATGCGCGTACCGCAGTTTGGGGCGAAACATTCCCGCACGCTTCGGACTTTGAAATTGAACAGCCTCAAGCAGCAGCCTAGTGAGGACGGGCGTAGACATCTTGCAGTTGGCTGCTTTGTGCGCTTGGGCAATCGACGCCCACAATGGCCCCAGGCCCTGCCTTTTCTGCGCCGAAATCAAATGCATGGTTGCAAATTTAAGAAATGGCAAACGCGTTTCGATAGAGCGCTTAACCAACTCGCGCTGATACTCATCCACAGCGTCCCACTTATTGACCGCCAACACAACGGCTCGCCCATTTTCAAGAATGTATCCCGCAATGTGGGCGTCTTGATCAGTGACGCCTTGAGTGGCGTCAATGAGTAGTAAAACAACGTTACTAGACTCAATCGCCTGTAATGTCTTAACAACAGAAAATTTCTCAATAGCCTCGAAAACCTTCCCCTTGCGGCGCAAGCCAGCGGTATCGATCAACTCAAATTTCTGACCGTTGCGCTCGAACGGCACAGAGATCGCATCTCTGGTCGTGCCAGGCAAATCAAATGCCACCAAGCGCTCTTCGCCAAGCCAGGTGTTGATCAGGGTCGATTTGCCGACGTTCGGGCGTCCGGCCACAGCCAGCTTGATAACCCCAGGCTCCGTTGAGTCCTCAAGTTCAATGTCTTCCGGCAAATCTAGCGAATCCAGAGCGAGCTCAAGCAGGGTGAGTATGCCTTGCCCATGGGCGGCAGAAATTGGGTGAACATCACCCAAACCCAGTTCATAGAACTCAACCAGTTGGCCGCTTGCGACTAGGCCCTCTGACTTATTGGCAGCCAAGATGCACGGCTTGCCTAGCTTTCGAAGGTATTTCGCAATTTCGTGGTCTTGTGCGGAAAGCCCGCTTCTCGCATCAACAACAAAAATGACCACGTCAGCTTCGGCAACGGCTTGTGTCGTTTGCTTGGCCATCTCCTTGAAAATTCCACTAGCAGCGTCCGGCTCAAATCCACCTGTATCGATGGCGATGAACTCACGCTTGCCAAGTTTTGCATTTCCGTAGTGACGATCCCGTGTCAGTCCCGCGAAGTCCGCAACAATCGCATCCCTCGACTTGGTCAAACGATTAAAAAGGGTGGACTTGCCAACATTGGGGCGACCTACAAGGGCCAAAACAGGTTTCATAATGAATACAGGGCCAAAAACTATTCAGGCTTAAAGCCAAAAACTCCGCCATTGCGGGTTACTATAACCAGTGTGCCGGAAGCCAATATTGGGGCCACCGCTATCTGGGATCCATCTGTTGAAATGCGGCCGAGTGGAGTGCCATCTTCTCGCGATAACCAGTGCACCGTACCGGTCTCGTCACCAACAACAATTGAACGTCCGAGCACTAGTGGGGAAGACAGGCGACGATACTTCAGACGGTCACTGATCCAAACCCGTTCTCCGTCAGCGCGTGACCAAGCCATTATTTCGCCATTGCCTTCGGCTCCGTAAATGCGCAGGTCATCACCGTCTATCCCGGTCGATCCAGAGGCGGCCATGGTCCAAAGGACTCGGCCGCGCCCAGCGTCAACACAGCCAACGTTCGATTGAAATGATCGAGCACAGACAACCTCACCAACCCGACTAACTCGGCCGATCAAGTCGACTAGCCGCTCAATTTCATTGGTCCCCCGCGGAGACGAAAGGGATGCCTCCCACAGGACACTGCCATTGGATGGATTCAGGCCCACCAACTTCCCTGATATTCCGGCAATCAACGTGTTACCGACTGCTAACAATACTCCGGACTGTCGCAAGACCAAAGAGTCTCCAGTCCGTTGCTGAGTCCACAGTTTCCGGCCGGACTGAGCATCAAATGCGACCACCGAGCGATCAGCGGCCAAAAGAAACACACGGCCGCCTGCAACAAGAGGTGCCGTAAAACCTTGCGCCAACAGCGCTTGACGCCACAGTACCCGACTCTCGTTGAGAACTACCAACTCATTCTCAACCGTGACAACTGCGGTCATACGACCATCGCTCCCAATGCCTGCAGAGAGGTTGGCTCCTACGTTCGCACTCCACAATGTTTCCCCTGTTAGAGCACTAAGCGACTTTAGTGCCCCATTGGAACTGGCAAACAAAACGGCATCGCCATTGACCTTGAGTGCCAATGGGTACTCTACCGCGTCTGATTTAACGGTCCAGGCCAAGCGAACACCGAGCAAGCCAGCGCTGGGTGGCAATTCTGCCGGTTTAGGGCGATCGGGTGTTCCGGCGCAACCCACAACCAAACCTAAGATCGCCGAAAGAAATACTGTGCGAAATGCAGCGGTGAAATACACGTTCATGAAGTGAGCAATCCTTACTTTATCAATGCGCCATTGGCGGGGTTGACACCGAGGGAGTTGAGTTTGACCTCCACCAGTCTTCGGTACTCGGTGCGTTCGTCAGTCAACTTATAAGCTTCAGTGTAGGCCACGATAGCTTCAGGCTTTAAACCCTGCAATACCAAGATATCGCCTTTTCGGTCTTGGGCTAAGCCAATAAATTCAGGTGGGAGTGCCGAGTCGAGCAGTTTGATAGCTTCAGCGTAAGCCCCCTCCTCTGCCAGCATGCCGGACAACCGCAATTTGGCAATACTTTGATAACCGCTGTCCGTTGGCTTTTCAACAACCCAAGCCAAGGCTGCCTTGGCCGCATCGACTTTGCCAGCTTCGTAATAGTATTTCGACACAAGCAGGCCCGCTTGCTGGGCATAAACTGTGGATTCATATCCTTTTTGAAGGTCTGACACTGAGCGCTCAACCTTGGTCATGTCACCTAACTTGATGCTTTTGTCGACTTCTTCAAACAGGGCGGAGGCCTGTGCTGACTTTCCTCGCTGCCAATATTGGTAGAAATTCCAGCTTGCAAATCCAGACAATACAGCGATCAATGTCCAAGTGATGGCATTGCCATACTGCTTCCAAAAGTGCTTCAGTTGATCTAATTGTTCTTGTTCTTCGAGGTCTAAAGGTGTCGCCATATTTGTTCTCAGTTAAGCACGCAATTGTAGGGTCGGCGCCCAGTCGGAAATGGAATCGAGGGATTGGCTTACTTGAAGCCCAGTGCCATCTCGCAGCGACTTGATCGTCACTGAGTTGGTTTTAACTTCCTCATCGCCAAATACCAATGCAAAATGGGCGCCACTTGAGTCTGCTCGTTTGAACTGCGACTTTAAGCTGGCCATTGCCGAGTCGGAACTTGCTTGCATTTGTATGCTGACGCCCTCACTTCGTAATTTTTGCAACACCCTCAACGCACGTGGCAATCCAGACAGGTTGGCGACAATCGCGTAGGCATCCAATGCCGTATCGATTTCTCCGAGCCCTTGTTCCTTTAGCAACTCCAGTATGCGATCCACGCCAAGTGCCCAACCGACGGCGGGGGCAGATTTTCCACCCAAATTCTCGATCAGATAGTCATAACGACCGCCCGCGCACACTGTCCCCTGGGAACCCAGGCGGTCGGTCGTGAATTCAAAAACGGTCAGGTTGTAGTAGTCCAGTCCCCGAACCAAGCGGGGATTCACGGTGTAGGACACCTGGTTTTCATCTAGGATGCGCTTCAGGTCCGAAAAATGTGCGAGTGACTGCTCGCCCAAGTAGTCGATAGGTCGCGGCGCGCCATCAACAATTTTTTGCAGCGCCGGGTTTTTTGTGTCCAGAATCCGAAGCGGGTTGGTATGAAGCCGGCGACGCGAGTCTTCATCCAACTCATCATGATGGGATTCGAAGTAAGCAATGAGCGCTTTTCGATGCTCATGACGCTCTTCGGGCTGTCCCAGGCTGTTTAGTTCCAGTCGTACATCAGTCAGACCCAAGTCACTCCAGAGGGCCACAGCCAACAAAATCAACTCTGCGTCGATTTCAGCACCCGAAAATCCCAACGCCTCTGCACCAATTTGATCAAATTGACGATAGCGACCACGCTGAGGTCGTTCGTGACGAAACATCGGCCCGATGTAATAGAAGCGTTTGCCACCGTCATACAGCATCGAGTGCTCGATAACAGATCGAACAACACCTGCAGTTCCCTCTGGCCGAAGCGTCAGCGGGTCTCCGTTCAACCGATCTTCAAAGGAGTACATCTCCTTCTCCACCACGTCAGTAACCTGTCCCAGTCCACGGACAAACAACGGGGTTCTCTCAACGATGGGAGTTCGGATGTTCTTATAGGCATAGCGGGCCATCACCGTGCGAATCCTGCCTTCCAGCCACTCGACCGCCGCTGATTGGGGCGGCATGATGTCGTTCATGCCCTTGACGCCGGTCAATTTTTCAAACCTTGGCATCGAACTCTTTTCACTCATGAGCTGTGTCAAAACGGTCAAATGACCGAGTCCTTACTAAATCGTTTTTGGATGTACGTTTCAACAATTTGCTGAAACTCTTGCGCGATATTTTCGCCGCGTAATGTCAGCGCTTTTTCACCGTCAATGAATACGGGTGCTGCTGGCGCCTCGCCAGTACCGGGAAGGCTGATTCCGATATCGGCATGCTTGCTCTCCCCTGGGCCATTGACGATACAGCCCATAACGGCTACTTTCAGCTTCTCCACCCCAGGGTACTTTTCACGCCAAACAGGCATCTGGCTTCTCAGAAAATCTTCAATTTGTTTGGTCAACTCTTGAAAAGTCGTGCTTGTGGTTCTACCGCACCCGGGACACGCAGTGACACTGGGGACAAATGACCTAAGCTCAAGTGCCTGCAAAATTTCACAGGCGATCACAACCTCTTGGGTACGAGACTCACCGGGTTGGGGGGTCAGAGATACGCGAATTGTGTCCCCGATACCTTCCTGCAACAGCACCGAAAGTGCCGCCGTAGAAGCAACCGCTCCTTTGGTTCCCATACCTGCTTCAGTGAGACCTAGGTGCAAGGGATAGTCGCAACGTGCATTCAGCTCTCGATACACGGCAATCAAATCTTGAACACCACTAACCTTGCAGGAAAGAATGATCTGGTTGGGTTGCATGCCCATGTCAACAGCGCGACGGGCTGAATCCAGAGCAGAGGTGATCAATGCCTCGTACATGACGGGCTTTGCTTCCCATGGCGTGGCCCGCCGACTGTTTTGGTCCATCAGGTCTGCCAACAGGTCTTGGTCCAAGCTGCCCCAATTGACACCAATGCGGACAGGTTTCTTCCACCGAATGGCGGCTTCAATCATTTGACCAAATTGTTTGTCGCGTTTATCGCCTTTGCCGACGTTACCGGGATTAATTCGATACTTCGACAACGCCTCGGCGCAAGCAGGAAACTCACTCAACAGCCGATGCCCGTTGTAATGAAAGTCGCCGACCAGTGGGGTATCAATTCCCATGCGATCCAGCTGATCTCTTATGTGCGGCACAGCCTGCGCCGCTTCCGGGGTGTTGACAGTCAGGCGAACCATTTCGGAGCCAGCCAGTGAGAGCTCCTTAACCTGAATCGCAGTTCCAATTACATCTACCGTGTCTGTATTCGTCATCGATTGGATGCGAACCGGTGCATCGCCACCAATCGTGACTACTCTCTGGCCCCAACTTACTTGAGCTTGCAAAGAGGTTCGGCGTTTTGGTGCTGCAATGGCGATGGGGGCGTGATGGTCCACTATTTCACCTCAAAACGAGCAATATTGTTATTGGTCAGCTGTGCGAGATCAAAGCTCTTGCCCCTGACCTCAACAGCTACTACGTCAGCCCGACCGATCACAACGGACAGTGGACTATCACCAGATGCCCCGAGCACCTCACCTTCAACCATGGATTTTCGTACCTTGACGACGCCGTTGGCATCGACAACCTCAACCCACGAAGTGGCAGTCGCTTTCAATACTACGGTGCCGGCCACCGCCCCATTGCCACCGACAGTGAGTGGCAGTGGACTTGCTGAAACCCTGCTGGGCGCAGCTGTCAAAGGAGAACTGTTTGCTACTGCCACCTCCGAACCTGAGACTGGAACAAGCACATCGGTAGATCCATCAGCAATGGTTGACACAACGGTGTCGGTTGTCGCCGGCATCGTTTCCGTTGTCTCATCTGTGGGATCAGCGGGGGCAACCCTGAATGTATCAAGGCTCGAACTGAGGAAGTCGCCTGGCGCGAAGAGCAGCGCAACAGCCGAAAAAACAAGGGCTAAAACGGCCAAAGTTCCTGGCTGACGGAGGTGACTCATGAATGCGAGTCCCCTTCCTTCGCCAGGCACGCGAAATGGGGTGTTGATACCAGATTCATCCGTTTTCATGCTCGGTGTTGCCAAGCTTGGAAAGCGCGCTAGTACAGGTCTCGCATCAATTTGAAGGGCTCGGCAAACGCTTGACGCCAAAGCACGCGCAAAGACGATGTCGGGCAACAAATCCCATCGATTTGCTTCCAGGGCCTCCAGCTTGGCTGTTGATACTTTCAGCATCGACGCAAGCGCGGGCACACTGTATCCTGCAGTCTCCCTTGCTTGCCGTAACAATGCGCCCCCGGTCTCACACGCGTCGGTTACTTGAATCTCGGGGCTAGACGAAGACGAATCAACTTCACTCATTGAATGCCCCACGGTGATACAAAATAGTCTCGGGTGAAGCCGAAAAGCGCTTCTCAAGCTGCCCTGCGAGTTGATTTAGCGCTTCTGTGTTGTTCAACTGGCGTTCAACCTTGACGCCAAGCCACAGAGACTCCGCGTTGGCCAATTGGCTATTGTTTAGACGACGAATGTAGAACTGTGACTGTACAAAGTCTCCGCGCTTGTAAAGCAAGGTGGCCATGTTGAAGGCAGTGATGGGGTTCCCCGCATCCAACTCATAAGATTTTTTAAGGCTAGCCTCCGCCGCCGTTAAGTCATTTGCCCGAACTTGGCACAAACCGTGTGCCATATAAGTTTTCGCTCGCTCTCCATACTGAGGGTTTGCAAGGGCTTGAAGAAACATCGCCGACGACTCCGGGTACCTAGATTGCTGGCACAGCAACCATCCCAAATTGTGAATGACGCTGGCATCTCGAGGACTCAACGCTAGCGCCTGTTTGAAGCTCTCCTCGGCGAATCGGTAGTCATTGAGTCGCATGTAGATCAAGCCCCGCATGTTGTACCCCGCCGAGTAGGTAGGGTCGGCCGCTATCGACTGCTTTAACTCATCAAGTGCAATATTTGTCTGCCCTTGCTCAAAATAGCCGATTGCCAACTCCAAACGAATTCTGGCTCTCTTTCTTGCATCGGTTTCGTCAGATGCCGTCACAATTTCATCACGAGGTCGGTCGGCACCAGCCTCGCGACTTGTCGACGCACAGCCGCCCATCAACGTACCGACTACGGCAATTAAGCCAACAACAAGCAAATGCCGTTTGATATTCCAATGTCCAGATGGATTGATTGCCATACGTCACTTCTCCAAATTGGGTTTTGCTGTGGGCGGTATCGGTGTCAACATAATGGTTCGCTGCCGTGCAATTCTGGATTGCACACGGGTTCGGTCTTGCACATCACCAGCCAATTGACCGCAAGCAGCATCAATGTCGTCTCCTCTTGTCTTGCGCACTGTGGTAACAATGCCGGCGTCAGACAATATTTTCGCGAAGACATTTACCTGCTCAATTGGCGAACGAAGTAGACCCGAGGCAGGAAAAGGATTAAAAGGAATCAGGTTGAACTTGCACCACACACGGCCGCTGGCGTGTTGACGTATCAAGCTGACGAGTTGGTTGGCGTGCTCCACTTGATCGTTAACACCATCAAGCATGCAGTACTCGAAGGTAATGAAGTCTCTTGGGGCGTGTGCCAAGTACCGATTGCATGCCGCCAGTAACTCTTCGATCGGATATTTTCGATTCAACGGCACCAAATTGCTACGTAACTCGTCATTGGGTGCATGCAAAGAGACCGCAAGGGCAACCGGGCAATCCAGCGCCAAACGGTCCATCATTGGAACCACACCGGAGGTGGAGACCGTCACGCGCCGCCTGGACAACCCGTACCCGTGATCGTCGAGCATGACTCGCAGTGCCGGCACGAGTTCTGAGTAGTTTTGAAGAGGCTCACCCATGCCCATCATGACTACATTTGAGATGACGCGATCACACTGCTTGAGGTGGGATCTAAGGAAGTGCTCCGCAAACCAGAGCTGAGAAATAATTTCTCCCGCGCGAAGATTCCTGCTGAACCCTTGGTGTCCAGTGGAGCAAAACCGACAGCCTACCGCACACCCTGCCTGCGAGGAAATACAAAGGGTGCCGCGATCCTTCTCGGGAATGAAGACAGCTTCTACGGCATCCCCGTTGCCGACATCAAAAAGCCATTTGATAGTGCCATCAGACGAAATATGCTGCGACAAGATGTCCAGTGGCTTGACTTGCGCCGAAGCCGACAGCTTCTCTCGCAGTGACCGGGCAAGGTCGGTCATGTCGTCAAATTTGGACGCGCCTCTTTGATGGATCCAGCGAAACAACTGAGTGGCGCGAAAACGCTTCTCACCCAGCCGCTCGCAATAAAGGGTCAAACCTTCAAGGTCGTAATCGAGTAGGTTGACCGTCATCAAGTTTTATTGGCCGTAAACGTTCATGCCAGCAAAGAAGAAGGCGATTTCAGCAGCAGCGGTCTCAGCTGCATCAGAGCCATGAACGGCATTGGCATCAATGCTGTCGGCGAAATCGGCGCGAATGGTGCCTGGGGCTGCCTTCTTCGGATCTGTTGCACCCATTAAGTCGCGGTTTTTCAGGATGGCGTTTTCACCTTCGAGCGCCTGAATCATGACAGGACCCGAGATCATGAACTCAACCAGATCCTTGAAGAAAGGACGCTCTTTATGAACGCCGTAAAAGGCTTCTGCCTCGCCGCGCGAAAGATGGGCCATGCGTGCAGCAATAACTTTCAGGCCAGCGGCTTCAAAGCGCGCATAAATTTGGCCGATTACGTTTTTGGCAACTGCATCAGGTTTGATGATAGAAAGAGTGCGTTCGATAGTCATATTTTTTCCAGATCAACAATAAATAATTATTACCCATTGGGCAAAGCTCACTAGTTTAACGCCAAGAGAGATCGATTTTTCGAAAAGTCAACTGGCGCCACCCGATATAGGTTAGGCCCCTCCGCGACCACCGCGGCGCGGCCCACCTTTTCCTCGGCCGGGCAGTTGGTTGCTCCGCTGCTTGGTGAAGCTATCAGCACCAATGTAACCAAATGCCGTCTTCATAGGATCTGGTTGGCTAGAGCCTGCATTTTGTCCACCCGAAGGAGCGCGTCCGCTGCGACCTCGGTCCGAACCGGCCGGTGATTTTTGATCGGACCCAGCGTCGCCATTGCTGCGCAGACCTCTGCCAGAACTGCGGGGACCGCTCCCCCTCACTCCTCTGCGGCGACTGGACGAATCGCCTCGCCCTCCACGAGTCGGTTGACCGTCAATTGGTTGAGGCTTGATTACGCCAGCCACCTTGACCAATCCTTGAATATCATTGTCATCCAACTCCATCCACGCCCCGCGCTTCAGGCCTTTTGGCAAAACCATTGCCCCATATCGAATTCGAATTAAGCGGCTAACAGCGTGCCCGACTGCCTCAAACATACGCCGAACCTCGCGGTTTCTCCCCTCGGAAATGGTGACTCGGTACCAGCAATTGGCGCCCTCACCACCTCCATCTTCGATTGAGCCAAACTGCGCTAACCCGTCATCCAATTGAACTCCTGCAAGCAATTTCTGCCTCTCTTCCTTGTTCAGCGCACCAAGCACTCGGACGGCATATTCACGCTCCAAACCAAATCGAGGATGCATCAAATTGTTGGCCAACTCACCAGAGCTGGTAAAAAGCAGCAACCCCTCCGTATTCAAATCCAGTCGCCCGACGGACTGCCATTTGCCTTGGTACAACTTGGGCAGGCGTCGAAAAACTGTCGGCCTGTTTTGTGGGTCGTCGTGAGTAACTACTTCACCTGCTGGCTTGTGATACGCAATCACCCGTGGAGGTGGCGGGTCAATACGAAATCGAATGGGCTTGCCATTGACCTTGACATGGTCGCCGAATTGAATTCGTTGGCCCACATGGGCTGGCTCATTGTTGACGGTGATTCGGCCCTCGAGAATCAATTGCTCCATTTCAAGACGTGAGCCCATGCCAGCTTGCGCCAGCACTTTGTGGAGTTTCGGTGACTCGGCTTGAGGCAGCAACACTCGCTTGAGTGGTGCGACTTCTGCCGTGTCTTCGTCAGCATCAAATTGCCCAGAAATCACGTCCGCAAACCGGTTTTCAGGAATTGATGGGTTTACGGGAGGCTGTGTTACCTGATCTAACTTGCTTTCTTCTGTATTCAACCCCTGGTTGAATTCTTCGTTTGTATCCATGGGGTTTTCACTCATGATTTTTTCCGTTCAAAATAATTATTTCTGACTCTGAGGTAGATTGAAGGGACTCAACCTCTCCACCTTCGCTACTCTCGGCCTGACCATCCAGCCCCTGCAGGGGCAAATCAGCGTCATCTTGAATGTCAATTTGTACTTGACCCAGGCCAGTATCAGCGCTAGTTCGCTCGAGAAACTCAGCCTGTTGTGAAGGAAATTCAAGTAGCGGCAATTCATCCAGCGCAGTCAAACCCAGATCATCCAAAAACTGCTTGGTCGTCGCAAAAAGCGCCGGCCGACCAACCGTATCCCGATAGCCGATGGTCTCAACCCAACCCCGATCTTCGAGCTGCTTAAGCAGCAATGAATTCACGGTAACGCCTCGAATATCCTCTATGTCACCGCGAGTGACCGGTTGACGATAGGCAATGATTGCAAGAGTCTCCAACGTAGCTCGCGTGTAGCGAGGCGGCTTCTCTGGGTACAGGCGATCAAGGTATCCCTTCATATCGGATTTACTTTGAAACCGCCAGCCACTGGCAACGCTCACTAACTCGACTCCTCGCCCAGTCCACTCAGACTGCAGCTGTAGCATCAGCAGTTTTAGAGAGTCAATGCTTACGCTGTCGTCAAAAAGCGCCCTTAACTCTCGCAATTGCAGGGCCTGAGGGGAGCAAATCAAAGCAGTTTCAAGGATACGTTTTGCATCCGTCGAATTCATGGTTTTCTGTTCCAGTAATTGCACCGGACCGGTACAAAAGCAATCAACAACTATTGGGGCAAACAGTGAGGCGCAGTGGGAGATTTAAGAATCTATGGCGCAAATAACGTTGAGTGCCGCGTAGACATCATATTTCGCTATGTGGCGTATTGTAGCTAAGTCCCAGTAAATTCAGGGCATGGCAGAAATCTTGCGGGGGGGCGGACTCGAACTTCATCATCGCGCCTGTCACGGGATGGGGAAACGCTAGTCGAAAAGCGTGAAGTGCCTGACGCTGCATGCCCGCCTTCTTGATGCCCCCATAGGCCTCGTCGGCGACCAGCGGATGCCCCACGTGGGCCATGTGGACCCGGATCTGATGAGTTCTGCCGGTGTGTAGCGTGCAACGTACAAGGCTGCACCCTTCTCCTTGGTCTAACAACTCAATAGAAGTTTTGGCATGTTTGCCTTGATTTTTTTCCAAATCCACCACAGCCATACGCAATCGATTTCGAGGATCCCTGCCCACTGGCGCGTCAACGTCGCAACACGATTTAGCTTTCCATAAGTGCAGGCCTATCGCCAAATACTGCCGACTCACATCTCTCGCCGCGATTAATTGAACCAATAGATCCATCGTGGCGCGGTTTCGGGCGACGACCATGAGGCCGCTGGTGTCCTTGTCCAATCGGTGAACAATGCCGGCCCTAGGGAGATCCATGGCCTTTTTGTCATGTGCCAACAATCCGTTTAGCAGCGTTCCACTCCAGTTGCCGGGGGCGGGGTGAACCACCAAGCCGGCTGGTTTGTCAATTACCATCAAATGGTCGTCTTGATAAACGACCGCCAAAGCAATAGCCTCTGGTTTGAATGCTTGGCTCTGGGGCGTTGGGCGCAATTCAACGCGGGCCACATCGCCGGCTTTAACCCGGGCGGAGGCCTTGCGAATGACTGCGCCATTGACAGTTACCCCTGACAGGTCTATGAGTTGCTGAAGGTAGCTCCGCGAAAACTCAGGGACCAGTTCAGCCAGCGCCCGATCAAGTCGTTCGGTGTGATATTTCTCGGAAATGGTCAGTTGACGAAGTTCGCACTCCGCGTCCATCTCAGCTGTGTCGTCCGAATTCTCGGGGGCGAGGCCGGTCGATATAATTCTGTCGCTATTGTTCACGAAAGTAGTCCTACATGCTTAGAGCCAAATTATCCGTTGTATGCACTTTGGCATTTACAGGCTCAGTCCTGCTATTCGCCGGCTGCGCCTCCACTGTGGAAGACAAAACAGCGGGTTGGAGCCCCAATAAAATTTATGCTGAGGCGAAAGACGAGCTAAACGCAGGAGCCTACGACAAAGCCGTGTTGCTGTTTGAAAAGTTGGAAGGCCGCGCTGCAGGGACCCCTCTTGCGCAGCAGGCCCAACTCGACAAGGCATATGCCAATTTTAAAGCGGGAGAAAGTGCCCAAGCCCTTGCGACATTGGATCGATTTCTGAAGCTGCATCCTGCCAGCCCTGCAATTGATTACGCACTTTACTTAAAGGGCATTATCAACTTCAATGACGATCTGGGTATGTTCTCGGCGATCACACGGCAAGACTTGTCTGAACGCGATCAGAAAGCTGCAAAAGAGTCGTTTTCGGCCTTCAAGGAGTTGGTGACCCGTTTCCCTGACTCTCGATATACCCCTGATGCCGGCCAGCGTATGACACATATCGTCAACTCCTTGGCTCAATACGAGGTCCATGTCGCCAAATACTATTATTTGCGTGGCGCGCACGTGGCAGCGATCAACCGTGCACAAATCGCATTGGCGGACTACCAGGGTGTTCCGGCTGTCGAAGAAGCCTTGTACATTTTGACTCAGTCTTACGATGCGCTAGGGATGAACCAACTTCGGGATGACGCGAAACGCGTGTTGGTGACGAACTATCCAAATTCTGCGTTCCTCACACGGGGATTCAAAGGGGACTCAGATCCTTGGTGGAAGGTTTGGTAATTGACCTAATTCGGTCATTGCGTCAATCCTCCACCCTTGCTCCACAAACATGACTAATGGCTACAAATTAAGTGCCTCAACTGGCATTCATAGAGGCGATCGGGACTATCAGCAAGACCAAGTGATTCTGCTCAGCCATGCGCGGGTGAGCGGCTGCATTCTCGCAATTTTGGCTGACGGAATGGGTGGTAGAAGCGGAGGGAGAAAGGCGTCGGATCAGGTGATGATGACCGCCAAACAACTGTTTGAGCGATACGACCCGCGACGCGATGAGTCTGAGGAAACTCTGATGCAGCTCATCCAGGAGGCTCATACCGTGATTAAGTTAACGGCGATTTCCTCTGAAGAGGAGCCCCACAGCACAGTGGCTGCATTTCTGATCAACGCCGGTGGAGATTGTCATTGGGCCCATGCCGGGGACTCCAGAATTTATCATTTCCGTGGCGATAAATTCATCAAGCGAACGATGGATCACTCCTATGTTCAGGCCTTGATGACCAGGGGTGAGTTGACTGAAGATCAAGCCAATTTCCATCCGCAGTCCAATATCCTGATGGGTTGCCTTGGCACTGAAAGTGACCCGCCCGTCGAATTTCATTGCATTTCCAAAGTTGAAGTGGGTGACACCTTGATGGCTTGCAGCGACGGCATCTGGCATTACTTCACGACCGCTGAGATAGGGTCAATTCTGTCGACCCTTTCCGCCAGAGAGGCCAGTGAATTCCTGATCGAAAAGGCAAGGGAGCGTGCGCGCGGTACGGGCGACAATCTGTCATTGGTAATTGTGAAGGTCGAGCCACTGGAAGTCGCGCCATAACGGCTTTGCCAACCGTTGACGACAGACATTCCCTGCAACGGTACTTCAATGGCCGGGAATTCTGGGTCGTTGCCTTAGCTGTATAGCTCACTCGGATCGATCGACTCAGGTCAGGCGGGTATCAACCAGTCGACGCTCCAGCGCAAGAAATTCGGCCGACTGCATTTCATTCAATCTGGAAACTGTTCTCGGAAATTCATGTGCCAACGGACCCTCTGTGTAAAGGGATTCAGCGGTGACCTCAGCAGAGACAATCAGCTTCACCCGCCGGTCGTAGAGCACATCAATCAACCAAGTAAAACGACGAGCCTCCGAGGACATTCGCATGGGCATCTGCGGTACGTCACTTAGAAAAATAGTGTGAAATTGGCTCGCGATTTCCAAGTAGTCATTTTGTGACCTGGGTCCGCCACACAGGACCTTGAAATCAAACCAGACCATGCCTCCCGCTTTTCGTCGGGCGACAATCTGGCGAGACTCAATTTTCAACACCGGCTCCTCGTCATGCGTCTCCGCTAGACGATCAAAGGCCTTGCTCATTTCGGCATCAGCCTTGGCACCAAGTGGCACGTGATACAGATTCAACTGCTGAAGAGTCTGGCAGCGGTAATCAGTGCCATTGTCAACATTGATGACTTCCAAATTGTTGTTGAGCAAAGCAATGGCAGGCATGATGCGGTCACGATGCATGCCGTTCGGGTACAGGTCATTCGGTTTGAAGTTTGAGGTTGTCACCAACCCGACACCGTTTTCAAACAGTGCGGCTAACAACCGGTGCAGGATCATTGCATCCGTAATGTCTGCGACGTGAAACTCGTCAAAACAAATCAGCCGGTATTTCTTTGCGATTTGCTTGGCCAGCATGTCCAGTGGATTCGCTGTGCCCTGAAGGACGGTCAGCTCCCGATGCACCTCTCGCATGAACTCGTGAAAGTGCAACCGCGTTTTCCGCTTGAGTGGAACGGCATTGAAGAAGCAGTCCATCAAAAAGCTTTTACCTCGCCCTACCCCGCCGAACATATAGACGCCGCGAGGGATATCGGGCCGATTGATTAGCTTTTTTAATGCACTTGAACGCTTCTCTTTGAACGCGCTCCACTCATTGGCGCAACGTTCCAACGCCTCAATCGCTCGCAGCTGGGCAGGGTCGCTGACGTAACCCTTCAACTTTAACTCGGCGTGGTATATCTCGGTGACGGTCATGAAGATCGGCCGTGGCAGGCGGTGCCTGCCACGAAAAGTTTAGAAATTCAATGTCCGCTTGTCCACGGCGAGTGCAGCTTCTTTGGTCGCCTCACTCAGCGACGGATGGGCATGGCAAATGCGGGCTAGGTCTTCGCTGCTCGCCCGGAACTCCATCGCCATGACACACTCAGCAATCAACTCACTGGCCATCGGTCCGACGATGTGAACGCCAAGAATTTCATCAGTAGTGGCATCTGCCAGCATCTTGACCATACCTGTTGTGTCACCCAAAGCGCGCGCACGACCATTGGCCAGGAACGGGAAGGTTCCCGCCTTGTAGGCCCGACCCTCTGCTTTGAGTTGCTGCTCAGTCTGGCCGACCCAGGCAATTTCAGGGCTGGTGTAAATGACCCAGGGAATGGTGTTGAAGTTAACGTGACCATGCTGACCGGCAATGCGCTCTGCAACGGCTACGCCCTCCTCCTCAGCCTTGTGGGCAAGCATTGGACCGCGAACCACGTCACCAACGGCCCATACACCGGCCAAATTGGTGCGGCATTCTTCGTCCACCACAATCGCGCCGCGCTCATCCAACTGCAGGCCGACACTCTCGGTATTGAGGCCAATCGTATTGGGGACGCGACCAATAGAAATAATCAGCTTGTCGACATCCAACGTCTGGGCTTCACCCTTGGCGTTGGTCCACGCGACACTGACGCCCTTCTTGCCGGTTTTGATTTCTCCAACCTTCACACCGAGCTCGACCTTAAGGCCTTGTTTAATAAACGCCTTATGCGCTTCTTTGGCGATTTGCTCGTCCACGGCGCCCAAAAAGGTGGGCAAGCCTTCCAGAATTGTCACCTCTGAGCCCAGGCGGCGCCAGACTGACCCCATTTCCAGTCCGATAACGCCGGACCCAATCAGGCCAAGTTTCTTGGGTACGGCGCCGATGCGCAATGCACCGTCGTTGGAGAGGATCAATTCCTCATCAAACGGTGTTCCGGGCAAGGCCCGTGCGTTGGAGCCGGTCGCCACAATGATTTGCTTGCCCATCAATGTCTCTTGGGCTGTGCCCGCAACGTTGAGCTCGTAGCCACCGTCAACGGCCTTTATAAAGGAGCCACGACCATGGAAAAAGCTGACTTTATTCTTCTTTAGCAGGTAGAGAATGCCGTCATTATTTTGTTTGACGACAGTGTCCTTGCGGGCGACCATTTTGGCCACATCCATGCTCACACCTTTGACCGCGATCCCATGATCGGCGAAGTGATGGTTGGCATGGTCAAAGTGCTCAGATGACTGCAGTAAGGCTTTGCTGGGAATGCAACCCACATTGGTGCAAGTGCCGCCAGGCGCGGGACCACCCTTTGCGTTCTTCCACTCATCAATGCAGGCCACACTCATGCCCAGTTGTGCTGCGCGAATGGCGGCAATGTAGCCACCAGGACCGCCACCAATGACGATCACATCAAATTGTTTGCTCATGAGAACTCCAGTTTTACAGTTGGAAAAAAACCCACCGGCTGAGCGGACGGCCTGTCCGCCCAAACGGGTGGGTTTGCCAGATCGTGGCTTAGATGTTGAACAGCAGGCGGGCTGGATCTTCTAGCGCCTCTTTCATTGCCACCAGGCCGAGAACAGCTTCACGACCGTCAATAATGCGGTGGTCGTAGCTCATGGCCAGGTAGTTAATGGGACGAACAACAACCTGACCATTTTCGACAACAGCACGGTCTTTTGTTGCGTGCACGCCCAAAATGGCCGACTGTGGCGGGTTGATGATGGGAGTCGACAACATTGATCCGAAGGTTCCGCCGTTGCTGATCGAGAAAGTGCCACCCGTCATGTCGTCCATGGTCATCTTGCCTTCACGCGCCTTGGCACCGAATTCAGCAATCTTCTTCTCAATATCGGCAAAGCTCATTTGATCCGCATTGCGCAAGATGGGCACGACCAGCCCGCGCGGTGAACCAACGGCAATGCCAATATCAAAGTAGCCGTGGTAGACGATGTCGTTGCCATCAACCGAAGCATTCAACACAGGGAATTTCTTCAGCGCGTGAACTGCTGCTTTGACGAAGAAACTCATGAAGCCGATCTTCACGCCATGCTCTTTCTCGAACTTTTCCTGAAAACGCTTGCGCATCTCCATGACTGGCGCCATGTTGACCTCATTGAATGTTGTCAAAATCGCGTTGGTCGACTGAGATTGCAGCAAACGCTCAGCCACCCGGGCACGCAAACGGGTCATTGGCACGCGTTGTTCAGGGCGGCCGCCCAAAGCCATTGCTGGCATTGCAACCTGAGGCAACATTGCAGCTGGAGCCTTGGCTGGCGCGGAAGGAGCCGCTGCAACTTTAGGAGCAGCCACGGACGCCAGGACATCGCCCTTTGTGACCCGTCCGTCTTTCCCTGTTCCAGCGACCGAACCCGGTGCCAAATGGTTGTCCGCCATTAGTTTGGCTGCCGCTGGCATTGCAACGCCAGCCATGCTGTTGGATGTCGCGGGGGGTGCGGCCACGGTGGCGGTCGCTGCTGCAGGCGCGGCTTGAGCCGGCGCAGCCGTGGGTGCGGCCACTTTGCCGTCGGTGTTAATGCGGCCAATTAACTGCTCAGCGGTCACGGTACTGCCGTCACCCATCAGCAATTCGGACAACACGCCAGCCGCCGGTGCTGGTACTTCCAGAACAACTTTGTCCGTTTCAATTTCGATCAGGATCTCGTCCATCTCAACGGTGTCTCCAACTTTCTTCTTCCATTGCAGCATGGTGGCCTCAGCCACGGATTCAGAGAGCTGGGGAACTTTGATTTCTACGATTGACATAACAATTCTTTCAAAAGGTATTTGGGGACTTGCCGGGTGCTGGTGCTTTGCAACATTGCCCGGCAGTGGAGGTAGAGCAAAGCCCTCTTATTTGGTCAGTACAAAGCCCTTGAGCTTGGCAAATGCAGCTTCAACCAGCATTTTTTGCTGTTCTTGGTGCAAGTGCGAGTAACCAACCGCAGGAGAGGCCGAAGCAGCCCGCCCGGCGTAGCCCAATTTCTGTCCTTCAAACATGTTCTCGTGGATGTAGTGCTGCACAAAGAACCAGGCGCCCTGGTTTTGTGGCTCGTCCTGGCACCACACCAAATCGGTCACGTTAGGATACTTTTTGAGTTCTGTCGCGAACGCTTTGTGCGGGAATGGATACAACTGCTCTACCCGCAGAATCACCACATCATCAGCGCCCTTTTCTTCGCGCTTCTTGACGAGGTCGTAATAGACCTTGCCTGAGCAAGCGACGACTCGCTTCGCCTTGTCTGCGTTCAGCTCTTTCTGCTCAGGAATCACAGTCTGGAAGCAGCCTTTTGTGAACTCGGAAATGGGCGAAGCCGCATCCTTGTTCCTCAGCAATGACTTCGGCGTCAAGATAATGAGGGGCTTACGCAGATTGCGAACCATCTGGCGACGCAAGATGTGGAAAATCTGGCTTGCCGTGGTTGGTTGAACCACTTGCATGTTCGTATCGGCGCTCAACTGCATGAAGCGCTCAAGACGCGCCGAACTGTGCTCGGGTCCTTGGCCTTCGTAGCCATGCGGCAGCATCAAAGTAATGCCATTGACGCGGCCCCATTTCACTTCACCCGAGGCGATGAATTGGTCGATAACCACTTGGGCGCCGTTAACGAAGTCACCAAACTGCGCTTCCCAAATCACCAGGGTATTGGGGTCATTGGATGCATAGCCATATTCAAAGGCCAATACCGCTTCTTCCGACAGGATGGAGTCAATCACCACAAACGGCGCCTGACCGTCCGCCACGTTTTGCAAAGGAATGTACGTTCCTTCATCCACTTTTTCGCGATTCTGGTCGTGAATCACCGAGTGGCGGTGGGTAAAGGTGCCGCGTCCGCAATCCTCGCCGCTCAGGCGAACCGGGTAGCCACTGGCCACCAGTGAGGCGAACGCCATGTGCTCCCCCATGCCCCAGTCCACTGCCACTTCTCCGCGGCCCATGGCAGCGCGATCGGCGTAAACCTTTTTCACCAACTGATGAGGAGTCACTGTGTCTGGAATCGTGGTGAGCCTCTCAGCCAGCCGTTTCCACTCGGCCATCGGGATCGCGGTGTCGCCGGCGTCAGTCCACTTCTTGTTCAAATAGGGAAGCCAGTCGACCGCATACTTGCTCTTGAAATTGGTCAGCACAGGGTCAAAGGTGTTCTTGCCAGCATCAAGGGCCGCGCGAGTGGCCTTCACCATGTCATCGCCCAAGGTGTCGCCAAATCCCTGAGTTGCCAACTTATCGGCGTACAGCTTGCGTGTACCGGGGTGTTGTACGATTTTTTTGTACATCAACGGCTGAGTCAGCGCAGGTGTATCTTGCTCGTTGTGCCCCAATTTTCGGAAGCAGATGATGTCAACGACGACGTCTTTGCGGAATTCCATGCGGTATTCCAGCGCCAACTTGGTAGCCAGAACCACCGCCTCAGGATCATCACCATTGACGTGCAGCACTGGCGCTTCAATCATCTTGACCACGTCCGAGCAATACAGCGTGGAACGGCTGTCGCGTGGGTCGCTGGTCGTGAAACCAATCTGGTTGTTGATCACAAGGTGAACTGTGCCGCCGGTGGTGTAGCCGCGGGTCTCAGCCAGCGCCAAGGTCTCCATGACAACGCCTTGACCAGCAAAAGCCGCATCGCCGTGAACCAAAACAGGCAGCACCTGCTTGCCCATCGGATCGCCACGGCGATCCATACGGGCACGCACAGAGCCTTCAACCACCGGATTCACAATCTCAAGGTGGGAGGGGTTGAACGCCAAAGTCAAATGGACCGGGCCGCCAGGGGTGGACACATCAGAGCTGAAACCCTGGTGGTACTTGACGTCACCACTGGGCAAGTCTTCTGGCGCTGTGTGGTCGAACTCGGCAAACAAGTCGGCAGGCATTTTGCCCAGCGAGTTCACCAAAACGTTAAGGCGACCCCGGTGGGCCATGCCGATCACGATTTCTTGCAATCCGACAGAACCGCCAGATTGGATCAACTCATCCATAGACGCGATGAAACTTTCACCGCCCTCCAATGAGAAGCGCTTTTGACCCACGTATTTGGTGTGCAGAAATCGCTCCAGTCCTTCAGCCGCCGTCAAGCGGTCCAGGATATGAAGCTTCTTTTCAGCCGTGAAATTGGGCTTGCTGCGAATACTTTCCAGCTTTTGTTGCCACCAGCGCTTCTGGCTCTGGTCAGTTATGTACATGTACTCTGCGCCGATGGTGCCGCAGTAGGTCTCATGCAGCGCATTCATCAACTCGCGCAGCGTCATGGTCTCGCGACCAAAGAAAGTATTGCTCGTGTTGAACACGGCTTCCTGATCTGCGTCGCTAAAGCCGTAGAACGAAAGCTGCAATTCAGGAATATTGGCGCGCTCAATACGCTTCAACGGGTCTAGGTCGGCCCATCGGGCACCAATGTTGCGGTAGGCGGCGATAAGCTGCTGCACAGACACGCGTTTGCGGCCCATTTCAGTGTCAGCACCTGCCACCATGACCACGGTCGCGGTGCCTTGCTTGGCACGCTCAGCGAAAGCGTTGATAACAGGTTGGTGAGCGACGTCGCGAGTGCTGGTGCCATCAACGGCTGGAACGTGTTGCAAGGCGTCGAAATAATCTCGCCAGGAATCTGGCACACTGCCAGGATTCACCAGATAGTTTTCGTACATCTCTTCGACGTACGGGGCGTTGCCGCCAAACAAATAGGTGTTGGCCTGATAGCCTTGATTAGCCGACGACGTCGGGTTTCCCGCTTGGGGCTTGGTCTCACTCATATTCCGCTGACCTCCGTTTCCCTGAAGGAAACTTAGCTGGTTAAAGCTGTTAGTTGATTAACCTCCCGCGTCACGGCTTGACCGTTTGGCGGATGCGACTGTGGCGATGGAAGGGCCTAGTATCGACATTGATTGTGCCATTAATCGACGTGTCTCTCTAATAAGAACCGTTGCGCGTGCTTCACACACACTCAATTCGCGAGCAAGTCCTTGATTTGCTGCAAGGCCGCCGGATCGTCCATGGTGGTCAAATCCCCGGGGTCCCTCCCTTCGCATACCGCTTGAACTGCTCTTCGCAACAATTTTCCGCTGCGGGTTTTTGGCAAGGTGGTCACGAAGCGCACTCGTGCAGGACGCGCCACAGCCCCCAAGTCTTTGTCGACCATCTTCATGATCTCTCCCTCCAGTTTGAGGCAGGCGGCGGCGTCCACGAGCAGGCTGGCATCCTTGGCCACAGCAAAGGCCATGGCAACTTGTCCTTTGAGCTGGTCTGCGACACCCACCACCGCCACTTCGGCAATGTTGGGGTGCGCCGAGATGCTTTCCTCGATTTCGCGGGTCCCCAGGCGGTGGCCGGCCACGTTAATCACGTCGTCGGTGCGACCCAGAATGAAGAAATAACCATCCGCGTCTCGAATACCCCAATCGAAGGTGCTGTAAACCATGCGGCCGGGCACGCTTGACCAATAAGCGTTGACGAATCGTTCGTCATCGCCCCAAATGGTTTGCAAGCAGCCTGGAGGCAATGGCCCTTCGATTGCCACCACCCCTTTTTGATTGGGGCCGGTCAATTCCTCGCCGGTTTGGTCGTCCAACAGTTTCACGTCGTACCCATAAACGGCTTTGCCGGGTGAGCCAAACTTGGACTCTGCCTTCTCGACACCATTGCACAAGGAAAGAATTGGCCAGCCCGTTTCGGTCTGCCAATAGTTGTCAATGATAGGTTTGCCCAATCCCTGGTTGATCCACTGCGCTGTTGGCTCATCCAACGGTTCTCCAGCCAGAAATAGAGCGCGCAAGCTGGACAGGTCGTATTTGCTCAACAAGGCGGGGTCTTGCTTTTTGAGCACCCTCACCGCTGTCGGGGCGCTAAACATGACTGTTACCTTGTATTTTTCGACCAAGCTCCACCAGATGCCACCGTCCGGCCGGGTGGGCAGCCCTTCGTACATGATGGTTGCCATGCCGGCGATGAGTGGTCCGTAGATGATGTAGCTGTGTCCCACTACCCAACCAATGTCGCTGGTCGAGAAATAGGTTTCACCAGCATTGCCTCCAAATATATGCTTCATGCTTGCCGCCAAGGCAACTGCATATCCACCAGTGTCTCGCTGGACGCCTTTGGGTTTGCCAGTGGTGCCCGAGGTGTAAAGCGTGTAACTCGGATGGGTCGCATCGACCCATTCGCATTCCACCGTCGTATTCATGTGCTTTTCGCGAAGATCGCCCCAAAGGTGGTCGCGGCCCGCCACTAACTCCATGGCGACCAGGTGGCGATCCACGAGCAGGACGGCATCGGGTTTGTGACTGGAGAGCCGAATGGCCTCGTCCAGCAGCGGCTTATAGGCCACTGACTTGCCACCGCGGGAACCGGCGTCGGCGCTGATCACCACCTTCGGCGATGCGTCTTCAATGCGAGATGCCAGTGAGCCTGATGCAAATCCGCCAAATACGACGGAGTGAATGGCCCCAATGCGAGCGCAGGCCAGCATGGCAAATGCGGCCTCAGCAATCATTGGCATGTAAATCAAGACTCGATCGCCCTTTCCCACGCCGAGCGTTTTGAGCGACGCCGCCATGCGTTGCACCTCGGCATGCAACTCACGAAACGAGTAGACCTGTTCCTGGTCGGTTTCGGTGGAGACAAAAATCAAAGCGGCTTGATCCGAACGGTCTTTGAGGTGACGGTCGACAGCGTTGTGGCAAAGGTTGGTGGTGCCTCCGACAAACCATTTGACAAAGGGAGGGTTGCTGTAATCGCAAATCTCTTTGGGCTGTGTTTGCCAGTCGACCAACTCAGCTTGCTTGGCCCAAAAGGCGTCACGATTGTTGAGTGAGTCGCGGTGGAAGTCGGCGTAGCTGGTCATTTTTGTCTCCGATCGGGTCGATTAACTTAATTCATAATTGTGATCAAGCAACTTGCAACAAGCTGACTGAAGGAGTCATATGCTCCTTCACCCATACCGACGCGGGAAGCCGCAAAACTAGCCCTTCCCGCCTCCTCAGAGAGCGACTTCCAGAGCCGTTCAACGCTTGCGTTTACTTAATCAGCGGCAGCACAGACTTAAATTCGTCATGCTCTGCCGTGCGCAACCATTCAAAAACCACCATCTCGGTTGTCACCAACTCAGCACCAGCCCCTGCCAGGCGGTCAAACGCGGCATCGCGGTTGCGTTCTGTGCGGGAACTGCAGGCGTCTGTGACGACCCAAACGTCAAATTCGTCTTCCAGCAAATCCAAGGCAGTTTGCAAAAGGCAGACATGGGCCTCGCAACCGGCGATGACAATCATGCCGCGCTCATCGCCACCCGATGCCGGTTTCTGCAGGTGCTTGGGCAAGCTACGAGCGTTGCCGCCCACGGGTTTGGCTGGCGGGCGCAGCCACTCACCCAAACCCTCTTCAACACCACTAAAGTGCATTTTGCTCAATGTGTTTTGGCAGCGCGCTTTCAATTCGGCGGGGTTGGCGCCGAGTTTGGACGGGTTTTGCTCAGTTCCCCAGACGGGCACACCCATCAACTTGGCAATTTCCGCCAAACGAATGGCATTGGTCAGCACCAATTGGCCTTCGAAAATGGCGGGCATCAGGTGTTCCTGGTAGTCCACGAGAACGAGTTGGGATTCGGCAGCATCTAGCAACATGTCAGACTTTCTATACACAGATTGGGCCTTTTCAAGGCATGCTTGATTAGAACCCAGGCGAAGATGGCAACAAGCGAATCAGACGGCCCCGCGCCTGATCGGTCAAGATATAAAGGAGCCCGTCAGGACCTTGGCGAACGTCGCGAACCCGCTCGCCTTCGCTGGCTGACAAGGAGTGCTCATTCACCACCTTTCCGGAAAACGGCTGCGACAACTCGATTCGGTCGAGGTAGCCGAATTTAAGCGAGCCAACAAACAGATTGCCGACCCAGGTTGGCCCATAGCGCTCACTGGTTAGAAAGGCCATTCCAGAGGGCGCGATGGAAGGCACCCAGTAATGCAGGGGCGCTGCCATGCCGGGTTTGGCCGTCAGGCCCTCGCCGATCTTGCCGCCGCCATAGTTTTCACCAAAGGTCACGACCGGCCAGCCGTAATTTTGGCCGGCCTGCGGCAAATTGATCTCATCGCCACCCTGCGGTCCATGCTCGTGAATCCATAGTGTTCCGCTCGGGGTCTGTGTCGCGCCTTGTGGGTTTCGGTGGCCGTAACTCCAAATCTCGGGCAGTGCCCCGGGCTGCCCCACAAAGGGGTTGTCAGGCGGCACGGAACCATCTTTGTTGATGCGCACTACTTTGCCAAGGTGGTTATCCAGCTTTTGCGCGTCCTCTTTTCGTTGATAGCGTTCACCCAATGTCAAAAACAAGCGTCCATCTGGCCGACCGCCAGCTTGGCTCTCAACAATCCGGCAGCCAAAATGCGCACTGCTATTGACCTTTGGCACTTGCCTGAAGATGACCTGAACGTTTTCCAACTGCTTTAAGTCGTCGGACAAACTGGCCCGAGCCAGCGCCGTGCCATTCCCGCCTGCTCCGGCTTCACTGAAACAGAAAAACAGAGTCCGGTTGCGTGAAAAATCTGCATCGAGAAGCAGATCCAGTAGGCCGCCCTGCCCACCGACCGCTGCAGCCGGCAGACCTTTGACAGGTTCACGGACATTGCCATTGGGCTCTATGACTCTAAGCAAACCCACGCGTTCAGTGACCAAGAATCGACCCTCTGGCAAAAAAGCCACTGCCCAGGGGTGCTGCAACCCGGACGCCACCACTTCCGGGCGCACGGTTTGCGCATTGGAAATCGCACTTAGCACTATCAAAAGAATAGCTGCTAGTGCTTTTCGGACTGGGGCTGGCGACTTCTTCTTCATAGAAAATAGATCCTAGACTAAGAGGCGTTCTAAGCCGCCACTTTGACGACCACCCGGCCGCGCACTTTGCCGTCCATCAAATCATGAGCTTTGGCAATCGCTTGCTCCAGCGGCACTTCCTCGATCATTGACTCCAATAACTCCAAGTCAAGATCGCGGGCCAGACGGTCCCACGCACGCTGACGTTTGATCAAGGGCGCCATGACCGAATCAATGCCAGCCAATGTGACCCCGCGCAAGATGAAAGGCATCACGGTGGTGGACAGGTCCATGCCCTGGGCGAGCCCGCAAGCGGCTACGACACCGCCATACCGGGTTTGGGCCAAGGCATTGGCCAAGGTATGAGAGCCCACGCAGTCAATCACCGCCGCCCAACGCTCTTTCTGAAAAGGCTTGCCAGCATTTGACAAAAGAGACCGGTCAATGATGCCGGAGGCGCCCAGCGACTTCAAATAAGGCTCCTCGGCCGACTTGCCGGTTGCTGCGACAACTTTGTAGCCCAGTTTGCCCAGCAAAGCAATGGCGACACTACCAACGCCCCCGGTCGCGCCAGTGACCAGCACCTCACCTGCCTCTGGGGTCACCCCGTGATCTTCCAACGCCAGGACACACAGCATCGCGGTGTAGCCCGCAGTGCCGATCGCCATGGCTTGGCGAGGCGCCAAGGCTGGCGGTAATTTGACCAGCCAGTCGCCTTTAAGTCTGGCCTTCTCCGCCAAGCAGCCCCAATGGGTTTCCCCGACTCCCCAGCCGGTGTGAACAAAGGCGTCACCGGCACGCCACGCTGCGTGGGTGGACGACAGCACGGTTCCCGCCCCGTCAATGCCTGCAACCATGGGCCAACTGCGGACCACTGGACCTTTGTTGGTGATGGCTAAACCATCCTTGAAATTCAGTGTTGAATAGCTCACGGCAACCGTGACTTCTCCTTCTGGCATCTTTGCCTCGTCCACGTTCGTGATTTGAGCTGAGAAGCCGTTGGTGTTATCCAGGAGCAGTGCTTTAAACATGAAGAACCTTTCTTATTAATTAAATCAATGACTTAAGAAATATTGTTAATGTGAAATCGAGCTTGACAGTGATTTTGAACTACAAGTATGCTAGCGCCCATGCGAATTTTTGTCATTTTGGCGGTGCTTTTGATTTCAATCAATGCCCACGCTGGCCCCACCCCACCTACCGATGACAACATGGGCCGATTCATGAATGACAAAGGTATGCTCGCACGCATGGAACAAGTTCGCCAAAGCGTGACCGAAAAGGCGTCCAATCTTGTGGTGACTTCTCTGGGGTTTTTGGGAGTGCCCTACAAACGCGGTGGCAACTCGGCCGAGACCGGGTTTGATTGCAGTGGATTCGTCAAAGCCATGTATGAACAAACCATTGGTCTTGTTTTGCCCCGTCGCGCTGAACAGCAAGCAGCGGCCACCGAAACTATTGCCCGTGACGAATTGCAACCTGGCGATCTGGTGTTTTTCAACACCTTGCGACGCGCCTTTAGTCATGTCGGCATCTATGTAGGCGATGGCAAATTCATTCACTCACCCAAGCCTGGGGCAGAGGTTCGTGTAGAGAGCTTGGGCGTCTCCTATTGGTCACGCCGCTTTGACGGCGCACGCCGGGTGCTTCACGACTCTAGCGAAGCCATCCTCATCAAGGCGCAGCTTCTTGATGGTAGCCAACGCGTTAGTCGCACTGTCGACACCCCCTAATTGCATTCTCTAAAAGTCCGATCTGGGCTGCGGGCTTCTCAGTTTTTTGAAAGCCGACGGTAGGGACGCTGAGCCACTTGATCTGATGGATCGGGCCGTATTGAGAAGGGCGCAATTTTTGGCGCCAGCATGTCGCCAGTTTTGAAAACTGCCACCACTTGTGATGGTTGGGCGGCTTGCTCTCGCAAGCTTTCAGCAGCGGCTGCACTTTGTTCAACCAACGCTGCATTTTGCTGGGTCAATTGGTCCAAATCACCGATTGACCTATTCATATTAGCGATGCCACTGCCCTGCTCCGACGACGACGCCGTGATCTCACCCACCACGCTGGCTACCTGTCGAACAGACTGCACAATGTCTCTCATCGTTGTACCCGCGTCCGACACCAAGCGGGTACCGGATGCGACCTTGTCGACCGAGCTCCCAATCAGGATTTTGATTTCTTTGGCGGCCTCAGCGCTGCGCTTCGCCAAACTGCGCACTTCGCTGGCTACCACAGCAAAGCCTCTTCCCTGTTCGCCAGCCCGCGCTGCTTCCACGGCGGCGTTCAAAGCCAAAATATTAGTTTGAAACGCGATACCATCGATTACCGCGATGATGTCCGATATCTTTTTGCTACTGGCGTTGATCTCCTCCATCGTGAAAATCACCAGCGAGACGACCTCGCCGCCTTTGTCAGCTACCAGGGACGCCGACGCGGCCAATCTACTGGCTTGGCGCGCATTGTCGGCACTTTGCTGAACTGTATGAGTCAATGTGTCCATTCTGGACGCCGTTGATTGCAAGTTACTGGATGAATGCTCTGTACGTTGAGCAAGATCGTTGTTCCCTGCGGCAATTTCTGCGCTGGCAATTGCAATACTGTCGGTGCTATGACGGACCTGTTGGACCATTCTGCTCAAGGACTCGGTCATACTGGCAAGCGACATCAATAGATCGCCAAATTCGTCTGATCGGTTTGATTCGATCCGCATGCTCAGGTCTCCCCTCACAATACTAGCGTCCAATTGATTAGCCTGCGCCAACGGCGTTTTAATAGAGGAGATCAAAAAACTGGTGCCTATCAATATGCCGACCAGTGTGATCGCCACACCGATGGCGGAAATGATCATGAGTCGCTGACTTCTGGCGTCAAAATCCGAACGAGCGCTTTCATAGGCCGCTTCTTGGATGCTGACAAAGTCTTGATATCCCTTTTGCACCTGAATCACTGCCGGTTTGTACCGGGTATCGATCATGGTCGCTAGTTCGCCTGGCTTGCCGATGACTTTGAGCAATGCCGCCTGCCCGCTCAACTCCAGAACAACTTTTCTGTATTGGGCAATTTTGTCCAGTTGCTCCCTCTCTTGCACTGACAGACCCGTCGCTTCAATTCGCTTTTGAACCTCGTCGATACGCTGATTCGTCGCAATGATCTCGAGCTTAAACGCATCAACGATGGCAGGGTCCGCAGAGGACACCACTGCATGGGAACGCACTGAATTTCTATCAACCAACCCAGCCCAATTACTGGCCGACTTAATTCGGTCCAGCATCTCCGTATTTGTCGCGGCGTAGGTAGCGCGGGACTTGCCGGATGCCCAGGCTGAATAACCAATGATGAGGGTCAATACCGCAATCATGGCCATCACAGCTACCCATAACCGGGTCGCCACTCCAGTCTGGTTAAAACGCATTTAAAGCCTTTGTAATTATTCTTTAATATACCCACATTGCGGCACGCTCGTACCTATTTATAACCCGGGCACCGCAGCTCCCGTCTAGGCCTCAAATGATCAATCCCGAACGCGCTTGAAAAAAATTCACCCATAGTCAATATGATGTGACCAAAAAATGACCTCGCAACCCTTGAATGGGCATGCGAGGCCTATCTTTATTGTGGTCAGATCACTCAGCTTGCAGGCAATAACGGCTCATCGCCCAAACATCAGTTGATCATTCCCAGCAATCGCGGCAACCAAAGTGACAAGCCCGGCCAATAAGTAACCACGCCCAAAAACACCAGCATGGTCATGAGCCAGGGCATCACCGCCATGGTCAACTCACTGATGCCCATCTTGGTAATCCCAGAGGCGACATACAAGTTCAGCCCCACTGGCGGGTGACACATACCCACCTCCATATTCACCACAATCAAAATACCAAAGTGAATGGGATGAATGCCAAGCTTCATGGCCACCGGGAACAAGATGGGCGCCAAAATCAAAATGATTGAACTGGGCTCCATCACATTGCCCGCCAACAACAACAACACGTTCACCACCAACAGGAAGGCCACCGGGCCAAAACCCTGGTTGATCATCCAGTCGGCCATGGCCTGTGGAATGTTCTCGCTGGTCATCAGGAACGAAAACAGTACCGCGTTGGTGATGATGTACAACAACATCGCGCTCATGCTGGCTGAATCAAGCAACACTTTGGGAATGCGCTTCAGTGGCATGTCTTTGTAAACAAACACCGACACGATGAACGCATAGACCGCCGCGATTGCCGCAGCTTCCGTCGGGGTGAATATGCCGCTGTAGATACCGCCCATGACGACCACGATCAGCAACAAACCCCAAACGCTCTCGCGAAAGGCCGTCCAGCGCTCAGCCCCAGTGGCTTTCGGCATGCGGGGATAATTGTTCTTGCGTGCAATATTCCAGGTTGTAAAACCTAGCGCCACACCTAACGCAATGCCGGGCACCACACCCGCCATGAACATGGCCCCAATGGACACATTGGTGGAGACAGAAAACATCACCATGGCAATGGATGGCGGAATCAAGATCCCAAGCGAACCCGAAGTAGTCAAAATTCCCGCACCAAACTTGTTCGGAAAACCTTGCTTCACCATGGCCGGCAGGATCACGGAACCGATTGCCACCACTGTGGCCGGCGAAGAGCCTGACACCGCAGCAAACAAAGCACAGGCCATGACACCAGCCAGCCCCAACCCCCCATGCCAATGCCCAATCAAGCTGGTTGCAAAGCGAATCATTCTTCGCGCCACGCCCCCGTGTGTCAAAAAATTTCCCGCCAGAATAAAGAACGGAATCGCCATGATTTCGAACTTTTCGATGCCCGTGAACAACTTAAGTGCAACGGACTGGATCGGCACATCCGTCATGGTGAACAGAAAGGTCAATACTGTCAGCCCCAGCGAGATGCTGATGGGCATGCCCGTCAACATCAACACAATCAACAGCACAAAGATAATGGTCGCATTCATGTGCGATCTCCTTTCGAATCAGCGGGTATTTCAGCGGCATCGGTCTCATTGACGCCCTCAACGTGGCTGTGGTCATGGTGTGGCAACTCAGCGCCTTGTAAAAAGCTCCAGGCGACTTGCAGAAAGCGGTAGCACATCAGTGAGGAACCCAGCGGCACACACAGGTACACCCACCACATGGGCACCTCCAGATCAGCGGAGACCTGGTCGGTCTCGCTCATGTGCCAGACAAAATTAGCCCCCAGCGTAGCCACTGTGCCTGTGAACACGGCGCCCGCCAATAAACCAAACAGAATCAGCACCCGCTGCGGCTTCCCCGTCAACTTGCGGACAATGACGTCTACACCCACGTGAATACCTGTTCGTACCCCGTAGGCCGCGCCAAACTTGGCCATCCACACGAACATGAAGATGCACAACTCCTGGGCCCAGCTCATGTTGATTTGAACCGTATAGTCCTGAATAAAGGGCACGCCCGACAGGAATCGATGCACCACGGCCAGGAAGATGACGATTGTGGCGGCGCTGATGAGGCCGCCGATCAGCCACTCCTCCAGACGATTAAGTATGCGATTGATCACGCCCAAGCTCCCTTATTGGCATCCATTACTTCGGTGCTACAAAGCCGGTGGCTTTGTAGGCCGCGTCAATAGTGGCCTTGCCCAAGCGGGACCCCATCTCTTTGTGCACGGGCATCAAAGCTTTCTTCCATTCGACCTGCTCTTCGGCGGTGGGTGTGTAAACCGTCGTTTTTCCAGCTGCCGAGATTTTCTCCAGTGCCTGCAGGTTTTCAGTAGCTGCAATGGCATTCGCGTAGGTGGTGGCATCCTTGATGGCGCCAGTCAAAGTGGTGCGAATGTCTGCCGGCAGGCCATCCCAGAACTTCTTGTTGACGATCACCGCATAGGCCAAATGACCGTGATTGGAAAGCGTCATGTGCTTCTGAACTTCATAGATTTTTTGGGTGTAAAAGTTGGACGGCACGCCTTCCGTTCCGTCGACCACACCTGACTGCAGTGCCTGATACAGCTCACTGAAGGCCATCACCTGTGGAAGCGCACCGAGGGCACGCATCTGCGCGTCCAAAACCTTTGAGCTTTGGATTCGCATTTTCAGGCCCTTAAAGTCAGCGACTTTGTGCAAGGGTTTGTTGGCACTCATGATGTGGAACCCGTTGTCCCAGTACGCCAGTCCGTGTATTCCTTTTGGGTCCAGCTTGCTGAACAGCTCGGCGCCCAGCGGGCCTTCCGTGATGCCGCGAAACGCCGCGTCGTTCTTGAACAGAAACGGCAGGTCAAAGACTTCGAACTCCTTGACCCCCAACGGGCCGAACTTGGCCAATGAAGGAGCCAACATCTGAACCGCCCCAAGTTGCAGCGCCTCCAATTCTTCTTTGTCTTTGTACAACTGGCTGTTGGGGTACAACTCCACCTTCACTTTGCCGTTGGTCCGCTGCTCAGCCAACTCCTTGAACCTCTGGGCGCCTTTGCCTTTGGGGGGGTGTCGGGTGCGACAACATGGCTGAATTTCAAGACGATCGGGGCTTGCGCCAAGGCGATGCTACTGACTCCGATTGACGCAAACAACAGGGCTGCTTGCAAAATGGAGCGACGAAAAAGAGTGGTCATAAAAGTCTCCTGAGTAAATATTGGGATGGGCCGCAGTGTGCTTTGGCATCGCACCTCAAGCCAGTGTGGATTTCCACATTTCTCACTGAATAGGGCCTGGATTAAAGGGTTTACCCTTGATTTTCAGTCGCCACGGTCAATGCTTGTGTGCCGCCGTCGCTAGACTTCATCCATGCCGCGCCGTCCAGGAACAATCGCTCACCACCCGAACCTGCTTAACAGCATTCGGTCCAATTTGTGGTTGTTGCCTTTGTTGTCAGCGCTGCTATTCATTTCAGGCGTACTGGTTTGGGCCTATCGCGCGGACCGTGATGAGACGGATGAACGCCGCAAAATCATGATCATTGATGCGTTGAGCAGCGAAGCGCAGCTGCGATCCCGCCTGGATAGTGAGATGAGCCACCTTGAGGAACTTGGCCGGCAGATTCCCAACATTGCACGTAACGCGGTAGCATTGGCGGAAAACGCCGAAGTCGCAAGTGGTCTACGCCGACTTTGGCTAAGTGTCACTTGGCTTGACAGCAACAATCGCATCGTTGCTGAAGTGCCTGGACGTGCGCCGCTAGCGACCTCTACTGCAGGTGACATCACGGATGGGCCGTCAACGACGTCCCATCTCTCGCTAGCGGTGGGAAAAGAATCACTCGTTGTTCGATACTCGCCCGCACTACTTTTGCGTCGGGGCATTCCTTGGTGGCTGACTCGAAAATACGACGTTCAGTTTGCGGACTCTTCCGAGGAAGTCATCGCATCTTTCGATCAAGTTCCGCTCGCGCTGGCCTCCCCGGAGCGGGAAAGTTACACCGTGCTTGTTGGCCGCAATCTGCCGGGCGCTTATTTGCAATTGACTCTGCGGGAACATCCTCTCCCTTTTTGGCGGGGCCTGCCGCTGGTTCTCGTTGCCGGTTTTCTGATCCTGATGGTGATCGCCACTTTGTTGTTGCGTCGTCAGGTCTTGCGAATCACTCTGGCCGAAGCTTCTTGGCGAACCGAGGCTGCCTGGCGCAAAGCGATGGAGGACTCTGCTTTGGTGGGGCTGAGAGCCCGAGACTTTGAGGGGAAAATTCTCTACGTCAACCGAACCTTTTGTGAGATGGTTGGCTTGGCCGCCGAAAATTTGCTAGGCCTGTTGCCTCCTATGCCGTACTGGCCCTCTGGCGCCATAGAGGAAGTGATGGCCCGCAACCAACGTAATCTGGCTGGCAACGCGCCACGGGAAGGTTACGAAGCACTTTGGAGCCATCACGATGGTCGCCTGTTGAACGTGATGGTATTTGAGTCACCTTTCATTGATGCTCACGGCACCCAGATTGGCTGGATGGGCTCCATCATCGACATCAGCGCTCGCAAGAAACTGGAAGAGCGTGAACGCCAGCAGGCTGAAACGATGGCCAACCAGTCTCGCTTGACCACACTTGGAGAGATTGCCTCTGCGCTGGCACACCAGCTGAATCAGCCGCTGACCGCCATCATTGGTTATAACGCCGGTCTGCAACGCATGCTGTCGGACGCGAACTACGGAAACCAGGCCGTGATGGGCGCGCTCATTCAGCAGGGCGAGCAGGCCAAAGAGGCTGGACGCATAGTCCATCGAATTCGAGAATTCCTGACCCGCCGCGCGCCCCAATGGGGGGCGTGCGATCTGGCGAGCGTTGGCCAAAGGGCCCTCAGTTTGTTGAAGCAGGATCTGAGAGCCTCAAATATTCACGTTGAGTGGATCAGTATTGAGGACCTTCCCCTGGTCCGCGCCGATCCCATATTGATGGAGCAAGTGCTGATCAACCTCATTCGCAACGCCTCTGATGCTATGGAGGGATTCGCAAAAGGAGGCAAGTTGCGGCTGTCTCTGTATGTGGCGGACTTACACTTTGTCAGTATGGACATTGAGGATGACGGGCCTGGGCTAGGGGGATTGATGATCGAGCAACTCTGCACACCCTTCTACTCCACCAAATCAGATGGAATGGGCATGGGACTGGCCATCTGTCGCTCCGTCATTGAGGTCCACCACGGCAGCATGGACGCAACGGGAAGCTCGCTGGGCGGCGCACGGTTTTCATTCACCTTGCCCATTTATGACACGCGCTCGTCAAGTCAATGACCACTGTCCCAGCCCACTACAACTAAAACACCCCATGAGTTATTTGCCAAAGAGCCCTTGTGTCCATTTGCTCGACGACGAACCTCCTGTGCGCGCCGCGCTGGAATTCCTGCTTGCTTCTCATGGCTTGCCCGTTTGCAGCTATGACACTGGGCCGGCGCTGCTGACGGGAGTGTCGCAACCGGCAGCAGCGCGCGGCTGCATCCTGCTGGACGTGCGCATGGAGCCCATGTCAGGCTTGCAAGTGCACGACGAACTCATGGCCCGGCACATCGAATTGCCCGTTATTTTTTTGACAGGCCACGGGGACATCAGCATGGCTGTGGCGGCCCTGAAAAAAGGAGCATTTGACTTTGTTGAGAAACCATTCGGTGACGCAGCCCTGGTGGACCGGGTACGCGAGGCCATGGCCGTCGACGAAGCACATCAGTCCCGATTAGCCGCTGGCGATGTACGGGGTGCAAAACTCGCTGGCCTGACACATCGAGAAAAGGATGTGGCGAGTCGTGTTGCGGCGGGGAAACTTAACAAGGTCATCGCCGATGAGATGAACGTCTCCATGAGAACTGTCGAGGTCTACCGCGCCCGGGTGTATGCCAAACTGGACGTTCGATCCTCTGCCGAGTTGGCAACCCTGCTGGCAATCACCAAAAGTGCTCTCTGATCAAAAACATTAATCCCCAAAAAGGCCACGAAGGCCTTTCCAAGAGAACGGTTGGCTGCTTTATCCTTTTTTGGCGTAAGCACTGCACCAGCCTTTGCCTGCGACCTGTTTACCTGCAAACAAGGGGCATCCGCCTGCTGCGTCGGCGGGCTTACCTTGGTAAAGCGCGCAGTTGGAGCAGATTTGACCCGCAGCGTACTTGGGGTATTTTTTGGTGTCCGTTTTTGTGCCGTCTGTTTTGTAACCCAACGCCACCGCTGTTGGGTCTTCATCTTTCAACATCGTTTGCGCCTTCGCCAAACCAGAGGCAGCAATTGCGCTGGCACCAAGGACGGATTGAATAACAAATGTTCTGCGATTGGTGGTCATGGTATTTAAAAATGTGAACAGCGTCGAAATAGACGTAGCGCACTGTAGCGCTCACGATATTCCACAGCGCGCTACTCATCTATTTTTTAAACTTTATTATCTGGCCGCTGCCGTGCGAGGAACCGTGCAGCGGTGTTTAAACGGGTGCCGCGACTCGCCCTTTTCGCCGCAAAGCCAGGCCAAACAAGGTCGCAGTGAAGTACATGCTGACGGAGTAAATGGCTGCCGGCAAGGCGAGTTGGAAGTTGTCCAACACGCTCAGCGCGATAAAAATCGCCAACGTCGAGTTGTGGATGCCGATCTCAAAGCTCACTGCTGTGGCCATGGCTTTGTCCAACCCGGCCCAGCGGCTACAGACGTAGCCCACCACGAGGCTAACCACATTGAAGGCAATGACCGCTACGCCCACACTGGCGAAGGAGTCCAGCAGCGCGGACCACTCCTTGGCAACAGCAATCACTGTAAAAGAAGCCCAGTGCAATGAGCACGGCACGCGGAGACTGCAGCAGGCGGAGACTGCAGCAGGCGTCGAAAGTCCTGGGCGGTTAGCGACAGGCCCAGCCCAAACATGACCATCGCTAGCGCCACCAGCAGCAGCAATGGCAAAAGTTGAAGGAAATTCATACTCTGGATCATCTCAAACGTCGAAACCAGGGGCGCTACGGGCTATCTTGCGAAGCAGCGAGGACCAGACAAAGGCGCCGCCCATGCCACCTGTTTGTACCCGCATCGCCTGCGCCACGCCACGGACGACCTGTGGGTTCACCTGAACCAGATCGCCGCTGGCCTGCGCACTGAGTTGAATCTGGCAGGCATTCTCAAAGGTGTAGATGGCCAGAAACGCGTCCGCAATGGTGCCGGCGGCGGTCAGCAAGCCGTGGTTTCTCAGCATCATGAAGTTGGCCTGACCAAGGTCGGCCTGCAAACGCGGTTTTTCATCATCCCTGAAGGCAACGCCCTCGTAGCCGTGATAGGCCAATGACGCCAGCACAAAGGTGCTTTGCTGGCTGATGGGCAACACGCCACACTTTTGACCACTCACCGCCACACCCGCCCGGGTGTGGGTGTGAATCACACACTGCACGTCGGGGCGGGCCTCATGCACGGCGCTGTGAATGACAAAACCTGCAGGATTCACCGGAAATGGGCTGTCCTGCACCTTGTTGCACTGCATGTCGACCTTGATCAGGCTGGACGCCGTGATTTCGTCAAACATCAAGCCATAAGGGTTGATCAAAAACTGGTGTTCGCCGCCAGTCACCGTGTCTGGCAACTTGGCACTGATGTGGGTAAACACCAAGTCGCTCCAGCCATACAGCGCCACCAGCCGGTAGCAGGCCGCCAGATCGCAACGGATTTCCCACTCTTCAGAGCTGACTTGATCTTTGAGGGACGGAATGTTCATGTTTTGTCTCCGGGTAGTTATGAGCGCAATGTAGGGCCCAGTTAGCTACTAATCTGTCAAATATTTAACATTTCAGAAACGCCCTTGTCGCCATTGAGTCACCCCATATCCAATACTACGCACTACCCGTTTCTGCGCCAAAACCCCTGGTTTTCTGGCTTGCCTAGCGGCTTGCAAAACGGACTGATTGCCGCCAGTGAAACCTGTCGCCTGCGCGACGGGGATATGTTGTTTAGCCAGGGCGATGCCCTGCCTGAGGACGGCGGCGTGTTTTTTGCAGTGTTGGACGGTAACCTCAAGTTTTCCAATTTGCGAGAGGACGGCCGGGAAGCCATATTGGCTGTGCTTGAGCCCGGCAACTGGTTTGGCGAGATCACTGCTTGACCAGCTGCCTCGCACGCATGATGCGATCGCTCTCGGGCCCTGCCAAGTGCTCGCTTTGCCCCGTGACGCATTCAGAAGCCTGATGCTGGATCCGGTCTTCAGGCAGGCCGTTTGCCGCCTGCTGGCCGGGCGTCTGCGTTTGTTGTGTGGCATGCTGGAAGACGCTGCCATGCGCTCCACCAGGGCCCGCGTGGCCCACCGACTGATCTTGCTGGCTTACGGCGGAGCCGCCCCTGACCAAGAGCAGCGCCGGATGGTGTCGGTGTCGCAAGAGTCATTGGCGATCATGCTTGGCATCACCCGCTAAACTCTGAGCAAGGAACTCAAGTCACTCGCTCAGTCGGGCGCCTTGGCGCTGGGCTATGGCCGCATTGACATCGTTTCCATGCCCATTCTGCTCAAACAGGGAATAGACTGAACCCGGCAAACCGCAACGACGCAGTGCGGGCGGCATATGACGCCAAGTACCAGTGCCAGCCCAAACGACGCACATTTTTTTGGAATTAAAATCGAGGGTTGGCCCACGCGGGGCTCTGACCTCAGCAAGCATCCATGTCATGAAACCAATGAATAAAACGTTCTGCCCGTCTGCATGAAAGACCATTACGCGGCCTTGGGCCTGAGCAGCGATGCAACACCTGCTGACATTAAAAAAGCATTCCGCCAAAAAGCGGCCTTGCACCACCCTGACCGAAACACGGACGCCGCTGCACCCGCGCGCTTTCGCGCCGTGCAGGAGGCGTATGAAGTGCTCTCGGATGACGCCAGCCGGCAGGCGTACGACGACAACCGCAGGCGCAACCTGCTGGACAGTCCTATTGACACCGCTCGTGAGATCTGGCAAAGCTACTTCAATCAATTACTGTGAAAGCAACCCCCATGCGAATCTCTTCTTTTTTCCGTAACCTGCGCTCTGCCTACGAAGCTGAGATTGATGACCTGACCTCGGACTCCGAAGGGCATGACGTACTACGCAAGCGCCTGACCGCCAAACGCAAAGAAATCACGTTTCTTCGCCAAATGATTCAGGTCAGCCCTGAAATGGTGGCGGTGGTGTTTCACCAGGGGTTTCAGTTCAAGTTGCCCTCAGTCATGGACCATCTTGTAGCGCAAGAACCTGAAAATTTACCCGAGTGGGACAGCCTGGCTGGCGCCATTGAGATGCGGCCGTGGACGCAAGACTTGGTGCGCGAGATCCTGAAGGAACCCATGGGCGAGTGGTTCATGACCGTGGCGGCTGGCGTGGAATACCTCTACGGCAAGGCCGACGCCAAACCGGCATCCGCGGCACGCGACGAGGAAGACCACGACAATTCTGATGAGGCCCGCGATCACGACAGCGACAGCGACGGTGAGTATCAGGACGGTGATGACGAAGAAGAAAAAGAAGCCCGGGCCCGTGAAGACGCTGGCGCCGACTGGATGGTTGAGCAAGGCTTTGACCGCAAAGACCGATAACCCCATTGGACACCTTGATGAACCACCTTGCCCTGATTGAGAGAACCCAAAGCCTGATTGCCTCGGGCGACATTGTGGGCGCCGAAGCCGCTTTGGTTGAGCTGGCCGACACGGAGGGTGACAGCGCCCTGATGGTCGTGCTGGAGCAACTGCCCGCCAAAGACATCCTGGCCGTGATTCGCGAGTACGACAATTCCAAAGAGTCTGTCATCAACCTGATGGTCACGCCCCTGCAGTTCGCACGCGCCGTCGTCATTGAAAAGCAATACAAGGACCTCACCCACACCCATCTGCGGGGCATGATGAACTCCATCATCTTCAGGGACGACGCCGACCCCGTGGAGTTCATGGATGCGATTGGCAACCTGGAGGGTGGCGCCGATGCACTGGCTGACTACTTTACTGAAAAGTGGAGCCGTATTGAGGCGTTTGCGCGAAGCGGCACCTTTGACACGGTCGAGGACGATGGTGAGATACTGTCTGAAACCGCCCTCTTCGCCAACGCTTATGCCAAACCGCGCATCGAGCAGGAAGAGGTTGCGGACCAAGATTGGATGGAATTGGCCTGGATTCTTCGCTACCAGTGCACCGACCTGTTCATCGAGATGTTGCTGGTCTTGCGCGCCAAAGCCCGCGCCTTTGAAAACGGCTCAGGCGACGAGTTTGAGTCCATGGAAGAGGATGACGGCAAAGTAGAAACCGGCGACACCGACCGGGGCAAGGCCACACCGGCCGCCCGCGAATCCGACGAAGAATCAGCCATTTGACCTTTGGCACCACAGCAAGCACTCATGACTCAGCCCGTGTCCACCGCCCCCGCCACTGTTGCGCTGTTTGACGCCTGCCCCTTCTTCGAGAAGGCGCTGGCCTATGGCGTGGCCCACGGCATCATTGATCAAGCCAAGCTGGACGCCATTTGCACCGACGCCCCCAAAGGCATGGTGCAAATTGCCCGCTATTTTGGCAACGAAAACCTGCGCCCTGATCTGGAAAAGGCCAAGGACCGCATCGTGAATCTGGTCAGCCTGACGCTGGAGCACAGCAGCGGTGGCGATTTGCACCAAGCCGCGCTTTCTTTGCGGGATCATTCGTTTATGTCCCGCTCCAAAGCGGCCTCGGACATGCTCAAAAGCCTGCTTGCCATGCCGCAAAACACCCACTTCGGCATGAACGAAGCCGGTGGTTTCAACGACACACAAATTCCGCATCTGGCCAAATGGACGCTCAGAAGCCTGGCGGACTACCAGCTTGAGCTCAGCAAGCGCAGCCAGGTCGAGCGTGTCATTCAAGCTGCCATCTGGTTTGCCAATGAGTTGGGCTTGGACGCTGACGAACTGGAAGAAGCCGGCAAAGACGCTGAAGCCGTCATTCGAACCGGCCTCTTGATGATGGCCACGCGCCGAACCGACATGCCGGACTGGGTGGCTTTTGACAAGGCCATCTCTGCCCTGCGCAAAAAATATGGCAGTGACCAGGAAGCCTTTCAGCCCGCTTTGCCTAAGCAGCTGCCGCCTGAGTTCAAGGCCATTGTCGAGACCATTCGGGCCTCCATCTTGGCGGATTTGCCCAAGATGCTTGATGCCAGTTTGCCGACTCGTCGCCTGTTTGATCAGACACCCGCCTTCATGGGGCGCTACTTTTGGCTGGAAGACGGTCTGAGCGAGGTGGACCATTTCGACCGAACCGCCTCTGAGGCCTGGAACAAGGCCACTGGCGGCCACAATGACGAAGGCTCACTCATGACGCTGTTCTTGAGCGTGGCAGCGGCTTCGACCCCCAAAACGCTGCTGACAGAAAAAGGGGCGGCCGCACTGGTTCGCAAAATCCGCAAATCCGGGCTCAAGCCGGAGCTGGCCACCCAGTTCATCAACGAACACGCCCCGGCCGTGCACCAGGACGCCTACCTTCGGATGTGGGACGACTTTGTGGAAGAGTCCGCCAATACCCTGACCAGTGACTTTGACTACGAATTGAAAGATGCCATCAACCTGCTTCGGTTGGAGTGCAACGTCAGCTAGCTCAGCAACCAGCGCCCGTAAAAAAAGCCCCGTTTCAACGGGGCTTTTTTGTTCGCTGGTAGCGGCTGCCCAACTTTAAGCCGGCATCGCGATTTTTTCGTCGACGCTGAACTGATAGTCCTTAAAGATGTGCTCGGCGCTCAAGGTCTGGTAGGTGCCATCCGCCAGTTGGTGGGTGGTGTCCTTCAGGCGGTAGGTGTATTGACCGCAAGTCCAGAGGTTGAAGTTGCGCATGTGGGTGCAAAGACAAGTTTTGTCCATGACCGAGATGTTTTTGACATCGGGGTGCAACACGATTTGCTGGTTGTACGCCGTGATGTAAGAGCAATTGCCCGTGCCGTCCAGCAAGTAGCCATAGGCCTCGCAGTTGGGGCGAATACCCGCGCCAATCGCGGGCGAGCCCTTCAGCATGCGCATGGGGTAGCCGGTTGGCGAAATGGTGTTGACCACCACGTCGGCTTCCGTGGCATTGAAGTAATCTTGTTTGACCTTGTCAGGCAAGCCACACTCGTTGGACACCGTGAAACGCGTGGCGACTTGAACGCCAGCAGAACCGTTCTCCAAGAACGACACCGCGTCACTGCCGGTAAAAATGCCGCCTGCGGCAATGACCGGGATCTCAAGGTGTTCGTTCTTCAAGAACTGAACCACTTCGGTCACGATGGTGGCCAGATCGTATTGCGCCCAATCCAGGCCAAAACCCAGGTGACCACCGGCCAACGGGCCTTCCACAATGATGTAGTCTGGCAGGCGGTTCAGGCGCGAGGTTTTGCGCAAGAACAGTTGCAGCGCCCGAACGGACGACACGATGATGCCCAGCTTGGCATCGTGAAAACGGGGGTGATCCGCAATCAACGCGAAAGAGCCCAGGTGCAAACCCGCGCTCAGTGTGATGCCATCAATGCCAGCATCCAGAGCCGACGCCATGCGCACCTGCAGCGTCTCGCGAGGCGCGTTCATGGTCAGCTTTTCCATGCAATTGACAAACACCATGCCGTCACCGGTTTTGGCGTCCATCGTCGCTTCAACATGGCGCTTGGTGGCTTCCGCCAGCACGCCCAAGTCAAACTTGATGATGGACTTGTCGGAGTTGTCGATGTTGTGCTTGTAGAACTTCGTCTTTTCCTTGACAAAACTGGTGTCAAAACGGCGGTCAGACACGTCGGGCACCATGGCGTCAGAGATGTGGCCAATGCCACCCAGGCGGGCTGTTTCCAGCGCCAGTTCAGCCGTAGAAATATCGACGCCCATGCCGCCCACCATGATGGGGACATACTCTTTTTTTCCGAACTTCAGGCGAAAATCATCAACACGCTTCATGGAATTCCTCGGGTACTTCTGCATCCCCGGCAGCGGTCTTGTCGCACACGCGAACCCGTTGGCGGAGAGAGAAAAATGGCAAGCCAAAACGACTCTGTCTGCCTTCAATTCTACCCCGCCCTCCTCTCACAGCTGGCGCAGGGTTATTTCCCCTACACGGCTGGAGTAGTTCACCGCCGCGTCGAGTTTCTCCACCTGCACACGGGCCGGTCGGTTGTCATAAACCTCTGCCTTCAGCCAGGCCAATTCGTCATTTAGTTGCGCTTCGTCAACCAATCGGGTGTGCCAAACCCGGTGCTCGGCATTCCAGCGATAGCCACGGGCCTTCAACAGGTCTTTGGCATCAAACGGCGCATTGGTCGCCTGCAGACGAAAACTCGGCGCGCGACTGGCCGCCATTATTTTGGCCAAACCACTTTGACCCGTTTGCGGCAAAGACTCCGCCAGCACCGCGAGCAAAGCGTGGCAATCCACTTCAGCCCGGTGGGCGTCATAAAACCAACCTTTGTCCAACGCCAAATATCCCAACTTGGCGGAACTCTGGCCCTCCGCTTTCCAGTCAATGTCCGCAAACGAGCAGCCCCACGCCAATTGGGCGAACGCGGGCATGCGCGCTTCGCAAAACGGGCGGTCAAAGCCCGCGTTATGGGCAATCACCAGATCGACGTCGCTCAACAGACTGGCAATCAGTGTCTCATCCAGGTGCATGCCCTTCACCATGTCGGTCGAGATTCCGGTAATGGCCTGAATTTCAGCCGACACCGGCCGGCCCGGGTCTTCCAGGCCGTCGTACACCGTGACATCCCCCACGGGCAAGCCAGTGGCGTTGTCTACATCAACGCGCAGCATGGCCAGCTCAATAATTTTGTCGGTGGCGTGGTCCAGCCCGGTGGTTTCCGTGTCCAGCACGATCACGCGGGTGACGGGGCCTTGGGCGGCGCGGGCAAAGTGATGCACCGGCTGCAGGCGCCGAAGCACCCGGTAGTCGGCATGGGCCGCCACCAGCGCGGCCATTTGTGCCACGTCTAGCGCGGGCGCGGTGGCGGACTTGACCACGGCCTTCGGTTTGGCGCGGGGTTTGAGCTTGGGTGGGGCCGGCCGAGGCGGCTCGCCGTTGTCAAATTCAAGCGAGAGTTGCGGGTCGGTCACGGCGTGCTTTCGTATTCATGTCAAATTACTTCAGGCCGGCATTACACCGCACTCCGGCGGCACTTGCGCGACAGCCACGCCACCCAGCCCCTGTATAAATGAGCCCATGACCCAGAAAACAGCCTCTTCATCCGCCCTGACGCCACTGCGGGGCGTCCGCGTTCTCAGCCTTGCGCTCAATCTGCCCGGCCCCGCCGCCGTGATGCGCCTTAAACAGATGGGCGCAACCTGTGTCAAGCTGGAGCCGCCACCCCTGGCCAACGCGCCGTCTGGCGACCCCATGGGCACCTACAACCGAACCGGTTATGAAGCCATGCACCAAGGCGTGCTCTTGGTGGTGGCTGACCTGAAGTCTGACAAAGGCCAAAAGACCCTGCACCGAGAATTGGCCAAAGCCGACGTGCTGTTAACGTCTTTTCGCCCGTCGGCCTTGCGCAAACTGGGGCTGGAGTGGAAAGCTCTGCGCAAGCTCTACCCCCTGCTCTCCATGGTCACCATCGTGGGCGCCCCGGGCGAGCGGGCCGAGGAGCCGGGCCACGACCTAACCTACCTGGCTGAAAACGACCTGGTCACGGGGCTGGAGCTACCCGCCACGCTGTACGCCGACATGGGCGGCTCCCTGATGACAACGGAGGCCGTTTTGCAGGCCACGCTGGTGCAGCGCCTCAAAGGCAAAGGCAGCTTGATTGAGGTGGCCTTGTCCAGCGCAGCAGCCTATCTGGCCCTGCCCCGCACCTGGGGCCTCACCCAACCCGGCGCTGCCGTGGGGGGCGGGCACGCAGGCTACCGGGTCTACCCCTGCAAAGACGGCCGGGTGGCGGTGGCAGCGCTGGAACCCCACTTTGCCAAGGCCTTGTGCGCCGTGGCGGGCATAACGCTGTCCAGCGGCGCCGCCATCATGGCGCCTGAAACCCACCAGGCTGTGGCTGAATTCTTCAGCAGCAAGACCAGCAAAGCGTTGGACCAATTGGCAGTGGCACACGACATACCACTCCACACACTATCAAAATAATAGCTACTCCCGCCCGTTGCACATGCGCTAGAATCCGATTTCTTATTAAAAATGGGGTTTGAGGAATGCGTCCCCAGAGAATGCTGTCTTCATCGCAAAGGGCCCACCCTGGCAAAGCCAGAAAAAACCTTAGGCCTTCATCTGGCGCCCCGCTTGCCGCCACAATAAAGTCATGAAAGCGTTCTACTCCGACCAGTTTGTGTTGCCCCTGCCCAGCGGCCATCGCTTTCCCATGGCCAAGTACCAAATGCTGCGCGATCGCCTGCAGGCCGACTTTCCCGAAGTGCAACTGGCCCAAGCCCTGCGCGCCTCAGACGACGACCTGACGCTGGTGCACAGCCCGGAGTATGTCCAGTCCATCGCCACCGGTCGCATCGACCCCAAGGCCATGCGCGAGATTGGTTTTCCGTGGAGCGAGGCCATGAGTGAGCGGGCGCGGAGATCAGTGGGCGCCACGGTGGCCGCTTGCCGCTCGGCGTGGTCTGAAGGCATTGCCGCCAACCTCGCCGGTGGCACCCATCACTCCTATGCCGACCGGGGCAGCGGGTTTTGCGTCTTCAACGACGTGGCGGTCGCGACCTGTTAGTTGCAGGCCGAGCACGCCAAAACCCATCAAGCGCCCTTGCAGGTGGCCGTCATTGACCTGGACGTGCACCAGGGCAATGGCACGGCCAGCATCTTTCAAGGCGACGCCAGCGTCTTCACGCTGTCGATGCATGGCGAAAAGAACTTTCCGTTTCGCAAAGAGACGAGCGACCTGGACATCGGCCTGCCCGACGGCTGCGGCGATGCGGACTACCTGCCCGCGCTGGAGCAAGCCCTGCTTGACTTGGACAGTCGCTTCACGCCCTCCTTTGTGTTTTATCTGGCCGGTGCCGACCCCTTTGAAGGCGACCGCCTGGGCCGCCTGAAGTTCAGTTATGAGGGTCTGAAGGCGCGGGACCGTCGGGTGTTTGACTGGGCATGGCAGCGCCGTGTTCCCCTGGTCATGGCCATGGCGGGTGGCTATGGCAACCAGATTGAAGCAACGGTACAAGTGCAGGTCAACACCTGGCGTGAGGCGCTTGAGCACTGGCGGCGCTGGCGCGGGTAGAGCCGACATTGCCACGGCTTTCTGCTACGTGGCGGGCATCGCCACTGATCAGCGGCTGCGCACGATACCTCGCCTCCTGCGCTATGCAATTAGTAGCTACTTGCGCTTATTGCACGAGGACTGGAACTACTTTTTTTCAGGAAAACTGAAGTTCGAGAGGCGTTTGCCTGGGATGTTGCATGTTCTTTTCAAATACCCACCATGGCAAGGCGTGAGACTTTTTTAGACCCAAAGTGGTCTGTCCACCTTCGGCTGCCGCCGGTAATTCCCTACCCAATGCGGTCTTCAATACAGTCAAACTCGCGGACTGTAAGCAGACATTACTTGATGATTTGACGACGCAGGAAATGACTTCTGACGTGCCGGACGAACATACGACAACTGCTCTCAATAATGATTATTTACCTGTCCGTGGCTAGAATTGCTCGAAGAGGTTTTTCAGGGTTTTTGTACCTTTGCAAATTTCCGATAAAGTCGCCGAAAGTAAGGCGGCAAGCCACTCCCAGAAGGAATCCAGGTCCAGTTTATTCCGCAGGTCTTGATGCAAAAATTACGTTAGATCACAAGGTGCACATCATCAAATCGCAAGAAGTATTTGAACAGGTTGTCAAGCTTATTGAGCTTCTCAGGCGAGGGTGTAAGAAGTTTTGTGTAAACGGTTATTTGGCAGGAAACTGCTGTCTTGCATGGAGCCGAGATGACCGTAGAGATGAAACCCTTACCCGCCGAGCTGATTGACGCCCTGTTGGCCGACTACAAAAAGCCCGAAGACCTGATTGGCCAGAATGGCCTCTTGACGCAGCTCACCAAAGCCTTGGTCGAGCGAGCTTTGCAAGCCGAATTGACCGGCCACCTGGGTCACGGCAAGAACCAGTTGGTTGCCAATGAAGCGGGCAACACCCGCAACGGGTGCAGCAAGAAAACGCTCAAAGGCGATTTTGGCCAGCTACCCATAGAAATCCCCCGTGACCGCGCCGGCACCTTCGAGCCCCAACTGATTGGCAAACACCAGACCCGCTGGAGCGGCTTTGACGACAAGATACTGTCGCTGTATGCCCGAGGCATGACGGTACGCGAGATTCAAGGCCATCTGCAGGAGATGTACGGCGCCGAAGTGTCTCCTACCCTGATTTCATCCGTGACCGACGCCGTCATGGACGAGGTCAAAGCCTGGCAGTCGCGCCCCTTGGAGGCGCTGTACCCCATCGTCTACATGGACTGCATTCACGTCAAGGTGCGCGACAACGGTACTGTGCGGGTCAAGGCCCTGTACTTGGCCATTGGCGTCAACCTGGACGGCCTCAAAGAGGTACTGGGCCTGTGGATGGCCCAAACCGAAGGGGCCAAGTTCTGGCTGCAGGTGGTGACTGAACTGAAGAATCGGGGCGTGGCTGACATCTTTATCGCCTGCGTAGATGGGCTCAAAGGTTTCCCTGACGCCATTGAGGCAGTCTTCCCCAAGGCGACGGTGCAGCTTTGCATTGTTCACATGGTGCGTCACAGCCTGAACTTCGTGGGGTGGAAACAGCGCAAGGAAGTCGCCGCGGATTTGCGGCTGATTTACGCTGCGCCCACTGAATCCGAAGCTGAGCGACAACTCACGGCATTCGAGGTCAAATGGGACGATTCCTTCGCTCCGATTGGGCGCTCCTGGCGGCGCAACTGGACACGCTTGATACCGTTCTTTGAATACCCGCCAGACATCCGAAAAGTGATTTACACGACCAACGCCATTGAGTCCGTGAACATGAGCCTGCGCAAAATAACCAAGACCCGCGGCTCGTTCCCAACTGAGGACGCAGTGTTCAAGCTGTTCTATCTGGCACTGAACAACATCAGCCAGAAATGGACGATGCCGATTCGGGATTGGAAGGCTGCTCTGAACCGCTTTACCATTCAGTTTGACGAGCGCATGCCGCGCGTCTAACTTAACCGCCGTTTACACAAAATTCGGGACACCCTCGCGCTCCTGGCGGCGCAACTGGACACACTTGATACCGTTCTTTGAATACCCGCCAGACATCCGAAAAGTGATTTACACGACCAACGCCATTGAGTCCGTGAACATGAGCCTGCGCAAAATAACCAAGACCCGCGGCTCGTTCCCATCTGAGGACGCAGTGTTCAAGCTGTTCTATCTGGCACTGAACAACATCAGCCAGAAATGGACGATGCCGATTCGGGATTGGAAGGCTGCTCTGAACCGCTTTACCATTCAGTTTGACGAGCGCATGCCGCGCGTCTAACTTAACCGCCGTTTACACAAAATTCGGGACACCCTCTCTCAGGCCAAAGTTCTACAACAGAATTACGTGGGTGATGGTGGTTTCTGGGATCGCTTTGATATCTACACCCTTGTGGGAGAAAATTCTTGATGCGCTACTTCAAAAGCAGTTTGACGTCAGAATTTCTGGCCCAAATGACGCAGCTTGGGGATTCGCCCTATGTGCTCTTGCACTCGTATACCACTTGGTCAATACCGGCATTTACGATGCTTTGCGCTCGCGCTCTAAGCAAGAGCGAACCTCACTTGAGATCGAACATGACCGTTCCATCTTTTTAAAAGCTGATTCTGAACTGACCGAGCAGCAGCTTGATTGGTTCTTGGAAGTTTTATCGAATGATCATTCGTATCGATCGAGCGGCGTCAGCAGACTTGATAATTTTTGTCGCGTTCTTGTTGCAACCCAGAATACGTTCCTTAGAAAGACTTTAGATGGGCGTTCTAATGACTTTCTTGTCGAAGCAAATAATTTGCTTGAATTCATCAGCTACAAATTCTTCGTATTTCCGTCAAAACAATCTGGTGAAGATTTACGCTTTTGTATGGTGCCGGGACTTAACTGCGATCGCGAGGGCGATGGATCCCCCGAACAGATGGCTAAATACGATGCACTCACCGATGAGGTATGCGAATTGATCAAACAAGTGCGAAAGCTCTATGTGGAACTGCGAATTTCCATCAAGCGTGAACTTATTGTCTAACCCTTCATTCCAGTGGATCGCCTACGGCGCCGCTTATTTCAAACGTTAGCGTACTCGAAAGCCGACGCCTGCCATGGACTGATCCTGGCTCAAATGCCGAAATTGCGGCACTCACCGTCACCGCGAGGTATTGGCCGTTGAATTGCCGTGGTTGGATGGTGTCAAGCGCCCCGCACAGCGGATTGAAGCCGTACGCTCAATGCCAAGGCTGGCCCCTACCTTTGCAGACCATGAACCTCATATCAGTTCACTCTTGATCAACAGCACCACAGCCCGAGCCTCCATAGCCTGCCCCAACCCCACGGGCCCCATCTTTTCCGCCGTTTTGGCTTTCACATTGACCTGATCCACGTCCACTCCCAGCGCTTTGGCGATGCTGGCGCGCATGGCGGGCATGTGGGGCATCAGTTTGGGGGCTTGGGCGATGACGGTGCTGTCCACGTTGCCAATCTCGTAGCCTTTTTCGCGTACCCGGCGTGCGGCCTCGGCCAACAGCACGGCAGAGTCTGCGCCTTTGAAGGTGGCGTCGGTGTCCGGGAAATGGGTGCCAATGTCGCCCATGGCGGCCGCACCCAACAAGGCGTCGGTGATGGCGTGCAGGAGCACATCAGCGTCCGAGTGGCCCAGCAGGCCCAGATGAAACGGCACCTCAACACCGCCCAAGATCAGTTTGCGCCCTTCTACCAGGGCGTGAATGTCCCAACCTTCTCCAACTCTGATCTTCATACGGGTTCTTTCAATAGAGCTGGAATTGTCGGGGCAGTGCGCGCTGTCAGCACGGCTTCGGCAAGGGCAAAGTCTTCCGGGTAGGTGACCTTGAAGTTTTGGGCGCTGCCGGGCACCAGTTTGGGTTTAAGGCCCAGGGCCTCAATGGCGCTGGACTCATCCGTGACCTGGTCGCCGGCTTGGGCTAGTGCGGTCATCAGGGTGCCGATGCGGAACATTTGTGGCGTTTGGGCCAGCCATTTGTCGCTGCGGTCCAGGGTTTGGCCCACCCGCCCCGCCACTTCTTGTTTCAGCGTGTCGGGCAGTTTGTGGGCCAGCAGGCCGCCCACCTCGTCGTCTTCGCAGGCGTCAATCAGGGCATTGATTTGCGCAGGGGTGACCAAGCAGCGGGCGGCGTCGTGCACCAAGGCCCAGTCTTGCGCCACGGCGCCTTTGATCAATAACGACTCTAAACCATTAAAAACGCTTGTAGCCCTTGTCGGACCTCCGCAAGCCGCTATCGAAAAAGAAGCATCTACGGATGCGAAAAATTTATCATCTGGCGCCACCACGACCACGGTTTGGGTCAGGCGCGGCACGGCGTCAAAAGCGGCCAGGGTGTGCAGCACCATGGGCTGGCCGGCCAGCGTCTGGTATTGCTTGGGGCCTGCTGCGCCGGAGCGGGAGCCCGTGCCCGCGCAGGGAATCAGGGCCCAGAACCTGATCGGGACGGGGGAATTGGAGTGGGTAGGTGTGGTCAAAGTGAGCCCATTCTAAAATCGCCGCCAGTGTCAGCCGCAAAACACCCCCTGCCTTGAGCCGAGAGGGTGTTTTGCATTTGTGTTTTTGAAAATCAGGGCGCCGCAATGCGCCCCCAGCAGGTCATTCATGGATTTACCCAAACTGAACCCCGGCAAACGCTTCACCCTGCCTCGCCCCACTGGCTCGGCCGACGCCTTGTTGCTGGCCCAATTGGGGTTGCGTGAGAAGAAAGCCGGCAAGATCACGGCCATCATCACCGCCAACGCGGTGGACGCCCAGCGGCTGATTGACGAGATGTCATTTTTTGCCCCTGACCTGCGCTGCGTGCTGTTTCCCGATTGGGAAACCCTGCCCTACGACACGTTTTCTCCGCACCAGGATTTGATCAGCGAGCGTTTGGCCACGCTGTGGCGCATCAGCCAGCGCGAGAAAGAAACCGGGGCTGACGTGGTGGTGGTGCCTGCCACCACCGCCTTGTACCGGCTTGCGCCGCCCAGCTTTCTGGCCGGCTACACCTTTCAGTTCAAGGTCAAACAAAAGCTGGACGAGGCCAAGCTCAAGTCCCAGCTCACCCTGGCGGGCTACAGCCATGTGACCCAGGTGGTCAGCCCCGGTGAATACGCGGTGCGCGGCGGCCTGATTGATTTGTTTCCCATGGGCAGCTTGGTGCCGTTTCGGGTGGACCTGTTTGACGACGAAATTGACAGCATTCGCACGTTCGACCCCGACACCCAGCGCAGCTTGTACCCGGTGCCTGAGGTGCGCCTCCTCCCCGGACGCGAGTTCCCCATGGACGACGACGCCCGTGCGCGCTTTCGCAGCCGCTGGCGTGAGCTGCTGGAAGGCGACCCCACCAAGAGCCGCATTTACAAAGACATTGGCAACGGCGTGGCCACGGCCGGCATTGAGTATTACCTGCCGCTGTTCTTTGAAGACACCGCCACCGTGTTTGACTACCTGGGCAGCGAAGCCACCGTGGTCTTGCACGGCGACCTGGAGCCCGCGTTTCAGCACTTTTGGCAAGACACCAAAGACCGCTACCGCCTGCTGCACACCGACCCCGAGCGCCCCGTGCTGCCGCCCGAGTCGCTGTTTTTGGGCACCGAGCAGTTTTACGCCCGAGCCAACGCCTACCCGCAACTCGCCATTCGCCCCAAAGTCACCGCCGACGGTCCCGAGGCAAGCAGCGACTATGCCGAATTTGAGCCACTGCCGGCCATGTCCGTGGTGCGCGGGGCCGAGGAGCCATTGGCCCGGCTAAAAGATCACATGCGCAACACCCAGCAGCGCACGCTGGTGTTGGCCGAGAGTGATGGCCGGCGCGCCAGCTTGCTGGACTTTTTACATGCCTCGCAGTTCAGCCCGCCCACCTTTGACTCGCTGGCCGAGTTTCTGGCAAGTGAGGAGCCCATCGGCATTGCCACCTCCATGCTCAATGTGGGCTTTGCCTGGCTGGAGGCCGGCATTGACTTTGTGACCGAGACCGAGCTGTTTGCCGCCGGGCCCACCACCCGCCGCCGCAAAAAGCAGGAACAGGTGAGCGACGTTGAAGCGCTGATCAAAGACCTGAGCGAGCTCAATCTGGGCGACCCGGTGGTGCACTCCGCCCACGGCATTGGCCGTTACCGGGGCTTGATCAACCTCGATCTAGGCAACAAGCTACCTAATGGCGAGCCTGAGGTGCAGGAGTTTTTGCACCTGGAATACGCCGACAAAGCCACCTTGTATGTGCCAGTCAGCCAGTTGCAGCTCATCAGCCGCTACACCGGCGTGAGCGCGGACGAAGCGCCGCTGCACAAGCTGGGCTCGGCCGCCTGGGACAAGGCCAAGCGCAAAGCTGCCGAACAGGTGCGCGATTCGGCTGCCGAGTTGCTCAACATCTACGCCCGCCGTGCGGCCCGTGAAGGCCACGCCTTCCGCTACTCACCCAACGACTACGAAACCTTTGCCAACGACTTTGGCTTTGAGGAAACGCCTGACCAGGCGGCCGCCATTCATGCCGTCATTCAAGACATGATCAGCCCCCGCCCCATGGACCGCCTGGTGTGTGGTGACGTGGGTTTTGGCAAGACCGAGGTGGCGTTGCGTGCGGCGTTCATCGCCATCACCGGTGGCAAACAGGTGGCGTTTTTGGCACCCACCACCTTGCTGGCGGAGCAGCACTACCAAACCCTGGTGGACCGATTCAGCAAATGGCCGGTAAAAGTGGCCGAGATGAGCCGCTTTCGATCAGGCAAGGAAATCACCGCCGCCCTGAAAGGCGTGGCCGACGGCACCGTAGACATCGTCGTGGGCACCCACAAGTTGCTCAGCGAGTCCACCAAGTTCAAAGACCTGGGTCTGCTCATCATTGACGAAGAGCACCGCTTTGGTGTGCGCCACAAAGAGCAGATGAAAGCCTTTCGCGCCGAAGTGGACGTGCTGACGCTAACCGCCACCCCCATTCCCCGCACCTTGGGCATGGCGCTGGAAGGCCTGCGCGACCTGAGCGTGATTGCCACCGCGCCGCAACGACGTCTGGCCATCAAGACCTTTGTGCGCACCGAAGGCAACGGTGTTATTCGCGAAGCGGTGCTGCGCGAATTGAAACGCGGCGGCCAGGTCTACTTTCTGCACAACGAGGTGGAAACCATTGAGAACCGTCGCGCCAGGCTGGAAGAGCTCTTGCCCGAAGCCCGCATCGCCGTGGCCCACGGCCAGATGCCCGAGCGCCAGCTCGAAAGCGTGATGCGCGACTTTGTGGCCCAGCGCTACAACTTGCTGCTGTGCTCCACCATCATTGAAACCGGCATTGACGTGCCCACCGCCAACACCATCGTGATGAGCCGGGCCGACAAGTTTGGTCTGGCGCAGTTACACCAATTGCGCGGACGCGTGGGGCGAAGCCACCACCAAGCCTACGCCTATTTGATGGTGCCGGATTTGGAGGGCTTGACCAAGCAGGCCACCCAGCGGCTGGACGCCATTCAGGCCATGGAAGAACTGGGCAGCGGCTTTTATCTGGCCATGCACGATCTGGAGATTCGCGGTGCCGGCGAGGTGCTGGGTGAAAACCAGAGCGGCAACATGCTCGAAATCGGCTTCCAGCTCTACAACGAGATGCTGTCAGAGGCCGTGCGCTGCCTGAAAGCCGGTGTTGAGCCAGACCTTTTGAGCCCGCTGAACGTCACCACAGAAATCAATTTGCACGCGCCCGCCCTGCTGCCCAACGACTACTGCGGCGATGTGCACCTGCGCCTGAGCTTCTATAAAAAACTAGCAACGGCCAAGAACACCGACCAGATCGACGGCTTGTTGGAAGAAATCATCGACCGCTTCGGCAAGCTGCCCCCACAGGCGCAAACGCTGATTGACGTTCACCGCCTGCGGGTCATCGCCAAGCCTTTCGGCGTGGTGAAAGTGGATGCCGCCCCTGGTGTGATCACCATCACCTTCAAGAAAAATCCGCCCATCGACCCGATGAAGATTATTCAAATGATTCAAAAAAACAAACACATCAAACTGGCTGGCAACGAGAAGCTGCGCATTGAGCGCGAGTTGCCCGATGCCAAAGACCGCGCCCAGATGGTGCGCGATGTGCTGAAAAACCTGGGGCAGCCGGTGGTTGAGGCCGTGGCCTGACAAATTCGCAAAATGGCAATATTCAAAAATAAAAGGCCCATACCCCCCCGTAAAACCTGCGCAAGCAGCTATCAAATTCATAGTTATTGAACACCATGTCAACCACTGAACTCTCTCCCGGCCTTGTCATTCAGGGCTTTGCGCCACCGCTGCGACTGAGCGATTTCAAGCTCATCGCCTTTGACATGGATTCCACCCTGATCAACATTGAGTGTGTGGACGAGATTGCCGACGCCGTGGGCCGCAAGGCGCAGGTGGCGGCCATCACGGAGGCCACCATGCGCGGCGAGATTGCCGACTTCAAGGAAAGCCTGCGCCAGCGTGTGGCGTTGCTCAAAGGCGTGACGCTGGAGAGCATGGAGCAGGTCTATCATGAGCGCCTGCAACTGAACCCCGGCGCGGCCGAGTTGGTGGCGGCTTGTAAAGCGACAGGCATGAAAGTACTGCTGGTCTCAGGCGGCTTCACGTTTTTTGCTAACCGGGTGCAAGAACGTTTGGGAATTGACTGGGCTCTGTCCAACCAATTGGAGATTGAGGACGGCGTGCTGACCGGCCGCATGCTGGACCAGCCTTGGGGTGATATTTGCGACGGCGCCCAAAAGCGCAAGACGCTGCTGGGGACCTGCGCGCAACTGGGCATTCAGCCCAGTCAGGCGATTGCCATGGGTGATGGCGCCAATGACCTGCCCATGATGGGCGAAGCTGGCCTGTCCGTGGCCTACCACGCCAAACCCAAGGTGCGCGAGCAAGCCATGGTCGCCATCAATACCGGCGGGTTGGACCGTTTGCTGGAAGTTTTCGCCTAAGATCGTTCGTCTAACAACAAATTTGTAACAGGAGAAAGAACCAATGAAGATTGAAACCCTGGCCGTACACGGCGGCTACACGCCTGATCCCACCACCAAGGCCGTTGCGGTGCCTATTTACCAAACCGTGGCTTACGCGTTTGACAACACGCAGCACGGTGCCGATTTGTTTGACCTGAAGGTCGCCGGCAATATTTACAGCCGCATCATGAACCCCACCAACGCGGTGCTTGAGGCGCGCGTGGCGGCTATGGAAGGCGGCATTGGCGCGCTGGCCATGGCGTCCGGCATGGCGGCCATCACGGCGGCCATTCAGACCATTGCCGAGGCGGGTGACAACATCATCTCCACCGCCACCTTGTACGGCGGCACGTACAACCTGTTTGCCCACACCTTCCCGCAGCAGGGCATTGAAGTGCGCTTTGCCGATGCCAATGACCCGGCGTCGTTCGCCAAGCTGATTGATGACCGCACCAAGGCGATTTACTGCGAATCGGTGGGCAACCCGCTGGGAAACATCACGGACATTGAAGCGCTGGCCATCGTGGCCCATGGCGCTGGCGTGCCATTGATTGTGGACAACACAGTGTCCAGCCCCTACCTGTGCCGCCCGTTTGAGCATGGCGCCGACATCGTGGTGCACTCGCTGACCAAATACATGGGCGGCCATGGCACCACCATTGGCGGCATCATTGTCGATTCCGGCAAATTCCCCTGGGCCATGCACAAAGCACGGTTCAAGCGCCTGAACGAGCCTGATGTGAGCTACCACGGCGTGGTCTACACCGAGGCCCTGGGCGAGGCAGCCTACATTGGCCGCGCTCGCGTGGTGCCTTTGCGCAATATGGGTGCGGCACTGAGCCCCATGGCTGCATTCCAGATTCTCCAAGGCATTGAAACCCTGCCTTTGCGCATGGACCGCATCTGCGAGAACGCCCTCAAAGTGGCCTCGCACCTGAAGTCTCACGCCAAAGTCGGCTGGGTCAACTATGCCGGTCTGCCCGACCATGCGGACCATGGTTTGGTGAAGAAGTACATGGGCGGGCGCGCCTCCGGCATCATCAGTTTTGGACTGAAAGCCAGCGACAGCCTTGAGGCCGGCGCCCGCTTTCAGGACGCGCTCAAGCTGTTCACCCGCCTGGTGAACATTGGCGACGCCAAGTCCCTGGCCTGCCACCCTGCTTCCACCACACACCGCCAACTCAACCCGGCCGAACTGGCCAAGGCGGGCGTCAAACCCGACATGGTGCGTTTATCCGTGGGCATTGAGCACATTGACGACTTGCTGGAAGACCTGGGGCAGGCGCTGGCCGCCGTCTAAGCAGCTACCCATCCCCGCCTGGCAAAACGCCAGGACGCGGCAAGACAAAGAAAAGCCCCTTCAATGGGGCTTTTCTTTGTGCGAAGTTTTTGTGCACGATCTGCTCTAAGTGTTTATTATGAAAACGCATCATTTGAGAAAAAGCGGTTCACCCCGGTGAGCCGCAACCATCAAAGGAGAGTCACATGAGCGTTTTCACTCGATTCCAGGAACGGTTTGTTGCCGCCCAGGAAGAGGAAATGTCGATCCAGGACTACCTGGAACTCTGCAAGCGTGATCCACAGGCCTACGCCAGCGTTGCTGAGCGCATGCTGGCCGCCATCGGCGAGCCCGAACTGGTGGACACCCGCACTGAACCCCGCCTTTCCCGCATTTTTGCCAACAAGATGCTCAGGCGTTACCCCGCGTTTCGCGACCTCTACGGCATGGAGGATGTGATTGAACAAATCGTCTCCTACTTTCGCCATGCAGCGCAGGGCTTGGAAGAGAAGAAACAAATTCTCTACCTGCTCGGGCCCGTGGGCGGGGGCAAGTCTTCGCTGGCAGAGCGGTTGAAGTCCCTGATTGAGGTGACGCCCATTTACGCCATTAAGGGCTCACCCGTGCACGAGTCGCCCTTGGGATTGTTCAATGTGATGGAAGATGCACAGTTGCTGGAAGACGACTTTGAAATTCCCCGGCGCTATCTGGGCACCATCATGAGTCCTTGGGCGCTGAAACGGTTGAACGAATACGGGGGTGACATTAGTCGCTTCCGGGTCGTCAAACTTCGCCCGTCCGTACTGGCCCAAGTAGCGGTGTCAAAGACGGAACCCGGGGATGAAAACAACCAGGATATTTCGTCGCTGGTGGGGAAAATCGACATCCGCAAGCTCGAAACCTATTCCCAGAGCGATCCGGACGCCTACTCCTACTCCGGCGGCCTGTGTCTGGCCAATCGGGGTGTGCTTGAGTTTGTGGAAATGTTCAAGGCACCCATCAAGGTACTGCACCCCTTGTTAACCGCCACGCAGGAAGGCAATTACAAGGGGACCGAAGGGTTTGGCGCCATTCCTTTTGACGGATTGTTGCTGGCCCACTCGAATGAGGCGGAGTGGTTGACCTTCAAGAACAACCGCAACAACGAAGCTTTTCTGGACCGCATTTACATCGTCAAAGTGCCGTACTCGCTGCGGGTGGCGGACGAAATTCATATTTATAAAAAGCTGCTCACGAATTCCTCACTGAGCAAGGCGCCCTGCGCACCTGACACGCTGAAGATGCTGGCTCAGTTCTCGGTGCTGTCCCGGCTCAAAGAGCCTGAAAACTCCAGCATCTTCTCCAAGATGCGCGTCTACGACGGTGAAAACCTCAAAGACACCGACCCCAAGGCCAAGAGTATTCAGGAATACCGGGACTTTGCCGGCGTTGACGAAGGCTTGACGGGCTTGAGCACCCGCTTCGCCTTCAAAATTTTGTCGCGGGTGTTCAATTTTGATCACCGCGAGGTGGCCGCTAACCCGGTGCACCTGATGTACGTGCTGGAACAGCAAATCGAGCAAGAGCAATTCGCGCCCGAGGTGGCGGACCGGTATATGCGCTATCTCAAAGAGTTTCTGTCGCCCCGCTATGCCGAGTTCATCGGCAAGGAGATTCAAACCGCCTACCTGGAAAGCTACTCGGAGTACGGGCAGAACATTTTTGACCGCTATGTCACCTACGCTGATTTCTGGATTCAGGACCAGGAATACAGGGACACCAATACCGGTGAGATTCTGGACCGGGGAGCGCTCAACAGCGAGCTGGAAAAAATCGAAAAACCCGCGGGCATTTCCAACCCAAAAGACTTCCGCAATGAGGTCGTCAACTTCGTCTTGCGGGCACGTGCCAAAAACGAGGGCCAAAACCCCGCGTGGACCTCTTACGAGAAGTTGCGGGCCGTGATTGAGAAAAAAATGTTTTCCAACACCGAGGAGTTGCTGCCGGTGATTTCGTTCACCACCAAGGCCAGCGGCGATGAGCAGAAAAAACACAAGGATTTTGTGGACCGCATGGTCAGCAAGGGCTACACGGAGAGACAGGTTCGCTTGCTGTGCGAGTGGTACTTGCGTGTGAGAAAGTCGGCTTGACCCCCCTCTTCACAAGCTGAGAGAAAGCGTCACATGACCGTGCGCATCATCGACCGTCGCCTGGACAGCAAGCATAAAAGCTCGGTGAATCGGGCACGCTTCATTGACCGGTTCAAGGGCCAGATTCGCAAGGCCGTCACTGACGCGGTCAACAAACGCCATGTGCGTGACATAGGCAATGGGGAAAAGATCGGCATCCCCGGCAAAGACATCGAAGAGCGCCAGTTCGGGCACGGCCAGGGCGGCGTGCGCGAAACGGTTCGACCCGGCAACGACCGATTCAGCACCGGCGACCGGGTTGACCGCCCCAAAGGCGGCGGCGCAGGGGGCGGTGGCGGCCAGGCCAGTCAGGATGGCGAAGGTCTGGATGAGTTCCTGTTTACCCTGACCAAGGACGAGTTTCTGGACCTGTTCTTTGATGAACTGGCGTTGCCCGATCTCGTCAAACAACATCTGGCTCAAACCGAGCAATATCGCCGTGTACGGGCCGGCTACACCCAAAGTGGGGTGCCCGCCAACATCAACCTCGTCCGCACCATGCGCGGCGCGGCCGGGCGGCGCATTGCGGTGGGTGGCCCCTATGCCGCACAACTTCGGTTGTTGCTGGCTGAGCTGAGCGAAATTGAAGACAAGTTGGCCGATGATGACCCTGAGATTCAGCGCCTGAGGCGCGAAATTGCGGTGCTGCGGGCCCGCATGGACAAAGTGCCCTTCGTGGATTCATTTGACCTGCGTTACAACAACCGCGTGAAACACCCCAAACCCAGCACGCAGGCGGTGATGTTTTGTCTGCTGGATGTGTCTGGTTCCATGGACGAGGGGCGTAAAAACATTGCAAAACGGTTTTTCATGTTGCTCTATATGTTTCTGAACCGGAACTACGAACGCATCGACGTGGTGTTCATTCGGCATCACACGGCTGCCAGCGAGGTGGATGAAGACGAGTTTTTCACCTCCCGGGAAACCGGTGGCACGATTGTTTCCAGCGCCCTGGAGCTGATGTACAAAATTATTGCGGCCCGTTATCCCAGCAGCCAATGGAATATTTACGGCGCTCAGGCATCCGATGGCGACAACTGGGACAACGATTCGCCTCGCTGCCGTGAATTGCTGTCCGAGTCCTTGCTGCCCCTGACCCAGTATTTTGCCTACATCGAAATCACCGAAGGCGAACCTCAGAACCTCTGGTACGAATACAGCAAGCTGGAAGCGCTCCACCCCAAGGACTTTGCCATGCGGCGAATCGCCACCGTGGCTGACATTTACCCTGTGTTTCGGGATCTGTTCAAACAGCGGATGTGAGCAGACCATGGACAAGAAAGTCAAAACCAAAATCAAGCTTCTGCCCACCGGATCGGAGTGGACGTTCGCCGCCATAGAGGAGTACCACCAGGCCATCGCCCGCGTGGCCAGTGAGTACAAGCTGGACACCTACCCCAATGTGCTGGAGCTGATCAGCTCCGAGCAAATGATGGACGCCTACGCCTCCATCGGTATGCCGGTCTATTACAACCATTGGTCTTTTGGCAAGAATTTCCTCGGCACACAAAACCGCTACAAGCGGGGCCAGATGGGCCTGGCCTATGAGATCGTCATCAATTCAAACCCCTGCATCGCCTACCTCATGGAGGAGAACACACTGCCCATGCAGGCACTGGTTATTGCGCATGCGGCCTATGGGCACAACTCGTTCTTCAAGGGCAACCACTTGTTCCGGCAATGGACCAGTGCGGACGCTATCGTGGATTACCTGGTGTTCGCCAAAAAGTACATTGCCGATTGCGAGGAGCGCCATGGTGTCATGGCCGTTGAGCAACTGCTGGATGCTTGTCACGCCTTGCTCAATGTCGGCGTCGACCGTTTCAAGCGCTCTCCCCGCCTGTCATTGGAGAAAGAAACACTTCGCCAAAAAGAGCGCGAAGATTACCTGCAAGCCCAGGTCAACGATCTTTGGCGAACTTTGCCACCGCACATGGAGGTCGATGCCGAGGCCCAGGACGCCCGCTTTCCAGCGGAGCCCGAGGAAAACCTGTTGTATTTCATCGAAAAGAACGCGCCATTGCTGGAGCCCTGGCAGCGGGAGGTGATTCGCATTGTTCGAAAAATAGGCCAGTATTTCTACCCGCAGCGTCAAACCCAGGTGATGAACGAGGGCTGGGCCACCTTTTGGCATTACACCCTGCTCAATACCTTGTACGACCAGGGTGGCCTGTCCGAGGGTTTTATGCTGGAATTTCTGCAATCGCACACCAATGTGGTGTACCAACCGCCCTACAACAGCCCGTACTACTCCGGCATCAACCCCTATGCACTTGGATTTGCCATGTGGCGCGACATTCGGCGAATTTGCGAGGAGCCGACCGAGGAAGACCGCGAATGGTTTGCAGACATTGCCGACTCCAATTGGCGCGACACCTTTGAATTTGCCATGCAAAACTTCAAGGACGAGAGCTTTATTGCCCAGTACCTGTCTCCCAGGTTGATGCGCGAGTTTCGCCTATTCTCGGTGCTGGATGACGATACCCAGCAGAAGCTCCAGATTGGCGCCATTCATGATGAGAGCGGCTACCGCACCGTGAGAAACCAGTTGTCCGACCAATACAACCTGAGTAATCGCGATCCCAACATACAGGTGTGGAACGTCGATTTGCGTGGAGATCGCTCCCTAACTTTGCGTCATTTCTCGCATTTGCGCCGGCCGCTGGACGAGTCCAGTGCCGCGGTACTTCAACATGTCGCTTACCTATGGGGATTCACGGTCCGCCTTGAAAACGAAGACTCTGACGGGAAGGTCACCCTGTTGTCTGAACGCATTCGGGAAAAAAGAAGTGCCCCCACTCGTCCTTTTCCGTGACCTAACGCGCAGTCAGGGAACGCTTGCCGTGAGCAACGAATCGTTCAATATGAAGCACGCTTTGGCGCACGCTCCCTGACATACGCAAACCCAAACGACAAGGCCTCGTCCATGGTGACCTCTATGGCGTGGCGTTCGTGCTCAGTGAGGTAAAACATCAAGTCCACGTCATGCCGTATGTACCGCACCGGCAGGCGGTTTAGAACGACGCAGGCCACATCGGCCAACATGTCCGCTGAAAAATCTGGATTTGACCCGGCCATGCCCGCCACCGCTTCGAAGACCAAGCGTTCATAAAAGTTGTGAACCTGTTCAAAACTAAAAACCATAAGGATCTCTCCGTAACTGATGAAGGGGCCGGTCGTTGGCTGCTGCCAGTATCGACACCAACGTTAGCACTTCAGTTCACGGTTGACAACAAAATGAGGATAGGTCGCCTATGCTTGTCGATAAACTTAGCTATGAATCTTGTAGCATCTGAAAAGTTGGGCTATAGTTTGAACCCGCGTCGGAGATCAGGGCAGTTGCCTGCATGAATAAAAAATCAAGCTCCCGGCGATCAATCCATGCTTTGAGGAGAGCCCGTTAATGAGTTCCAAAGAAAATGCCGCCGTCGGCCCGCTGTTAAGCCTGCTTGAGTCCCGCTACGCCATTCGGGTACTTTGGGCACTGAAGGACGGTCACGCTCAAACCTTTCGCTTGTTGCAGGACAGCGTTGGCGGCATCACTCCCAACACACTGAACACGCGAATCAAGGAACTGCGGGAAGCCGGCTTGGTCACCCATGGCAGCGACGGCTATATCGTCACGGCCTTGGGCGCCGATTTGCTCAAACGCATCGGGGATCTCTCTGCATTTGCCACCAAATGGTCGGCCAGCTTGGCCAAAAAAAGCGCCTAAGCCCAATTGAGGCCGGTCCCCGTTGAGGGACAAGCGTTTATTTCCAAAAAACAGGCGCGGCCTGTTTTTTTGTTGGTGCCTACCAAAACTCCGGGGAGGTCATCCTGGACCCCCGGAGCTGGCTCAAAAGTGATGCACCAAAGGGTGCTGGCATAATTTAGGGCTTTCTGGGCGCGGCCTTTCACCTTAGTGCGCACCCAGCTATCCAATTTATAGCAATCAAGGAAATCTCATGACCACAACCACTTCAGGCCTGCAATACGAAGACACTTTGATTGGCTCTGGCGACGTCGCCACCAAGGGTCAAAGTGTGACGGTTCATTACACCGGCTGGCTGCACAACGACGGCGTGCAAGGCGCCAAATTCGATTCCAGCAAAGACCGTGGTGACCCTTTTGTGTTCGCGCTCGGCGCCGGCATGGTCATTCGCGGCTGGGACGAAGGCGTGGCGGGCATGCAAGTGGGCGGTGCACGCACCCTGATCATTCCCGCAGAGCTGGGATACGGCGCGCGTGGCGCTGGCGGTGTGATTCCACCCAATGCCACGTTGAAGTTTGACGTCGAACTTCTGGCAGTTGCGGGCTAAGCATCGCCCTATCAAGCCGCCAGCCCAGCGCACCCATTCTTTGGCGCGCAGGGCACGCTTGATATTGCCCTTGAAGTTCAAGAATCCCTCCTCATGTAAGGGACTTAGTATTTGTAAATTGGCTTACCTCTATGTCTGAATCGAACCAAAACCAAACCAACCCAAGCACCGCCGACCAACCCAGCACGGAAGACATGGTGAACGCCCAAGTCTCACCTGAGATGGACGCGCTCGCCAAGGTTCAGGCGGAACTGGCCGAGTTACAGTCCAAGAGCGCAGACCTTGCTGACCAATACCTTCGCGCCAAAGCCGAGGCCGACAATGCGCGGCGCCGTGCTGAAGAAGACGTCTCCAAAGCCCGCCGATTTGCGGTAGAGGCGTTTGCCGAAAGCCTGCTGCCCGTCGCTGACAGCCTGGAAGCTGGCTTGATCATCAAAGACGCCACCATTGAGCAAATTCGGGAAGGCGCTCAAGCCACGCTGCGCCAACTGATTGCCGCTTTGGAGCGCAACAAGGTGATCGCCATCGACCCGACCGCCGGCGTCAAGTTTGACCCGCACCAGCACCAAGCCATCAGCGTGGTGCCCTCTGATCTGGAGGCGAACACGGTAGTCACGGTGCTGCAAAAAGGCTATTCCATCGCGGACCGCGTCATGCGCCCAGCGCTGATCACTGTTTCTGCGCCTAAATAAGTATGAATTGACTTGAAAACACTCAAGTCAACCGCAAATCAAGAACATCTGAAAACTGGAGTAAATCATGGGAAGAATCATCGGTATCGACTTGGGCACCACCAATAGCTGCGTGTCGGTTATGGAGGGCAATACGCCCAAAATCATCGAGAACTCAGAAGGCGCGCGTACCACACCATCCATCATTGCCTATCAGGAAGATGGCGAAGTGCTGGTCGGAGCGTCCGCCAAGCGTCAAGCTGTGACCAACCCCCGCAACACGCTTTACGCGGTGAAGCGCCTGATTGGCCGCAAATTTGCAGAAAAAGAAGTCCAGAAAGACATCGACCTGATGCCTTACAAGATTACCGCTGCAGACAATGGTGATGCCTGGGTGGAAGTGCGCGGCAACAAAATGGCGCCTCAGCAAGTGAGTGCGGATGTGTTGCGCAAGATGAAGAAGACCGCCGAAGATTACCTCGGCGAAGCCGTGACGGAAGCCGTGATCACGGTGCCCGCTTACTTCAACGACGCTCAGCGCCAAGCCACCAAAGACGCTGGCCGTATTGCCGGTCTGGACGTCAAACGCATCATCAATGAGCCCACCGCTGCCGCGCTGGCTTTCGGTCTGGACAAAAAAGAAAAAGGCGATCGCAAGATTGCTGTGTATGACCTGGGTGGCGGCACATTTGACGTCTCCATTATCGAAATCGCCGACGTGGACGGTGAGAAACAGTTTGAAGTGCTCTCCACCAACGGTGACACCTTCCTGGGTGGTGAAGACTTTGATCAACGCGTGATCGACTACATCATTTCCGAGTTCAAGAAAGAACAAGGCGTTGATTTGGGCAAGGATGTGTTGGCACTGCAGCGCTTGAAAGAAGCCGCTGAGAAAGCCAAGATTGAGCTGTCCAGCAGTGCGCAGACCGACATCAACCTGCCCTACGTGACCGCAGATGCGTCAGGCCCCAAGCACCTGAGCGTGAAACTGACTCGCGCCAAGCTGGAGTCGCTGGTTGAAGAGTTGATCGAGCGCACCATTGCCCCTTGCCGCATGGCATTGAAAGATGCGGGCGTCAGCGCCTCCGAGATCAATGACGTGATTTTGGTCGGCGGTATGACCCGCATGCCTAAAGTGCAGGAAAAGGTCAAAGAGTTGTTTGGCAAAGAGCCACGCAAAGACGTCAATCCTGACGAAGCCGTGGCCGTGGGCGCTGCCATTCAGGGCCAGGTCTTGTCGGGTGACCGCAAAGACGTGCTGCTTTTGGACGTGACACCTCTGTCGCTGGGTATTGAAACCCTGGGCGGCGTCATGACCAAGATGATCACCAAGAACACGACCATCCCGACCAAGTTTGCACAGACTTTCTCGACTGCCGATGACAACCAGCCCGCCGTGACCATCAAGGTGTTCCAGGGCGAGCGAGAGATCGCCATGGGCAACAAGATGCTGGGTGAGTTCAACCTGGAAGGCATTCCACCTGCTTCGCGCGGTACGCCGCAAATCGAAGTGTCGTTTGACATTGACGCCAACGGCATTCTGCATGTCGGCGCCAAAGACAAAGGAACCGGCAAAGAAAACAAGATCACGATCAAGGCCAACACGGGCTTGTCAGAAGCCGAAATTCAGCAAATGGTGAAGGACGCCGAGCTGAACGCCGAAGACGACAAGAAAAAACTGGAACTGGTGCAAGCCAAAAACCAGGCCGATGCCAGCGTGCACAGCGTGAAGAAGAGCCTGACCGAATACGGCGACAAACTCGAAGGCGAAGAGAAAGCCAAAATCGAGCAGGCGATCAAGGAACTGGAAGACGCTCTCAAAGGTGACGACAAGGCCTTGATCGACGAGAAGAGCACAACGCTCATGACAGCCAGCCAGAAACTCGGCGAGCACATGTACGCTGAGGCGCAGGCCAAAGAAGCCGCACAAGGCGGCGATGCCGAAGGCGCTCACTCTGCTGAGAAGGCCGCTGCGCACGAAGCTGACGACAACGTCGTTGACGCTGAAGTGAAAGAAGTCAAGAAGGACTAAGCGCTTGCGCTGACTACCGCTGATAAGCGCCGCGTTGAACACTTTGGGTGCAACGCGGCGTTTGTACTGAAACTGGGCAAGAAAGACAATGGCTAAAAGAGATTTTTACGAGGTTCTTGGTGTCCCCAAGAACGCGTCTGACGACGAAATCAAAAAGGCATATCGCAAACATGCGATGAAGCACCACCCTGACCGCAATCAGGGCGACGCCTCCAAGGCCGCCGAAGAGAAATTCAAGGAGTCCAAGGAAGCCTACGAGATGTTGTCGGACCCGCAAAAGCGGGCTGCCTACGACCAGCACGGGTTTGCCGGCGTGGATCCCAATATGCGTGGCGGCCCAGGCGGCGACAACATGGGCGGCTTCGGCGAAGCCTTTAGCGACATTTTTGGTGACATGTTTGGTCAGCAGCGTGGACGCGCGGGCGGCGGTGGACGTCAGGTCTTCCGTGGCAGCGATCTGAGCTACGCCATGGAAGTGACGCTGGAAGAAGCGGCCAAAGGCAAAGACGCACAGATTCGCATCCCCAGCTGGGACAACTGCGAGTTGTGTCAGGGCAGCGGCGCCAAGCCTGGCACGCAAGCCAAAACCTGTGGCACCTGTGCCGGCTCCGGTCAAGTCCAGATGCGCCAGGGCTTTTTCAGCGTGCAGCAAACCTGCCCCACTTGCAGAGGCAATGGCAAAGTGATTGCTGAGCCATGTACCGGCTGCCACGGTCAGGGCAAGATCAAGAAGCAAAAAACTCTGGAAGTCAAAATTCCAGCGGGCATTGACGGGGGCATGCGGATTCGCAGTTCCGGCAACGGCGAGCCAGGCACGAATGGCGGTCCTCCCGGTGACCTGTACATTGAAATCCGGCTCAAAAAGCACGATATCTTCGAGCGCGATGGTGATGACATTCATTGCTCCGTGCCCATCAGCATCATCACCGCCTCCTTGGGCGGAGAAATTGATGTGCCAACGCTGGCAGGCAAAGCGGCCATTGATATTCCTGAAGGCACGCAGACTGGCAAGCAGTTCCGCCTGCGTGGCAAGGGCATCAAGGGCGTGCGCGCAAGCTACCCCGGTGACTTGTACTGCCACATCACGGTGGAAACTCCAGTCAAGCTCAGCGAGCACCAGCGCAAATTGCTGAAGGAACTGGACGATTCGCTGAAAAAAGGTGGCGGCAAGCACTCTCCGGGCGGAGACAGCTGGGCCAACCGCCTGAAAAACCTCTTTAGTTGACGCGAATCAATTTGCATCTGAAGAACTGATGCCCAATGAATGCCGTGCGGTCTGACCAAGACCCCACGGCATTTTTTTTCGCCCTCACGGCGAAGGCATGGCGATGAGGAGAAATTGCGATATGAGCGTCAACATCACGTTTTTGGGTGGCACCGGCACCGTCACCGGTTCCAAGTACCTGGTTCAGCACGATGGGAAAAATTTGTTGGTTGATTGCGGCCTGTTTCAAGGCTACAAGGTACTGAGGCTGCGCAACCGCACACCACTGCCCATCGCCCCCGTTCAGATTGATGCAGTGCTGTTGACTCATGCGCATCTGGATCACAGCGGTTATCTGCCTTTGCTGGTCAAAGACGGTTTTACCGGTCATGTGTTTGCCACCGGCGGCACACGCGATCTTTGTCGCATCTTGCTGCCCGACAGCGGCCACATCCAGGAAGAAGATGCAGCTTTTGCTAACCGGCACGGATTCTCCAAGCATGCACCGGCACTGCCGCTCTACACCCGACAGGACGCTCTGGATTGCCTGCCTCAAATCAAAGCGATGGACTTCGGCAAGGCCATCACGCTGATGCCGGGTTGGCGCGCCACCTTTCAACCCGCCGGACACATATTGGGCGCTGCCAGTATCTTGTTAGAAGTCGCAGGACGACGGATTCTGTTTTCAGGCGACTTGGGGCGGCCCGATGACATCCTGATGAGCCCACCGCAGCCAGCGCCCCTTGCGGACACGGTCTTGATTGAATCCACTTATGGCAACCGGACGCATCCCAAGGAAGATGTGCTGGCAGAGCTGGGCCCCGCTCTCACAAAACTCGCCAAGCGTGGCGGTGTCGCCGTCATCCCTGTTTTTGCGGTGGGACGGGCCCAAGCGCTTCTGCACGCCATTCACCTTCTCAAACTTGGTGGAGATTTACCCAAGTCATTGCCGGTATTTCTGGACAGCCCCATGGCGGTGCACACCACCCACCTGTTCGACAAACACCCCGGAGAGCACCGTTTGAGTGCTAAAGAGACTTATGCGCTGACTCACTCCGCGGTGATGGTGAACAGCACCGACGAATCAAAGGCACTGGCGAGTCGTCACGGCCCCATGGTGATTCTCTCCGCCAGCGGCATGGCCACTGGCGGGCGGGTGTTGCACCATCTGGCGCACTACGCCAGCAACCACCGCAACATGATTGTGTTGACCGGTTTTCAGGCCGCCGGCACCCGGGGCGCGGCCCTGGCAGCCGGTGCGGCCAGTATTCGCATTCATGGACGAGATGTGGATATCAAGGCCGAGGTGGTTCAACTTCAATCAGCGTCGGCCCATGCGGACGGCAATCAGCTTTTGGCCTGGCTGCGCACCATGCCGGAGGCGCCGGCCCAGGTGTATGTGGTGCACGGGGAGTTGGAGCAATCCGACGCTCTTCGCAAACGGATCAAACATGAACTGGGTTGGCGGGCTGTGGTGCCTGAACACGGGTCCACTTGGCCAACCTGATACCCCGCTGACAGCCACACTGTGCGTTGGCGTCGCCCTGCACAGCCAATGCGCGAAAATACGGCGTTACCCAGACATTTCTATTGGATTGAAGCACTCAAGGCCTTATGCGTGAATTTTTGACCGCCGCGTTTTACAAGTTTGTTGACTTGCCCGACTTCGCTGACCTGAAGGCGCCACTCTTGGCCTGCTGCGAGGCCAATGAGGTGAAGGGGTTGATTTTGCTGGCGCAGGAAGGCATCAACAGCACCATTGCCGGACCCGAAGCGGGTGTTCGGGCCGTTTTGGCTACATTGCGACAAGACCCCCGGTTCGCTGATTTGCAGCACAAAGAGGCCTGGTCAAGCAAGTTACCGTTTTACCGGATGAAGCTTCGACTGAAGAAAGAAATCGTCACCATGGGCGTCCCTGAGGTCAGCCCAACGAAGATGGCTGGCACCTACGTGAAGCCACAAGACTGGAACGCCTTGATTAGCGACCCCAACGTGGTTGTGGTTGACACACGCAATGACTACGAGGTTGGCATTGGCACCTTCACTGGCGCCTTGAACCCCGACATTCAGAGCTTTGCGCAGCTCCCCGACTGGGTTGCCGGCAATGATGCGTTGAACCCGGCCTCAGGTCAAAAGCCCAAGGTGGCGATGTTCTGCACCGGTGGCATCCGCTGCGAAAAATCAACAGCGCTGTTGCGCGCGCAAGGCTACGACGAGGTCTTCCACCTGGAAGGCGGCATTCTTAAATACCTGGAAACCGTTCCCGAGGCAGAGAGCCTTTGGGAGGGGCAATGTTTTGTGTTTGACGAGCGTGTCTCGGTGGGCCACGGGTTGGTGCCCGGCCCCCACGGGCTGTGCCGCGCCTGTCGGCATCCGCTGAATGACACTGACATGGCCTCACCCTTGTTTGAGGCTGGCGTCAGCTGCCCCAAATGCCATGCGACCACGTTTGAAACCCAAAAGAACAGCGCGCGCGAACGCCAACGCCAATGGGAACTGGCCAAGGCCCGAGGCGATCAACCGCCGATTGGGCAAACCCTGCCTCGCGCCGCATGATTAACTCTGCGCCCTGCCCCGTTCTCTATTCGTTTCGCCGCTGCCCCTATGCGATGCGGGCCCGGTTGGCGCTATTGGCTAGTGGGCAACGATGCGAACTGCGTGAAGTGGTGCTGCGCGACAAGCCTGCTGCCTTGCTGGCGGTATCGTCCAAGGCCACGGTTCCGGTGCTGGTCACGCCTGAAGGACAGGTGATCGAGCAAAGTCTGGAGATCATGCTTTGGACCTTACGCCAGAATGACCCATTGGCGTGGCTGGGAGAAGGGGAATCTTTGCTGGCACCCTCGTTGGGCTTGATCCAACGCTGTGACGGTGACTTCAAGCACCACCTGGACCGCTACAAGTACCCCCACCGCTATGACTTGCCAGATGGGTTGGCCCATCGGACTTTGGCGTGCGAGTTCTTGAACGACTTGAACACCCGCATTCAGGCGAACGGACAACTTTTGCGCCAGACGCCCTGCTTGGCCGACATGGCCATTGCGCCCTTCGTGCGCCAATTCGCACACACCGATCCGGGCTGGTTTGCCGCGCAACCGTTGTCGGCCCTGCAGGCCTGGCTGATTGAGTTTGAGGCGTCGGCATTGTTCCTGCGCGCCATGCCCAAATTCGCGCCTTGGGAACCCGAGCAGGCCCCGGTGATCTTTCCCGATAACAATCTACTATCAATTAGATAGCTACTTGCACATAAGGAACGGGGGCTAGAGGTCGATTTGGCTTAATTTCTCAAAGACAAACGATCGCGCGCCGCTTGGTATTCACGCTTCAGTTGTGCAATATAGTCACCTGCCGATTGCACCTTGTTGACAGCACCAATGCCTTGTCCGCAACCCCAAATGTCTTTCCAGGCTTTGGTCTTATCGCCAGCAAAGTTCATCTTGCTCGGGTCGCTTTCCGGCAGGTGATCGGGGTCCATGCCGGCATTGCGAATGCTGGGCGCCAGGTAGTTTCCGTGCACCCCGGTGAACAGATTGCTATAAACGATGTCGTCCGAGTTGCTATCGACAATGGACTGTTTGTAATCATCAGCGGCGCGCGCTTCTTCCGTGGCAATAAAGGCGGAGCCAATGTAGGCAAAGTCAGCCCCCATGGCCTGCGCCGCCAGCACCGCATCACCCGTTGAGATGGAACCACTGAGCGCCACCGGGCCGTCAAACCACTGGCGAATTTCCTGAATCAAGGCGAACGGACTCTTCACCCCTGCGTGTCCACCGGCGCCGGCTGCCACGGCGATCAGGCCATCGGCACCCTTCTCAATGGCCTTGTGCGCGTGTTTGTTGTTAATGACGTCGTGCAGCACCACACCACCGTAGGAATGCGCCGCGGCGTTAATGTCCTCGCGCGCACCCAGCGAGGTGATGATGATGGGCACCTTGTATTTCACGCACATGGCCATGTCGTGTTCCAGTCGCTCATTGCTCTTGTGCACGATCTGGTTGATGGCAAATGGCGCCGCCGGTTGATCCGGATGCGCCTTGTTGTGGGCTGCCAACGCCTCGGTGATTTCAATCAGCCACTCTTCCAGCAGTTCGGCAGGGCGGGCATTAAGCGCCGGCATGGCGCCCACGACACCAGCCGTGCACTGGGCAATCACCAGCTTGGGATTGCTGATGATGAACAGCGGCGAGCCGATCACCGGAAAAGGCAAATTGTTCAGAGGCGCGGGTAACTTGGACATGCGGTCTTTCTAAAATAAGGTCGTCATTATTGGCAAAAAAGGCCTCATGCCCTTGTCAGATCAGCGACAACAGCTATCAAATAAGGAGTAATTGTCTTAAAAGGAATCCAGCGCCAGCTCGGTCACGCTCTGGGCACCGTCAACGATGGCGTCCCGCACCCCTGGCACTTTGGTCAGATGGTGGTCGGCGTAAAAGCGGGCCGTTGTGATCTTGGCCTTCATAAAGGCCACGTCGACACCGGCTGCGATTAGGTCTTGCGCCACCAGCAATGAGCGGCCCAATTGCCAACCGGCGACCAGGTTACCGGCCAGCATGAGGTAAGGCACGCTGCCAGAGAACACGGCGTTGGGGTTGGAGCGGGTGTTGGTGGCCACGAAAGCAACCACATCCAGAAACGCCTCGCGGGCCGCTTTCAAGCGCTTGGCAACCGCCAAGGCATCGGCGTCACCGCGCTCAGTCAACAAGGCTTCGGTGGCTTCAATCTGAGCCGCAATGCCCTTCGCGACCTGGCCACCATCGCGCGCGGTCTTGCGCCCTACCAAATCATTGGCCTGAATGGCCGTGGTACCTTCGTAGATGGTCAAAATCTTGGCGTCACGGTAGTACTGGGCCGCGCCGGTTTCCTCAATAAAACCCATGCCACCATGCACTTGCACGCCCATTGACGTGACCTCCAAGCTCATTTCAGTGCTGTAGCCTTTGATCAGTGGTACCAAGAACTCATAAAACGCCTGGTTCTGTTTGGCTGTCTCTGGGTCAAGATGGTTGTGGGCGGTGTCATAGGCAGCCGCGGCCACCGTGGCCATGGCGCGACAGCCTTCGACATAGGAGCGCATCGTCATCAGCATACGCTTCACATCGGGGTGATGGATGATGGCGGCAGCGGCAGGCTGTGAGCCATCTACGGGGCGACTTTGCACACGGTCTTTGGCGAAGGCAACCGCCTTTTGGTAGGCACGTTCTGCAATGGCAATGCCCTGAACCCCCACGCCAAAGCGGGCCGCGTTCATCATGATGAACATGTATTCCAAGCCGCGGTTTTCCTCGCCCACAATGAAACCCGTGGCGCCACCATGGTCCCCGAATTGCAACACAGCCGTCGGGCTGGCTTTGATCCCGAGCTTGTGCTCGATGCTCACGCAATGCACGTCGTTGCGCGGGCCCAATGTGCAATCGGTATTGACCAGGAACTTGGGCACCACAAACAGGCTGATGCCTTTGACGCCTTCGGGGGCACCTGCGGCGCGAGCCAACACCAAATGGACGATGTTTTCGGTCATGTCGTGCTCACCCCAGGTGATATAAATTTTGGTGCCGAACACTTTGTAGCTGCCGTCAGCTTGAAGTTCAGCGCGGCTGCGCACAGCCGCCAAGTCGCTGCCCGCCTGCGGCTCGGTCAAGTTCATCGTGCCGGTCCATTTGCCGCTCACCATGTTGTTCAAGTAGGTGGCCTTCAAATCGTCAGAGCCCGCTGTCAGCAAGGCTTCGATGGCACCATCGGTTAACAAGGGGCACAGCGCAAAGCTCATGTTGGCGGAGTTTTGCATTTCCCCCACGCTGGCGCCAATCAGCTTGGGCAGCCCTTGGCCACCACAGTCCACCGGGTGCTGCAAACCCTGCCAGCCTCCCTGCACAAACTGAGCAAAAGCTTCTTTGAATCCGGGCGTTGCGGTCACTTTGCCGTCTTTCCAACTCGATGGGTTTTGGTCACCCGCCCAGTTCAAAGGGCTCAACACGCCTTCGTTGAACTTGGCTGCCTCTTCCAGCACCGCTTGGGCAGTCTCCAGGCCGGCGTCTTCAAAACCGGGTAGTGTCGCAATGTGCTCAATGCCAGCGAGGTGCTGAATGTTGAACATCATGTCTTTAACGGGGGCAACATAACTCATGACGAGTCTCCTGAAGAAAGGGGAAAAGAGGGGCTTGGACGGGCGTTGGCACAGCGCAAGCGCAAAAAAAGGGCATCGCCGCGCGATGCCCTGGGTCAGATTAGCTTAAAGTGCGGCGACCAGTTCGGGAACCGCCACAAATAAGTCAGCTTCCAAACCGTAGTCGGCCACAGAGAAGATCGGTGCTTCAGCGTCCTTGTTGATCGCCACAATCACCTTGGAGTCTTTCATGCCGGCCAAATGCTGGATCGCGCCGCTGATGCCGCAGGCAATGTAGAGCTGAGGCGCTACAATTTTTCCGGTTTGGCCCACTTGCCAATCGTTGGGTGCGTAACCTGCGTCCACGGCAGCGCGAGAGGCGCCCATGGCGGCCCCGAGTTTGTCTGCCAGCGGGGTCATGACTTCGTTGAACTTCTCGGCACTGGCCAAGGCGCGTCCACCAGAGACGATGATCTTGGCAGAGGTCAGTTCTGGCCGGTCGTTCTTGGCAATCTCGGCCTTCACAAACACGGCCTTGTCATTGGCCGGCACGGCAGTAACGCTTTCCACGGTGGCAGAACCCCCGGTGGCAGCCGCTGGGTCAAAGCCTGTGGTGCGCACCGTAAGTACCTTAATGACATCCAGGCTTTGCACAATGGCGATGGCATTGCCGGCATAAATGGGGCGCTCAAACGTGTCCGCACTGTCGACTTGGGTCACGTCAGAGATTTGTGCCACATCCAGCTTGGCGGCCACGCGGGGCGCAATATTCTTGCCCGACGCCGTCGCCGGAAACACGATGTGGCTGTAGGCCGAAGCCAATGCCAACACTTGTGCGGCCACGTTTTCAGCAAGTCCGTGGGCAAAGCCTTCGCCTTCAACATGCAAAACCTTGCTCACGCCGGCAATTTGGGCGGCTTGTGCGGCGGCTGCCGATGCATTGGCGCCGGCGACCAGCACGTGCACGTCACCACCGCATTTGACGGCGGCGGTCACGGTATTTAGGGTAGCGGCTTTGATAGTCGCGTTGTCGTGTTCTGCAATAACGAGTGATGTCATGGTGGTGCTCCTCAGATGACTTTAGAAACGTTTTTCAGCTTGTCCACCAGAGTAGCCACATCGGGCACCATGATGCCGGCGCTGCGCTTGGCGGGCTCTGTCACTTTCAGTGTCTTGATACGCGGTGTCACGTCCACACCCAAGTCTTCGGGTTTGAAAATATCGAGCTGCTTCTTCTTGGCCTTCATGATGTTGGGCAAGGTCACGTAGCGTGGCTCATTCAAGCGCAAATCAGTGGTGATAACCGCTGGCAGCGTGATCGACAGGGTCTCCAGACCGCCGTCCACTTCACGGGTCACGGAAGCCTTGCCGTCGACCACTTCGACCTTGTTGGCAAAAGTGGCTTGTGGCAAGTCGGCCAGGGCGGCCAACATTTGACCAGTCTGGTTGCAATCATCGTCAATGGCTTGCTTACCAAGAAACACCAATCCAGGCTGCTCTTTGTCAAACAAGGCTTTCAACAACTTGGCAACCGCCAAAGGCTGCAACTCTTCCGATGTTTCCACCAGAATGGCCCGATCTGCGCCGATTGCCATGGCGGTGCGCAAAGTTTCCTGACACTGGGTCACGCCGCAAGAAACCGCAATGATTTCGGTGACGATTCCTTTTTCTTTCAATCGAACAGCCTCTTCCACAGCGATTTCATCGAACGGGTTCATGCTCATTTTGACGTTAGCGATATCCACGCCAGTTTGATCCGATTTGACGCGGACCTTGACGTTGTAATCCACCACGCGTTTGACTGCGACCAGGGCTTTCATTGTTTTGTCTCCAGATAGTTACGAATTCGACGAAGGACTGCACATACACGACCGCTTTGATTGACGTGTACGTCAACCAAATGATTCTATTCCGAGCAGCCTGTCAGGATGGTCATCCGCATGACAAAGCCACTCAAATCACAAAATAGAACGACCGTGCTTTTTAATGATTATAGCGGCATGACTGGCAATTTCTCAAGCGGCGCAGTGTGTACCACGCGCTGGGGGAATGGAATCTCGATGTGGTGTTCGCGCAGCGAACGAAGGATTTCAAGGTTAATCAGTGACTTCAGCCCGTCACTGCCGTTCTCAGGGTCGGAAATCCAATACCCCACTTTCAACTCCAAACCGTCTGCCCCAAAATTGATCAGCGTCACCGAAGGCGCAGGGTCATTCAGCACCCTGTTCTGACTGGAGGCTGCTTTCTGCAACAACCCCATCACCAACTCCACATCACTGTCATAGGACACAGACACCAGGGTGGACAGCCAGACCCTTGAATCTGACAGAGACAGGTTTTCCACCCGGGTGATGATCAAGAGTTCGTTGGGAACAATGGACTCCCGCCCCCCCAAAGAACGAATCACGGTGTATCGCGCATTGATTTGGGTGATGACCCCCTCAAAATTGTCCACCCGCACGTTGTCACCAATGCGCATGCTGCGCTCCGCCAGAATGACAAATCCACTAACGTAGTTAGATGCCAGTTTTTGCAATCCAAACCCGACACCGACACCAATCGCACCACCCAGCACCGACAGGGCCGTCAGGTCAATACCGACCGCAGACAAGGCCACCAACAGGCCGACAAACATCAAAAAAGCACGCGTCGCGTTGCTGACCGCCTTGCGTAATGACAACGCCCCCCCCGTAGCGGCGCGCAGCAGACGGGCCTCAATGGCCGAGGAAATCCAAAGGGCAATGATCAATACCGCACCGGCAGTCAGAATGCCCTCAATCAGGGTGCGAATCGACATGCTGGAGCCACCAATGGTCCATGTCACGCGGTCTAACTCATCGAGTATCAGGGGCAGCAGACCGCTCACCCACAACACCATCGCCAACCAAGCCACCCAGGAAATAGTACGTTCCAGTACGCGAATCAAGCGGGTGTTGCCAAAGGCAACTTGCAGTACTTTGACGCCCACTCGAATGACGACCAAAGCCATCAGGACGGGAATGGCAATCTTGAACACCGCCATCGGCACCCACCGGGCCAACAAGGCCTGCGCCAGATAGGCCAATGGCAGCCAAAGTAGAGGGAACAGAGCGCCATCCACAATGCGTCGACCAAACAGAATGGAGGTCTTGTCAGGTGGCCCAGAGGCCCGTGAAATACCGAGGCAAAAGGCCCAAGCCAACACACCGCTGGCCACAAGAGCGGCCAACTCCGCCAATGCGGCGGGTCTAGTCAACGCGGCAATCCAGCCCTCCAAGGAGGGGATACCGCCCTCAGACATCGGCCAATACCCGAACGTGCGCCTCCACGCTGCGGGCCAGTGCACTCAGCACGTAGCCCCCCTCCAAACAGGAAACAATGCGCCCTTTGGCATGGCGCTCCGCCACATCTTTCAGCCGCTGAGTGATCCATGCGTAGTCTTGCTCAACCAGTCCCATTTGACCCATATCGTCTTCCCGGTGAGCATCAAAACCGGCACTGATAAAGATCATCTCAGGGCGAAACGCCTCCAGGCGGGGAATCCAGTGCGTCTCGATTAACTCACGAATCTCTGCGCCTTTGGTGTACGCAGGAACAGGCATGTTGACCAAATTGCTGGCGGTGGAGTGCACGGTATCCATAGGGTAGAAAGGATGCTGATAAAAACTGGTCATCAAAATACGTTGATCACCGGCCACAATGTCTTCAGTGCCATTCCCATGGTGCACGTCAAAGTCAACAATCGCCACGCGTTTCAAACCGTGACGCTCCAAAGCGTATTTGGCGGCAATGGCCACGTTGTTGAAAAAGCAGAAGCCCATGGCTTTGTCCCGGCAGGCGTGGTGTCCCGGGGGGCGCACCGCACAAAAGGCGTTGGCCAACTCACCTGATATCACCGCATCAGTGGCATCAATTGCCGCACCCGCAGAGCGCAATGCAGCGTCCCAAGTGAAAACATTCAAGGAGGTGTCAGGGTCAAGCTGGGCATGACTGGGTCCGCCCGCGTCAATTTCATCTTTGAGGCCGTCGCTCAGGCCGCGCAAGGAGGCAACATGCATCCGGCCATGGGCCAGCTCAATGTCTGTCAGCGGGGCTTTTGATGCCTCTCGACGGTCAAGGGCAATGCTCAAACCGGAACTTAAGAGGCGGTCTTCGATGGCATCGAGCCGCTCAGGGCATTCGGGGTGGCCCGGGCCCATTTCATGTTTGCGGCAATCAGAGTGGGTGAAGTATCCGGTCATGGCCATGGCGCCGTCCTGTCTCTCGATTATTTTTGGTAACGTCATGCCATGCAAGCACAACTCAAACTTAAATCCCTCGTCAATCAGCTTAACACGGTGATTGTGGGAAAAGCTGCGCAAACGCAAGACTGTGTTGCTTGTTTGCTCGCTGGTGGCCACCTTCTGATCGAAGACGTGCCCGGCGTGGGGAAAACCACCTTGGCTCACGCCTTGGCGCGAACTTTTGGACTGCAGTTTTCACGCGTTCAGTTCACCTCTGACCTGATGCCCAGTGACCTGTCTGGCGTCTCCGTTTACGAACGAGGCAAGGAAGCATTTGTGTTTCACCCAGGCCCCATTTTTGCCCAGGTGTTGCTCGCTGACGAAATCAACCGGGCCAGCCCGAAGACCCAAAGCGCCTTGCTGGAAGCGATGGAAGAAAAGCAGGTGACGGTGGAGGGTGAAACCCGCTTGCTACCCTCGCCTTTTTTCGTCATTGCCACTCAGAACCCGCATGACCAGTTGGGGACCTATGCCCTACCCGAATCACAATTGGACCGGTTTCTAATGCGGCTGTCCCTGGGTTACCCCGACCGCGTGGCTGAGCGTGACTTGCTGGCTGGCCATGACCGGCGCGACCTAGTGAACGCGCTGCCCAGCCTGTTGACACCTGACGAACTCAAACACCTTCAATCCCTGGTGCTCACTATTCACGCTGCGCCGCCATTGCTGGACTACCTTCAAGACCTCATTGCCGCCACACGATCAGGCCACTGGTTTGTGCAGGGACTGAGCCCACGTGCGAGCATTGCCGTGTTGCGTGCTGCAAAAGCACAGGCACTTCTCAATGGGCGCGACTATGTGGCACCTGACGACATTCAGGCCATCCTGCCCCAAACCATCGCGCATCGTCTGGTTCCCGTTGGCAATGCGGGGCGAGGCGCGGTTGAGCAGGTGCGCGCCATGATCGACGCGATAGCCCTGCCATAAGGTAGGCACTTTGATGAGCAATGCAACAACGGGCGAACCCGATCGTGGTCGTTTTTGGCGTCATCCGATCCGTCGCCTGCAACGCAGGTTTCGGCAGTGGTTCGAATCGCGCCTGCCACTGACGGACAGCGTCACGCTCACCCAGCGCAGCGTCTATATCTTGCCGACCGGGCCGGGGCTGATGTTGGGAGCCACGCTGCTGTTGCTGCTGGTCGCCTCCATCAACTACCAGCTGAATTTGGGGTACATGCTCACATTTCTCCTGGCGGGAACCGCCATGGTTGGGATGCTGGTGTGTCACGGCACGCTGAGGGGCGTTAGCCTGCACCTCGCGCTGCCCTCTCCTGTTTTTGCGGGCACCTCGGCCTTGATGGAAGTCCAACTCCAAAGCCAGCGGCGCAGCACTCGCCATGGCATTGGGCTGGCCGTGATGGGCTCCGGCCACTGGGCTTGGTGCAATGTGCCGGCCCAGGGGGTGTGTACATTGCAAGTGGCTTTTCAGCCCGCTCGTCGCGGGCTGCATCGCGTCCCTACTCTCACCGCCGAGACGCGTTACCCCTTGGGGACTTTTCGAGTCTGGACGGTGTGGCGTCCAGCTGCCCAAGTTTTGGTTTACCCGACCCCGGAAGTCAGCGCGCCTCCCCTGCCATTGGCATCCGCCCACGCGGGTGATGGCCCCGCAACGCAAAGCAGCGTCGCGGGGGACTTCGACGGCGTGCGCGCCTACCGCCGGGGTGACCCGCTGAAAATGGTGGTCTGGAAAAAACTGGCCAAGGCAGACGAGTTGGTCAGCCGGGACTCGGTTCACGCCCTGGGAGTTGAGCTGTGGCTGGACCAGCGCGAGACCGGCCTCTCACACCCGGAGCGGCAATTGTCCCGCCTCTGTGCCTGGGTGCTGCAGGCCGACCGGCTGGCGTTGGACTATGGCCTTCGACTGGCAGGGCTGGACATCCCTCCTGCCAGCGGCGAGGCTCAAAAAAAACGGTGTTTGCAGGCCTTGGCCCTGAACCGATGAAACGCCCCAACATGCAGAGCACCTGGTTCACTCCATCCATCCAACTGCCACGCGACAGTCGGGACACCTTGTTCATGCTGTTCGTCATTGCCTGGGTGCTTGCTCCCCAGGTTGGCCACCTGCCTTTGTGGTGCAGCGTCATGGCCGGCAGCGCACTCATCTACCGGGCTTATCTCGCGTGGCACACCCGGCCATTGCCCTCGCGATGGTGGTTGCGTGGCGTTTTGGTGTTGACAGTGGCCGCCACCTTGTGGTCGCACAAAACATTGCTGGGCCGCGACGCTGGCGTGACGCTGGTGGTGGTTCTCTTGGCACTCAAAACGCTGGAGTTGCGCGCCAGGCGGGATGCATTCGTGGTGTTTTTTCTCAGCTTCTTTTTGATGCTGACCAACTTCTTCTACTCCCAGTCTCTCCTGACCGCGGGGGCGATGTTGGTGGCGCTGATGGGCTTGCTGACTGCGCTGGTCAACACCCACAAGCCGGTGGGAAAACCCCCATTGCTGGAATCCGCCAGAACGGCGGGCATGATGGCCTTATGGGGCGTGCCCATCATGGCACTGCTTTTTGTACTGTTTCCGAGGATGGCGCCGCTGTGGGGCATTCCCAGCGATGGCATGAGCGGTCGCAGTGGCCTGTCGTCCAGCATGCAGGTCGGCAACATTGCCAGTTTGGCACTTGACGACAGCATCGCGCTGCTGGTGCGCTTCAATGGCGAGATGCCGGACCAGTCCGACCTGTACTTCAGGGGTCCCGTGCTTTCAGACTTTGACGGCAAGAGTTGGACCGCATTGCAGTCCAGTCTGCCCGAACGCCTACAAGTAGCCGCTGATCTGCGCGGCCAGGGCACGCCGGTGAACTATCAAGTCACCTTGAAGCCCAGCAATCACCCCTGGTTGCTGGTGCTGGATGCCACGCCTGAGAAGCCCTTGTTAAATGGCTATCAGGTCAGCATGACGCCGGAGCTTCAGTGGGTCACGGATCGGCCCATTGGCGATCTGGTTCGCTATACCGCGCAAAGCTTCCCCAAATTCACCCATGGTCCGCTGACCTACAAAGCGGGATTGCAGGACTATCTCAATCTGCCGACGGGATTCAACCCCCGAACCGCCCAGTGGGCGAAGGAGCTGCGCACACAAGCCGGCGACGGCGAGGGAGCGAGCGCGCAGTTGGTCGATACCATCATGAACCACCTGCGAACCGGGGGCTATACCTACACGCTGGAACCGGGGCTTTATGGACGCCACAGCGCGGACGAGTTCTGGTTTGACCGCAAGCTCGGATTTTGTGAGCACATGGCCTCCAGTTTTGTGATTCTGATACGGGCCATGGGCATCCCGGCGCGGGTGGTTACGGGCTACCAGGGGGGTAAGCGCAATGCGGTGGACGGGTATTGGGTGGTTCGGCAAAGTGAGGCCCACGCTTGGGCGGAAGTGTGGATCAGTGGACAGGGTTGGACTCGGGTGGACCCCACTTCCGCCGTGTCCCCGGGACGCACCGGCACATTTGAGCGACTTCAGCGCGAACAAGGTGCGATTGGCACCGCCTTGCTCGGTACCGTGAACACTGAATTTGCGCTCAACCTGCGTGCCTATTGGGACGCCGCCAACAACAGCTGGAACCAGTGGGTGTTGAATTACACCCAGGGGCAACAACTCAAATTGCTTGAAAACCTGGGTTTCGAGTCGCCCAACTGGGAGGACTTGATCTACGTCCTGATTGCCGCAGTTGTAGTGGCCAGTCTGGGCGCCGCGCTGTGGGGCCTTTGGGACCGCCACCACAGAGACCCTTGGTTGCACTTGCTGGAACGGGCAAGCGCTCGATTGCGCCGCAGTGGCATCGATGTTGCGCCGAACAGCCCGCCGCGCCGCGTGGCCGAGCAGTTGATTCAGCAACTCGGGCCAGACCACCCCGGCGCCCCGGCGCTGAAAGACTGGCTTTTGCGGCTTGAAGCAATTCGCTATGCACCACCTGTTGCGGGAGCAAAGCCTTCCAACGGCCTCGCTACACTGAGACGAACGTTCAAACAACTGCCCTGGCCCACGTGATTCTTCTCAAAAATTACCGTCAATGCTTTTCGATTGCTATCGGATTAGTAGCTGCCTGCGCCCTGTCAACGGGGGCCATCGCCGGAAAACCTCATAAAAACAAGCGCAAGGTCGGCAGCGCACAAAGTCAACCGCCTCTGGCCGGCCCCTTGTATGGCCAACGGGAAGATGCGATGCGTTTTGCTGAGGACATCGCAGCCCGTGAAAACCTGCCGTCCGAGTGGGTCCGGCGTATTGTGGGACAAGCCCGGTACTTGCCATTGGCCGCAAAATACGTTCAGCCGGCGCCAACGGGCACTCGCAAGAACTGGGCTGTTTATCGCTCCCGCTTCATTGATGCCACCCGCATCCAGGCAGGCGTGCGGTTTTGGAAAGACAACCGGGAGACTTTGGCCCGGGCCGAGCGTGAAACCGGCGTTCCGGCAGAGGTGATTGTGGGCATCGTCGGGGTTGAAACGATTTACGGTCAGCAAGTCGGTAATTTTCGAGTCATTGACGCCTTGGCCACCTTGGCATTTGACTTTCCCACCACGCATCCCAGAGCAGCGGTCCGCAGTGAATTTTTTAAATCCGAGCTGTCCCAGCTCTTTAGCTTGACCGCTCGCAGCACGCTGGACCCGCTGTCATTGCGTGGCAGCTTTGCGGGCGCCATGGGCATGCCGCAGTTCATGCCCTCCAGCTGGTTGAAATACGCTGTTGATTTTGATGGTGATGGGCGCATTGATCTGTTCAATAGCGCCGCCGATGTGATCGGGTCTGTGGCGTATTACTTCAAGGCCTTCAACTGGCAGCCTGGAATGCCCACGCACTACCCGGTGAGCTTCAACCCCCAAACCGTCGACATGAAGGCCTTGCTGGCGCCGGACATTTTGCCGACATTCAGTGTGGAACGGTTTACCGCCCAAGGCGCGGTGCTCAGTGGCGCAGCACTGTCACACCAAGGCCCATTGGCCTTAGTGGAGCTGCAAGACGGCGACCGCGACCCGATCTATGTGGCCGGCACGGAGAATTTTTACGCCATCACCCGGTACAACTGGAGCAGCTATTACGCACTGGCCGTGATCGAACTTGGGCAGGAAATTTCCAAAGCCCTGAACGAATAGTCGCCTGGCGCGCCGGGCCTAGGGCGAGAGGTTGACTTCACGCGACGGCATCGCCAACAAGGTGGTCAATGCACTGGACACCATGGCAGTGATCCAAAACACCAGGAACGCCAGTGAGTAGAAACCGGCTCTGGACACCTGGACCGGCTCGCCAAACCAGTGCAAATCTTGAGGATCCACCATGGCAAACACCAGGGCCTCAAGCACGCAGGCCACCAGAAAGGCTGGCCACACGATCCACATCAGCCGTTGATACCTCACCACAGGCTGACCTGCAGGTATAGATTGCAATGGCACAGGACTCATGGCTTGACGGGCACGGCCGGCGGGGCCACGCCGGTGGCGGCGTGATTGCGAGCTTGAACGGCAGGGGCCATGCTGGCGGCGGCCTGGGCTTCCAGACGCTGGTTAATTTCAAGGCCCTGGCGGTAATAGTCTTCTGACACCACGGGGTCTGGCCGGGTAATGGCCAGGTAGAGCGTGATAAAGCTCGCCAGCACGACCACTGCTGGGCCGGCCACCACCATCCACACGTGGCCAAATTTCCACCAAGGACCGCTTGATTCCGTCAAATTGTTTTGCATGATCAATTCCTTTTTCCCTAGCGGGGAACAATAAATGAAGACTTCTCGGACACTTTGTCAGTCGTTCCGATCGCTTCAACATCGAAATAAATGACATGAGAGCCGGGCTCTGCCGAACCAAAGGGCGCCACCAACCGCACCGTCACCCAGTGCGACTCGGTGGAGGCCACCTCGACGGTGTCTGGGGTCGTCAACGTCAGGCCAGGCAAACCTGTGGTTGAAATTTTGTAAGTCTGCATCGATTCGGTCGCATTCATGAGCTGCAAGCGGTAAAGATTTTCAATGTCGCCTTTCCCCACCACACGGGCCATCACCCCTCGGTCACGAACCACATCGACCTTGAAGGGCGTGCGCAAGGCCAAACTCACCACCATGGCCACCACGACGCCGAGCAAGATGCTGGTGTAAATCAGTATTCGGGGGCGAAGCACATGGCGCAGCGTCTGGCTCTTGGTCCAGTGCTGATTCATGGCGTTTTCGGTGCTGTATTTCACCAGTCCACGGGCATAACCCATTTTGTCCATCACGGTGTCGCACACATCCGCGCAGGCGCCACAGCCAATGCACTCGTATTGCAAACCGTCCCGAATATCAATACCCGTGGGGCAGACCTGAACGCACAGGGTGCAGTCAATACACGCCCCCAGGTTCAATGTGGCCGGGTCCGTCTTGCGGGAGCGGGCACCGCGAGGTTCACCACGCTCGGCATCATAGGTAACGATCAGGGTGTCTTTGTCAAACATGGCGCTTTGAAAACGCGCATAGGGACACATGTGCAAACAGACCTGCTCCCGCATGAAGCCAGCGTTTCCGTAGGTGGCAAACCCGTAAAAGATGGACCAGAAAATTTCCCATGACCCCATGTTCAGTTGAACAAAGGCCAGCCCCAATTCCTTGATCGGCGTGAAGTAGCCCACAAAGGTGAAGCCAGTCCACATGGCCAACAGCAGCCAAGCCACATGTTTGCCACCCTTGCGCAGAAACTTGTCCATGGACCAGAGTTGCCCATCGCGACGCATGCGCGCGGAGCGATCCCCCTCCATCTGTTTCTCAATCCACAAAAACATCTCGGTGTACACCGTCTGCGGGCAGGTGTACCCGCACCAGAGGCGCCCAGCCACCGCAGTGAACAGAAAAAGCCCCAGTGCCGAGATCACCAGCAGGCCGGTGAGGTAAATAAAGTCTTGCGGATAAAGAACCAACCCGAAGATGTAGAAACGCCGGTCACCCAAATCAAATAGAACGGCTTGGCGTTGACCCCACTCCAGCCAAGGCAAGCCGTAGAACACCAGTTGTGTCAGGATCACCATGGCCCAGCGCCAGCGCGAGAAAAACCCGGACACGCTGCGTGGGTAAATATCCTTGCGGGCTGCGTACAGCGAAACCATTTCCGGGTCTGCTGGCACCGCCACAATCGGAATTACCTTTTTGGTCGAAGCGGCCGGTTTGGTCAATCGATGTCCTTCATTCAGTTGGGCGCGGTCAAGGTCAGAGGCGCTTACTGAGCCGAAACACCCTTGTTGGAAAGACTCAAGACATAAGACGTCAACACATGAATCTGCCCTTCGGTGAGCTTTTCAGCTTGCGCTGGCATCTGGTTGACCTTGCCGTTGTTGATCATGGAGATGATCGCCGCCTCGCCATAGCCATGCAGCCAGATGTCGTCCGTCAAGTTCGGAGCGCCCAAGGCTTGATTTCCCTTGCCGTTGGCGCCATGACAGGCCGCGCAGGCTACGAATTTTTCCTTGCCCAAGGCGGCCTGAACCGAGTCATGCGGACTGCCCGACAAGCTCAACACATACTGAGCCAAATTCTTGACGTCGCTACTCGAACCGACGGCCGCCGCCATGGGAGGCATATTGCCCATGCGTCCCTGAGTCAAGGTCGTTTTGATCAACTCTGGCGTACCACCGTGCAACCAATCACCATCGGTCAAGTTTGGAATCCCTTTGGTACCGCGAGCATCTGAGGCGTGGCATTGAGCACAGTTGTTCATGAACAAGCGGTCACCAATGGCCATGGCCTGTGTGTCCTTTATCAGCTCTTCGGGTGTCATCGCCTCAAATTTGGCGTACAAAGGAGCGACTTCAGCATTGCCTTTGTCAACTTCCTTTTCATGTTGCCCCAACGATGTCCAACCGAGCGTTCCCTTGTAGGTCCCCAAACCAGGGTACAAGGCCAAGTAGACAAACGCGAAGATCACGGTGATCACGAACAGGTAGGCCCACCAGCGCGGCAGCGGGTTGTTCATCTCGCGCAAGTCGCCGTCCCAGACGTGGCCGGTGGTGTTGTCCTCAGCGGTCATGGCTTTGGCTTTGCCACTAAACCACAGCAGAAGCAAGCAAGCCAAGATACTGACGATCGTGATCACGGTCACGTAGATGGACCAGAAATTACTAGTGAAATCGCTCATTTTTTATCCTTTTGGTCCGTTCGTCAGTCTTGCTCGAAGGGCAGATTGGCCGCCTCTTCAAAATCGGCTGCATTGCGACGCGAATAAGCCCAAACCACAATACCAATGAAAGTAATGAAGGCCGCCACGGTGGCCACTGAACGAAGGGTGTTGATATCGAGTTCCATAGAACGTCCTCTCTTATTTAACTGAGATTCCCAAGACTTGCAGGTAGGCGATCACGGCATCCACCTCGGTCTTGCCTTTGATCTCCGCCGACGACGCGGCAATCTGCTCGTCCGTGTAGGGCACGCCAACAGTCCGCAACGCTTTCATATGCGTGGGAATCGACTCATGGTCAACTGCAGACGTCGCCAACCAAGGGTAGGCAGGCATATTGGACTCGGGCACCAGGTCACGAGGGTTATGCAAGTGGTCACGGTGCCACTGGTCACTGTATTTGCCACCGACCCGATGCAAATCAGGGCCAGTGCGTTTGCTACCCCACTGGAACGGATGGTCATAAACAAACTCACCGGCGACGGAGTAATGCCCGTAACGCAGCGTCTCTGCGCGAAAAGGACGAATCATTTGCGAGTGACAGTTGTAGCAACCCTCACGCACATACACATCGCGTCCAGCCAGTTCTAGCGGGGTCAGCGGCAAAAGTCCTTTGACCGGCTCCGTGGTCGACTTTTGGAAGAACAAAGGAACAATCTCGACCATGCCCCCGACCAGCAACACCAAGAGGATCAAAACGATCATCAGGAAGTTGTTGGTTTCGATTTTCTCGTGCGACAGTCCGCCGCTTGATTTCGTATCAGCCATGTTGTTTCCTTATCAAGCGTGTGCGACTGCGGCGGGAATCGTTACCGTGACAGAGCGTCCATTGGTGACCGTTTTATAGGTATTCCAAAGCATGATGATCATGCCGCCCAGGTACAACAATCCGCCCAACAAGCGCAGTGCATAGAACGGGAACGTGGCTTTCACCGACTCAACAAAGGTGTAGGTCAGCGTGCCGTCTGGGTTGATGGCGCGCCACATCAGGCCCTGCATCACACCGGCAATCCACATGGCGGCGATGTAAACAACGATACCAATGGTGGCAGCCCAGAAATGAATCTCAATGGCTTTGACGCTGTACATCTGTTTTTGACCGAACAGGCGAGGAATCAGGTAATACATCGAACCCATGGTCACCAAGCCAACCCAGCCCAGAGCTCCAGAGTGCACGTGGCCAACAGTCCAATCCGTGTAATGCGACAAGGCATTCACTGTTTTGATGGACATCATCGGACCTTCAAAGGTCGACATGCCGTAGAAGGAGAGTGAAACGATCAGGAAACGCAGAATCGGGTCATCGCGCAGTTTGTGCCAAGCGCCCGACAAGGTCATGATGCCGTTGATCATGCCGCCCCAGCTGGGTGCCAACAAAATCAGGGAGAAGACCATGCCGACCGACTGGGTCCAATCAGGCAAGGCGGTGTAATGCAAATGGTGTGGGCCGGCCCACATGTAGGTAAAAATCAACGCCCAAAAGTGAACGATAGAGAGGCGGTACGAGTAGACAGGCCGCTCAGCTTGCTTGGGAATGAAGTAATACATCATGCCCAGGAAGCCTGCGGTCAGGAAAAAACCAACCGCGTTGTGGCCATACCACCACTGCACCATGGCGTCTTGCACACCGGCGTAGGCTGAATATGACTTCATGGCGCCAGCGGGAATCGCGGCACTGTTAACGAGGTGCAGCAACGCCACGGCAATGATGAAGGCACCGAAAAACCAATTGGCCACGTAGATGTGACGCACCTTGCGCGTGCCCACCGTTCCGAAAAACACAATGGCAAACGACACCCAGACCAGCGTGATCAGAATGTCAATGGGCCACTCCAGCTCAGCGTACTCTTTGCCCTGTGTGTAACCCAGTGGGAGCGACACAACAGCTGCCAGAATCACCAGCTGCCAACCCCAAAAGGTGAAGGCGGCCATCTTGTCTCCGAACAAGCGCACATGACAGGTTCGTTGCACCACATAGTAGGCAGCGGCAAACAAACCACAGCCGCCAAACGCAAAAATCACCGCATTGGTGTGCAAAGGCCGCAATCGACCGTAGCTGAGCCAAGAGATACCAAAATTCAGCTCGGGCCAAGTCAATTGGGCGGCGATGATCACGCCGACCAACATGCCAACCACCCCCCACACAATGGTCATGATGGCGAACTGTCTGACCACCTTGTCGTTGTAGGTGGTTGCAGACGCGTTGGGAAATATCATTTTCACCTCTCTAAGTTTGTTACAAGGAGTTTCCAATGGAAAACCCTAGCCCCATTTGACTCACATCAACTCTTTGCCACATTCCTTAAGAATCCTTAAGAATTCGCTCCCCTTCAGACTCGATATCTTCGAATTGACCCCGATATATTGCCCACCACAAACCGCCGATGATGAAAAAAACCAGAATCACCGAAAGCGGGATCAGCAAATACAAAATGTCCATTAACTGACTCCTTGCAATTCCGCCTTCGACGAAAGGCGCAACGCGTTAAGAACGACCAGCAGCGAACTCAAGGCCATCCCCAAGCCGGCCAGCCATGCCGGCAAAAACCCAAAGACCGCCAAAGGCACGCACACCGCGTTATAGATCGCGGCCCATACGAGGTTTTGACGAACCACTTGCAAGGTGCGCCGTGCCAGTTTCACCGTCGCGACGACGGTCGTCAACTGTTCTCCCAAAATCACAAAATCTGATTGCGCTTGCGCAAGCGGCACCGCTTGACCAAAGGAGAAAGATACATGGGCGCCAGCCAACGCCGGCCCGTCATTCAGCCCATCTCCCACCACGGCCACGCGACCGCCACGTTGCTGCGCCGACTTCAAAAATGCCAGCTTGTCTTGCGGCGAACAACCGCCGCGAAAATTGGCAATGCCAACCGCAGACGCCACCCTGGCGACTGCCTCATTCCCGTCGCCGGATAGGAGTTGAACGGCGATGCCCTGTTGCGCCAACCACTGAACGGTTGCGAGCGCATCGGCTCGAATATCTTCATGCAGTTCAAACGTGGCCAGCCAGCCATGCTGATCACTGAGGCAGGCATGCAAAGAGCTGGAAGCTGGCGACTGAACGCCACAAAACTCGGCAGACCCCAAACGCAGAGCGCGGGGCGACTCGCTGCTTCCTTTCCGAGAGATTTGACCGGAGACACCCTGCCCCGCTTGCTCCGTCACTTGGCTGGCGGACCAAGCCAAGACTGCTGAACTTCCACCCGCCGCGCCCAGCAGCGCCCTAGACACGGGGTGTAACGAGTTTTGCCCCAGAGTCGCGGCCAGCGCCAGCGCGTCTGACACCGAGGTGCCTTCGCGGACCCTCACCTCACCCAACACCATGGCGTCGCGCGTCAAGGTGCCCGTTTTGTCAAACAACACAGTGTCAATGGAGGCCAGTGCCTCAAAGGCCTCCAGCCGCCTGACCAAGACGCCTCTTTTGGCCAGAGCGCCGGCCGAGGCCAGCATTGCCGCCGGCGTGGCCAATGACAAGGCGCAAGGGCACGTCACGATAAGCACAGCGACCGCTACCATCAGTGCGTGGCCGGGATCACTCGGCCACCAATACAAACAGGCCAGGCCTGCCGCGATCAAAACGGCAATCAAAAACGGTTTGGCCACCCGGTCCGCCAACCTGGCAATGGGCGGCTTGGAGACTGAGGCGCTCTCCATCAAAGCAACGATCTGAGCAAACCGGGTTTGCTCACCGACGCCATCGACCCGAACCTGAACCACACTGGACAGGTTGTGGCTGCCCGCAATCACCGCGCCGCCAACACCGCGCGCCATGGGACGAGATTCGCCCGTCAGCAGAGCTTCGTCCACCGTGGTCTCGCCTTGCAACACCACGCCGTCCGCAGGAAACGATTCGCCAGGCAGGATTCGAATCACATCACCGGCCATTAGGCGGCGAACCGGCACCCGCTCAAATTCGCCATTGGGAAGTTGCCGCGGCACACTGTCAGGAAGACGATTCATCAGCGCCTCCAGCGCGCCCGCTGTGCGGTCCCTCAGCCGAAGTTCCAACCAGCGCCCGGTCAGCAAAAAGAACACAAACATGGTCAGCGAGTCAAAGTACACCTCTCGCCCAAACACGCCTTGCGGCTCAAATGTGCCAATGGAGCTGACCACAAAAGTGATGGCCATGCCCAGCGCCACCGGCAAATCCATGCTGACACGCAGGCTCATGACATCGCGAAGTGCGCTGCTAAAAAAAGGCCCGCATGAGAAGAGAATGACAGGCAAGGTCAGTACCCAAGATGCCCAGCGCAGAAGTTGTTCCATCTCGGCCGTCAAATCGCCGGGGGCCGCCACATACGCGGGGTAGGCGTACATCATGACCTGCATCATGCACAGACCGGCCACTGACATGCGCCACAGCGCTTTGCGAGCCTCCGCTTTGCGGCGTTCCCGAGAAAAAGCATCGTTGGCGGGCACAGCCCGGTAGCCCGCAGCACGCACCGCCTGCATCCAGTCAGAGGGTTTCGCTTGTTGAGACGACCACACCACCCGCGCCCGATGACTGCCAGCGCTGACCTCGGCTTTGGCCACACCGGGCACTTTCAGCAAGGCGTCTTCAATGCTCAAAGCGCAAGCGGCGCAGTGCATACCCTCAATCAACAGGTTGGACTCCCACACATCGGTTTGGCCAATGTCGGCCCGACTGAAGGCCGACCACTCAGCAGGGTCGTCCAGCAACTCAAGGACATCGGGTTCCGTCGCGTCCGTCAATTTGCTGGCGGCGCGTGGTGTGATGGCAGCAAGTGACAGCGGGTCGACAGCAGCGGAGTGAACGATTGGCATAGGCATCTAGCGTACTCCAGGGCGCCACCAATTCTCTTGACTTGCATCAAGACGGCGCAACGCCACGGGGGTAAGCTGAAGGCTCAACTCACAGGAAACCAAGCATGTACAAAAAAATTCTTGTTGCAACGGATGGCTCAGCTTTGTCAAAAAAGGCGGTCGCCAACGCCATCGCTCTGGCCTCCTCGCTGGGCGCCGAATTGGTGGCATTGAAGGTGGTGCCCCGCTATCCACAAAGCTATTTTGAAGGTGGACTCGCCCTCCAAGCCGCTGAAGTGGAGCGAGTGGAAGCCCAATGGGCCACCGAAGGTCAAACCATTGTGGACGGCGTCAAAAAAGCCGCTGAGGCCAATGGGGTGAAGGCCAAAGGAATAACCGCCAAGTCTGACGTCGTGTCAGACGCCATCATTGCCGCCGCCAAGAAGCACAAGTGCGATCTGGTGGTGATGGCTTCTCATGGCCGAAAAGGCGTGAAGCGGCTGTTGCTTGGCAGCGAAACCCAGCAGGTGCTCACCCACTCCCACGTGCCAGTTCTGGTAATGCGTTAGTCAGCCGCAGGGGCATATTGCGCGGAGCCTCTGGAAAAAGTTAAAAAACGGGTTTGCGTTTTTGCAGGAACGCCATCACGCCCTCTCGGTGCTCTGCACTGTCAGCGTAGGCATAGGGGTTGGGCGTTTGATTTACTACTAAATCAATAGCCTCTCCCGCAGGCAATACGAGGGCCAAGGGCTGATTTGGCACTCGAATTGTTTGTTTGTTGAGGCGTGCGGCCTGAGGGGCCAGGCTGACAACTCGTTCGGCCAATGCCTGTGCCTGCGCGTTCAGCTGTTCGCCCGCCACTACTTGGCTGAGAAACCCACAGGCCAGCAACTCCGACGGAGAAAACAGCGTCGCAGCCAGCAACATTTGTCGGGCCACGGTGGCCCCGAGCTCACGCGTCACCAAGGCGGCCTCGCGTGGCGCCATGGGGAAACCCAGTTTGGCAATCGGCGCCCCAAACTGAGCCGTGCTGGACGACAAGCGAATGTCACAGCAACTGGCAATCTCCACACCCGCACCCATACAGTTGCCTTCAATCTGGGCGACGATAGGCACATCGCAATCCAACATGGCTTGCAAGCCGCCCCACACTTCATTCTCGTGAAAGTGCCGCAGGCTCTCCTCTTGAAACCGGAAGTCGGCATATTCAGAGATGTCGCCACCCGCGCAAAAATGAGCGCCCTCGCCCTTGATCACCACGCAGCGCACGTCGGCGTTGTGCTGGATCTGCTCAAACACCGTTTTCAACTGCGCCCACATGGCGCGAGACATGGCGTTGAACCGGGCGGGGTGGTCAATGGTGACCACCGATAGGTGCCCGACTTGCGCCGATCGAATCGTCCCGCTCATACAACCTCCGTGAGTGGCGCTCTCATTTGTATAGCTACCTGCGCTTATTCCGCTGAGGCTGGAGCGTTATTTGGTACTGGGTTCTTGCTTGCCAGTCCACCACCACATGGCCATACCACCGACGATCATGGGAATGCACAGCCACTGGCCCATGCTCATGCCCAGTGACAACAATCCCAAATGTGCATCTGGCTCACGGAAAAATTCGGCGATGAAGCGAAACACACCATAACCCAGCAAAAACACGGCAGACACCTGCCCTTGTTTGCGCTCCTTGCGGGCATACAACCACAGCAACACGAAGAGCAACATGCCCTCCAGCAGGAACTGGTAAATCTGTGACGGATGGCGGGGCAAGTTGCCACCATCGCGAAACACCATGCCCCAGGGCAAGTCAGGACTGCTGATGCGGCCCCACAACTCGCCATTGATGAAGTTTCCGACTCGGCCCGCCGCCAATCCAGTGGGCACGCAGGGCGCCACAAAGTCCATCACCTGCAGCCAGGGCCGGTGGCGGGAGCGGGCAAACCAGACCATCGCCAGCAAAACGCCCAGCAAACCGCCATGAAAACTCATGCCACCTTGCCACACTGCGAAGATCTCGAGCGGGTTGGACAAGTAGTACGCCGGCTTATAAAAAAGACAATAGCCGATGCGCCCTCCCAAAATGACGCCCATGACGCCCAGAAACAAAATGTCTTCCACATCCCGCCGGACCCAGGCGCCTTGCCCGGTGATGGATGCAAAAGGCTCATGGCGCAAGCGGCGAAAGCCAAGCAACATAAAGAGCCCAAACGCAGCCAGATACGTCAAGCCATACCAATGAATGGCTATTGGACCCAGTTGCAGGGCGATCGGATTAATTTCAGGATGAATCAGCATGGCCGCCATTGTGCCCGCATGCGCATTGCCCCAAATCAGGGAGATCAACCCAGCTGTTGCTGGGCATAGGTCACAAACCGGTCCAGTGTGGGGCTAACCTGCTGCGCGGCCCAGACCAGACTGGTTTCACAACGTGGCATCGCGTCGCTGGCGCCAAGTGGCCCCTTGCCAGGCGCTTGAACCTCTCGGTAGACCACCCCGGAGCGTTGAAACTGACGCACGCTTTCCGGCACCCAGGCCACGCCCAGTCCGGCCGAGACCAAATTCACAATGGTTTGCATCTGGATGGCCTCTTGCGCGACAGCAGGCAGAAAGCCGGCGCCGTGATAAAGGGCAAAGATACTGTCATACAAGGACGGCGCAATTCGCCGTGGGAAAATTACCAACGGGTCAGTCAACACGTCGGCAAGTCTTAGGGTGGGTTGTGCGGCCATGCCGTGCTGTTCAGGCATCGCCAGCACCAATGGCTCTTGTGTGATGAGGCAGCGCGACAAACCCACCGGGGCGAACCCCGGCGCATGCAGCATAAAACCCGCATCCAGTTCACCCCGCTCCAGGCCCTGCAACTGCATGTCCCCGGTGGCTTCGAGCAAATCGAGCTGCACTTTCGGGTATTGCGCCCGAAAGCCGCGCACCCACTGCGGCAGCAGGGCGAAACCCACAGTGGATACAAAACCCAAACGTAGCCGTCCCACCTCACCCTGCGCGGCAGCGCGAGCCTGCGCGGGCAGCGCCTGTGCCCGTGCCAACAGGTCCAGCACGGTCGGCAACAGCGCCGCGCCCGCAGGGGTCAACTGAACACTGCGCTTGGTGCGGTCAAACAGACGCACGCCCAAGGTTCGCTCCAACTGCACAATGGCCTGGGTCAGCGGGGGCTGCGTCATGTGCAGACGCACCGCCGCCTGTCCGAAATGAAGCGTGTCAGCCACGGCGGCAAATTGACGCCACAACCTCAGTTCAATTAGGTGGTTGGCGGTCGCGCTTGACTGGGAAAGTATCGGTTCAGTCATATGCAGGGGATATTAATACATCTCTAAAAATATATTGGAACAACGAATTGACCACAGGCATACTTGTCGCACGATCCCCTCCCCCATACACAGAGAGCGCCTCATGGACATCAAACCTATTGTTATGAACCCCCGCAGCAAGAACATCACCGAGGGCAAGTCACGTGCACCGAATCGGTCCATGTACTACGCCATGGGTTACGAAGCTGAAGATTTCAAGAAACCCATGATTGGTGTGGCCAATGGTCACAGCACAATCACACCTTGCAACAGCGGCCTGCAAAAACTGGCAGATGCAGCCGTTGAGGGCATTGAGGAAGCTGGCGGCAACGCGCAAACCTTTGGCACGCCCACCATCTCCGACGGCATGGCCATGGGCACCGAAGGCATGAAGTATTCGCTGGTCAGCCGTGAAGTGATCTCTGACTGTATTGAGACCTGCGTGGGCGGCCAATGGATGGACGGCGTGGTCGTCATCGGCGGTTGCGACAAAAACATGCCCGGTGGCCTGATGGGCATGCTGCGCGCCAATGTGCCGTCTATATTTGTCTATGGCGGCACCATTCTGCCCGGCACCTTCCGTGGCAAAGATTTGAACATCGTGAGCGTATTTGAGGCTGTCGGTGAAAACGCCGCCGGCCGCATGAGCGACGAAGACTTGCTCGAGATCGAGCGCCGTGCCATTCCCGGCACCGGTTCCTGTGGTGGCATGTACACCGCCAACACCATGTCGAGTGCGTTTGAGGCCCTGGGCGTCTCGCTGCCCTACTCCAGCACCATGGCCAACCCGCACGACGAAAAAGTCGTATCGGCCAAAGAATCCGCCAAAGTGCTGGTCAACGCCATCAAACTGGACTTGAAGCCACGCGACATCGTGACCCGCAAGTCGATCGAAAACGCAGTGGCTGTGATCATGGCCACCGGTGGCTCGACCAATGCCGTGTTGCACTTCCTGGCCATCGCCCACGCTGCCGGCGTGGAATGGACGATTGACGACTTTGAACGCGTGCGTGTCAAAACCCCCGTGCTGTGCGACCTGAAGCCAAGTGGCAAGTACTTGGCGGTTGACTTGCACCGAGCTGGCGGCATTCCCCAGGTGATGAAAACCTTGCTGTCCGCTGGCCTGCTGCATGGCGATTGCATCACCATCACTGGCGAAACAATTGAGGAAGTGCTGAAGGACGTGCCCGATGCACCCCGCGCTGACCAGGATGTGATTCGCCCCTTGAGCAACCCCATGTACGCGCAAGGTCACCTGGCGATTCTGAAAGGTAATCTGTCCCCCGAAGGCTGTGTGGCCAAGATCACGGGTTTGAAAAACCCCGCAATGACCGGGCCAGCCCGCGTGTTTGATGACGAACAGTCCGCTCTGGCCGCCATTCTGGCCAACAAAATCGTCGCTGGCGACGTGATGGTGTTGCGCTACCTGGGCCCCAAAGGTGGCCCGGGCATGCCCGAAATGCTGGCGCCTACCGGCGCCTTGGTTGGGCAAGGCCTAGGAGAGTCCGTAGGTTTGATTACAGACGGCCGCTTTTCAGGCGGTACCTGGGGCATGGTCGTCGGCCACGTGGCACCCGAAGCGGCGGCGGGCGGCCTGATTGCATTGATCAACGACGGTGACTCCATCACCATTGATTCAAACAAGTTACTGCTGCAATTGAACGTGAACGAGGAAGAAATTGCGAAGCGCCGTTCCACTTGGGTGGCCCCCAAGCCACGCTACACCCGGGGTGTGCAGGCCAAATTTGCCTTCAACGCCTCGTCTGCCAGCAATGGCGCGGTGCTGGACAACTATTGAGCAAAAAAGAGTGGCTAAATGCCGCTCCATCTTTCTAAAGCGGCGCCTAGCGCCGCTTTTTCTTTTGTGGGCCCAAACCCATGGCCTCCCGGTTGCTGTCAATGCGAACCTGCTTGCGGAGGTTTTCGCGCTCCATTACCTTTCGCTTGGTGTAGCCCGACCAGTCCGCCCAGGACCACCAGGCAATGGCCAGTCCAAACGGAGCCAGAACGACCCACCACTCCCACGCAGCGACAGGATCGACCTCCAAATACTTCAGCGCAATAAAAAGCAATCCCAAACCCAACAAATACATACATCTCTCCTGTTGTTTTGAGGGCACTTAATTTGGCCCACTCTCACCCCAATCGATACAATCAGTCCGATCGACTGTACCTGAACCGAAAGGAAAGAATCTATGAAACTCGCTCTTTTAGCCTTCGTTGCCGCCTCCTCCTTGGCCGCTCCCGTCATGGCGGATCAGGCACTCGCCACAAAAAACAACTGCATGGCTTGCCACGCGGTTGACAAGAAGCTGGTTGGACCCGCGTTCAAAGAAATCGCCAAAAAATATGCCGGTCAAAAAGACGCTGAAGCGATGCTCGTCGCCAAGGTCATGAAAGGCGGCTCTGGCGTTTGGGGTGCCATTCCAATGCCTGCCAATACGCAACTCAAAGATGCGGACGCCAAGACGCTGGTGGAATGGGTTTTGGCTCAGAAGTAATTTGACGCCATCTTGCCCCCTGTTATTCGCAGGGCGACGGCAAAAGAAAAGCCCGCAAATGCGGGCTTTTCTTTTGCCATGGCCTCAACCTCATTTGGCGCTCCTGCTTACAGGAGGCGCAAAATGAGGTTTGACCGATCAGTAGGTTTGACCGAGCTGATCCAGAATGGCCGGATTCTCCAGGGTGGAGGTGTCTTGGGTAATTGACTCCCCCTTCGCCAGCGAGCGCAACAGACGACGCATGATTTTTCCAGACCGGGTTTTTGGCAGGTTTTCACCAAAACGAATGTCTTTCGGTTTCGCAATCGGTCCGATTTCTTTGGCCACCCAATCACGCAACTCTTTGGCGATCGCCTTGGCCTCGTCGCCAGTAGGGCAAGGACGCTTCAACACCACGAACGCGCAAATCGCCTCGCCGGTCAGGTCATCGGGCCGTCCCACAACGGCGGCCTCAGCAACCAAGTCAGACTTGGCAACCAGTGCAGATTCGATTTCCATCGTGCCCATGCGGTGTCCGGACACGTTCAGCACATCGTCAATGCGACCCGTGATCCTGAAGTAGCCGCGGTCTTCACTTCGCACGGCGCCATCACCGGCCAGGTAAACATTCCCGCCCAGCTCTGCAGGGAAGTAGCTCTTCTTGAAGCGCTCAGGGTCATTCCAGATATTGCGAATCATGGAAGGCCAAGGGCGCTTGATCACCAGCAGACCGCCTGAGCCGTTGGGCACATCATTGCCCGCCTCGTCCACGATGGCCGCCATGATGCCCGGCAAGGGCAAGGTGCAGCTTCCTGGCACCAAGGGAGTCGCGCCTGGCAAGGGGGTGATCATGTGCCCACCAGTCTCTGTCTGCCAAAAGGTGTCAACGATAGGGCAGCGCTCTCCACCAATGTTTTTGTAGTACCACATCCAGGCTTCAGGATTGATCGGCTCACCGACCGAACCCAAAATTCGCAAGCTGCTCAGGTCAGATCGCGCTGGGTGAACCTTTTCATCACTTTCCGCTGCCTTGATCAGCGAGCGAATGGCCGTGGGCGCCGTGTAGAAAATTGTGCACTTGTGGCGCTCAATCATTTGCCAGAACCGCCCTGCATTGGGGTAGGTAGGAATGCCTTCAAAAATAATTTGAGTCGCGCCAGCCGCCAACGGACCATAGGCGACGTAGGCATGACCGGTGATCCAGCCAATGTCGGCCGTGCACCAGAACACATCGTCGGCTTTCAGATCAAATGTCCAGTCCATGGTCAGCTTGGACCACAACAGGAATCCACCGGTGGCGTGCTGAACACCCTTTGGTTTGCCAGTTGATCCAGAGGTAAACAGAATAAACAGCGGGTGCTCTGCCCCGACCGGAACAGGCGCGCACTCGGTACTTTGACCTTGCAAGGCCTCAGAAAAGGTCACATCCCGACCCGCCACCATATTGCAAGGCGATGACGTGCGCTCAAACACAAATACCGTTTTCACGGACTCGCAGCCGCCGAGGCCCAAGCCTTCGTCAACGATGGCCTTCAGTGGCAGTTGTTTGCCGCCTCGCATCTGGAAATTAGAGGTGATCACGGCGACTGCGCCGGCATCAATGATTCGTTCCTGCAACGCTTTGGAAGAAAACCCACCGAAAACCACACTGTGGGTTGCGCCAATGCGGGCGCAGGCCTGCATCGCGATCACACCCTCTAGCGTCATCGGCATATAAACCAGTACACGGTCGCCCTTTTGTACGCCCTTCCCCTTGAGTGCGTTGGCAAACTGGCTTACTTTGGCCAGCAACTCCTTGTAGCTGGTCTTGGTGACAGTACCGTCATCGGCCTCAAAGATGACCGCCGTCTTGTTCTCATTGGGCGTGCCCATGTGCTTGTCCAGGCAATTTGCCGATGCATTGAGTTCGCCATCTTCAAACCACTTGTAGAACGGTGCGTTGGACTCATCCAGTGTCTGGGTGAACGGCTTGTTCCACACCACGTTTTCGCGCGCCAAGCGGGCCCAAAAACCTTCAAAGTCTTTCTCTGCTTCAGCGCACAAGGCGTTGTAGCCGGCCATGCCCGAAATACGAGCCGCTTTGACGATGCTCTCGCTTGGCGGAAAAACGCGGTTTTCAACCAATACGGACTCAATAGCGGATGGTGATGTACTCATGGATGTCGCTCCTCTTGTTAAATTGAATTCAGGTCAACTGTCAAGCTTGGCACTTACAAGCCACTGACTACCTCATGCGCCCGCACCGGATGTATCGGCAGGTAAAAAGCAGACTCTACAATCAGCCGCAACCTTTGACCCTGTGACGCCCCATGACTGAAAAAAATACACAAACCTCGACGCCACTTCGTCCTATTCCCAGCTTTATCTTTGCGAGCCGCTGGCTTCAGCTGCCGCTTTACATCGGACTGATTGCGGCCCAGGGGGTCTATGTGTACCACTTCTGGGTTGAACTCGTTCACTTGCTGGAGGCCGTGTTTGGCAATCAAACGGCACTGCAAGCGCTAGTGACCAGCATTGGTTATAAATCTGACGTGGCCATCACCTCTCTGAATGAAACCGTCATCATGCTGGTTGTTCTGGCGTTGATTGACGTCGTCATGATCTCCAACCTGCTCATCATGGTGATCGTGGGTGGCTACGAAACCTTCGTCAGCCGCATGGACCTGCAAGGCCATCGTGACCAACCTGAATGGCTGAGTCATGTCAATGCCTCCGTCCTTAAAGTGAAGCTGGGCACTGCGATCATCGGGATCAGCTCCATTCACTTGCTGAAGACCTTTATCAATGCCGCCAACTATGATGAAAAGGTGTTGATTGCCCAAACCGCGATTCACATTACCTTTTTGCTCTCCGCCATCGCCATCGCTTACACCGATCGATTGATGCAGCGCGACCACGGCGCCCGTTGAGGCCTGTTGTCAAGATTGACCTGGGGCACGTCGACTTAGCATGTCGCCCCTTTTGACCGGATAACACCACGTGCTACTGATCATCATTTTTCTGCCGCTTCTTGCTGGCACCCTTTTGACAGCCTGGTCCGGCGCTGTGCCCTCCAACGGTTACCGGCGCCGAACTGCGTGGCTCGCGGGTGCTGTCGCAGCCACCAGCCTGGGGTTGCTACTCATGCAGGCTCCGGCCGTCATGGCGGGAGAAACAGTTCGCCTTTTTGTGGAATGGGTGCCCGAAATCGGGATGAACCTGGGACTGAGGCTGGACGGACTGTCCCTCATGTTTGCCATGTTGATCACTGGCATGGGGCTTTTGATCATTGTGTATGCCGATAGTTACCTCGGAAAAAATGACCCAGTTGGCAAGTTTTACAGCACCTTGATGCTGTTCATGGCCGCCATGCTTGGCATTGTGCTGTCTGACAATCTGCTGCTCATGATGGTGTTTTGGGAACTCACCAGCATTTCTTCGTTTTTGCTCGTGGGGTACTGGAATCATCGGGCGGACGCCCGAGACGGCGCCCGGATGGCACTCACCATCACCGGTGGCGGTGGTTTGGCCATGCTTGGTGGCTTCGTTTTGCTGGGGCAAATCGCGGGAACCTATGAAATCAGTGACATGATGGCCAATGCGGCGTCCATTCAAGCTGACGCCAACTACCCCATCGCCTTGCTCCTGATTTTGGTAGGCTGCTTCACGAAAAGCGCGCAGTTCCCCTTCCACTTTTGGCTACCGCAAGCCATGGCCGCCCCCACTCCAGTGTCTGCCTACCTGCATTCAGCCACCATGGTGAAGGCGGGCATTTTCTTGTTGGCACGTCTGACACCCGTGATTGGTGGTACGGAGTTGTTCACTGGCATCGTGACCACCACCGGCTTGGTGACCGTTGCATTTGCCGCGTTTATTGCCCTGTTTCGGCAAGACCTCAAAGGTTTGCTGGCGTATTCCACGATCAGCCACCTCGGTCTCATCACGTTTCTTATTGGGCTGGGATCGCCGCTTGCCGCCGTCGCGGCCATCTTCCACATCCTGAACCACGCCACCTTCAAGGCCGCGCTGTTCATGACTGCGGGCATCATTGACCATGAAACCGGTACCCGGGACATGCGCAAATTGGGCGGGCTTTGGCGCCTGATGCCCTGGACCGCCACGCTGGCCATGGCCGCAACTGCCGCCATGGCGGGCGTCCCACTTTTCAATGGATTTTTGTCGAAAGAAATGTTTTTGACCGAGGCCGTGATTTTTGCGCAGGCTGGTGGCTGGCGTTGGGTGGTGCCTGCGGTCGCCACCTTTGCGGCACTTTGCAGCGTCGCCTACTCGGTGCGTTTGGTACACGACATTTTCTTCAACGGCCCTGCGCGCGATTTGCCCATTGCACACCCGCACGAGCCACCAATGGGCATGAAGGCACCAGTCATTCTGCTAGCGACCTTGTGTGTGGTGGTGGGACTGTTGCCCGCTTTGACACTTGGCCCACTGGTACTGGTGGCATCAACTGCCATGCTGGGCCATGCGCCCCCAGAGTTCCAGTTGGCAATTTGGCACGGCTTCAATCTGCCACTGCTGCTCAGTGTGGTGGCTTTGGCAGGCGGCGCGCTCCTCTACTTTCGGGTCAATCGTGGCAATCGATTGCACCGACTGGATATCGAGCGCTGGTTTGGGCCCTTCACGGGACCAAATGTGTTTTGGCGCTCTTCTGACAGTTTGTTTGGCGGCGCAGGGCGGCTGACCGCCCTGCTTGAGATTGGATCACTGCAACGGTACGTCGCCTGGATGCTGATCGCGAGCATGGTGGTGGCAATCTCCAGCCTCTTGACTGGCGAAATGCCCCAAACCGGCTCTCGCGAACTACTCCCCGTCACTTTGCCCGCGCTGGTGCTTTGGGGGCTGATGCTGCTGGCGAGCGGATGGCTCGCGCTGCGCCATCACGATCGCTTGCAGTCCGTCGTGCTTGCGGGCGTCATCGGTCTGGTCACTGCTCTGACCTTTGTCGGCTTTTCCGCCCCTGATCTCGCACTGACGCAACTCAGCGTTGAAGTCGTGTCCACGGTGTTGCTACTAATGGGGCTCGCCCTTTTGCCAGCTCAAACCCCCATGGAGTCGTCCTCGGCTCGAAAACTGCGTGACGGCTCACTGGCGCTCGTTGGTGGTGCCGGCATGGCGTGGCTGACCTGGATGATGCTCACCCGCGACCATGACTCCATTGCCTGGTATTTCCTGAACCAGTCGGCCATTGCGGGCGGCGGCACCAACGTGGTCAACGTCATTTTGGTCGACTTCCGGGGCTACGACACCTTTGGGGAAATCACCGTACTCGGCATTGCCGCCATCGGCGTTCTGGCCTTGATGGACGGCATGCGCACCCGCCGTCCCGGCGGCGACGATAGGGGTCGCTCCTGGACGTTTGCAAGCCAGCCGCTCATGTTGCGCGTCGCGGCTCGTGTCGTGTTGCCCCTGGCCCTGGTTGTCACGCTCTACATCTTCATGCGTGGTCACAACATGCCAGGTGGCGGCTTTATCGCTGGACTGATCACGGCCGTGGCCTTGGTACTGCAGTACATGGCCATGGGCCAGACCCGGGCAGAAGTTTTACTCCACGCAGCGGGCGGGCGACGCTTTGTTCGCTGGATTGGAACTGGGCTGGCCATTGCAGGGCTGACCGGCGCGGGGGCTTTTTTGCTGGGGCAACCATTCCTGACCAGCGCGCACGGTCACCCGTATGTCCCCTTTCTGGGTAACTTGCCGCTTGCGACAGCGGCGCTGTTTGATTTAGGCGTTTACATCACGGTGGTTGGTGCCACATTGCTGACCATTGCAACCCTGGGGGCCGTGAGTCGTGCCCCCAACGTGGCGCCGCGCAAGAAGAAGCTGAAGGGAGCACAGGCATGAGTCTGGAATTTTTGGTGGCTACCGGCATTGGTGCCGTCACAGCCAGCGGTATTTACTTGGTCTTGCGGGGCCGCACCTGGCCAGTGGTCATTGGTCTGAGTCTGTTGGGCTACGCCGTGAATCTGTTCATTTTCGCGATGGGCCGCCTGTGGCAGGACGCGGCGCCCATTCTTACCGCGACGGGTCAGGTGGCTGACCCACTTCCCCAAGCCTTGGTTTTGACCGCCATCGTCATTGGTTTTGCCACCACCGGCTTTGTCATCGAACTGGCATTGCGCAGCCGACACGAGAGCGGCACCGACCATGTGGATGGATTTGAGCCTAGCAGCACGACGCCAAACGCTGTTGAGGACGTCAAATGAGCGATTTCGTGAGTCATTTTTTCGCCAGCCATTTGTCTGTGCTGCCGGTTCTGCTTCCCTTGTTCACAGCCGCGACTTTGCTTCTCATGGGCGACGGCGGCGGCCAAGCCAGTCATGGTGGCGCCAAACTTCGCTACAGCCGATTGCTCAGCCTGACCTCGGCCCTGATCGGCGCTTTGCTGGCATGGAAGCTGATGTCCAACGCCTCGACAGGAACTCTGTCCGTTTACCCGTTGGGTGGCTGGTCTGCTCCCTTTGGGATTGTCCTGGTGGTTGACCGCCTGAGCGCGATGATGTTGGCCCTGACCTGGACCATTGCCGTGCCTGTGCTCTGGTACGCCACGGGCGGCTGGGACTCGCATGGCCGTTATTTTCACGCGCTGTTTCACTTTCAGCTCATGGGCTTGTCTGGTGCATTTGTGACGGGCGATCTGTTCAATCTCTTCGTGTTTTTCGAAGTGTTATTGATTGCTTCCTACGTCTTGCTAGTCCACGGCCACGGCCGCGAGCGATTCAAAGTGGGATTGCACTACGTGGTTCTAAACCTGGTCGCCTCCGCCCTGTTTCTCATTGGGCTGGCCGTCATCTATGGCGTTGCGGGGACGTTGAACATGGCTGACTTGGCGATTCGCGTGGCTCAGTTGGCACCTCAAGAGGCATCCTTGTTTAAAGCCGGGGCGCTCCTGTTGCTAGTGGTCTTTGGCCTTAAGGCGGCCATCGTCCCACTTTACATGTGGCTGCCCGGCACCTACGCCGCAGCCAGTGCACCAGTGGCGGCCTTGTTTGCAATCATGACCAAGGTCGGTGTCTACAGCATCATCCGAGTGCACGCCGGGATCCTGGGCGAGTCAGCCGGCCACGCGGCTTTGGCGGCGGAGCCGTGGCTGTTGCCGGTGGCGTTGACGACGACCGTGCTGGGCGTCTTTGGGGCGCTGGCATCTCACAGTCTGTCCCGACTGGTGTCTTACCTCACAGTAGCCTCGGTGGGCACCATTTTGGCGGCAGTTGGTCTATTTACACCTGCCGCGATGTCGGCAGCGCTGTACTACATGGTGCACAGCACCTTGGTCATCGCTGCCCTGTTCCTGCTGGTTGAACTCGTGGCCTCGCAACGGGGCGATATAGGCGACCGACTGCAACCATCGACTCCGGTGGCACAACCCATCATGCTGGGTTTGATGACCCTGCTGGGTGCCGCCTCGGTGGCGGGCCTCCCTCCTCTGCCCGGTTTCCTGGGCAAATTGATGGTTCTGCAAAGTGCAGCTGCTACACCTGCACAAGGCTGGGTGTGGGCCGTGGTATTGAGCGCGGGCTTTCTGACACTAATTGGGCTGGCGCGGGCCGGAAGCATTTTGTTCTGGCAAGTGTTGCCCATCAACAATCAAATGAGCAACTCGGGCGGCAGTTGGCGCCTCACCTCTGCCACGCTGGGTCTGCTGGGCCTGAGCCTGGTCTTGGCGACTGGCGCCTCACCACTCAAGCGCTACACCGACGCCGCAGCCGTTCAGTTGGCCGACCACACCGGATATGCGCAAGCTGTGTTGGGCCCCGTCGGTGGCGCTGCGGCCCAAACAACGCGTCCCTACCGGGGCGGCGAAGGCGACGTGAAGCTGCCCCCTCAAGGAGACAAGCCATGATCAAACGGAAGACATCCTGGTTGGGTCATCCCTGGTTGACGGCGCTGTTGGCCAGCAGTTGGTTGCTGCTACAGCACTCCGTTGAACCCGTTCACCTGCTGTCTGCGACCCTTATTGGCATCGTGATACCGCGGCTGCTGCATGACTTTCTGCCCCGCCCGTCGAAGATCAAGCTGAAACCGGCCCTTCGGCTAACACGTTTCGTGCTGTGGGACATTTTGATGTCCAACATTGCTGTCGCCAAGTTGGTGCTGGGGTCCATGTCTCGTCCGCAGCCGGCCTGGGTTCCGGTGCCGCTCGCTTTGACTCACCCCACTGCGATCTCCTTGCTGGCGACCATCATTACAACCACACCGGGAACGGTGTCCTGCAGCATCGACGAAGAACGCAACATGATTTTGGTGCACGCATTGGATTGCAGTGACCCGGCCCAGATGGCCATTGACATCAAGGACCGCTATGAGGTCTTGTTGCTGGCGATTTTCGAAGGCGACCCAAAAATCACAGGAGACACAGCATGACATCCGGCATATTTCTGATCTCCCTGAATATTGCGAGCACCGCCGTGGCCTTGGCGATGATGATGTGCGCGTGGCGCTTGGTCAAAGGGCCCGACATCATCAACCGCATTTTGGCCATCGACACGCTGTACCTCAACGCTGTGGCGCTGGTGGTGTTGATTGGCATCCGCCAGCAATCGGCCATCATGTTTGAAGCCGCCCTGATTGTTGCCATGCTGGGTTTCGCCGCCACAGTGGGCTTGGCCCGCTACCTCACGCGTGGCGACGTCATTGAATAGAAAGGGACAGAAGAATGATTGCCACCATGCATCCCGTTGTTGAATGGATCGCCGCTGCCCTGCTTTTGATTGCCGCCTTCACCTTGTTTGTGGGCGCCTTGGGTTTGGTCCGCTTTCCTGATTTCTTCATGCGCCTGCACGCCCCCACCAAAGCGTCCACCTTGGGAGTGGGCGGAATTTTGTTGGCCAGCATGATCGTGGCGGCATCTCAGGGTCGCATTGGGCTGGCTGAACTACTGATTACCTTGTTTGTGTTTGTGACCGCGCCGGTCTCCGCCAACCTGATGGCACAGGCGGCCCTGCACCTGAAGGTAAAAAGCCAAGCGCCCATCCCCGATGGATCCATCCCGGAACACCGGGACATTGACTAGCTTCCCAGTAAGCGCGTCACCCGGGTCGGTTCGCCAGGCCTTGCTGCTTGCCTTTGGGTCCTCGGGTAACGACTACTTACCCACCATGGCTTGTGGCTGAACCCAGGCATCAAATTGCGCCGCCGTAACATGGCCCGAGGTGATGGCCGCTTCGCGCAACGTGCACCCGCTGGCATGAGCCTGCTTGGCAATTTCAGCGGCTTTGTCGTAGCCAATGTGAAGATTCAAGGCAGTCACCAGCATCAAGGAGGCGCCCAGTAATTCCGCAATGCGGGGTTTGTTCGCCTCAATGCCCTGAACGCAGTGTTGGTCAAAATTACGCATGCCATCGGCCAGCAACCGAACACTCTGTAAGAAGTTGTGGGCAATCATCGGTCGAAACACATTCAACTCGAAATTGCCGGCGGCACCACCCATGTTGATCGCCACATCGTTGCCCATCACCTGACAGCACAACATGGTGAGCGCCTCGCACTGTGTCGGATTCACCTTGCCTGGCATGATGGATGAGCCGGGTTCGTTGGCGGGCAACAGCAGCTCGCCAAGCCCGCTTCTCGGCCCACTGCCCAACCAGCGCACATCGTTGGCGATTTTCATCAGGCTTGCAGCCAGCCCTTTGAGCGCACCGTGCGCGTGAACCAGTGCGTCACATGCTGCCAGGGCTTCGAATTTATTTGGCGCCGTGACCAGTGGCAGGCCTGTCAGACGCGCCAACTCTGCCGCTGCCAGCTCACCAAACTCGGCGGGTGCATTGAGGCCAGTGCCAACCGCTGTCCCGCCCAGGGCCAGCTCACACAAATGGGGCAGCGCAGCCTGCAAGTGCCGCTCAGCATGAGCCAGTTGGGCTACATAGCCAGAGAACTCCTGACCCAGCGTGAGCGGTGTCGCGTCTTGCAAATGGGTGCGGCCAATCTTGACGATGCCGTCAAACGTTTGCGCCTTGTGCGCCAAGGTCTGGCGTAACCCTACCAATGCCGGCAACAGACGCCGAGAAATGCCGGCCACTGCGGCCGCGTGCATGGCGGTTGGAAACACGTCATTGGACGACTGGCTCCGATTCACGTCGTCATTGGGATGCACGCCGCGCTCCATGCCCCGCACCCCACCCAACAGCTCGCTGGCCCGATTGGCCAAGACCTCATTGACATTCATATTTGTCTGGGTGCCAGAGCCCGTTTGCCAGACTACCAGTGGAAACTCGCCATCATGGCGCCCAGCAAGCACCTCGTCTGCCGCTTGCTCAATGGCGCGAGCCTTTGACGAATCCAACTCACCCAGTGTGGCGTTGACCGTTGCGGCCGCGCGTTTTACCCAGACCAGCGCGTCTATGAGCTCCTTTGACTGACGCTCACCCGAGATGTCAAAATTTTGCAACGAGCGTTGAGTTTGAGCGCCCCACAGGCGATCGAGAGGCACATCAATGGGGCCCATAGAGTCATGTTCGGTGCGGGTTGGCAGCTTCATTCGTATCTTCCTTTCCTGTGCTGTAAGGCCTGTGAAGACAAGCCTGTCAAAATCCAGGGTTTACGCGAACCTAGCACACGCCGGCTGCACTGAACAGCCTTCTTTTCCACGAAGCACCTGACCATGACCACAAGCATTCAACAAGACGACCTGATCGAATCCGTTGCCGCAGCCCTGCAATTCATCAGCTACTACCACCCCGCTGACTACATTGCTCACCTGGCCCGCGCCTATGAACGCGAGCAGAGCCCCGCCGCCAAGGACGCGATCGCGCAGATTCTGACCAATAGCAAGATGAGCGCCACCGGCCACCGGCCGATTTGCCAGGACACCGGCATCGTCAACGTGTTCCTCAAAGTAGGCATGGATGTGCGCTGGGAAGGCTTCACGGGCAGTCTGGATGACGCCATCAATGAAGGCGTGCGCCGTGGCTACAACCACCCTGACAACACCCTGCGAGCGTCTGTGGTAGCAGACCCCCAGTTCGACCGCAAGAACACCAAAGACAACACCCCCGCCGTCATCTTCACGGAAATCGTGCCCGGCAACAAGCTGGATATCACGGTGGCAGCCAAGGGTGGCGGCAGTGAGAACAAAAGCAAAATGGCCATGCTCAACCCGGGCGACTCGGTGGTGGACTGGATTTTAAAAACCGTTCCCACCATGGGCGCCGGCTGGTGCCCGCCCGGCATGCTGGGGATTGGCATTGGCGGCACGGCCGAGAAAGCCGTGTTGATGGCCAAAGAAAGCCTGATGGACGACCTGGATATGTACGAGCTGCAAGCCAAAGCCGCCGCCAACGAGCCGCTCACCAAAACCGAGGCCCTGCGCCTGGAATTGTTTGAAAAGGTCAACGCCCTCGGCATTGGCGCGCAAGGCCTGGGCGGCTTGACGACTGTGCTGGACATCAAAATCAAGATGTACCCCACCCACGCCGCCAGCAAGCCCGTGGCCATGATCCCCAACTGCGCCGCTACCCGCCACGCCCACTTTGTGATGGACGGCAGCGGCCCGGTCTACCTGACCCCGCCCTCGCTGGACTTGTGGCCCGATGTGAACTGGGCCCCCGACTACGTCAAAAGCAAAAAGGTGGACCTCAACACGCTCACCAAAGAAGAAGTTGCCAGCTGGAAGCCGGGTGACACCCTGCTGCTCAACGGCAAGATGTTGACCGGCCGGGACGCCGCTCACAAGCGCATCAAAGACATGCTGGCCAAAGGTGAAAAACTGCCCGTTGACTTCACCAACCGTGTCATTTACTACGTTGGCCCAGTGGATCCGATGAAAGGCGAGGCCGTGGGCCCCGCTGGCCCCACCACCGCCACGCGCATGGACGAGTTCACCGAGATGATGCTGGCCGAGACCGGCCTGATCTCCATGGTGGGCAAGGCCGAGCGCGGCCCGGTCGCCATTGAGGCCATCAAAAAGCACAAGAGCGCTTACCTGATGGCCGTGGGTGGCGCCGCCTACCTGGTGAGCAAAGCCATCAAACACGCTGAAGTGGTTGGCTTTGCGGATCTGGGCATGGAAGCCATTTACGAGTTTGACGTGGTCGACATGCCTGTCACCGTGGCCGTCGATGCTGGCGGCACCAGTGCCCACATCACCGGCCCCGCACTCTGGAAAGAGCGTATTGCTACGGGTGAATTCAAAGGTATTTCGGTGGCCGGTGCCTGATTGACTCGCCCAAACGAATCCCCCTCGGGCGCCTGCCCGATTGGGGTGTTTGACAGCGGCGTCGGGGGCTTGAGCGTGCTCAAGGCCCTGCGTGCCGAGTTGCCCCATGAAGACTTTGTGTACCTGGCGGACGCCGGTCATGCGCCCTATGGCGAGCGCGACGAGGCGTACATTCTGGAGCGCGCCCGCCTCATCACGCGCTACCTGCTTGAGCACCACCATATTCAGTTGCTGGTGATGGCCTGCAACACCGCCACGGCGGCGGCCATTCAACCATTGCGTCAAGAGTTTCCGGCGCTGCCCATCGTTGGCGTGGAGCCGGCCGTCAAACCCGCGGTGGCGCTCAGCCAAACCAAGCACATTGGCGTCATGGCCACGCGCGCCACGTTGAACAGCACCAAATTTCAGGCACTGCTTGCGTCACTGGCAGATCAGGCCGAGTTCATTTGCCAGCCTTGCGATGGGCTGGCCGATGCCATTGAGCGCCAAGAAACATCAAAAATAATAGCACTCTGTGCATATTACACATGGGCTATTGGCCAATTTGGCACAAAACCTGGCGACATAGACACTTTGGTGCTGGGCTGTACCCACTACCCATTTGCCAGAGACCAATTGGCGACATTGCTCGGGCCCGAGATTCACCTTCTCGACAACGGTGACCCCGTCGCACGGCAAACACGCCGCCTGATCGGCGCCAAAGCGAAAGCCTTCGGGCAAGGTCAACTCACCTTGCAATCAACTGGCAATGGCGCCACGCTGCACCATGCCGCCCAGCAATGGTTGGCGGTGCAGAACCCGGTCGAGACCGTCTCGGTCTGACACACCCAAAGGCCTTGGCGTGCTCTAGGTTCGGAATTAGAGTTCACACACTCCCGCCAGCGTCGTTGGCAACCGCTAACGCAGGCATACTGGGCCGCCCGATTCACTCAGCTATACCCAAGATACCCCATGACCATTTGCCCCATCGCCATCGCCGTCGGCTGCCAAAAGTGCCCGGTTTTCAAAATTTGTCCTGTGAAGTCGCTGATTGGTGACGCACCCAAGGCAGCAGAGCCCAAAGCCCAAGTCAAACCCGCCGCCAAAAAGCCCGCGGCCCCAAGAAAAACAGTCAAAAAAGCGAAGAAATAACCCAAACCTCGGTTCAAGGCCCTACCCGGCGCGGCGACCCAGCGACAAGGCGGGATAATCTCTCCCCATGAACCCACTGCTTTCTCGCCTGCAGCCCTACCCTTTTGAGCGGCTGCGCCAACTCTTTGCCTCGGTCACCCCGAATCCGTCACTGCGCCCCATCAGCCTGGGCATGGGCGAGCCCAAGCACGCCACCCCTGCGTTCATTCAGCAAGCCATGGTGGACAGCATTCAGTCCACCCCCAGTGGTTTAGCCGCATACCCCAGCACCCCCGGTGAACCCAAGCTGCGTGATGCATTTATCCACTGGATGAAGCAGCGCTATGGCTTGGATGTGAACCCGGCCACCCAGGTGCTGCCGGTCAATGGCTCTCGTGAGGCCCTGTTTGCCCTGACCCAAACGATCATCGAGCCCGCCCCTGCAGGCAGCGCGGCAGATCAGGCGCCGATTGTGGTCTGTCCCAATCCGTTTTATCAAATCTACGAAGGCGCGGCCCTGTTGGCCGGGGCCCAGCCCTATTTTGTGGCCAGCGACGCGGCTCGTAACTTTGCGCCGGACTGGGACAGCGTGCCAGAGGCTACCTGGGCGCGCACCCAGTTGCTCTTTGTCTGCTCCCCCGGCAACCCCACTGGCGCTGTGATGCCGCTGACCGAATGGGAAAAACTGTTTGCTCTGAGCGACCGCCACGGCTTTGTGATCGCCTCAGACGAGTGTTACAGCGAAATTTACTTCCGTGACGAACCTCCCTTGGGAGGCATGGAGGCCGCCGCCAAGCTGGGGCGCACCGACTTCAAAAACCTGATTTCCTTCACCAGCCTGTCCAAACGCAGCAATGTGCCCGGCATGCGCAGTGGCTTTGTGGCCGGTGACGCTGCCATCATCAAACAGTTTCTGCTCTACCGCACCTACCACGGCAGCGCCATGAGCCCGGTGGTGCAAGCCGCCAGCATCGCCGCTTGGGGCGACGAGGCCCATGTCATCGACAACCGCGCCCAGTACCGCCGCAAGTTTGAACAAGTCACTCCGATGCTGGCTGAGGTGCTGGACGTGTCTTTGCCCGACGCCGGCTTCTACCTGTGGGCCAAAGTCCAGGGCGATGACGCCGAATTCGCACGCGAATTGCTGTCTCTTTACAATGTGACGGTTTTGCCCGGCTCTTATTTGGCCCGCGATGCGCAAGGCAACAACCCCGGCGCCGGCCGTATTCGTATGGCACTGGTGGCTGAAACCGCTGAATGTGTCGAAGCGGCTCAACGCATCGTCCAGTTTGTCAAATCCCGAGTGTGAAGCTCGCCCCCTGATTACCCCTATCGAAAGAAGCAAAAAATGACACAACAACTTCAAACCATCCTCGACGCTGCGTGGGAAGACCGCGCCAACATTTCCGCCAAATCAGCCCCCAAAGAGGTGTCGGAAGCCGTTGAACACGTGCTGGCCCAACTCGATGCCGGTCAATTGCGCGTCGCCACTCGTGATGGCGTTGGCCAGTGGACCACCCACCAGTGGATCAAGAAAGCCGTCTTGCTGAGCTTCCGCCTGAAAGACAACGAAATCATGAAAGCCGGCGACCTTGGCTTTTACGACAAGGTCCCCACCAAATTCGCCGGCATGGACGAAGCGGCCATGAAAGCCACTGGCGTGCGCGTGGTGCCACCTGCCGTGGCGCGTCGGGGCAGTTTTGTGGGCAAAGGCGTGATCCTGATGCCTTCTTACGTGAACATTGGCGCCTATGTGGACGAAGGCACCATGGTTGACACCTGGGCCACCGTCGGCTCCTGCGCCCAGATCGGCAAAAACGTGCACCTGAGTGGCGGCGTAGGCATTGGCGGCGTGCTGGAACCCATGCAAGCCGGTCCCACCATCATTGAAGACAACTGCTTCATCGGCGCCCGCTCCGAAGTGGTTGAAGGCGTCATCGTGGAAGAAAACTCGGTCATCTCCATGGGTGTCTACCTGGGTCAAAGCACCCCGATTTACGACCGCGCCACGGACACCGTCACCTACGGTCGCATTCCTTCGGGCTCGGTGGTCATCAGCGGCAGCCTGCCCAAGAACGACGGCAAGTACAGCCTGTACGCCGCCATCATCGTCAAGCGGGTGGACGCGCAGACCCGCGCCAAGACCAGCCTGAACGACTTGTTGCGCGACTGATTCACCCACTGCCACTCAACCGTTTGAACCGAGGCTAGACCATGGCAACCAATGGTGTTTCAGGCACGATGGATCGAATTCTTCGCCTGATGGCGGAGAAAAAAGCGTCAGACGTGTATCTTTCGGCGCACTCCCCCGCGTTGATTCGCATCAACGGCCAGTGTGTGCCGATCAACAGTCAGGTGCTCCCACCGGAAGCACCGCGCAATTTGCTGGCCGAGGTTTTGTCGCCGGAGAAAATTGAAGAGCTGGAGGAGATGAACGAGTTGAACGTGGGCTTTCCGCTGCCTGGCGTGGGGCGGTTTCGGATCAGCGCCATGCGCCAGCGCGGCACGCTTGCCGCCGTCATTCGCTTCATTGCCATGGATATTCCGTCACTGGCCTCGCTCTCAGTCCCCATGGTTTTGGCAAATCTGGTCATGGAAAAGCGCGGGCTGATATTGATGGTCGGTGCCACAGGCGCAGGCAAGAGCACCACGTTGGCCTCCATGATTGACCACCGCAACGAAAACTCTACCGGACACATCCTCACTATCGAAGATCCGGTCGAGTTTTTGTTCAAGAACAAACGCTCTGTGGTGAACCAGCGAGAAGTCGGCACCGACACACAGTCCACCCACCTGGCACTCAAAAATGCGCTGCGTCAGGCGCCTGACGTGATTCTGATTGGTGAGATTCGCGACCGGGAAACCATGTCGGCGGCCATCGCCTACGCGCAAACCGGTCACCTGTGCCTGGCCACCATGCACGCCAACAACAGCAACCAGGCGCTGAACCGTATCCTGAGTTTTTACCCGGCCGAAGTGCGCCCCACCCTGCTGGGTGACTTGGCCGCCTCGCTCAAAGCCATCGCGTCGCAGCGCTTGCTGCGCACCACCACGGGCGGGCGCACCCCAGCGGCTGAAATCATGATCAACACGTCCTTGATTGCCCAAAAAATTGAAAAAGGTGATTTTTCCGGCATCCGTGACGCCATGAATCAGTCCATGGCCGAAGGCGGCCAAACCTTTGAGCAAGACATCGCCCGTCTGATCAAAGACGGCGTCGTGGACCGACAAGAAGGAATGAGCAACTCCGATTCCCCTACCAACCTGTTATGGCGCCTGCAAAATGACTTTCACGCCCGCTCGGCCGTCAAAACCGTCGTCGAAGAGCCGGACGACCAGCCCAGCTTCACGGAGTTCACGCTGGACGTCAAACACTGACCATGTCAAACACCCTTTACCTCACCGAACAACTCGTTTCCCGCGCCTCGGTCACCCCTAACGACATGGGCTGCCAGGCGTTGATCGCTGCGCGCCTGGCGCCGCTGGGCTTTGTGTGCGAAACCATCGAAAGCGGGCCGGCTGACTTTCGCGTTACCAATTTGTGGGCAAAACGGGCTCCAGCCTCCGAAACACAAGCGCTAGAAGCTACTGAATTGATAGTGTTTGCTGGCCACACAGATGTGGTGCCAACCGGTCCGGTCGAGCAATGGGACAGCAACCCGTTTGCCCCCACTCACCGAGACGGCAAGTTGTTTGGCCGCGGCACCAGCGACATGAAGGCATCCCTGGCCGCGTTTGTGGTTGCTGCCGAGGAGTTCATCGCCGCACAACCCGACACCCCACTGTCCATCGCCTTTTTGCTGACCAGCGACGAAGAGGGTCCGGCCCACGACGGCACCGTCATCGTCTGCCAAGCCCTGACGGCCCGTGGCGAGAAAATGGACTACTGCATCGTCGGCGAACCCACCTCGGTGGAGCGCACCGGCGACATGATCAAGAACGGCCGGCGCGGCTCCATGAGCGGTCGTTTGACGGCGAAAGGGGTGCAAGGCCATATCGCCTACCCCCACCTGGCCAAAAACCCCATTCACCTGGCCGCGCCCGCGTTGGCCGAACTGGTGACCGTGGAATGGGACCAAGGCAACGAATTTTTCCCCGCCACCACCTGGCAAATCAGCAATATGCACGGCGGCACGGGCGCCAGCAATGTGATCCCGGGCGCCGTCGTCATTGACTTTAACTTCCGCTTTTGCACGGAATCGACCCCTGAGAGCCTGCAAGAACGCCTGAAGTCCGTGTTGGTAAAACACGGGCTAGACTTTGACCTGACCTGGAGCATCAGCGGCCTGCCCTTTTTGACGCCACCCGGTACCTTGGTCGACGCTGTCGTTGACGCCATTCGCTCTGAGACCGGCATCGACACCCAACTCTCCACCACCGGCGGCACCAGCGACGGCCGCTTCATCGCCAAGGTGTGCCCGCAAGTCATCGAGCTCGGGCCCCCCAACGCGACCATTCACAAAATCAACGAGTACGTGGCCGTTGCAGACATCGAACCTTTGAAAAACATTTACCGACGTGTGCTGGAAAACCTGCACACGCGCCTGAGCTCATGACCCTGCTGGAACTGATTACCGACGCCGCCCAACAACTGACCGATGCCGGTGTGGCGTTTGGCCACGGCACCACCAACGCCTTTGACGAGGCCGCCTGGCTGGTGCTATGGCAACTGGGATTGCCGCTGGACAGCTCGCTCGATAACCCAGCGACGGACGACACTTCGGTATCAAATCAAGCTGTAGCCCCCGAAAAACAAGCGCAAGTAGCTACTTTATTGATAGCGCGCATCGAATCCCGTAAACCCGCCGCCTACCTGACCCGCGAAGCGTGGCTACAAGGCGTTCCGTTCTACGTCGACGAGCGCGCCATCGTGCCGCGCTCCTTCATTGCCGAGCTGTTAGTCAACGGTGATCTGGACTACTGGCTCAGCGACGCCACCCAACGCGTGCTGGATTTGTGCACCGGCAACGGCAGCTTGGCTGTATTGGCCGCCATGACCTACCCGGACGTGAGCGTGGACGGTGCCGACATCTCCGATGACGCCCTGGCCGTGGCCCGCATCAACGTCGACCGCCACCAGCTGCAGAGCCGCGTCACGCTGACGCACTCTGACGGACTGGCGTCAGTCAACGGCCCCTACGACCTGATACTGTGCAACCCGCCCTACGTCAGCGCCCAAAGCATGGCCGCCCTGCCCCTGGAATACCGGGCCGAGCCCGCCCTGGCGCTGGACGGCAATGGGGAAGGCGGCAGCGACGGCATGGACTTCATCCGCCACTTGCTGCGCCAAGCACCCGCCCAGATGACCGAAAAAGCAATTCTGGTGCTGGAGATCGGCAACGAACAAGCCAACTTTGAAGCTGCCTTCCCCAAACTGGCCCCTATTTGGCTAGACACCAGCGCGGGCGATGCCCAAGTACTGGTGTTGACCCGTGCCGAGCTGCTGAAGATTTGAACGCCAGCAGCAATCGACTTACCGCAGTGGCACCGACCGCCCCTCACCCTCTCTAACTGAAACGATTCCCTTGATTACTCTTAAAAACGTCACCCTTCGCCGCAGCGCCAAAGTCTTATTGGACGGCGCAACCGTCACCATGAACCCCGGAGAAAAAGTCGGGCTGGTGGGACGCAATGGCGCAGGTAAGTCTTCTTTGTTTGCCTTGCTCAATGGCAATCTGCACGAAGACGCGGGTGAGTACTACATTCCGACCCAATGGCGAATGGGCCAGGTCTCGCAGGACATGCCGGAAACGGACCAGTCCGCCACAGACTTCGTGGTCGAGGGCGACACCAACTTGCTGGCAGCACAGCAGGAAGTCACCGCGTCAGAGGCCACCGACGACTATGACCGCATGGCCCACGCTTACATGGCCCTGCAAGATGCCGGCGCCCACGACGCGCCCGCCCGCGCCCAAGCCCTGATTTTGGGCTTGGGTTTCAAAACCACCGAACTCACCAACCCGGTGAACAGCTTTTCCGGCGGCTGGCGCATGCGCCTGCAGCTGGCCCGCGCGCTGATGTGCCCCTCTGACCTGCTTTTGCTGGACGAGCCCACCAACCACTTGGACCTGGACGCACTGGTTTGGCTGGAGGCTTGGCTCAAACGATATGAAGGAACCATGGTCGTCATCAGCCACGACCGGGAATTTTTGGATGCCGTCACCACCGTGACACTGCACATTGACGCGGGAAAACTGGTGCGCTACGGCGGCAACTACAGCAAGTTTGAAGACATGCGCGCCGAGCAGATGGAGCTGCAACAAAACGCATTCTCCAAGCAGCAAGACAAAATTGCCCACCTGCAAAAGTTCATCGCCCGCTTCAAGGCCAAGGCCAGCAAGGCCAAGCAGGCTCAAAGCCGGGTCAAAGCGCTGGACCGCATGGAGAAAATCGCGCCCTTGCTGGCCGACGCCGACTTCACCTTCGAGTTCAAAGAACCCGCCAATTTGCCCAACCCCATGCTGTCCATGCAGGGCGTGAGCTTTGGCTACCCCGCGCCAGAAGATGCGCCAGAGGGCACGCCGCCCACCGTCATCGTTCAAAACGTCAGCAAATCGGTGCTGGCCGGTCAGCGCATCGGTATTCTGGGTGCCAATGGTCAGGGCAAATCCACCCTGGTCAAGACCGTGGCGCGTGATTTGCAAGCCATTGGCGGCGAAATGACCGAGGGCAAAGGCCTCAACATTGGTTACTTTGCCCAGCAAGAGTTGGACGTGCTGCGCCCTGCGGACACCCCGCTGGAGCACATGATCCGCCTCGTCAAGGAGTTGACGGCTGCCGGAAAAATCGCCGGCCAAGCCACCCGCGAACAAGACCTGCGCAGCTTCCTGGGCACCTTCAACTTCGGTGGCGACATGGTCAAGCAAGCCGTGGGCAGCATGAGCGGTGGTGAAAAAGCCCGCCTGGTGCTGTGCATGATCGTCTGGCAGCGCCCCAACCTGCTGCTGCTTGACGAGCCCACCAACCACCTGGACTTGGCTACCCGTGAAGCACTGGCCATGGCGCTGAATGAATTTGAAGGCACCGTGATGCTGGTCAGCCACGACCGCGCCCTGCTGCGCGCCGTGTGCGACGAATTCTGGATGGTCTCCCGCGGCGGCGTCGAACCCTTCGACGGCGACCTCGACGACTACCAGCGCTACCTGCTGGACGAAGCCAAACGCCAACGCGAAGCCATCAAAGAGGCCAACAGCGCCGCCGCCAAAGCCGAACGGAAAGCCCAAGCTGAAGCCGCCGCGCAAGCCAAAACGAAGGCCAAACCCGCACCCTCAGGCTCGCTCAAACGCAAACTGGAAGAGATCGAGGCCAAAATGGCCGAACTCAACACCGAAGGCGCCTCCTTGGAAGCTCACCTGTGCAAAACGCCCCCCCCCGCCGAGATTGCGGAATTGGGCAAGCGGTTGAGCACGGTGAACGAGGAATTGCAGAAGTTGGAAGAAAAGTGGCTGGCACTGTCTGGAGAAATTGAGGCCTTGGCGGGGTGAGCCATACGCCAAAAATTAGTAAACTTTCACGCTCCTAATGTGGTGCCTGGAATGATACGAGCCAGCATCGAAAGACGATCCAATAGATTGGCACAGAAGTCCCGCTCGAAGCTAACTAAGATTATTGACATGGCAATCACAATATGACCAAGCCCTTCATTCACACCCTCTCAGATGTTCAATCAAACGCTGTTGGCGAAAATACTCGTATCTGGCAATTTGTTGTGGTGCTTGCTGGCGCAAGAATTGGTCAAGACTGCAACATCTGCTCCCACTGTTTGATTGAAAATGACGTGGTCATCGGTGATCGGGTTACGGTCAAGAGCGGTACACAGTTGTGGGATGGTCTTCGCGTCGGTAGTGACGTTTTCATCGGCCCCAACGTTACCTTTACCAACGACAAAAATCCACAAAGCGGAAACGTGAACTTCACTCGGCTGTCGACACGTATCGAGTCCGGTGCCAGCATCGGCGGCGGCGCGACCTTGTTGCCCGGGGTAACAATTGGTGTAGGTGCCATCGTGGGTGCAGGCTCAGTGGTTACTAAAGACGTGCAGCCAGGTACCACAGTTGTGGGCAACCCAGCCAAAGTATTGATCTAAAGAAACGCGAGGGACCCCAATGATTTTCAACATCGACGCCTGCAAAACAATCGAACTACCCAAAATCACTGACCCCCGTGGCAATCTGACCTTTGTCGAAGGGGGAAAGCAAATCCCTTTTGACATCCAACGTGTCTATTACCTCTACGACGTGCCAGGTGGGGCCGAGCGAGGTGGTCATGCCCACAAAGGGCTACACCAGCTCATTATTGCGATGTCAGGCAGCTTTGATGTCGTTCTGGATGACGGTGCCAACAAAAAACGCGTGCATCTTAGTCGATCGTACAACGGCCTGTATGTCTGTCCGATGATCTGGCGCGAGTTGGATAATTTTTCATCCGGCTCTGTCTGCATGGTCCTGGCTTCAAACAGATACGACGAAGATGACTATTACCGCGACTACAGCGAATTCATGCTTGATCGGGCTAAGTTATGAGTGTTCCGTTTTTAGACTTGAGTGCGGCCTACCGCGAACTGCAAACCGAGATTGACGCAGCCGTTGCGCGATCATTGGCGTCTGGTTACTACATCGGGGGGCCGGAAGTCGAGGCGTTTGAAGGGGAGTTTGCCAGGTACTGCGGAGCAGAGCACGCCATCGGAGTTGCAAATGGCCTGGATGCATTGCACCTGGCATTGCGGGCCATGGACGTAGGGCCAGGGGACGAGGTCATCGTTCCCAGCAATACCTACATCGCCACTTGGTTGGCGGTGAGTCAATGTGGTGCCACGCCAGTGCCAGTGGAGCCTGATGCGCGGACATACAACATTGACCCTACCCGCATTGAATCGGCGATTACTTCGCGGACAAAAGTTATTCTCCCTGTGCATCTATACGGGCAGCCCGCCGATATGGACGCTATTCTGCCTATAGCACGCAAGTACAGCCTTCGTGTATTGGAAGACGCGGCGCAGGCCCACGGCGCACGATACAAAGGCACGCGCTTGGGCTGTCATGGAGATATGGTGGCCTGGAGTTTTTACCCAGGTAAGAACTTGGGGGCCATGGGCGACGGGGGGGCAATTACGACCAGCGATGCGCAGTTGGCAGATCGCATTGGCGTGCTGCGCAACTACGGCTCGCGGGTGAAATATGTCAATGAAATCAAAGGCTACAACAGCCGCTTGGACCCACTGCAAGCCGCGATCCTGCGCGTAAAGCTGGCGCATCTGGATGAATGGAACGCCCGCCGTAGTGGCATTGCAGCCCGATATCAACAAGGTTTGACCGGTTCCGGTCTGACTCTACCCTTTGTGCCGATCTGGGCTGAACCAGCCTGGCATCTATATGTGGTGCAACACCCTCGGCGCGATGCTTTGCAAAACGCATTGGCACGCTCTGGCGTGGGGACGTTGATTCACTACCCCATTGCGCCGCATTTGCAGCAGGCGTATGCCAGTGCCGGCTTTGTCAAGGGCCAATTCCCCTTGGCAGAGCGGATTGCAAATCAGTGTCTGAGCTTGCCAATAGGGCCGCAGTTGAACGAGGCATCCCTTGACGCCGTGGTGACTGCGGTGAAAGCCTTGGCCTAGTCGTGTCTGAACAAGCTGCGTCGTACCGGCGTATTCTTAAAAGTTCTTCCATCATTGGAGGGGCATCAGTCATTAACATTTTGATCGGTCTGGTACGTATCAAATTTGTAGCCCTGTGGCTTGGGCCAGCTGGCATCGGTCTTGTCAGCCTTTACAGTGTTTTGCTGGCGACAGCCTCAACCCTGGCCTCTATGGGTGTCGGGACAGTCGCTACGCGTCAGGTTGCAGAGGCCTTGAGCAAAGAAGATGCACAAACGCTTGCTGTGGTGCGGCGGTCCCTCTCTTTGGGTGTCTGGATATTGGCGGGTGCAGGGGCGTTGGCGGTGTGGTCTTTGCGCGAGGTGTTGGCGATTAAGGTCTTGGGTGGGGTGAGTTACGCCGGCGATGTCGGCTGGTTGGCCCTCGGGGTTGCTTTATCGGTGGCAGCGTCATTGCAGACGGCATTGCTGCAAGGCATGCGCCGCATGGGCGACATGGCCCTACTAAGTGTGTTGGGGGCCGTGTTGAACACTGTACTCGGTATGGCCGTGCTTTGGCAGTGGAAGCAGGCCGGGCTGCTTGCCTTTGTGGTGGCCGGTCCGTTGGTCAATTTTGTACTGGGATACTGGTTTGTAGGGCGTGTGCCCAAAGTGACCGTTGAGTCTGTTTCCTTTGACGCGGTGGCGCAGCAGTGGCGAACTTTCTTGCGTCTGGGGGTCCCTTTTATGGGGGCTGGGTTGGTGGGGTCATTGGTTCAACTATGGATGCGTGTGGAGGTGGGGCAAACGTTGGGAGCAGAGTCGTTAGGTCACTTTCAAGCGGCCTGGACCATATCAATGCAGTACATCGGATTTGTTTTGGCGGCCATGGGTGCTGACTATTACCCCCGCTTGGCGGGTGTGATGGCTGACAAATTGGCAGCAACCCGCTTGGTTAATGAACAAACAGAAATATCGCTGTTGCTCAGCGCGCCTATATTCATCGCCGTGATTGGCGTGGCTCCTTGGGTGATTCAACTTTTGTATTCGTCAGACTTTTCCCCCGCTGTAGCCGTGTTGCGCTGGCAGGTGTTAGGCGATGTACTTAAGGTGGCGAGTTGGCCATTGGGCTTTGTGATTGTCGCGGCCGGCGCAGGGGCGACGTTCTTTTGGACAGAATCATTGGTTTTGATTTTGATGGGTGGGCTGATTGCTGTCTTTACCTCAGTGATCGGACTGCAAGCAACAGGCATCGCATTTTTAATCTCTTACATGGTTTATTTGCCTATAGTGTTCATGCTGGCGAATCGACGAATCGGATTCTTGTGGACCTCGCAAGTGGCAACGCTGCTGGTCAGCATATTTTGTATTTGTATATTGGTTTTTATCATTAGCGTTAAATTCTGGTTTGGACCTTTGGCGTCGTTGGTGGGTTCCATGCTCTTTGCCGTTTATTCGTTTGGAAGAATTTCAAAAATCATCAATCTGAGTGGTCGAGTCGGTCGACTGGGGGCGCTGGCAAACCGGATTACAACGAAAATGGGGATAATCAATAAACCATGAAAATTGCTATTATATTAATTACATTTAATCAAGAAAAATTCATCCTAGAAGCCCTTGATGGCATACGCCTGCAGACGCGAACACCTGATGAGGTTGTGATTGCAGATGATGGTTCAAAAGACAGAACCCAGGATTTAATACTGGCCTATGTGGCTCAGCACAATCTAGAACGAAAATGGAAAATAATTTTTTCTGAAAATAACAAAGGACTCAATGAAAATTTGCAAGGTGGCATTAATGTAATTACTTCGGATGTCATTATCCCATTGGCGGGCGATGATGTTTCATTGCCAAATCGGTGCGCAGTTGCGGAACAAATTTTTCTGAGTCATCCGGATGTAAATCATAGTGTAACGGCCGGGTATGTTATTGATGAGACGGGGGAACTAATCAAAACAATCAATTGTCAAGATAAAATTTATACAGACCCGTTTCTTGCCATTAAGCTAGGTTTTCCGCCTGCGCCGCCGTACGGGAGTGCATGGCGTAAAGTTTTGTTTGATGTCTTTGGAAAACTGCGTTTTGACATTCCAAACGAAGATGATCAAATGGGCTTTCGTGGAATGCTTTTAGGTGGTTTTCTGATATCGTCAGAGAAAACCTATAAATACAGAGTCCATGAAAAATCAATGAGTAGCTGGCAGCGAAACATGAGTTCTGATGAATTGTATTTTCAGCAATTCAAAAAAAATCAAAAAATACGTCTTGCCAATATTCTTTGGTGGAAAGATTCCTTAGAAAAAATTGAAAGAAAAGATAAATTATATTTATTGGAATCGCTTGCTTTCAAAGCAGATTTTTATAAATTCATGGGCGCCATTGATGATCACTCTATTTTCTCAAGAATCATCCATCTTTATCGTTGCCGGCGTGTATTGTGCAGAAGAGATCTTGTCTATGGGCTTGCCGGAAAGATAGGTATTTTGGGTTGGCGGCGTTTTCGTCAAATGCGAGGGGTGAAATGAGTAGAGGCGCCATTTTCCCTGCGGGCTATACGCCGAAATTGAAGTGCGCGGCTTGTGGTGCAAAAGGGTTGCTTTGCTATGAGGGGCTTGAAGATCACCTTTTTGCAATCAAAGGTGCTTGGCGTATGGTGCGTTGCTCGCGTAACGGCTGTGGTCTTCATTGGTTGGATCCATCTCCGCTGCCTGACTTACTTCCAACCTTCTATGAGCAGTACCACACGCATGCTGCAGAGCCTGCCGGAGGCCTCGCCAAACGTCTTTTTACCCAAGCGGTGAATACCTATTTGGCGGCCAAGTTTGGCTATGCTAGTTGCCCAACCCTTGCTGGGAAAATAGGACGATGGATCATCCAATTCACACCAACACTACGGGACGACGCAGCCGCGCGGGTGTATTGGTTGGATCGTGTGCAAAACGGGAAACTTCTTGAAGTGGGTTTTGGCAATGGCGCAACGCTAGATCGCCTGCGAAGGCTTGGCTGGAATGTTGTCGGGGTCGAGTTTGACGGGGTAAGTGTTGAGCTTGCTAGAAAGCTAGGGCTTGAGGCCCATTTAGGTTCGTTAGAAGACTGCGACTTTGATCCGAATAGTTTTGATGCCGTTGTGGCCAGTCATGTCATAGAGCATTTGCCCGATCCGGCAGGATATTTTAAAGAGTGTTTCAGGATCTTGAAGTCAGACGGCCGCATGGTTCTCACGACGCCAAATGCATCATCGTTGGGTCATCGTTTGTTTACATCTAATTGGCGCGGCCTGGAGCCACCGCGGCATTTGTTTGTATATTCACCGGATTCATTGGAAAAACTGGCTAGGGATGCTGGCTTTACGCGCGTCTGGGCGACAACCACCGCACGCTCAGGAACAATTTTGGCGCAGAGTTTACGATTGGCGCTTGGATTAAACCCACACGGTGCTCCACGAATTGAAATTGAGCTGGCTGCATGGGTGGGGTGGTTTTTCTCCCTGTTTTCGGGCCGAAAATCAGGAGAGGAGATTCGACTTGAATGCCGACCATGAAGCTCCCCGCATTGGCCAGGTGCGTGTCGCAGCTGTACTGGTCAACTGGCGGCAGCCCGAGTTAACGGTTGAGGCTGTTCAAGCCTTAGCTCGCCAGACACTGCGTTGTGTAAAGGTGATCGTGGTTGATAACGGCAGTGGAGATGGTTCGGCAGAGTTATTGAAGGCATCGTTGCCAGATGCATTAGTGGTCTGTAATGAAAAAAATGCGGGTTTTGGTGTCGGGTGTAATTCAGGTATTGAGCGTGCGCTTGCAGAAGGCGTTGACTATGTGTGGTTGGTCAACAATGACGCCAAACTTCATGAGCAATGTTTGGAGTTTCTATTGGCGTGCGCCCAAGCGGATTTAAAAGTTGGTGCGGTTGGGGCGCGTATTTGTGACCCAAATCGAGTCGTGGTAGACCACGCCGGCACAGTGATGCATCCGCTAACTTTTACATGTCGCTACACGATGCTCGAAGTGGAAGTGAATGAGGCCACCTATGCCTGGTTAACTGGCGCCTCAATTTTGTTGTCGGTGCCGGCGGTGAGGCAGGTTGGCCTGTTTGATTCTGAGTTTTTTATGTATTGGGAAGACGCCGATCTTTGTCATCGAATTCGACAAGCTGGGTTTCGACTTGCTATTGCACCGGAGGCGATAGTTTTTCATGTGGCTGGCACGAGTAGTAATGAGATGAGAGTTACAAGATTTTCGTGGCATCTTGAATCTCAAATACGATGGATTCGTAAAAATTACTCACTTCCGTTATATGGTGTTTTTTTGGTATATGTTCGACATCTTGTTAAAAGTATTATTAGTCGTGATTTAGAAAGATTTTTCATGACTCTTAAGTCTCTAAAATCATCGCTAAAAAACTGATAAATATGAAATATTGTTTATATTCATCTATTGATGACGTTAATTTATTTGAGCGCGTAGGTTTTTATCGTGATGATATTTCCGCCTTACGACTAAACGGCGCTAAGGTGCTAGCAACAAACTCGTTAATACAAGTTTTTTGTTTTAGGCCATATATTATTGTTGGTTATTTTTACAGCAAATCTTTAGTGGTGGCGATTCTGGGGAGATTAATCGGTTCGCGGGTTCTTCTGACGGGTGGTGCGGATCAGATTTCACCGGCTCTTCTGCAAGGTTATCGACTTTTCAATCGACGAGTTATTGCGTTCTTATGCTTGCTTTTCGCAAATAAGATTTTGTTATCTTGCTCAGACGATTTGGTAAATTTCAAGAAGTTATGTTTTGGTATTTTTTGGCTTGAAGATAAAATTGTTTTTGTTAATCATGTCGTTATTCCGGCACCTGTAATACGACCTTTTAATCCGCATAAATCAAATCAGTTTTCAGCTTTTACGTTGTGCTGGATGGGGTCGATATCGAACGTAAAGCGTAAGGGCGTCGATAGGGCGATAAAGCTTGTCGGCTTACTACGACAAATTGGGGTTGATGCCACGCTTGATATTGCGGGAAGCAATGGCCCTGGAAAGAGATATCTTGAAGATTTAATAAATAAAATTAACCTAAATCCCTATGTAAAATTATTAGGACCAATCTCCGAGGAAGAGAAAAACAAACGATTTTCGAGTGGGCATGTGTATCTTCAAATCTCTGAACACGAGGGATTTGGTGTTGCTGCTGCTGAGGCATTTTTTTCGGGGATGGTGGTGATTCACTCCAATAGGGGTGGACTGAGTGATGTCATTGGAGAGAATGGTGTCATTCTCGATCCTTTAGTTATAGATCGTGGAAACACAAATGAAATTAATGAATTTTATTTACTTTATTTAGATTATCGAGTAAACAATGATTACTTGAAAAATATGATTAATGATTATTCACTCAAGATGCGATCTGATGCCTTTTTAAAGTACGGAAATGTTTAATAGAAAAACGCTTTTAATTAGCGGTGGTACTGGCTCCTTTGGAAATGCTGTTCTTAAGCGTTTCCTAGAAACTGACATTGCTGAAATCCGCATCTTCAGCCGCGACGAAAAAAAGCAGGATGACATGCGCAAGCGCTACAACCATCCCAAGCTCAAGTTCTATATTGGTGATGTGCGTGATTCTCGTGGTGTGGCAGCAGCCCTGCGGGGGGTGGATTATGTGTTTCACGCTGCGGCGCTCAAGCAGGTACCTTCGTGCGAGTTTCACCCCATGGAGGCGGTGCGTACCAACGTCTTAGGCACTGAGAATGTGCTGGAGGCCGCTATTGCGGCTGGCGTAAAGCGCGTGGTGTGCCTCAGTACTGACAAGGCGGTGTACCCCATCAATGCCATGGGAATCAGCAAGGCCATGATGGAAAAAGTCATGGTGGCCGCCAGCCGCAACCTTGAAGACACCAACACCGTTATTTGTGGCACCCGATACGGCAACGTTATGGCTTCACGTGGCTCGGTGATTCCCCTGTTTGTGTCGCAAGTTCTGGCCGGCAAGCCCATTACGGTGACAGATCCCTCCATGACGCGGTTCATGATGACACTGGCCGACGCGGTTGACTTGGTGTTGTATGGGTTTGAGCATGGCAACAATGGCGATATTTTTGTGCAAAAAGCCCCGGCCGCGACTGTGGCCGTGCTGACTCAAGCAATTTTGGAGTTGATGGGCAAACCCGATCACGAAGTGCGCAGCATTGGCACCCGTCACGGTGAAAAACTTTACGAGGCCTTGCTCGGCCGTGAAGAAATGGCGTGTGCCCAAGACATGGGCGACTACTTCCGCGTGCCGCCTGATGCCCGGGACTTGAACTATGCAAAATTCGTAGAACAAGGCGAGCAACGTATGACTCAAAGCACACATGGCGAAGACTACAACTCGCACAACACCACGCGCCTGGATGTGGCGGGCATGAAAACGCTGCTGCTGAAGCTGGATTTCATGCAACGCATAGCGCGTGGCGAGCACGCTTTGGCAGAGGATTGAGTCGTTTTGTGCCAATAATTGGCTTGATCATGCTAATATTTGGCATGTCTATTATTTCTGCGCTTTTTACCGACAGTCAGTCGCGGCTTTTTATTTGGCTGTTTGGTCAGCCGGAGCGGGCTTTTCATCTGAACGAGTTGCGCCGACTCACGGGCCTGGGCAGTGCTTCTTTGCAACGGGAACTCAATCGTTTGGCCGCTGGGGGGCTGGTTGATTCCACGTCGGTTGGAAATTTGCGTCGTTTTCAGGCCAACCCCCAAGCGCCTGTTTTTGCTGAATTGGTGGCGCTGACGCGCAAGACGCTAGGCACGGTTCCGATTTTGCAGGATGCCCTGTCGCCCTTGATGCCCGATCTGCAAGGCGCGTGGGTCTATGGCTCGGTAGCCAAACAAACAGATACCGCACGAAGCGATATAGATGTCATGATTGTGGGAACCAATCTGTTGCTGGGCGATGTATTGGCTTGCCTAGCGCCGGCAGAGGCGCAGCTAGGTCGAAAAATAAATCCAAGCTGTTACTCACCCGAAGAGTTTGAGCGACGTTGCGCAGAGCCCGATTCGTTTGTCAACCGCGTGTTGTCGCAGCCGACGCTTGCCTTGATAGGAGATGCGCATGAGTGTGCCCGCGCTGGATAACCTTGTCCGTATTGGTCAATTAAAGGCTGAGCCACGCAATGTGCTTGAGCTTGGCCGCATGTTGAAAATGGCCCGCACGCGCTTGGCTGACGCACAGTTGGGCAGTCTTTCTCTGGAAGGCCGTTTTACCAGTGCATATAACGCCGCCCATGCCGCAGCTTTGGCGGCCTTGCGCTGGCATGGTTACCGCAGTGAGAACCGGTACACGGTCTTTCAATGCCTTGCCCACACCATAGCTTGGCCGCCAAACCGCTGGCGTGTACTGGATGCTGCGCATCAGAAAAGGAATTTGGCGGAATATGAGGGTTACCTTGAGGTTGAGGAATCGACCATCACCGAGCTTTGCGCATTGGCGGCAAGCCTTATTGCTGATGTGCAAGCGTTGACGGCGCAATAACCGCTTTACCCGCCATAACAAAAACCTGATTCACCATGCCAATTGTTATTACCGGAGCCGATGGTTTTATCGGCAAAAACTTGCAACTGCGCTTGGCCGAATTGGGCCACGCGGATGTCGTAGGTATCACCCGCGCTACGCCACAGCAAGCTATGCAGCAGGCGCTGGCAGCAGCCAGTTTTGTGTTTCATCTGGCGGGGATCAACCGCCCGCAAGACCCGGCCGAATTTGTTACGGGCAATGCTGGGCTAACCCACACCGTTTGTGAAGCCTTGACCGCAGCAAAAAACCGTGTGCCCATGCTGCTAGCCTCGTCAATGCAGGCCATGCAAGACAACCCTTACGGCCGCAGCAAGCTGGCCGCTGAAGGCGCAGTGCGCGACTACGGTGCTGCCACCGGTGCAGCGGTGCATGTTTTTCGGCTGCCCAATGTGTTTGGAAAGTGGTGCAAGCCCAATTACAACTCGGCGGTCGCCACGTTTTGCCACAACATTGCGCGCAGCCTGCCGATTCAGGTCAATGACCCGTCAGCACCAGTCACGCTGGTGTATGTGGACGATGTGATTGAGCGCTTTGTTCAGTTGATGGACGGTGCCGACGCAGCCTTGGATGGAGATGGTTTTTCTACCGTCACACCGCAGTACACCACCACGGTGGGTGAGTTGGCGCGCCAGATTCAGGCATTCAAGGACAGCCGAACCACGCTGGTGACTGAGCGTGTGGGGACAGGGTTGATACGGGCTCTGTATGCCACTTATGTCAGTTATTTGCCGCCGGAACTATTTGCCTACCCGGTGCAGCAGCATACCGACCCGCGTGGCACATTTGTGGAAATGTTGAAGACGCCGGATTGCGGCCAGTTTTCGTACTTCACGGCGCACCCAGGCATTACCCGGGGTGGACATTACCACCATAGCAAGACAGAGAAGTTTCTTGTCATCAAGGGCCGCGCCCTCTTCAAGTTCCGGCATATGCAAACCGGACAGCAGCATGCGCTGGAGACAAACGGTGACCAAGCGGTAGTCGTAGAAACCGTGCCAGGCTGGACCCATGACATCACCAACATCGGAGCGGATGAGATGGTCGTTATGCTTTGGGCGAACGAGGTGTTTGACCGAGCGCGCCCGGATACGTTTTCTTGTACAGTGTAAATAGGCCTCTAGCCCCCTACTGACAAGCGTGGACTGCTATTATTTTTGACATAATGAAAAAACTTAAAGTCTTATCCGTGGTCGGTACACGGCCAGAAATTATTCGGCTTTCTCGTGTGTTGGCTCAGTTGGATACCCATTGCGAACACATTTTGGTTCACACCGGGCAAAACTACGACTATGAGCTGAACCAGGTTTTCTTTGACGACCTGGTCGTGCGCAAGCCCGACTATTTTTTGAACAGTGCAGAAGGCAGCACGGGCGCGGCCAACACTATTGGCAACCTGATCATTGCGGTAGACAAGGTGCTTGCCGAGGTGCAGCCCGAAGCCATGCTGGTACTGGGTGACACGAATAGCTGCTTGTCAGTCATACCCGCCAAACGCCGAAAAATACCCATTTTTCACATGGAGGCAGGCAACCGCTGCTTTGACCAACGGGTGCCTGAAGAAACAAACCGGCGCATCGTCGACCACACGGCTGATGTCAATCTAACCTACAGCACGATTGCACGCGACTACTTATTGCGCGAGGGGTTGCCGCCCGATTTGGTGATCAAAACCGGCAGCCCGATGTTTGAGGTGTTAACCCATTACCGCCCGCGCATTGACGCATCTGATGTGTTGACCCGTTTGGACCTGGAGCCTGAGGGTTACTTTGTGGTCAGCGCGCACCGTGAGGAGAACATTGAGTCGCAGTCCGCCTTTACCAAGTTGGTGGCGGTATTGAATGCTGTTGCTCAAGACTACGGGTTGCCGGTGATCGTGTCTACGCACCCGCGGACGCAAAATCGTATTGATGCCACTGGCGCGGTTTTCCATCCGCTGGTTCGGCTATTGAAGCCACTGGGTTTTCATGACTACAACAAGCTGCAACTCTCGGCGCGGGCCACCCTGTCAGACAGCGGCACGATCAATGAAGAGTCATCCATCTTGAATTTTCCCGCCCTGAATTTGCGCGAGGCTCACGAACGCCCTGAAGGCATGGAGGAAGCGGCAGTAATGATGGTTGGGCTTGAAGTTGAGCGGGTGCGGCAAGGGCTGGCGATTTTGGCAACGCAACCACGCGGAGCTAGTCGGGTAGACCCCCACGGCATCCGTCAGGTAGCCGACTACAGCATGCCCAACGTCTCTGACAAGGTGCTGCGCATCATCCACAGCTACACCGATTATGTGAATCGTGTGGTGTGGAAGAAATACGTCTGAAGCATTTTGAAAATTCTGATCGTCAGTCAATATTTCTGGCCCGAAAATTTCAGGATCAATGATCTCACGCAAGAGCTCGTGCAACGTGGGCACAGTGTGACGGTTTTGACGGGCATTCCCAATTACCCGGCCGGGCGAGTGTTTAACGCATACGAAAAAAACCCCAAGGCATTTGAACAGTACAGCGGAGCACGGGTGTGGCGGGTTCCCATGTTGGCGCGGGGCCACGGGGTCGTGCGCCTGTTTTTGAATTACCTGAGCTTTGTGATCGGGGCGTGCCTATATGGGCCATGGCGGTTGCGGGGCCAACAATCGGATGTCATCTTTGTTTTTGAGCCATCACCTGTGACGGTGGGCCTGCCAGCTATCTTGCTTGGCCAGATCAAGCGGGCGCCAGTTGTATTTTGGGCGCTCGACCTGTGGCCGGAAACACTGGCTGCCATAGGCGTTGTGCGCTCACCGAGGGTGTTGCGCTGGGTCGGGCATTTGGTGAAGTTTATTTATGAGCGCTGCACATTGGTCCTGGGTCAATCGCGCGCCTTTCTGGCGAGCATTGCCAAGTATTGTTCTGACGCACAGAAGATTCGTTATTTTCCCAGCTGGGCGGAAGAGGTTTTTAATGAATCTGATTTGATGCCAGCACCTGAGGTGCCCGTGCTGAAGGGTGTATTCAATGTGCTTTTCGCTGGCAATATTGGTGAGGCGCAGGACTTGCCTGCGGTTCTGGAGGCTGCCGAGTCCCAGAAACACAACGGCGCTATCCGTTGGCTGATTGTTGGCGACGGGCGAAAGTCTGAGTGGCTTCTAGAAGAGGTGTTGCGCCGTGGATTACAGGCCAACGTGCTGTTATTGGGTCGGTTTCCGGTGGAGCGCATGCCGTCTTTTTACGCGCATGCCGATGCGCTGCTGGTTTCGTTGAAAAAAGACCCGGTGTTTAGTATGACCATCCCGGGCAAGGTGCAGTCTTACCTGATGGCGGGTGTCCCACTTTTGGGAATGCTCGATGGTGAGGGGGCGAAAGTCATCACAGAGGCGAATGCAGGCCTGGTGTGCGCAGCGGGTGATGGGGGTGGGCTAGCCGCAGCGGTACTACAGATGGCAACCATGCCTGTCGATCAACGGCAGCAGCTTGGTGCGAATGGCCGTGCTTATGCCCAGAAAGAGTTCGGTCGCGGGCTACTGATGGACCGATTGGAAGTGCTGCTGCTTGAAGCTGCAGACCTGTATAAGAAAGCAATGGTGACGGCGTGATCTTGGTTACCGGTGCAACAGGCTTTGTTGGCAAAGCAGTCGTGCAGCGCTTGCTGGCTGATGACGAGTCTAAGCGGGTGGTGGTGGCTGTGCGCCGTGATGGGCGGCAATGGCCAGAACAAGTGCTGCCTCGCGTGACGGGCGACTTGGAGCCCGCGACCGACTGGTCACTTGCGCTTAAAGACGTGTCCGCTGTGGTGCACCTTGCCGCACGGGTCCACGTCATGCACGACACCGCCGCCGATCCGTTAACGGCTTTTCGCTCCGTCAATGTGGAGGGCACATTGAATCTGGCCCGCCAAGTTGCAGCCGCAGGGATAAAGCGTTTTTTGTTTATCAGCTCGGTCAAGGTCAATGGCGAGTCCACGCCACCTGGGCGAGCGTTCGCAGAATCTGACGCCCCGAACCCGCAAGACGCCTACGGCCAGAGCAAGTACGAAGCCGAACATGGTTTGCGTCAACTCGCGGCAGACACGGGCATGGAGGTGGTCATCATCCGCCCGCCGTTGGTGTATGGCCCCGGCATCAAGGCCAACTTTGCCGCCCTCATGCGCGCCGTGCAGCGCGGCTGGCCCTTGCCGCTGGGTGCGGTGCACAACCAGCGCAGCCTGGTGGCACTGGACAATCTGGTCGATTTCATCGTCACCTGCATCACCCACCACCAAGCGGCCAACCAGACATTTCTGGTGAGTGACGGGCAAGACCTGTCCACCACCGAGCTGGTGCGTGGCATGGCGCGTGCGGCCGGGGTGCCTGCGCGACTGCTGCCAATCCCTGTATGGGTTTTGCAAGCTGGGGCTGGCCTGCTGGGCAAAGGGGATGCGGTGCAGCGTTTATGTGGCAATTTGCAGGTTGATAGCTCTAAAGCGCGTCACCTGCTGGATTGGACTCCTCCGATTTCGGTAGACGAAGGCCTGCGCAGAGCGGTAGCAGGCAGTTGAGTCATGGATTGCCGCGCGACCGGCAGAGTTCCTTTGTATTCGAAACGCCTTAAAATTTGTCTATGCGTCTATCTATCGAACAAGTTGCAGCCATACGCAGGGAGGTATCTCTGACTGCGGGTGACTCAGCGCGGGTCTGGCTGTTTGGCTCACGGGTACTGGATGACGCGCGTGGTGGCGATATCGACCTGCTGCTGGAGCTTGATGAGTCTGTAGCTGAGCCCGCCCAACTCTCCGCACGGCTTGCAGCCCGGGTGTCAAGATGCCTATACGGTCGAAAAGTCGATGTATTGGTTCAGGCGCCCAACTTGCTACGTTTACCCATCCACGCCATAGCGCGTGCAGAAGGAGTTCGGCTTTGAAAATATCAGCATCACTGGCTGCACGCCTTGAGTTTTTGTCACGCGTGACAACCAAGGAATGCCAACACCTGTTGGACACGGATCGTCGTTTGTTTGCAAAACTTTTCACGATCGAAGAGGCCAAAAAGGTCGAGACAGACCCCCTTCTGTCTGAGCGTTTGGATGCGTTCGTTAGCCGTTTTGGCCGTCTGCAAGACACGGTAGGCGAAAAACTGCTACCCGCGCTACTGAGTGCCTTGGCAGAAACGCTTGGCCCAGCAATTGACAATCTCGACAAAGCAGAAAAGTTTAGGTTCATCGAGTCTTCCGATGGATGGTTGGAAATGCGCAGACTCAGAAACCAGATGGTGCACGAATACATAGAGGATTTGGTTGTGCTTGCCAGCGCCTTGCGTAATGGCCATGCATTTGTGCCAACTCTTGTGGCTGCGGCCCGCCGGTGTGTGGCCGAAGTTGAGCGGCTACTTGGTGCCACTTCCTGAATCGGGCGATCAACCAGACTTTTTGCGGGTGACGGAAAAAACTTGGGGAAAGGGTTTGCACCGTGTCGCCTCAGGTATAAAAATAATGAAAAGAGCGTTTGATCTTTTGTTGGCTGCCGTGGCATGCATTTGTTTACTGCTCCCGGTCATGCTGGTTGCAATATTGGTGCGCTTGTCCTCCAAAGGCCCTGCCCTGTATTGGTCTGATCGTGTCGGCCGCAACAATCAGATTTTCAAAATGCCAAAGTTCCGCAGCATGCGGGTCGGCACCCCGGCCGTGGCAACCCACTTGCTGGCAGACCCAAAGGTCTACTTGACACCTATTGGGTCTTTTCTGCGCAAAAGCAGTCTGGACGAGCTGCCGCAGTTGTGGAGCATTCTGGTTGGCGACATGAGTTTTGTTGGGCCGCGCCCTGCCCTTTTTAATCAACATGATCTCGTTGAGCTGCGCACGCAGGAAGGCGTTCATGAATTGATGCCCGGGCTTACCGGCTGGGCGCAAGTCAATGGACGAGATGAAATTCCAATTCCTGACAAGGTCAAACTGGATGCGGCCTATTTGCGTACTCGGTCAATCTGGCTTGACATTCGCATACTCTGGATGACGCTCATCAAAGTCCTCAATCGTGACAACGTATCCCACTAACCAATCGATGGATGACCCATTCGTCTGATGCGCTCTGAAATAGCAAGCACTACATGATCAACCAAATTGCAGCCCCGCTGCTAGCCTTGCCTCGCCCGCTCAAGCGTCTCTTGGCTTTGAGTGTGGACGCTTTTCTCTGCACCGTGACCGTTTGGCTCGCGTTGTGTTTGCGGCTGGATAGCTGGGTTCTGCCAGTGGGCAACCAGTGGTTCGCTGTTTGGCTTTCACCGATTTTGGCACTGCCCATTTTTGTAGTTTCAGGTCTGTACCGGGCGATATTCAGATACGCGGGCATGGCTGCGTTGATGGCCCTGTCCAAGGCGATCTTTATTTATGGCGGGATTTACGCCACGATACTGATTGCATTCGCACTGCCGGGTATTCCGCGAAGCCTTGGTATTCTGCAACCTCTCATATTGGTTTTGGCAGTTGGCGCGTCGCGTGTGATTGCCCGGTACTTTCTTAGCGGCTCTTACCTCAGCATTTTGAAGCGAAGCGCTCTGCCCAAAGTACTGATTTATGGTGCCGGTTCAGCCGGTCACCAACTCGCGGCGGCGATGTCAAACAGTATGGAGATGCGGGCTGTTGGCTTCCTGGACGACGACCCCCGCCTGCATGGGCAAGAGATTGGCGGACTTCGCATCTATGACCCGGCACGGCTCACCGACTTGGTGATCAAGTTGGAAGTGAGTGACGTGTTGCTGGCCATTCCTTCAGCACGCCGGCAACGGCGCAATCAGATATTGGAAATGGCGCGACGGTCTCACATCGCAGTGCGCACCCTCCCCGGTCTAATGGAGCTGGCGCAAGGGCATGTGCATACCAGTGACCTGCGTGAGCTAGACATTGAAGACCTTTTAGGTCGGGAAACCGTTCCACCGGACGCCTCCCTGCTCAGAAAAAACATTGAGACAAAAGTCGTCCTGGTCACCGGCGCTGGCGGCTCCATTGGCAGCGAGCTTTGTCGGCAAATCATCAACGCGGGTCCTGCGAAACTCCTGCTTGTTGAAATGAGTGAATTTGCACTCTACGCGGTGCATCAAGAACTGGCGCAGATTTCAATTGAAACTACTGGGCCGAAAACCGAGCTAATTCCACTTTTGGCGACGGTGCGTGACGAAGACCGCATGCGCGAAATCATCAGAATTTGGCGACCACACACCATTTACCATGCGGCTGCCTTCAAGCATGTTCCCATGGTCGAGCACAACCCGGCTGAAGGCATCAAAAACAACGTCTTGGGCACTTTAACAACGGCCGTGATCGCACTGGATGAAGGGGTCAGTGATTTCGTTTTGATTAGCACCGACAAAGCCGTTCGCCCTACCAACATCATGGGTGCGAGCAAACGACTGGCAGAAATGGTGTTGCAGGCGATGGCGGCGACTGCCGTTGAAAAACAACAGAACACGCGATTCTCCATGGTCCGCTTTGGGAATGTTTTAGGCTCCTCTGGATCTGTGGTGCCGCTGTTTCGCCAGCAAATCAAAGACGGCGGGCCAATCACCTTAACCCACGCAGATATCACCCGCTACTTTATGACCATACCTGAGGCGGCCCAATTGGTCATTCAAGCGGGTGCGATGGCCAAGGGTGGCGATGTGTTTGTGCTGGACATGGGAGAACCCGTGCGCATCATTGATCTGGCTCGGCGCATGGTCGAGCTTTCAGGCCTCAACGTGCTCGACAGCGCGAACCCTGACGGCGATATTGCGATTGAAGTCACCTCGCTTAGACCTGGCGAGAAACTCTATGAAGAGCTGTTAATTGGCAATAATCCCCAGTCGACCTCTCACCCTCGAATTATGAAAGCGCAAGAAGACTTCTTGCCTTGGCCCGAATTGATGGTGCAGATGAACATGCTGAAGGACGCTCTAAACGCGAATGACGTTCCAACTATTCGTACTTTGCTAAAGGTACTGATAGATGGATACCAGCCTGAGAATCCTGTCGTTGATTGGATTCATTTAGCACAAAAAACTAATGAAAAACCTTGGGCAATTGAATTGACTTGACTGATCTGCATTTATCCTCAGGTTACAAAAACTTGGAGTAAACCCTTGACCTCTTGCGAGAAATGAGATTGCATTCGACAAAAAATGGCCAAAAACAGCTCATTTTCGTCAATGCACCTACCTCTTTTCAACGAACGCTGTGTTGCCAATGAGTGAGTGCGGGTAACTGGGGTAACATTTTTAAAACTCAAAGAGCAGCGCAACTGCCATCTGCACTAGTACAGGCCTGAGCTATCAGATAGTCGTAAAGCTTGCCTAGGAGGGCCAAGTTTTTCCAACTAGTGCGGTCACTGGTGGCAACTTTTCTATTTCACATGCATTTCCAAAATCTTTTCCGCGCGCGCGTATTTGTTGGCATTATTTCTGCAGGCCTAAGTTTTGGTGGATGGGGTCAACCCTCCAATGGAACTATGACGAGTAACTCCGGTGCAGCAACCAGTACGATGTCAGTGTCTAGCCCCACCACCATGGAGACCATGGCCGCCACGCCTGACGCGGCAGAATCATCACAAAGCCCCTCCGCAACCCGCGTTCGGCCTAGCACGCAAACCAGCCAGTTTCAACGATTCGTGCAGGAGTCCACCGGGCGAATTCTGCCGGTTTATGGACAAGCATTGTTCAACTCGCCCCAAGCCTACGCAGCAGACAACGCGCTTCCTACACCGTTGGATTATGTATTGGGGCCTGGCGATGAAGTTCGCCTCCAAGTATTGGGGCCTATTGAGTTCAACGCTAACTTAACAATTAACCGCAATGGCCAGGTCAACCTCCCCAAAGTTGGCTTGGTTACTTTAGCGGGAACTGCTGTAAGGGATTTGGACCAGACACTGCAAACCCAGCTTGGCAAGGTATTCACCAATTTCACAGCCAATGCCACCATGGGTCGATTGCGCGGCATTCAAGTCTATGTCGTCGGTCAAGCGTCCCAGCCTGGCACGTTTCATCTTTCCAGTCTCAGCACCCTGGTGAACGCACTGTTTGCCAGCGGCGGCCCCACTGCCAACGGGTCCATGCGCAATATTGAACTCAAACGCGCGGGCAAGACGATCAGCACACTTGACCTGTATAACTTCATAGCGCGCGGCGACAAGACGGGCGATCAACCCCTTATGTCTGGTGACGTCATCGTGATTCCGCCCGTCGGCCCACGTGTCGCACTAACCGGCGTCATCGATCAGGCCGCTATTTATGAACTTAAACCCGGATCGTCCACTATTGCCGATGTACTGTCCCTAAGCGGCGGTGTGCCCGCTTTGGCAACACGGCAAAAGGCTGTTCTGGAGCGAATCAACCCCCTAAGCAACCCACCCCGCCAAGTGCAAGACCTCGTGCTCGATGCACAGGGCTTGAACCAAGGATTGAATGACGGCGACGTGATTACCTTGCTTGGCATCAGTCCGGCCTTCGCCAACGCGGTCACCCTTCAGGGAACGGTTGCGGCACCGCTTCGTTACCGCTGGTTTGAGGGCATGAAAATACTCGACCTTATCCCCGAGCGCGACGCTTTGATCACTGGCGACTACTACAAGCGGAAGAATCTGCTGGTTCAGAATTCCGAGTTGGCTGAAAACGCTGGTTCAGGGGTTGGCAGCCGCATCAAGAGCATGGTGGACCAGATCAACTGGGAATACGCGGTCATTGAGCGCCTTGACCGAAGCCAACTTAGCAGTCAATTGATTCCATTTAATTTGGGGAAGGCCGTCTTGCAGCGCGACCCTGCGCATAACTTGGCGCTGCTGCCAGGTGATGTGGTGACCATACTCAGTCAAAATGATTTGCGCGTGCCTAATGAACGCAAGAGTCATTTGGTCCGGGTTGAAGGTGAAGTCGCCGTGCCCGGTATTTATCAAGCAGTGCCAGGCGAAACACTGGCCCAACTTCTTAAGCGAGTGGGTGGCTTGACGCCTCAAGCCTACCTCTTTGGTGCCGAGTTGACCCGCGAGACCGTCAAGGTACGCCAGCAATCCAATTTAGACAGCCTGATTCGAAAACTCGAAGCACAAGCTCAGGCGCAAGCCAGCAGCGCCACAGCCAATCTGAGTGGCGACCGTGCCGCACAGGCCCAAGCCCTTCAACAACAACAGCATGCGCAATTGAAAAGCCAAATCGATCGCCTCAAATCTTTCAAAAGCAACGGGCGTATGTCGTTGGAACTCGACCCCCGCGGTCAAACCCTGGCCGCCCTCCCCGCCTTAACGCTAGAAGATGGTGATCGAATCCTGATTCCCGCTACCCCCGGTTTTGTATCTGCGTTTGGCTCTGTCAACAACGAAAACGTCAGCATCTACAAGCCAGGCAAAACAGTCGGCGATGTCATCCGCACTGCCGGCCTGACAGAGGACGCTGAACCAGACCAGGCCTTTGTCTTGCGCGCCGACGGCAGCATCATTGCTCGTAGAGACAATAGCGGCCTGTTCAGTGGCAATTTTGAATCCATCGCCATCATGCCCGGTGACACCGTAGTGGTGCCCGCCCAAATTGACCGCGAAAGTCGGTACAACTTCATCACACGCGTCGTCAAAGACTGGACCCAGATTTTTGCGAATTTGGGTCTGGGCGTGGCTGCAATCAACTCCATCAGCAAGTAAGCCATGAACTCCAACGACGACCTCGCTGGCGGTGCACGCCTGCTTGCCCCTGAAGATGATGAAATCGACTTGCTGGATCTACTGCAAGTAGTGGTTGACAACCTGCGCCTTCTGGTTCTGGCCCCCTTGCTGGCAGGCTTGACCGCTTTGGGCATTGCCTTTGCGATCGCCCCCACTTACACCGCAGCCACGGTATTTATGCCCCCCCAGCAACAACAAAGCGGTGCTGCTGCCATGCTGGCTGGTCTTGGAGCGTTGGGTGGTCTGGCGGGTGCTGCATCGGGGATAAAAAACCCCAATGACCAGTTCGTGGCTTTCCTGAAGAGCGAATCTATCGCAAACAACTTGATCGATCGTTTCAAACTGATCGAACGCTATGAATCGAAGCTAAAAACTGATGCACGGGGAACACTTCAGGCTGCCAGCAACATATCTAGTGGCAAAGACGGACTCATCTCTGTCGAGGTGAGCGATACGGACCCCGCCTTCAGTGCCCAACTTGCCAATGCTTATGTTGAAGAGCTGGGTGACATGTTGACTCGCTTGGCCGTCACAGAAGCTCAACAACGGAGGGTTTTCTTTGAGAAGCAACTCTTACAAACCAAGAACCAGCTGACCCAGGCGGAACAAGCCTTACAGACCGGTGGCGTCAATAGCTCGGCGCTGAAATCAAGCCCTGAAGCAGCTATCAAAGCCGTGGCTGAATTGCAGGCTCAAATTGCCGCGCAAGAAGTCAAGCTGGCCAGCATGCGAGGCTACCTGACCGAATCCGCCCCCGATTTCAAACAAGCCCTGACCGAACTGGGAGCGTTGAGAGCGCAGTTCAGCAAAGCCGAAAAGACAACCACCCCACCAAGCTCAGGTGACGCCGACTACATTGCACGTTACCGCAATGTGAAATATTTTGAAACACTCTTTGAGTTGTTCGCCAAACAGTTCGAATTGGCCAAAGTAGACGAAGCAAGAGAAGGTGCCGTCATACAAGTTATTGACATCGCCCAGCCACCAGAGCGAAAAAGCAAGCCCAAGAAGGCACTGATTGCCGTTCTAACGACCCTTGCCACGGGCATGGTGCTGCTGCTTTTTGTGTTCATTCGAAGCGCCATTCGCGGTGCGGCGCAGTCAGCAGAGTCCGCAGAAAAATACCAGCGACTAGGCCAGTCGTGGCGCAGGGCTCTAGGGCGGTCGAGCCAGCAATAAAAAAATAAAGATAAAAACATAAAGATAAAAATGGGAGTCAAAAATGTCAACCTATCTGCTGGTGTTTTCCGCCACGTGCCTAGTCGCTATCCTGCTTATCTCCAGCCAAAACTGGCATGGATGGCTGACTAATGACAATGCAGGCGGTGTTCAAAATCATCATGAGCACCCAACGCCACGCGTGGGCGGCATAGCGGTTTTTTGTGGCTTATTGGTCGCCACCTACTCAGCTACTGGTGAGGCCGGAGTAATTCTTCGCACCGTCCTGCTGGCAGCAGTCCCGGCATTTTTTTTTGGCTTACTGGAAGACATCACGAAGCGGGTGGGCGTGACACCGCGATTGTTGGCCACCATGCTCAGTGGTGTGCTGGCTTGGTATCTATCCGATGTCGCCATGAGGGACACCCGCATCCCCACGCTTGATTGGGCACTGCAGTTCACGCCCTTTGCCGTGTTGTTTACGGCATTTGCCGTTGGCGGCGTCAGCAACGCAATAAATATCATCGATGGGTTTCATTGCACTCAAATTTTCTGACCCAACAGCTGCAAGCGTCTGTTTCTTGCTAGCCGTTTGCTCAGTCGGGTTTTTAGTTGCCAACTGGCCTCTTGGGAAGCTGTTTTTGGGTGATGGGGGAGCCTACCTGCTCGGCTTTATGGTGGCATGGATGGCAGTGCTGTTGCCAATGCGCCACGTACAGTTTAGTGCGTGGACCACACTCATGGTCTGTGCCTATTCCGTATTGGAAGTCGCTTCCTCCGTTGCTAGAAAACGAAGAAGAGAGGGGCACCACCCCGGCCAGCCTGACAAGGCTCACCTGCATCATTTTTTACACCGCCGGGTTGTTCGCAAGGTTTTTCCGAACATGAGCCGGCGGCTCCAAAATGGCATGACGGCGCCACTATGCTGGCTTGTTGCGCTTATTCCCGCCACTTGGGGCTATTTTCTTGCAGGGGAAACCGGCTTTCAAATGCTCGGATTGGCGTTAGCCGCCCTCGGCTATGCAGCCCTTTACGCCCGGCTAACCCAGTTTCGCTGGTGCGTAAGCGCTGCGAGTATGAGACCCGCCATTGCCGGCGTTAACTAGTTTTTGCACTTCATGATTGACATCAAAATAGCCATCATTGGCTTAGGCTATGTTGGACTGCCATTGGCGGTTGAATTCGGTAAGCAACGACCTGTGGTCGGCTTTGACATCAACCTCAAACGCATTACTGAACTCAAAAGCGGACATGATTTCACGCTGGAGACCTCTCCTGAAGAGTTGAAAGCGGCACAACTGCTGAGCTTTACCACTGAGCTAGATGACCTAAGCGCCTGCAATTGCTACATCTTTACGGTTCCGACCCCCATCGACGCACACAAGCGCCCCGATCTCACCCCGCTGCTTAAGGCCAGCGAGGCTGTTGGTAAAGTGCTGAAAATCGGCGATATCGTCATTTATGAGTCAACCGTATACCCTGGTTGCACTGAAGAAGACTGCGTGCCAGTGCTGGAGAAATTCAGCGGGCTCAAATTCAATCAAGACTTTTTCTGCGGGTACAGCCCTGAGCGCATCAACCCTGGCGACAAAGAGCACCGCGTCACCACCATCAAAAAAGTAACCTCCGGCTCCACCCCCGAAGTGGCTGACTTGGTCGATGCGCTCTACAACGAAATAGTCACCGCAGGCACCCACAAAGCCAGCAGCATCAAAGTGGCCGAGGCGGCCAAAGTCATTGAAAACACCCAGCGCGATGTCAACATCGCCCTCATCAACGAGCTGGCCCTCATCTTTAACAAATTGGAGATCGACACTGAAGCCGTCTTGCAGGCCGCTGGTAGCAAGTGGAACTTTTTACCATTCAGGCCGGGCTTGGTCGGGGGCCATTGCATTGGCGTGGATCCCTATTACCTCACCCACAAAGCGCAGTCCATTGGCTACCATCCCGAAATTATTTTGGCGGGTCGCCGCTTGAACGACGGCATGGGCGCCTATGTGGTCACCCAACTCGTTAAAACTATGACCAAACGCCGCCTGCCAGTGCAAGGCGCGCGCATCTTGGTTATGGGACTGACATTTAAAGAAAACTGCCCCGACCTGCGCAACACCCGCGTGGTAGATATCGTCAATGAACTGGCGGACTACGACGTGCAGGCCGATGTGTTTGACCCCTGGGCTGATGCCACGGAGGCACAGCACGAATATGGCATCACCCCCGTGTTGCAACCAGCACTGGGCGCCTATGACGGCATCATCATCGCCGTGGCCCACCACCAGTTCAAAACCATGGGCGCAGCCGCTATTCGCGCTCTAGGAAAACCTGAACATGTGCTGTATGACCTGAAGTACCTGTTGCCGGCGGTTGATAGCGATATACGCCTCTAACGCCCTAAAAATAAGCGCAGACAGCTATCAAATTTAGAGCACTCATGACCGCCTTCAACCAACTTCAAACCCGCCTGCAATCCGAGCCGAACACCTGGCTGGTGACCGGCGTGGCCGGCTTCATCGGCAGCAACTTGCTCGAAACCCTGCTCAAATTGAACCAGCGAGTGGTTGGCCTAGACAACTTTGCCACCGGCCATCAGCGCAACCTCAACGAGGTGCAAACCTTGGTCACACCCGCGCAATGGGCCAATTTTCAGTTCATTCAGGGAGACATCTGTAACCTGGTGGACTGCCAAAAAGCCTGTGCTGGCGTTGACTTCGTCTTGCACCAAGCCGCACTGGGCAGCGTGCCACGCAGCTTGGCTGACCCCATTACCACTAACGCCACCAACATCAGCGGTTTTTTGAACATGCTGCTGGCAGCCCGCGATGCAAAGGTAAAAAGCTTCACCTATGCTGCCAGCAGCTCCACCTATGGCGACCACCCCGGCTTGCCCAAGGTGGAAGACACCATTGGTAAGCCACTCAGCCCTTACGCGGTGACCAAGTACGTCAACGAGCTTTATGCCGACGTCTTTGCCCGCTGCTACGGCTTCAACACCGTGGGCCTGCGGTACTTCAACGTGTTTGGGCCCCGCCAAGACCCCAATGGCGCCTATGCGGCCGTTATCCCTAAATGGACCGCGGCCCTACTCGCGGGTGAACCGATTTACGTGAATGGCGACGGCGAAACCAGCCGCGACTTCTGCTTTGTAGCCAATGCTGTCCAGGCCAACTTGCTGGCCGCCACAAACACGACCCCCGAAGCGAACAACCAAATCTACAACGTCGCAGTGGGCGACCGCACAACGCTCAACACGCTTTTCTCACTGCTGCGCGACAACTTGGCCGCCTACGGTGTCAAACCTGACACCCAACCAATCCACCGAGACTTTCGAGCAGGAGATGTGCGCCATAGCTTGGCCGACATTGGCAAAGCGCAGCAGCTTCTGGGTTATGCCCCCACCGAGCGCATCGAACAAGGTCTGGCAAAAGCAATTCCTTGGTATGTTGCAAAAAATATTACGTAAAAACAACGTATACCCTATACAGAATATGCGTGAGTAGCTATTAATAGCATAGCAGAATCAATAATGTCAAAACCCATATACGTCACCCAGCCCTACTTGCCGCCTCTGGAGGAGTTCATTCCCTACCTGGAGAAAATTTGGGACAAAAAGATTCTCACCAACGGCGGCCCGTTTCACCAGCAGCTGGAACAAGCGCTGTGCGACTACCTGGGCGTCAAGCACATCTGCCTGTTCACCAACGGCACCATTGCGCTGGTCACCGCGTTGCAGGCGCTGCGCATCACCGGTGAGGTCATCACCACGCCGTATTCATTTGTGGCCACCGCGCACTCATTGCTCTGGAATGGGATCAAGCCTGTCTTTGTGGACGTGGACCCGAACACGCTGAATCTGGACCCGGCCAAGATCGAAGCTGCCATCACACCACAGACCACGGCCATCATGCCTGTGCACTGCTATGGTCACCCTTGCGATGTTGATGCCATCCAAAAGATTGCCGACAACTACAACCTTAAGGTTATTTACGACGCCGCACACGCCTTTGGTGTTCAGTGTCATTGCGGGAGCGTACTAAATCATGGTGACCTTTCTGTGCTCAGTTTTCACGCCACCAAGGTGTTCAACACCTTTGAAGGTGGAGCTATCATCTGCCCTGATGCGAAAACTAAGCAACGCATCGACCACCTGAAAAACTTTGGCTTTGTGGACGAAGTCACCGTCGTCGCCCCAGGCATCAACGGCAAGATGAGCGAGCTAAACGCCGCCTTTGGTCTGCTACAGCTCAAGCACATTGACGCGGCACTGTCCCGCCGCAAAGAAATTGATATTGCCTACCGTAAGCAGCTGTCTGGCGTCAAAGGCATTCAATGCATCGACGACTCGGGCCAAACTGAATCCAATCACTCTTACTTTCCCATCCTGGTGCAGCCGGATTACCCACTGAGCCGTGACGCCCTGTACCAAAAGCTAAAAGACCATGGCATCTTTGCGCGCCGTTACTTCTACCCACTGATTTCAGACTTCCCCATGTACCGCAGCATGCCTTCGGCCCAGCGTGACAACCTGCCCGTTGCAGCCGATGCCTCGGCCAAAGTGTTGTGCCTACCAATTTATCCCAACCTGCAGCCCGATGAGCAACAGCGGGTGGTTGACCTCATTCGAGGAGCCTGAAATGACGATGTTGAGCCGTGAGGCCATTGAACGCCTTGGCTTTGCAGCGGTGGGGGACAACGTCCAAATCTCAAGCAAGGCCTCGTTTTACGGAATCAGTCGAATCGCATTGGCAAATGACGTCCGTATTGACGACTTTTGCGTACTGTCTGCAGGTGTCGGCGGCATCAGTGTCGGCCACCATGTTCATATCGCCGTTTACTCCTCATTGATTGGCGCCGGACAAATCACGCTTAGCGATTTCTGCAATATCTCCTCCCGCGTTTCCATCTACTCCAGTAGTGACGACTTTTCGGGCGCCACAATGACCAACCCGACCGTACCCAGCAAATACACGGGCGTGACCCACGCCAATGTTTTCCTGGGCAAGCACGTCATCGTGGGCTGCGGCAGCGTTATATTGCCCGGCGTCACGCTGGAAGATGGTGTTGCCGTTGGGGCGCTCAGCTTGATCAATAGAAACTGCGAAGCCTTTGGCATCTATGCCGGCAATCCAGCACGTCGCATTAAGGAACGCCAACGCCGCCTGTTGACCTTGGAACACCAACTCATGGCAAGCAAAGCGCAACAAGCGTAATCAGATGTCCCTTAAGCGCAACATACTTGCAAACTATGCAAGTCAAATCTACGTCACCCTGATTGGCATCGTCATGGTGCCCATGTACGTGAAGTACATGGGGGCGGAGGCTTATGGGCTGGTCGGTTTTTTTGCCATGCTACAGGCCTGGTTCCAACTACTGGACATGGGCCTGACACCCACCATGGCGCGAGAAACCGCTCGTTTTAACGGGGGGGCAACTGACGCGCTCAGTTTGCGTCGTCTGCTGCGGGCCATGGAAGGTATCTTTATCGGCGTCGCCGTGCTCGGCGGCTCGGCCATGGTGGCCGGGTCCGGCGTGATTGCCAGCAGCTGGCTGAAGGTGCAACAACTTCCTTTGACGGAAGTGCAGCACGCCATCAAGCTCATGGCGCTCATTGTTGCGTTGCGCTGGGTGTGCGGGCTGTACCGCGGTGCTATCAACGGGTTTGAGCGCCTCGTATGGCTCAGCGGCTTCAATATCGCAATGTCAACCGCCCGCTTTGTGCTGGTGATACCTTTCTTCATTTACGTCGGCACCAGCCCGACACAGTTCTTTAGTTACCAATTGGTACTGGCGGTGGTTGAAGTCGTGGTACTGATCACCAAAACGTACCGCTTGCTGCCCAAAGTAGTCGCGGCAAAGCGCACGTCGTGGCAATGGGCGCCACTGCGCAGCGTGCTCAAGTTCTCGCTCAGCATTGCGTTCACCAGCTCAGTTTGGGTGTTGGTTACGCAGACCGACAAGCTGGTCCTGTCCAAATTGCTACCGTTATCTGATTACGCCTACTTCACGCTCGCAGTGCTGGTGGCCAGCGGTGTGATGGCCATCAGTGGTCCTATTAGCGGCGCACTGCTTCCCCGTATGAGCAAGCTCGCTGCAACGGGAGACGATGATGGCGTGATTCGCCTGTATCGCAACGCCACCCAATTGGTGGGCGTCATTGCCATACCCGCCGCGCTGATGTTGGCGTTCTTCTCCGAACAAGTGCTATGGGCCTGGACAGGCGACGCCGCCATTGCCCGCCAGGCGGCCCCAGTACTCACACTTTACGCCTTGGGCAATGGCATTCTGGCCCTGGGCGCCTTTCCCTATTACCTGCAATTTGCCAAAGGAGATTTACGACTGCACATGATCGGCAATGCCTTCTTTGTCTTGTTATTGATACCCGCATTGATATGGGCCACCCTGCACTACGGCGTTATCGGCGCAGGGTGGGCCTGGTTCGGCGCGAATGCAGTGTATTTTTTGGCGTGGGTGCCCAAAGTGCACCGTCGGTTTGTCAAGGGTCTGCATACCCAGTGGCTGCTGCGAGATGTGGGCGCGATCGTGCTGCTGACCGTGCTAGGTGCCCTACTTGCGCATAGCTTGGTAACTTGGCCGCATGATCGCGGGCAGCTCGCTGTAGGCATTGCCGTCATGAGCTTGGCCATGGTCGCAATAGCCGCCATAGGTTCGTCACTGGTTAGGGAAACAATTGGCAGCAAATGGCGCGCACGCTTTGCTACGCAAGGATAAGCAATGGAAATGATTGAGAAGAAACCCAAAGTATCCGTTTGCGTGGTGACTTACAACCAGGAAAAATACATTCGCCAATGTTTACAAAGCATTGTCGATCAGGAAACTGATTTTGATTTTGAAGTAATCGTGAGCGATGATTGCTCAACAGATGGGACGCGCGCGATTGTGCAGTGGTTTGCAGAGAAATATCCAGGGGTTGTGAAGCCTATTTTTCATGAGGAAAATATTGGGGCATTCAAGAACTTTGTAACCACACACAATATAGCTAATTGTAAATTAGTAAGCCACTGTGATGGCGACGATTTATTTTTACCTGAAAAACTAAAAAAGCAGGTGGATTTCTTTGAGAAAAATTTGGATTGCACGGTAGTTTGGCATCGCATGAATCTCTTTGATGATTGGGGTAATTTCTTTCCAGGCGAGGCTGGTGATTATTCGATGTTCACCAATGGAATTGTCACATTTGAAAAAGCACTTAGATTTGGCTCGGTTGCAGCGCACAGTTCAATTATGTATAGAAAATGTGCCAGAAAAACGGATCATCCAAAATTTGATACGCTTGACTTATTTTACTCGTGGGAGTATTTAAGTTCAGGTTGGGGAGTTATATTAGACAACGTTTTAGGCGAATACAGAGTTAACTCATCTGGCTCAATAAGTAAATCATCCAACCTGCAAATTAAAGCACTATATGCTCATCACGCTGGACATTTTTTAAAAAAATACCCAAAAAAAAGAAAAGATATATTCATTTTTTCAGTGACAAATTTTTTAATTGATTTAAAAAATAGAAGAAAGACTTCAATTAATTTTTTATGGTTGGCAATTAAATCAATAAGTTTGATTAGTATTAATGAATACATAAGCCATTTGAGAAAAGTTAGTAAACTTAAAGTCCCAATTTTGCATGAGACTAGACAATAATGCCTTTATTCAGCATAATTACACCTTGCTACAACAGCTCACAGACGTTGTGGTCAACATATGAAAGCTTACTTAAGCAGTCCCACGATAGTTTCGAGTGGATACTAGTAGATGATGCTTCGTGTGATGATGGACTGACCAAATCACTTATCGAAAAAATTACTAATGAAGCACCATTTAAGGTTAAACATTCTTTTTTGAAAATTAATTATTTTGGATCAAAATCGGTATTTACAGGCTGTTTGATTGCGGATGGCAAATATGTCGCTGTGTTGGATCATGATGATCAACTTACTCCGGGTGCTCTAGCTATAGTAAAAGAATATATTGATACCAGTTGCAATGATGAACTTGTAGCGGGAGTTTGTGGAAGATGCGTCAATGAGTCCGGCTTATTAGTTGGAAAAAAATTTGACGCCGACTGCATTTTGGCAAACGAGGGAGAGATTCGATTCAAGTGGGGAATCACAAATGAACTATTTCAGTTTTCGAAAATTGAAATTATTAAGCCATTTTTTGAGCTGATGAAGCCTGGTTATACCAATGGATTTGTTTGGTCGAAGATTTCAGAAAAATACAAATATATTTATGTGAATGATGTATTACGTGTCTACGACACTGCGCTACCTTCTTCTTATTCAAACACAAAAAGCATGCTGGTAAGGTATCCGGAAGCCAAAGCGGATGCACTTAAAGCAACTATCTTTTCCTACAGGCCTTATTTGAAATTTAATATCTCTTATGGCTCTCAAATAATAGGGAGCTATCTCCGTCATACCATCAATAGTAACATTAATCTGTTTGAAGCTTGGAGTGGTTTTGATGCTGTACTTAAGGTCTGGTGTTTACTTATATACCCTGCATCAATAATGAAATCAAAAGGATGGCTTTAATGACCTTTCCAAGGCATTAAGGAACCTCTGCATAAGTCCGATTTCAACCGTTTTAGCATCCGTAACTCATTGATTCATATAGGCTGGCCGAGCCGAAATATGAGTTATGCAGACCATCCTAAAGAAAATTAATAGAAATTACAGATTAGTAATAATTATATGAAAATATATTGGCCATGGCTGTTTCTATATGTTTTTAGTAATATTTTGGCCGCATTAATTATATGGAATACAGGCGAACTTATAGGCGATCTATCTGGCATTTCGCTTTATAGTCGAACTGCCCTATTATGGGCTACCACACTTGTTGTATTGTCGTATATTGCCATCATGTGGCCTGTTTTTAAATTTATTTCGAAATTAAAAATCAAAAAGATAAATTTTTGTTTCGATGATGATCAAGTTGGCAAACGAATTGGAAAGCTATTGCTTGTGCTACAGATTTCCTTCATGATATTTAATATATCAACTGGGGTCAACATTGCGGGGTCAAGCAACAGAACGGAAGGTTCCTTATTTTCTATGCTGTGGGTTTTTATACCTACTGATGCTTTATTTTTTATCTATTATGGAATGCATCGGGAGAACAAATATTTCTACCCAAATCTTATAATCTGGTTGCTCTCGAATATTCTAAGGGGATGGGTTAGTGTTTTATTGTTTGTCATATTTTTTGAATGGTGCAGAGCCATTCGAAATAAAAAAATAACAACAGTAATTACTGCATTTATTGGCGTTGCTATTATTATAGTGTACCCTGTGGTAACGAATATTAAATGGATTTTCCGTGCGTCAGCCAACAGCAATTTATCACTTACCGCAATGGCGGCTGATTTTTTTGATGTATTGAGAGATGCAAGTTATATTACATTGATTGGCGATGGAATTTCTCATTTGATTGGCCGATTTCAAGTAACGTCAGTAGTTATTGAAGTCATGAGACTGAGTGATTTTTTACAAACTAAGCTCGCCAGTGGACAATTTACTACTTTTTGGCTGGAAGGATTTCATGGCATCGTGCTAAGTAAGTTATTTCCAAGTGAGAAATATATGTCAGCTGGTGTAGCATTTACAAAATATGGTGATTTTGGCTCGAAGTTTGAGGTTGGTGATTGGACTACAAATATTGGCTACGTAGGCTGGTTTTTTATCGCCCCGTATTTAATACCTATTTATTTAGCATATACACTTTTATTGGGGTTTATTTCTTTTTATCTGGTGAAAAAAATAGGGATTTCAGAATCCGCTAAAGACATGCTTTGGCTCGCATGGTTGGTTTATCTTATGCCACCTTGGTTTGCAGCATTCACTGGATTTATATATACTCTATTTTTGTTTCTTTGTATCAAGTTTATTTTGACTCGGTTACCGTCATTTCGATTACTGCCGAGAGTTGTTTATTAAGCTTACTCATATAATAATTGGCCTGAACGTAGGCGGCGCTGAGTTAATGCTCAAGCGCTTGATCGAATCACATCATGGCAAGGCCGACTACCAGCACACCGTCATTTCGCTCACTGGAATCGGCACCGTAGGGCAACAACTTCAAGCCCTTGGCTTTGAAGTCCATGACTTGGGCATGCGGTCTGCACTTGATATCCCGCGCGTCATGTGGCGGCTGATGCGCTTGATTCGCACAGCGCGCCCCGATGTTGTGCAAACCTGGATGTACCACGCCGATCTGCTAGGGGGTGTGGCTGCGCGGTTGGCAGGCAACCGCAATGTGATCTGGGGCATTCGCACCACCGAGGTAACGGCTGGCGGCAGCCGTGCGACAGCGTTTGTCCGGCAGTTGTGTGCCTGGCTCTCACGCACCGTGCCGCATACCATTGTTTGTGCGGCGGATGCTTCACGGCGGGCGCACATTGCCGTGGGCTACGACGCAGCACGCATGGTGGTGGTGCCCAATGGCTTTGACCTGACACGTTTGGTTGCCACGCCGGCGCAGCGCGATGCACTGCGCTTGCAATGCGGTTTTAGTTCAAATGTTGTGGTCATCGGGTATTTGGGGCGGTTTCATCCGGTCAAGGATCAAGAAAATTTTGTGCGGGCAGCTGGTTTGGTCGCGCAGCAGAATAGCGACGCACGCTTTTTGATGGTGGGGCGCGGCCTGGATGCCAACAATGCGCAGTTGGCCCAGTGGATAAATGCCACAGGCTGCCCTGACCGCTTTGTGTTGTTGGGCGAACGGGCGGATGTGCCAATTTGCCTGGCGGCGATGGACCTCTTTTGTCTGTCTTCCCGCACCGAGGGCTTTCCAAATGTGGTGGCAGAAGCCATGGCGATGGGCTTGCCCTGTGTGGTGACGGATGTGGGTGATGCTGCCATGCTGGTGGCAGATACCGGGGTGGTCGTGCCAAAGGAGGATTCGGCGGCCTTGGCGCTTGGGTTACGGCAGCTGTTGGCGATGGCGCCGGATGCGCGGCAACAGCTGGGGCAAAAGGCAAAGACTCGTGTTCATGCGGAGTTCTCCATTGAGAGAGCCCGTGAACGATTTGAGTCAATTTATAAAAAGATGGTTCGCTAAGGGAGCGTTTTGATGTGTGGATTTGTTGGATTTTTGGGTGGGCTCGCCACCCAGGGTCAGCTTGGTGATGAATCTATGCTCACGCGCATGGCCGACACCATTGCCAATCGGGGGCCGGATGATGCAGGTTTTTGGTCAGACGGTGAGCAACGGGTAGGCTTTGGACACCGGCGTTTGGCAATTGTTGATTTGTCGCCGGCCGGGCATCAGCCCATGGCCTCTGGCAGTGGGCGGTATGTGATCGCTTTTAATGGCGAGATTTACAACCACCTGGATTGCCGCGCTGCGCTGGCAGCGGCAGGCAAGGAGGTCAGTTGGCGCGGGCATTCGGACACCGAGTCGCTGCTGGCGGGGTTCGATGCTTGGGGGATTCAAGGCACGGTGGAGCGGTGTGTTGGCATGTTTGCTTTTGCCGTTTGGGACAAGCAAACCCGCACGCTCACGCTGGGGCGTGACCGTTTGGGTGAGAAGCCGTTGTATTACGGCTGGCAAGGCCAGGGGAAAAACGCCACGTTTCTGTTTGGGTCAGAGCTGAAGGCGCTTAAAAGCCACCCTGCCTTTACAGCAGGCATTGACCGCAATGCGCTGTGTTTGCTGATGCGTCACAACTACATTCCGGCGCCCTACTCTATCTATCAGGGTATTGCCAAGCTGGAACCGGGCTGCTTATTGACCGTGTCACTTTTGCAACCCATACCTGTTGTGGCGCGCTATTGGTCAGCGGCCGAGGTGGCTGTTGCCGGGTGTGCTACGCCGTTTGCTGGCACGCCTGCGCAGGCGGTGGACGCGCTGGAGGTGCTGCTCAAATCTGCGGTGCAGCAGCAGATGATGGCGGATGTGCCGTTGGGGGCTTTTTTGTCCGGTGGCGTTGATTCATCCACTGTTGTGGCGTTGATGCAGGCGCAGTCCAGCCGCCCGGTCAAGACCTTCACCATTGGTTTTAACGAGGCGGGCTACAACGAGGCGGTGCACGCCAAAGCGGTCGCCAAGCATTTGGGCACCGAGCACACCGAGTTGTATGTCTCGCCGCAGCAGGCGCTGGATGTGATTCCGCGTTTGCCCACGCTCTATTGCGAGCCGTTTTCTGATTCGTCGCAGATTCCTACTTTTTTGGTGTCGCAGCTAGCGCGCCAGCAGGTCACCGTGTCGCTGTCGGGCGATGCGGGGGATGAGCTTTTTTGTGGGTACGGCCGTTATTTGCAGGCCAATCGTTTGTGGCAAACGCTGCGGCCATTTCCAACCGCTACTCGACGTTTGGCGGCGCGCGGCCTGACCGCCTTGTCGCCGGCAAGGTGGAATGCATTGCTGGGGCCGGTGCAGGGATTTTTTCCGGGGTCGTTGCGACAAGCTAACTTGGGCGACAAGCTACATAAGGGGGCCGCGGTGTTGGCCGCTGCGGATGTGGATGCGTTGTACTTGAGGTTGGTGTCGCATTGGGATGATCCAGCGAGCGTGGTCATTGGGGGCAAAGAGCCCCCCACATTGCTCACCGGCAACGCACCGCAGCTCGCGGGGCTGAATGAGATTCAACGCATGATGGCGTTGGACACGCTGACCTATCTGCCGGATGATATTTTGGTGAAGGTAGACCGGGCTGCAATGGGGAACTCTTTGGAAGGCCGTGTGCCGTTTCTGGACCATCGCGTGGTGGAGTTTGCCTGGAGCTTGCCGCAAAGCATGAAGCTGCGCGACGGCGTGGGCAAGTGGGTTTTGCGTGAGGTGCTTTACCGCCATGTGCCTAAAGCGTTGATTGAACGCCCCAAAATGGGGTTTGCCGTACCTATTGGTGACTGGCTGCGGGGGCCGCTCAAAGAATGGGCGGCGGCTTTGTTGGACGAGTCTCGTTTGCAAAAAGAAGGTTTTTTCCACCCTAAGCCGGTTCGGCAAAAGTGGGAAGAGCATTTGTCTGGGGTGCGAAATTGGCAGGGCCATTTGTGGGATGTGCTGATGTTTCAGGCTTGGCTGGAGCAGCAATGAGCGGTAGGCTGGTGAAACCGATAAAGGTATTGATCGCCCTGAACACAGCCTGGAACTTGGTGAACTTCCGGTCAGGTTTGATTCGCGCGCTGGTTGCGCGCGGGTATGAGGTTGTGGCCGTGGCCCCGCAGGACGAGTACGCAGATCATCTCGCCGCGCTGGGCTGCCGGTTTGTAGCACTGCCCATGGACAACGGCGGCACACACCCTGTTCACGATGTCTTGCTGCTTCTGCGTTTTAGGCGATTGTTCGGACGGGAAAAGCCCGACGTCTACCTGGGCTACACGGTGAAGCCCAACGTGTATGGGTCTTTGGCCGCCCATTCAATGAATATTGCCGTCATTAACAACATAGCTGGTTTGGGTGCAGTGTTCATTCGTGACGGCTGGTTGGTGAAATTGGTGCGGGGCTTGTACAAACTGGCGTTGCGGCGCTCAAGCAAGGTTTTTTTCCAAAACCCTGATGATTTGAAGCTATTCAAGGACAGTGGCTTGGTCAGGCCCGAGGCCACTGAACTGTTGCCCGGTTCAGGCATTGACCTGAATCGGTTTGAAGTAGTCCCTTTGGCCCAAGAGATGCACCCCGCCGGCAAGTTTCGCTTCCTGTTGATTGCTCGCATGTTGCGTGACAAAGGCGTGGGTGAGTTTGTGGAGGCGGCAAGGTTGATCCACAAGCGCTGGCCCCAAGCCGAATGTTGTTTGCTGGGATTTGTAGATGCTCAAAACCCCACGGCAATTTCGGGCACGCAAGTGGATGCGTGGGTGGCGCAAGGGGTTGTGAACTATCTTGGCGTGAGTGATGATGTTCGCGCTGAAATAGCAACTGCAGATTGCATTGTTTTGCCATCCTACCGCGAAGGCACACCCCGCACATTGCTGGAAGCCGCCGCCATGGGCCGCCCCATCATCACCACGGATGCCGTTGGCTGCCGCGAGGTGGTGGACGATGGTATCAATGGCTACTTGTGCAAAGTACGCAATGCCGAAAATCTGGCCGCCAAGATGGAGCAAATGCTTTCACTGAGCCAGGATCAACGCAAAAACATGGGTTTACGCGGTCGAGAGAAAATGGAGCGGGAGTTTGACGAGCAAATTGTCATTCAAAAGTATTTGAATGCTATTGATGCCATATTCTCCACCCGCCCAATTAAATCCAGCATGAGTAGCTATCAAACATGAAGCTATTGGCTCGAATTCAAACCATGTTGAGTCCAACAGAAGTACAGCCGAAGGACCTTTAGTCGAGATCGACTTTGGCCGTCTCGCGGAATTCGAGATCAGTGCATTAAGGCTAGCAATTTAATTTGAACTGACTGAGTTCAAACCGTTCAACCCATTACCGAAACGTCCAGTTGGCCTCAATTGAACGTGGAGTTACCACGTACCTGACACCTTTGTCGCCGTCCTGTTGGTTGCCGACCAGCGTGCCAATGGCGTACCCCATGAAAGCGCCGGCAACTGTGTCGGACACCCAGTGTTCCCGTTTTTGAACTCTGCCAAACGCGGTTGCGGCGGCGAGGCCATACAACCAAGGCATGTCATGCTGTTGCGCATAAGGTGTAGCCAAGGCGAAGGCCAAGGCGACGTGATTGGACGCAAAGCCGGACTGAAAGGCGCCGCTGTTCAATCCATCAAAACTTGCTGATCCTTGCCGATCAGTGGGTCGGGCACGGCCCACCACAAACCGGGTCAGGGTATTGACGCCCAAGGTATACGCGGCGGCCTTGAGTGCGGTTTCTGCGGTGGTAGCGGCGGGCTGACCGCCAATGCCGGTATAGAGTAAGCCTGCACCCATGGCAAGGGCCACGGGGATGGCATTGGTCGCTGACCCAATTCGATCGATCTTGCCGGTTTGATGCGAGGTTGCCCATTTGTCGGCTTTCTTGTCCAACAAGCTAGAGGCCAAAATTGCGCCCCCGGCCCACAGCCAGGTGGAGGCGGGAATGCCGGCAACCTGGTGACCCAGGGTGGCGGCACTACCGCCAAAAGTCTCCAACGTGCTGGGATTGGGCTCGCTCAATACGTAGCTGCTGTCATCACCTGACTTTGCCGAACCCGGCTTTGCCTGGCGCCATTCCAGGGCGCGAGGATCACGCTGACGGGTCAAGTCAATCAAGTTGAAACGACGGTTCAATCGAGCGCCGCCGTCCCGTGTCAGCGGATTCCAGACGATGGTGCCGTTGGTCGAGGTGGATTTGGGGAGCATCACATCAAACGGGATATTGACGTAGATGCCTTTGTCAAAGCTGCCTTCGCCGAAGTCAGCGGCGGAGACATTGGTTTTGGTTGCCCAGGCGCCCAAGGCAACGCCATTGGAAAAAACTCGTTTCAGGTCTAAAGTGGCGCCAAAGTCGCCAGCCAGATAGCGCCCGGCACTTAGCTTTACCTGAATGTCGTTCCAGCCTGTATCCCAATACAGGGAGGCATGGCCCGTGGAGACCGCGTAGTCTCGCAGCGCAAGGTTTTGTCGAAAATCTCGCTGCCGCACCCGGTTGACATCTAAACCAACGGCAAGCCGGCTTTGCCATGGACGGTATAGCCACTCGCCCCCAATGCCGGCGTACATGCTTTCAAGCATGCCGCCATACGCACTCACATAGTGACCGTGACCAAGGTCACGCACATGGGTCAGCTGCAAAATCGGCATGGTCAATGCCGAAGTGGTCGCGTATTCCCGTGCCAGTGTTCGAACCCTTGGCAGCTTGCTAGGTGCGTCGTAGGTGAACTGATCGTAGTTGTCCAGCACCCGAAGGTTCACCCCACCGGTGATCCAAGTGTTATCACTGAAGCGATGCTCTATGTTGCTTTGTACGCCCAATTGGTACAGCAAAAAACCATCCGGACCACCCAGAATTTGACTGTAGCTGGGGCTAAGGTCCGCAGAGAACCCTGGCGAGCGAGCAGACCACCTGTCACCCACCTCGTCACTTGCGTCCGATGGCGCTTTAAATGGCTCGAACCCTGCGCGCGTTTGTTGCGAAGGCAGGCGCAGTGCAGGCGACTCGGCGCGAGTTCGCTGCCCCACCCACTCCGCGCGGTCAATTTCAATCCGAGACATCGGTAGGCCCCGCTCCTGCAGTTGCAGAACGAACTTTTTTGAAGTTGCAGGTGCGTCTCGATGTAAAACAGCGACCGCGCGCTCTATACGCTCCTGCAGATGAATCGCCGCATCTGTTTCAGCAAGCACAGTGGTTGTAGCGTGCTGATGATTGATACTTCGCACTGACCAGCCGGTATACAGTTCAATGTTCGCTGCCGTCCCGCGCCATCCTGACGGAGGGAGTTGAGTTGGTGACTGGGTCGTCACCGGTGGCAACGCAGGGTCGAGCAACTTCGGCGAGTAAAGGGTGTTAAGGCCGCCGTGAAGTGTCACCCCCATCATGACGGTGTTGCCACGTTCAATAGCCAGGCTGAAATCGATGTTGGGAGAGTACCGATAAACAGCGCCTAGGTTGAACGCGCTTTTGGTGATCTGATTATTCTTTAGCGGCTCGTGCTGATAGTCGTTTCCATCCAGTTCCAACTTCAACACCAGCGGGTTGTACGGTGAGTGCCATTGCAAGCCGCCAAAAACAGCCACAGGGCCGCGAAACATGGATTGAAAGTTAGCCGTTCCTCCTGTTGCTGTGGTGTTGCCCGGTCTTGTTCCAAACGCACTACTCACGAAGGAGAATGGGTTACCCAAGTTGCCACGCGCCCCCAGATAACCCCAGCCCATACCGAAACTGGCATCCCAATTGCCCCAACGCTTGCTGCCCACCAGATATTCGCCTGAAAATAAGCCGGTACCGCCTAGGTCGCGCACGCCCAACGCCACCTGGGGAAGCATATTGGTTTCTTCCAACAGCCGAACCTTGAAGTCAATTGATTTATCTTTGTAAGTTTGATCTCCGGCAATACTGGGACCATAAAGGCGGTTGCCAACATCAGAGTAACGAAAGCCAACCTCCAGCCAATCCAACGGCTGCAGCATCACTGTGCCATGGGTATAGGGCTGGACTCGGCTCAGGTGAAGGCGGACCGCTCCGGTTGGCGCCATGCGGGCGCTGGGGGTTTGTAAAACACCGATTTCGCCCCAATCACTGGCGGTCAACTCAGCGCGCCTCGGCGAAGAACTAGGGTCCAACGAACTCGCATTGACTGGAGGTCTAAAAAGCCCTTGCATCGGACTTGCGGGCGATTGCGTGGCCACAAACCGAATTAGGTTGTCGGAGGCACTGGTTTCAATTCCAGACTGACGACTCGGTGCCCAAACCCAGGCCCCAGGGCCGGGCTCGTCTTGAGCTTCTTGGTTCCATGAGGCAATCCCAAACCGTTGGGTACGACCATCCGGCTGCGCCACCCACGCCCAGTCCACTGACCGCGCAAACGCTGACCCACGGCAAGCTTTAACATAGTCAAGCGCCAATGCGCCAGACACATGAGGAGTCAAGCAAGTATTACCGTCTTCGAAAATAACTGTGACGGCCGTCGGCCGACGATAAAGAACAACGGAATCACCTTCACCCAGTACGGGGTCTTGGACGGATGAGGCCTGGAGCCAACGGGCATCAGAAATTGCGATTGGCAAACGTCCAGTCAATGGCAATGACAACAACCAGGTTGAGAGCAACTCCTTGGCGCTTGCAGGCTCGTTTTTTTCCTTGCGGGTCTTCTGTCGCAAGGACTCAACGACTGCCTCTCGAAGTCGGCCCTGAGGGGCTCGCTCAGCTGAACTGAGCCAATGGAGCGCCGTCAGATCCGCATTTGGCCCCACGGCACGCAAGATCCAATCACTCAAGAGCTCGCCTGGAACAACCGGCGTTGTCTTTGCCATTGCGTCCAATTGAGAAATGGACGGTGGCTGAATTTCTGAACTAGCCGTTGAAGCACCCTCTCGCGCCTTCAACTGGCTCAAGGGTTCGCTACCAACCAGCAACAACGATATTCGGTGATCCAGGTCTGACGCCACTGCAGGCAGCGTTGCGGCGCTCCAGCAGGCAAGACAGATCAAAGTTGCCTGAGCAACTATGGTGCGCTTCATCTTCACGAGGGGAAATCCTATTGGGGCCAGCGGGTTAGTTTCAGACAGAACGAGGCCGTTAGGCATTGCTCTGAATAGACAACGATGTTGCGGCCTTGGTAGGGTCCAACGACATACCACGCCAAAGGAAGGGTAGCCTGCCCTTTTGATTCTTCACTAAACCAGTGGTAGCGAGATTTATCAGGCAACGTCGCCAACTTGGATCCCTGTATGGGAGCTTCACGGCCAAACCAAGGCTTTAATTGAACGAGGTCGACAACCGCATGCTGGTAACCTGGCATCATGTCTCTTGAGCGAGCGTAGTTAGCGCCCTCGACCAGCACACTTGCCCACGGGGGTGGTGCCGGGTCATACCGCACTGAACGCCAATCTACCCCCAAGCCGGCAGTGCCAATGATTCTGCCATTCTGAGTTTTGATCACTTCACGAACAGAGGAGTACCAAACTTCAACATCACCCGCCGGGTGAGGGTCAACATACCCCAAAACCAGCAAAGCAGATTTTCGGCCAACCATGTCCACACGCAAGTACTGGTACTGCGGATTCAGAGTTGCTTGGCTGATAGCTGCGTCACTTGCGCCAATTTGATCAGCAACAACCGCAGAGAAGACCTGGCTTAACGTCGACGAATTGCCGGCGCATCCAAGCAAACTGACTGCAACAACGCCCAATAGAACGCGGCTCAGAAAAACTTGAGGGAAGGTAATTTTCAAAAAAAGAATAGCGCCCGTGGGCGCCATCTCGTTCAAATCAAATTAGCGTTTAACGCGTGGTTCCTGTGGTTCCCGTGGTTCCGCCGGATTGGGTAGAAGCAGCAGCGGCTGCTGCTGCTGCTACTGCTGCGCCTGCTGCAATGACACCAACAGACAGCCCACCTAGACCAGCACCAGCACCAGCACCAGCACCAGCACCAGCACCAGCACCAGCACCAGCACCAGCACCAGCACCACCAGAAGCGGGAGCAGGAGTAATGCCTTGAGCCCACGCGCCCTGCAAGCCAAATGCCAAGGTGGCGACGGCAACTAATGCGATTTTTCTAAATGTCATAGTATTCCATTAAATTAAAAATTTCCAATTATTCTAGCCTGCAGTATTGACCCCATCACTCCTCAACTCAATAGCGATTGAGGCATTGGGCCACCTCTACACTAGCCCATGTGCAATCCGCCATTCACGGAGAAGTCTGCACCCGTGGAATAGCCACCTTCCTCTGACGCCAACCATGCAATGATGGACGCAATCTCGCTGGGCTTGCCCAGACGTTTAACCGGGATGGTGCCGACAATCTTGGCCAGTACATCTTCACGGATGGCGTTGACCATGTCGGTGCCAATATAACCGGGGCTCACGGTGTTAACGGTCACGCCTTTGGTGGCCAGTTCTTGGGCCAGGGCCATGGTGAAGCCATGCATACCGGCTTTGGCAGCCGAGTAGTTGGTCTGTCCGGCTTGGCCTTTTTCGCCATTGACAGACGAGATGTTGACAATACGGCCCCAGCCTTTTTCAACCATGTCGCCAACGACCTGTTTGGTCACGTTAAACATGCTGTTCAGGTTGGTTTCGATCACCGAGTCCCAGTCGTCACGCGACATTTTCAAAAACATGCGGTCGCGTGTGATGCCCGCGTTGTTGACGAGCAAGTCAATCACACCGTGCTCAGCTTTGACTTTGGCAAACGCCTCAACAGTGGACTCCCAGTTGCCGACGTTGCCAGCGGATGCGTAAAAGGTGAAGCCTTGCTCGGCTTGCTCGGCAATCCACTTTGCCTGGTCGCGCGTAGGGCCGCAACCGGCAATCACTTTAAAACCTTCTTTGTGCAGTCGCTGGCAAATGGCGGTCCCAATACCACCCATACCACCTGTCACGTAAGCAACTTTTTGACTCATATTCTCTCCTCGGTAATGAATTTTGAAGCGATGCGGAACAACCTTGAGGACTCACACCGGGCGTGTCACCGTGGTAACACGTCAAGGATATTCTGCACTGGAAATTAGCGCTCGATAGTTAGGGCAACCCCCATGCCACCGCCGATACACAAGCTGGCAATGCCTTTTTTGGCATCGCGGCGCTGCATTTCGTGCAGCAAGGTGACCAAGATACGGCAACCAGATGCACCAATGGGGTGACCAATGGCGATTGCACCGCCATTGACGTTCACTTTGGACGTATCCCACTCCATTTGCTGATTCACAGCACAGGCCTGGGCCGCAAAGGCTTCGTTGATTTCCAGCAAGTCAAGGTCGGCAGCTTTCCAACCAGCGCGCGCCAACGCCTTTTGCGAAGCCGACACGGGGCCCATTCCCATCAAAGCGGGATCGAGGCCACTGGTTGCAAAGCTGGCAATACGGCCCATCGGCTTCAGGCTCAACTCGGCGGCTTTCTTGGCGGTCATAACCATGACACCGGCAGCGCCATCATTCAGGCCCGATGCGTTGCCCGCTGTCACGCCGCCTGCTTTGTCAAAAGCAGGGCGTAAGCCAGCCAACACCTCGGCATTGGTTTTGCGGTTGATGAACTCGTCTGCGGCGAATACGATCGGATCGCCCTTGCGTTGCGCGATGCTGAACGGAATGATTTCGTCCACAAACTTGCCAGCGTCCTGCGCAGCAGCTGCTTTTTGCTGGCTGGCCAGTGCCAAGGCGTCTTGCATTTCCCGGGAGATGCTGTAGGCCTTGGCCACGTTTTCAGCCGTGATGCCCATGTGGTACTGGTTGTAGACGTCCCACAGGCCATCAACAATCATGGTGTCAATCATTTTCCAGTCACCCATGCGCTGCCCGTCGCGGGAACCCGGCAAGACGTGGGGTGATGCACTCATGTTTTCCTGACCGCCCGCGATTACGATGTCGCTGTCACCATAGGCCACAGCTTGGGCAGCCAGCATCACAGCCTTCAGACCGGAGCCACAAACGGCGTTGATGGTCAAAGCCGGCGTTTCCTTTGCCAAACCACTTTTGATGAGCGATTGGCGAGCGGGGTTTTGACCCACGCCAGCGGCCAATACCTGACCCAGGATGACTTCCCCAATTTGGTCAACGCCCAAGCCGGTGCGGGCGAGCAACGCCTTGATCACCGCAGCACCCAACTCCGTGGCCGGCGTTTTGGCCAGGCTACCGCCGAATTTTCCAACTGCGGTACGAGCCGCTGAAACGATGACGATGTCTTCCATGTTTTTTCTCCTGAGTTGTTGTGAAATAGATGTAAGTTAGGCCTTGGCCTTCACGTAGCTACCTGGCGCTGCCTCGATAGCCTTGTGCTTGCCTTTGCCAAAGGTTTTGGGGGCGGCGACTTGTTTGCCGGCTTGGCTCGCCAACCAATCCGACCAATCGGTCCACCAACTGCCGGGGAACTCGGTGGCCCCTTTGAGCCATTCCGCATGGGATTTAGGAAGCTTGCCATCTTCCCGAATCCAGTGGCTGCGTTTGTTTTTGGCGGGGGGATTGATGACACCTGCAATGTGGCCAGAAGCTCCCATCACAAACCGCTTCTTGCCCGGCAAAAACTGGGTGGACGCATACGCGCCGCCGATGGGCACGATGTGGTCTTCGCGTGAGCCATAAATATAGACGGGCATGTCCAAGCCACCCAGGTCAATCTTTTCGCCACAAACAGTGGTTTTGCCGGGTTTTACCAGGTTGTTTTCAAGATAAGTATTGCGCAGGTACCAGGCATAGAAGGGCCCAGGCAAATTGGTAGAGTCGCTGTTCCAATACAGCAAGTCAAATGGGGGGGGCGTCTCACCCTTGAGGTAATTGCCCACCACATAGTTCCAGACCAAATCATTGGGCCGCAGGAAACTGAAGGTGCTGGAGAGGTCTTGCCCCTTCATCAAACCACCCTTGCCCATCTCCTTCTCACGGTACTGAACAAAACCCTCGTCAATAAAGACATCAAGAATGCCGGTGTCCGAGAAGTCAAGCATGGACGTCAACAGTGTCATGCTGGCCAATGGTTTTTCTCCCCGCGCTGCCAACACGGCTGCGGCTGAGCCCAGAATGGTTCCCCCCACACAGAAGCCCAGTGCATTGATGGTTTTGGCGCCCGTGATCTCTTGGGTGACCGCGATGGCTTCAATCGCTGCGCCTTCGACGTAGTCGTCCCAGGTCTTGCCGGCCAAGGTCGCGTCAGGGTTGCGCCAGCTCACCACAAAGGTGCGGTGTCCCTGCGCAACGGCATAACGAATCAACGAATTTTCTGGTTGAAGGTCCAGAATATAGAACTTGTTGATACACGGGGGCACCAGCAAAAACGGTTTTTCGTAGACCTTGGCCGTCAGGGGTTTGTATTCAATCAGCTGAAACAAATCGTTTTGAAACACGACGGCGCCTTCAGTGGTCGCCACGTTTTTGCCAACTTCAAAGACGCTTTCGTCCGTCATCGAAACATGACCTTGCTTCAGGTCATGCAGCAAGTTTTGAATGCCCTTGGCAATACTCTCGCCTTTGGAATCGATCGCCTTCTTTTGGGCATCCGCATTGAGTGCCAGAAAATTGCTCGGCGAGGCCGCCGCTGTGACCTGCTCTAATGCAAACCGGATTCGGGCGCGGGTTTTGTCATCGGTTTCCACCGCTTCAGCCATGCCCATCAAGGTGCGGGCGTTCAGCAAATAAGCGGCGGCGGAGAAAGAGGCGACGGGGTTGGCGGCCCACGCTTGTCCGGCAAAACGTCGATCCCCCGCCGCTGAAGGGGCTCCAGCCGCTGGCGTCAACAACTCTGCAGCGTCGCGAAGATACTGCTGCTGCAAAGTCTGTAGTTTTTCGGGGGAAAAGCTGATTTGGGGAGCGGGAGTTACGGAACCTGCCCCATTTGATCCAGCTCCGAGATCCATATTCTGAAACGCCTGAAAGGCCTTGGACCAGTTCTCATTTAAAGTCTGATGAAATTGCTGCGCGGACTGTGACCAAATTTCAGGTATTTCCTGGCTCATACTCTTTCCTCCTGTTTCGGGCGATCAATTAGCACCCTAGTATCTTAGACGTATCCCACTAATTTCCTGACACAAGCCCTTGAACGGCAACGAAAAATTAATCCATGTACATTGTTCCCATCGCCTGGCTCTACGTGGCCCTCATGATGGCCGTTGCCGAGGCCACCAACACCAATGGCACCGTTTTGGGCGCCATCATTACCTTTTTGCTTTACGGCTTGGGGCCCGTTGCGCTGGTGGTCTACCTCATGAGATCGCCCGCGAGACGGACCGCAATCAAGGCGAAAGAAGCTGCAGAATTGGCCGAGCGCCATTCAACGCATCCAGATGGAGGCAGCAAACCGGCCACTGACGCCATCCCGCCGGTAGGAAAAGAATTGTGACGATCGACTAACCGTGCACCAAGCCTGGCTGCCATCGTTCCCGTAAATGTCTTGAACGCCTTGCGCGTGCAAGCGCTGACGAGCCAAGCCAGCCAAATTGGCGAACCATTTACCTGGCGAATTGGCAACAAACATGGCGTCAGCCGCCGCATCGATGGTCAAAAAGGCCTCCCGAACCTCCGGCCCAACCTCAAACGCCGTAGGGCCAATGCAAGGACCAAGCCACGCTATGACATCAATAGCATCTTGCGCTTGATGAACGGGGGCTAGGGCCCTAAACTGATCAATAACAGCTTCCAGCACACCCCAACCATTGACGCCTGCCAGACCACGCCAACCGGCATGGGCAGCGGCGATCAAAGTCCCTTGTCGATTGGTGAACAGCACAGGCAAGCAATCGGCCACCATCACGGTGCAAGCCAAACCCGATTGACCGGTCGAAGCCGCATCAGCAACGGCTCCGTTGGCCGTGGTTGCGCAAAGGCGCTCGACCTGGGTGCCATGAACCTGCGATAGAAATACAGGCTTGGCACCAATGGCTTGGGTCAATGCGGCGCGATTGGCATCAACGCGACGAATGTCATCCCCGACGTGATCACCAAGATTGAAGGAGTCGAAGGGGCCTGCAGAAACGCCACCGATCCGAGTGGTGCACACCGCTTGCACATTCGCTGGCGCAGACCAGTCCGGGATCAACCAATCAGGATGCAGATTCAAGGCAGTCAAGGTATCCAACAAGGTTAAAGAAGATCAAAGGTTCACTTTGTCGTAAGCCGCCAAAAGTTTGCGATGCAATTCACACCCCTCGATCATCAACCCGGGGGCGTTGAGGCCCATGAATCGGTCGGTCTGCATGATCAGTGCACGGGCTTGAGCAACTGCCCCTGCGCCATAAAGCTGGCGCAGTGCACTCAAGTAAGGACCACTGTCGCCCATCTCGGCAAGGTTGATCAGGCTTTCTATACAGGCATAAACACCGCGCCGCTGCGGATTGATCTGGTCAAAATGGCGGACCCAGTCACACCCCTCCAAGGTAGCTGCCTCATCGCCAATAGCCAAGGCCAATAGCGTTTTCAGTTCGCCCACCCTCAAATCGCTCCAAAAGGTGTCTGCATCAGCCGCCAAGCCGATCACCGCAGCAACCTGCCGCTGGTCTGCCAGCGAAGACTCATTCAAGGTGTCCAGCAAATCAGAGCATTCTTGATCATCCAACCCGGGTAAGTTCAAAATCGCCTCACGCACAGAGTTGCCGACACTGTTGTTCTCAAACTCCAGGTCATCGACTGGGTAGATTTCAGACATGCCCGGCACCAGAATGCGGCAGGCATAGACGCCAAGGTGCGTGAAATCAGCGATATAAATGTCGCGCCCGTCCCGGTGAATTCGGTCTACTGCCCACGCATAGTCTTCTTGCGTTGAGGTGCTGAAATTCCAGTCGCAAAATTCGTGGTCAGGTTCGTCGCCTAAAAATTTCCAGTGAATCACACCACTGGAGTCGACGAAATGAATCTCAATATTGGTGGCACTGGCGGCCTCCTCCAGGTCAAAACCCGGCGGGGGAAAGCCTGACAAGGAGTCGAGCGCCCGGCCTTGCAGCAACTCGGTCAGCGCGCGCTCCAGCGCAATTTCGAGCCGGGGATGGGCGCCAAAGCTGGCAAAACACCCCTGATCTTCCGGGTGCAGCAACGTCACATTCATTACCGGGTATTGCCCGCCCAGTGACGCGTCTTTGACCAAAATGCCAAAACCGGCTTCTCGCAACGCCTTGATACCCGCCGCAATACGCGGAAAGCGTGCAATCACGGTCTCAGGGACATCCGGCAGGCAAATGCCTTCGCTGATGATTCGCCCCTTGACGTGGCGCTCGAAAATTTCAGACAAGGCCTGTGTACGCGCCTCTGCCTGCGTGTTCCCCGCCGACATGCCATTGCAGACATAAAGGTTGCCAATGATGTTGACTGGAAAGTAAACCGTGACGCCGTCGCGTTCGCGCACGTAGGGAATCGCGCAGATACCGCGCTCCAAGTTTCCGGAGTTGAACTCAACCAAGCTACTGGCGTCAATATTGTTCGGGTTGTAGAACTTGCGCAGCCCCTGCGTCAACAAGCCCGTGGGCCAAGACTCATCCTCACCAAACCCAAACCATTTTTCTTGAGGGTAGTGAACGTATGGCCGACTCGCGACCTCTGGCCCCAGGTAGTAATGCGTCCAAAAATAGTTGGTAGACAAGCGCTCAAAAAACTCTCCCAAGGCGCTGGCCAGGCATGCCAGTCTGGTTGCGCCCTTGCCATTGGTAAACAACAATGGGCAATCCCGGTCTCGAATATGAACTGACCAAATTCCGTCGACGGGGTTGAGCCAACTCCGCTCTTCAATATGAAACCCGAGTTCTTGCAGCTTGCCTTGCATGCTGTTGATGGTCGATTCGAGCGACGCATCCTTGCCTGGAATAAAGTTTTCGGATTTCATGGCTGCCAGCATAACCGACGGTCACGACCTATCATGTGACCCAGCTGCCCACGTTAGACTTCACGATCGGTGCTTAGACACCGGTTCCCAACCCCTGATTCACTGGAGATTTGCATGATTCTTGAGCTTGCCGACATTCGTATTCAGCCCGGCCAAAATGCCGCGTTTGAGGAAGCAATTCAACGCGGGTTGAACACGGTGATCCACAAGGCCAAAGGCTTCCAAGGCTACAAAGTCAACCGTGGCATTGAAAGCACCGAGCGCTACATTCTTCAAATTTTCTGGGACACGCTGGAGGATCACAACGTTGGTTTTCGGGAGTCGCCCGCGTTTGCAGAATGGCGAGGCATCGTCGGTCCGTTCTTTGCGGATCCACCCGTGGTTGAGCACTTTGATCTGGTGGCCAAGTCCGATTGAACCCAATTCCTTCAGCTTACTCTATGGACTATATTTTTCCTCCGAGCGCCCCTGTCGCCATTCCCGTCACAGGAACCACAGGCCTTTTCCCGGTGCACCGCATTTACTGCGTGGGCCGCAATTACGAAGACCACGCCAAGGAGATGGGGCACACCGGCCGTGAGGCACCTTTCTTCTTTATGAAGCCCGCCGATGCGGTTGTCTTGGTCGGCCCTGGCGAGACGGCACCGCTGCCCTACCCCAGCCTGACCAGCAATCTGCACCATGAAGTGGAGTTGGTCGTGGCCATTGGCAAAGGTGGTCAAAATATTCGTGCCCAGGACGCCAACGAGCACATCTTTGGCTATGCCGTGGGTTTGGACATGACCCGCCGCGATTTGCAAGGTGATATGAAGAAGCAGGGCCGCCCTTGGTGCATTGGCAAAGCGTTTGATGCATCCGCGCCTATTGGTCATATCACCCTAGCTCAACAAGCCGGCGACATTGTCAACGCGGAAATCTCACTCTCGGTGAACGGCACCGAGCGGCAACGCAGCACTGTGGCCAGTCTGATCTGGAACATTGCAGAAACAATTGAGCAACTGTCCGCCGCATGGGCACTTCAGCCTGGGGATCTGATCTACACCGGCACCCCGGCCGGCGTAGGTGCCGTGGTGTCTGGCGACTTGCTGGCAGCTCACATCACTGGGCTGGAAAGCATCACGCTGCGCTTGTCCTGACGACCTGTTGGAGCGCAAACTGCTAAAGGGCCCTGAAGAGGGCCTTTTTTTGATTTCAAATTACACTGGCTCCATGCTCAAACTGCCCATCAAACATTGCAAAAGTTGCGGCACGGCCGTGGTTTACCGATTGCCGGATGACGGCGACACCAAAGAGCGCGCCATCTGTACCGCCTGCCAGACGGTGCACTATGAAAACCCGCTGATGGTGGTGGGCACCGTGCCCTATTGGGATGATCGCGTGTTGCTGTGCAAACGCAATATCGAGCCGCGCTGGGGCAAATGGACCCTACCGGCCGGCTTCATGGAGCTGAATGAGACCGTGGCCGAAGGGGCGGCTCGTGAAACCGTCGAGGAAGCCGGCGCAGAGTTTGAGATGGGAAGTTTCTTCTCACTGGTCAATATTCCACGGGTGGGGCAAGTACACATGTTCTATTTGGCGCGCTTGCTGAGTGACCAGTTTGACCCGGGGCACGAGACCATTGAGGCCCGCTTGTTCAAGGAGGACGAAATCCCTTGGGACGAAATTGCGTTCAAAACAGTGGCTGAAACTTTGAAACGTTACTTTTCTGACCGCCGCGCCGGACAGTTTGCCATCCATGCCATTGACATTGTTTAACACGTCGTCGATTGAGATGCTGGAGTTTTGGTTGTACCGCGTGGGTGGCTTTGTGCTCCTGAATCTGGTGGATGACCCGGTTTGGCTGGCATTGATGTTTTGTTGAGCCCCAAGCGCCCCTGAACCATGCTGCCCTGCTACGTCTTGCTTGACCTGGAAACCACCGGCGGCAGTCCGGTGAATGACCGAATCACTGAAATTGCCGCAGTTCGTATGGAGGGTGGGCGGGAAGTGGCCCGCTGGAGCACCTTGGTGAATCCCGGCTGCACGGTCTCCCCTTTTATTGAGAGCCTGACTGGCATTAGCACCGCCATGGTCGCCACGGCGCCGCCATTTGCCGAGGTGGCACCCCAGTTGATGGCTTTGCTCGATGACGCGGTGCTGGTGGCCCACAACGTGCGCTTTGATCACGGCTTTCTCCTCAACGAGTTCGCCCGCGCCGACATGGCTCTGCGGGCGAAGACACTGTGCACCGTGCGCCTCTCCCGCGCGCTTTACCCGCAGCACCGCAGCCACGGGTTGGACGCCATCATGCAGCGCCACGGCCTGAGCACCACGGCCCGCCACCGGGCCATGGGCGATGTCGACGTGGTGAGCCAATGGCTGCAACAAGCCGAAACTGAACTGGGTGCCGATCACGTTGCCCAGCAAGCTTTAGCTCTGCTGCAAGGCAGCGCCGCCCTGCCGCCGCAGTTGGAAACCCATGTCGGTGATATTCCAGAAACTCCTGGGGTCTACCGTTTTTATGGCGAGGGCACCCTGCCCTTGTACATTGGCAAAAGCATCAAATTGCGCAGCCGCGTGATGGCGCACTTCCAAGCTGCCACCCGCGAGGCGCGCGAAATGCGCATCTCCCAGGAAATCTGCCGCGTTGAGTGGACCGAAACTGCAGGTGAGCTCGGCGCCCTGCTTTTGGAGGCTCGCCTGATCAAAGACCAGCAACCTATCTACAACCGCCAATTGCGCCGGGAAACGACGCTGTGCGCTTGGCGACTGGAAGATCAGCCGAAAACCCGCCCACTGGTCAAGTTGATCCGTGGTGAAGAGCTGAACCCGCGCGAATTTGACCGGCTGTACGGCGTCTACCGCTCAAAAAACCAGGCCTTATCCAGCCTGCGCGAGTTAGCGGACACCCACACGCTGTGCCTGCAATCGTTGGGACTTGAATCCGGTAAAGGCCGATGCTTTGCCCAACAAATCGGGCGCTGCAAAGGGGTCTGTTGCGGTCTGGAGGCCCCTGAAGTCCACTGGCTTCGTCTGAAACTGGCGCTGGCCCAGCAACAACTGCAGGTTTGGCCCCACCCCGGCAAGATTGGTCTGCGGGAATACAACGCCAGAACAGGCCGCACCGACATTCACCTGTTCGACCAATGGTGTCATCTGGCCACCGTGCATGACGAGGGCGACCTAGAGGACGCGTTGACATCGTCTGCGCCGGCTCTCGCTTTCGACCTGGACACCTACCGCTTGCTCCTAAAACACCTGAGTGGCTCCGGCAAGCCCGGGGTTGAGCTGATTCGGTTTCCCGCCCGTGACTGACAACACCAACCTTCCCGTGCAACTCTCCGTGCGCCAGAAAATGGGAGATGCCATTCTTGACTTGGTGTTGGCTGTGCCTGGCAGTGATGAGCCCCAGTCCACTCAAAACCCCGAGATGAAAGCTCGCGCCCTGGGGCGCAGTGCATCGCGCAAGGCCAGTTTGTTGGCCGGGTCCTTCGCGCTGCCGCCCGGCGTGCTGGGCTGGTTGACGGTCTTGCCCGAGTTGCTGGGTGTCTGGCGCTTGCAAGCCCAAATGGTGTCCGACATAGCCGCCGTCTTTGGCAAACAAGCCACCCTGAACCGGGAGCAAATGCTTTACTGCCTGTTCAAACATGTCTCCGCACAGTTGTTTCGCGACGTCGTGGCTCGGGTGGGAGAGCGCTACTTCATTCAAGCCGCCTCCACGCCCATGATTCGAAGCATCGCCCAAGCACTGGGTGTCAAAGTGACCAAGAACCTGGCCAGCAAAGGCGCGAGCCGCCTTGTGCCGTTGATCGGCGCGGTAGGCGTGGGGGCTTATGCCTACTACGACACCACGCAAGTCGCCAAGACGGCGGTTGAACTGTTCTCTCGTGAATTGGTACTCAAGGACGCGGATTCTGAATGAAATCGCCCCCCGGCCCTTGAATTAACGGCGAAAGAAGCTCCTTTATTGATAGCAAATCAAGACGGCGGCGGCTTGATTTCTTTGGGCTCGACGTCAATGACGTCAGAGTCATCGCGCCGGGCAGACGGCCCTTGGCCCGCGCCAGACATGGACCCCTGTCCGGGCGTCCGGTAAAAGCGATTCCACATGGCCTGGCGGCTCATTTTGAATGCCCAAGGCGTGACGGGCTGCCCCGTCAAACGCGCCCACAAGGATCTCAGCAGCCACACCATCAGCAACAACGAGGCGGCCGCCAGCAGGCTCAGGAAGAACACCAATCCGGCGATCAACAAGCCCACTCGCAATATCAAACCAAATACAGATCTCACCAACTGATTCAAAATCAAATTCCTTTGTTCAAATGCAAGTACGGGCATTTGCCACAAATGCAAGAGCTTAAGCGGGATGCGCCACGCCATCCACCCGGCGCGTCACCGGGTACGGCGGCAAGCCTTTCAACATCCGCCGCCCAAACCCGAGCTTGAGCAGACGCCGGTCATAACAAATCACGGTGGCGTGGTCATCCTCGGTGCGAATCGCCCGGCCGGTCCACTGCAGCAGCTTGATACCAGTGGCGGGCACCACCAGCTCGGAGAATGGATCACGCCCCACAGTCTTCAACCACTCAGAGCGAGCCTCTTCGACCGGGTCCGACGGCGGACTGAAAGGCAGTTTGGCAATAAACACCGTTTCGCACAGCTTGCCCGGCAGGTCCAAGCCCTCGCCAAACGACTGTAGCCCGAAAATAACAGACGGGAAACCCGCCTCCACACGTGCCTGGTGTGTGGCCAGCAAACGGCCCCGCGCCATTTGGCCCTGCACCAGCACCACGTCCCTCAAGCTGGCGCTCAAGGCATCCACCGCTGCCTTCATTTGCACCCGCGAGGTAAACAAGGCTAACGCGCCCAGCTCAACTCGGGCCAAATCGCCCATCAATTCCCCCACCATTTCTCGGGTGTAAGCCTCTGCCTGCTTGGGGTCGGCCGTGGTTTCCACCACGATCAGCTGGCCTTGCGTGGTGTAGTCAAAAGGACTCTCGACCTCCAAAGTGCTCACATAGGGTTTGTTGACCAGCCCCGCCTCATGCAAAAAGTAGTCAAAACTGGCACAACTGGTGAGTGAGGCGGAGGTGACCACGGCACCGCGCACCTGACTCCACAGGTATTGGCGCAGCAGATCACCCGGCACGATGGGGCAAGCATGGGCAGTTAAAAACACCAACCCCGAACTGGTGTCTGACTTGAGCCACTTGGCCAGTGGTTGCGGCCCATGCTCCAGCAGCAGGTTGGCGGTGGTCACCACGCTATTGAGTTTGGGCGCCATCTGTCCAAGCTTGGCGTACATCGCTGAACAGTTGGCCGCCTCGGATGGGTCTTCTTTGGCCCGCAGCTTCAGTTCGGCACCCAGCGCCTCCAGCGCTTTGGCCAAACCACTGCCGTGGCCCTGAATCAGGGTCACGGGGTCATGCAGGGCCTCTGGCAGCACCCCATCCTTGAAGCGGTGCACGCCGTCATAACCCGTGCTGGACACCGTGAGCAAATCCATACCAAGTCGGCCCACATCATGCAGGGCCGACTTGAGCTGCTGGGCCAGCGTGTGAACGTCTTGCGCCAGTGCCATGTGAATCTTTTCACTGACCTCTTGCAATATCTTGGGCAATTTATCCACCCAGCGCAGTCCCGACAAGTCCATGGCACTCGAGAATTGGTCCAGGGCCACGGCGGGCAAATGATGGCCCTCGTCAAACACCACCAGGCAATTGTCCAGCTCCGGCAAGGCCTTCATGCCCAATGAGGCCAGCACCAGGTCATGGTTGGCCACGATCACATGCGCCTCAGACAGTTTGGTGCGGGCGTTGTAATAACTGCAGTCCCTGAATCTTGGGCAATGCCGTGCCGTGCAGGTGTGGCGCTCCGCCGCCACGGCCGACCAGTCCCGCGGATCAGGCTGCTCGGCCAGGTTGTCCCGGTCGCCATCCCAATGATTGCTCGCAATGGCTGTGGCCAGTGAGTCATACAACTTCATGCGCCGTTCTTCGGGGTCTTCGCCTTCAAGCTGCTTCGCGTAAGTGGCCTTGGGCGGCGGCGTGTCCTCATCGATACCAAACAGGTCTTCAGAGGCCTCGTCGGCCCCGGCAATGCCCAGCCCAACGAATCGCTCCAGCTTGAACTTGCACAGGTAGCGACCCCGGCCTTTGGCAAGCGCAAATACAAAAGGCGTCTCCAGCACCGCTGCCAGCGCAGGCAGGTCTTTGGTCATCAACTGCTCTTGCAGCGCTACAGTCGCGGTCGAAATCACCACCCGGGTCTTGCGCGCGAGAGCCATCGACACCGTGGTGGACAGGTAAGCGGCCGACTTGCCCACACCCGTGCCGGCTTGAATGACCGTGATGGCTTTCTCCGGACTCGCATGCTCGCCCAGCGTCACCCCCGACAAGGCAGTTGCAATACGGGTGGCCATGTCCCGCTGGCCGGGGCGCGAGCGAAACCCCAAGGTGGACCCCACCACTTGATCAAAAGCGGCCAGGGACAGGCGCGCCAGGTCTTCAGCACTCAAAAGAAATCCCAATGTTGTTGTTTGAATCGAACGATTGACATCCCCCTATTACACCGCCGAATCAAGTGCCAACTGCTGGAGGCTGGATTCGCGCAAAATAACACCATGAACAACGATGATCGTTCGCGCGCCGAGGTCCAACTGGACGCCTTGCTGAAAAGAGCTCACGCGGCGCTGGATCAAGGCGACGTTAAAACCGGGCGGGAGTTGTCCCATCAGGCGCTGAAAGCGGCCTTGGCGCTGGAAAGCAAACGCTTTGAAGCCAAAGCCTTGCTGTGCCTGGCCCACTGCGACCGCATGTTGTCCCGCTACCGGCGGGCGCACCGGGCCAGCCAGCGTGCCGCTCAAGCCTTTCAACTGTTGGGCGACACCTCGGGTGAGGTGATGGCGCTGAGCACCCATGCCTATGTTGCCGTGAACCTGGGGCGCAATGAGGAGGCGGTTGAAGCCGCCCTGCTGAGCGTTCGCCTGAGTGAATTTGTTGAAAACGCGGAACACAGCGTGTTGTCTTACAACGCACTGGGTGTGGCTTATTTTTGGAGTCGAAACTTCGACAAGGCCGAGCAGGCGCTTCAGACCGCGCTACAAATAGCGGAGCAAACCACCCCGAAACTTGATACGTTTCAACCCCGGATCAATCAATGGTGGAACCAGATCATCCGCATATTCCATGAGCGGTTCGACGAAGGCCCACTCCCCTCACTGGCTCTTATGCGAGTCTTGCGCGAGTCCGTCATGCAAGGACACCACCACAACCAAACCGCCTCACTGACCCCCAATGTCACGACAGAAGCCGTATTGATGTTCGCAGCCAGTTTGGACCACTGTTGGCACGGCCAGCTTGAGCCGGCCAAAGCGGCGGCCATCAAGCTAAGCCGTTGGGCGCAGGGATACGGAACGTTGACGTGGCTGGTTGCGCTGGAAGCCTGGATACGCGCCGAAATCGCCTGGGCGGATCAAAACTGGCCAGTGGCCCACGAACAGGCCGCCAAGATGATCGAAATTGCGGTCACCGTGGAGCATGAACAATTGGCCTGTCTGGGCCACATGCTTGCGTCTCAATTGTTTGAAGCTCAAGGCGCGTCGGCCCGCGCACTCGACGAGCTTCGGCGTCTTCGCCAACGAGAGCAGTTGATTCGCAGCGACTGCCTGGAGTCCCGAGAGCACGTGATCAACTGGCAGATGGACCTTCGCTTGCGCCAGCGCAGCATCGCCCTGCTGGAGCTGACCTCGCGCCAACTGGAAAAACTGTCCCTGGAGGACAGTTTGACCGGCATTCCCAACCGTCGAAGTTTTGAGCGTTATGCCGACGACCTGCTTCGTCTGGGCAAGGAACGTGGGCAAATGCCCTGCATGGCTTTGATTGATGTTGACCAATTCAAGCAAATCAATGATCGGTTCTCGCACCAGGTGGGTGACGAGGTGCTAAAGCGCATTGCAAAAATTCTGAAAGCCCATGTGCGGGAAGATGACATGGCGGCACGACTGGGGGGTGATGAATTTGTCATCGTCTTTAAAACCGCAGACTTGGACATTGCCCAGCAGGTATGCCAACGCATTGGCGACACGGTGCGCCAGTTTGACTGGTCGGCCCTCAGTCCGGGTCTTCAAAGCAGCATCAGTGTGGGCGTGGCCCGGGCCGAGCAACAAGACACGGTCGAAACCCTGACCCACCGCAGCGACACGGCCATGTACTTGAAAAAGAAAACCCGCTTGAACGCCGCGCACACACTGCACTAGCCATTTCCAGTGGGTGGAGTCCGATATCGTTGGCAGGTTCGAGCGTTAGACTAGCCGGCCATTGGCCCCTTCCGCAATGGCCCAACCACTGAAACCCCGTCTGTCATGACGCCTCACACCCTTGTTATTCAAGAGCCCGCCTTTCCCGCCGCCCAGCTTTTTCTTCTTTTTCATGGAGCCGGTGGTACTGCACAAGCGATGAGCCCTTTGGCAGCGCGGCTCACTGAAGAATTCCCGGATGCCATGGTGGTGGCCGTCGCGGCACCCGAACCATCAGTGGGCGCAACTGGTTTTCAATGGTTTGACGACCATAGCGTGACGGATTCAGGCTTGGCAGCGGGTGTGACGGGCGCCCAACCGGTTTTTGAAGCTTGTATTCGCCATTGGCAACGCGCCGCTGGTGCCCAGGCCGCTGCGACGGCCCTGATTGGCTTTGGTCAAGGCGCCGTCATGGCCCTTGAGTCCAGTAAATCCGAAAAACCGCTCTGCGCAAGGGTGATCGCCATCAGCGGGCGATATGCCCAGCTGCCTGAATCGGTGGCTGCAGAGCTCACCTTTCATTTTTTGCATGGCAAAGAAGACACTGTGATTCCTTATAGCCACACGGTGCAAGCGGCGCACCACTTGCGCGACCTGGGCGCCGACATCACTGCCGAGGTAGTGCCCTTCATTGCCCATGAGTTGCACACCGATTTGATCGACATCAACATGACCCAGCTCACCACTCACGTGCCCAAGCGAATTTGGGACGATGCCATGAAGGCCAGCCCCGCAGCCTGAGCCAAAGATGCGCTGCGGGCGTGTGAGCTTAGAAGTCCAGCGCGGGGCGCATCTCGGATGCCTGAATGTACCGCCAGCGGCCCACAATTGCGGCCATCACGGCAGCCAGTAGTCCCGCAATTAGCAGCAACTCCAAGGGGTCCTGCCAGCCACCATCAAAGGCGCCAAACATGGCCGCACGGATGGATTTGACCACCCAGGTGATGGGCATCCAGGGACTGATCTGGGCAAACAAGCCGCCACTCAGTTCGACAGGCAGGACGCCTCCCGAGGACGACAACTGAACCGCCAGAAACACCAAGGCCAATGCCTTGCCGGCATCGCCCAACGCCCGTGTCAGAGCCACAATAATCATCAAGAACGTGGCGGCTGCCAGCGCCAGGGTCAAAATCAACGCCCCCCAGTGCATGACAGCAATCTCCAAGCCATAGCGAATCAGCAGGCACACGACCAGCACCTGCAACGCGACCACCCCCAAAGGAATCACCACTTTGCCCGACAACTTGGCAGCGCGACCAAATGGCTGCGCCTGCAGGGGCAAGACACGCAGCTGAATCAAGAACGCCGCCAGGCTGGCCCCTAGCCAAAGCGAGCCCGACAGAATATTGGGGGCAAAACCACTGCCATTGTTTTCAACCGCCGCGACAACCTCCACCTGAGGTTGAACCGAGGTGGCTAGACCCTCGGCACTGCCGTCGATTTTCTTGAGCGACGGGGGAAGAGAGGTGGCCAACAGGTCCAAACCACCCTCCAACCGCTGGGCCCCCACCCTCAACTTCTGAGCGCCCAGTTCCACAGAGGTCGCGCCTGTTGCCAGTGCGCTGGCGCCATGGGTCAACTCATCGATTTGATTGTCAGGAGGAACATTGATGGCGGCTGTATGAATCCCCTTGCCCAATGCTTTCACGCCATCTATCAAGGTGGTCACCCCGGCATTCAGTCGATTGGCCCCTTCTGCCAGCTGCCCCTGGGCCAGCGCAGCACTGGCCAGACCCGTATCCACACGGGTCACCCCCTCAGACAGTTGTCCGACGCGATCCTTCACATCTGCAGAGACCAAAAAGCTGCTATTCGCTTCATCCTTGAACTGAGTCACCCCTTCTGTCAAACGGGCTGTGCCACCTTTGAGTTCATCCAGACCTTTGCCCAACTCGCCATGCCCGGTGGACAAGGCCTGTGCACCATCCTGAAGTTGCTTCAAATCCGAGCGACGAGGCCGCTTCGCGTCCATGGTTCTCAGACCCGCCCCTAACTCTTTCACACCTCCGGCCAAGGGAACAACCGACTGGGCCAGCTGGCGACTTCCCTCGGCGACCGCAGTTGCCCCCTTAACGGCCTGTTGCGTCCCCCCTGTCAGTTCATGTGCACCGGCTCTCAGTTGCTCGACGCCCGCATGAAGTCGGTCAATATTGCGCTGAGAACCGGCCGCATCAGAGAGCACCAGAGCCCAACGTCGCTCATTGAGGCTTTCATTGACCTCATGGCCTAGCTCTTGGGCAAACCGACGGGCCAAACCGGAACTTTGGTAACTATTGCCCTCCGAGGTATAGACCACCAGTTTCCCTGCCCCTGCCGCCGCACCAGGAATGGCATTGGCGCTGAAATCCGGGGGAATGATCAGCGCGAAGGCCATGGAACCTTCCCGCACGCTGCGGCGCGCTTGCGCTTCGTCGACAAAATTCATAAATCCAAACGCGTGTCGTGCCTGCAATTTGGCAACCACTTCCTGGCCCACATTGAAGTCGTGCTGCCAATACTCCATGCCGTTGTCCAGATTCACCACCGCCACGGGAAGCGCGCCGGTCTTTGCAGCCGGATCCCACACACTGGACAGGTAAATCACCCCGTACAAAGCCGGGATCATGACTACCGCCAGGGCTGCCATCAACAGTTGGGGATAACGCAGAAAAAGCTGAGCTTCAGTGCGCAGTACAAACCAGGTTTGAGAGAAAAACGGCATGACAGGGGCCTCTTTCTGGCGTTAATCGTTGACTGGCCCGCGTGAGCTTTTGATGGCCGAGCGTTGGCTCTTGGCAGCCCGTGTGCGTTGTTTGGAGCCGTAACTGGGTTTGGTCGCTCGCCGGGTTTTGGGTGGCCTGGCGACCGAGTTCACGAGTTCACAGAGACGCTGCATGGCCCCGGTGCGATTCGCTTCTTGCGTTCGATGGGTTTGCGCCTTGAGTACGAATACACCGGTCTTGGTGATACGACTGTCATTGAGCGCCAGCAAGCGCTCCTTCACGTCGTCAGGCAGAGAAGAGGCGGCAATGTCAAAGCGCAAATGAATTGCGCTGGACACCTTGTTGACGTTTTGTCCGCCTGCCCCCTGGGCCCGAATAGCCGAAATCTCGACCTCTTCCTCAGGGACGTTCAGAAGCACCGGGGCGGCGGGTTCAGCCATGGCAATGTCGCAGGCGCCTCAACTCAGGCCGTGACCGTGGTTCGTATGGCGTCAATCTTTGGCGCGCTCAAGGTCATGTTCACACGCCTGCATTCATCACCGCCAGCCCAGCAATGGCCATGGCATAGCCACTCACGCCAAAACCGCACATCACGGCCTTGGCAACAGGTGAAATATAGGAGTGATGGCGAAATGCTTCACGGGCAAACACGTTCGAGATGTGCAGCTCAATGAGCGTGATTCCGGTGCCCTTGATGGCATCGTGCAATGCCACCGAGGTATGGGTGTAGGCCCCCGCATTCAACACCACTCCCGCCAGTGCGCCGCTAGCCTGAAACTGTCCGGCTTCATGAATCCAGTCCACCAACTGACCTTCGTGGTTGCTCTGGCGAAACTCCAGCTTAAAGCCGTGGCTGGCACAGGCTTGGTTGCACAGCAATTCGACGTCGGCCAGGGTCTGCGAGCCATACACAGCGGGCTCACGCGTGCCCAGCAGATTGAGGTTGGGGCCGTTGAGGATAAAAATGGTTTTCATACAAACTTCCAAACTAGGGGCAGGCGTCAAGCCGATGCGTTGATGGGTTTCAGGTCCACCCGCACATCGCCACATTGAGCACGATGGCGCAGCGCATGGTCCATCACCACCAGCGCCAGCATGGCCTCCGCAATGGGTGTCGCCCGAATACCCACGCATGGGTCATGACGACCTTTGGTGACCACCTCTGTGGAGTGTCCTTCCATATCTATGGATTCGCGAGGCGTGATGATTGAACTGGTTGGTTTGATCGCCATCGACACCTCCAGGTCTTGCCCGGAGCTGATACCGCCCAACACACCGCCCGCGTTGTTGGATTTAAAACCTTGCGGGGACAAGGAATCTCCATGTGAGGTGCCGCGCTGAGCAACGCTGGCAAACCCGGCGCCAATTTCCACGCCTTTGACCGCGTTGATGCCCATCATGGCGTAGGCAATGTCGGCGTCCATCTTGTCAAACAGTGGCTCACCCAGCCCCACCGGCACGTTCGACGCCGAGACGCGCAATTTGGCGCCGCAGGAATCGCCCGCCTTGCGCAACGCCTCCATATAGGTTTCGAGAGCGGACACATCGGCTACCGGGGCAAAAAACGGGTTGTTGGAAACCAGGTCCCATGACTCAAAACCAATGGGCATCTCACCAATCTGGGTCATACAGCCCCGAAACACCGTACCGTATTGCTCAAACAACCACTTCTTCGCCACCGCACCAGCCGCCACCATGGGCGCAGTCAAGCGGGCAGACGACCGCCCCCCGCCACGCGGGTCGCGAATGCCGTATTTCTGAAAATAGGTGTAGTCAGCGTGTCCTGGGCGAAACGACGCCAGAATGTTGCCGTAGTCTTTGCTGCGTTGGTCGGTGTTTTTGATCAACAGACATATCGGCGTGCCGGTGGTCTTGCCCTCGTACACGCCAGACAAGATTTCAACCGAGTCCGGCTCATTGCGCTGGGTAACGAACTTGGAGGTGCCGGGCCGGCGTCGATCCAAGTCAGGCTGAATGTCAGCCTCGCTCAGCGTCATGCCCGGCGGGCAGCCGTCAATCACGCAGCCAATGGCCGGGCCGTGGGATTCACCAAAATTGGTGACAGCGAAGAGATTTCCAAAGGTGTTGCCGCTCATAGTCTAGGATTATCCCAGACAGAATGACTGCCACGCGACTTGACTATCGACCTCTGAGTGGAACGAATCATGCTTGATGGCGGGCAGCATCCCCCATTTTTTGACCGAAAAGGAATACTTTATGCCAGACAACACCTCAACCCAGTTTTCCCACGTGAAACCCGGTGACACCTCGTTCGCGCCGGACGGACTTCGGGATTTCTTTTTATACCGCGATCTTGGCATTGCCGAGGCGACCAACGGCAAGGTCATTGCCCACCTAGTCAAAGCCAACATGGCACCAGAAGTGGGCACGGGTTGGCACCGTCACGAGGCAGATTTTCAAATCGTGATCATGACCAAGGGATGGGCAAAGTTCATGTATGAAGACAAGGAAACCTTGGTACAAGCCGGCGACGTCGTGCACCAGCGCCCGGGCATACGCCACTTCCTTTTTGACTATTCGCCCGACATGGAGTACCTGGAAATCGTCTCGCCGGCTGACTTCAAGTCAGTGGATGTGGAGCCTGTGTGTGCTGTTCCCGCCCCCACGCCCTGGGTCTGAACTCCAAAATTCCGGCGTCGGTGCATTGACGCGCTAGCGTCAAATAAACGCAGTGGCGCTTACGCCTGCTTGACGGGTCCGTCGCCTTCGGGCCAATCGCGGATATAAGCTTTGAGCATCTGGTTCTCAAAATTTTGGCTCTCAACCACAGTGCGGGCCACGTCGTAGAAACTGATCACGCCCATGAGCATGCTTTTATTGATGACTGGCATGTAACGGGCGTGGCGATCCAGCATCATGCGGCGCACTTCGTCCATTTCGGTTTCCATGGTGCAAATCAGGGGACCCGAGTCCATGGCGCGATAAACGGTGGTGGTACCAAACGAGCCACCGTTTTTCACGATCGCCTGAATGACCTCCCGAAAAGTGAGCATGCCCACGACCAGTCCGTTGGAGATAACAACTAGGGAGCCGATGTCTTTCTCTGCCATCAACTGGGCCGCGTCGGCCAGCGTGTCTTCCGGCTTGGCCGTGAAAAGCGTGCCACCCTTGACACGCAGAATATCGCTGACTTTCATCATTCACCTCATGTATCGTTTATGACCGGCCACTCACCTGTCTTTGGCCAAATATAGCCCACAATAAGTCGCTATTCGCGCCCGCATCCTGAGGAGCAGGCCTAAAGACGGATTCAAAAACTCAAATAGGAGCGTCATGTCAGGTTATTCAGACCCCGGATTCGACACACTGGCACTGCATGCCGGTGCAGCCCCCGACCCCGCCACGGGCGCCCGCGCGGTGCCAATTCATCTCACCACCTCGTTCGTATTCGAGTCCAGCGACCACGCCGCCGCCCTTTTCAACCTGGAGCGGGCCGGCCATGTGTACTCCCGCATCAGCAACCCCACCAATGCGGTGCTGGAGCAGCGCATCTCGGCACTGGAGGGCGGCATTGGCGCCATAAGCACCGCCAGCGGGCAAGCCGCGTTGCACCTGAGCATTGCCACCTTGATGGGCGCAGGCAGCCATATCGTGGCCTCCACCGCCCTGTATGGTGGCTCGCAAAACCTGCTGCACTACACGCTGCGCCGCTTTGGCATTGAAACCACGTTTGTGCAGCCCGGTGACATTGATGGCTGGCGCGCGGCGGTTCGCCCCAACACCAAATTATTTTTTGGCGAAACCGTGGGCAACCCTGGCCTGGACGTGCTGGACATTGCCACGGTGTCGGCCGTTGCCCATGAAGCGGGCGTGCCACTGCTGGTGGACTCCACCCTCACCTCCCCCTGGCTGATCAAGCCGTTCGAACATGGCGCCGATTTGGTCTATCACTCAGCGACCAAATTTTTGAGCGGGCATGGCACAGTCATCGGCGGTCTGGTGGTGGACGGGGGTAGCTTTGACTGGGACAAGTCAGGCAAATTTCCCGAGCTGACCGAGCCCTATGACGGCTTTCACAACATGGTGTTCAGCGAGGAATCCACGGTGGGCGCCTTTTTGCTGCGTGCCCGTCGCGAGGGTTTGCGTGACTTTGGCGCCTGTTTGAGCCCGCACTCAGCCTGGCTGATTTTGCAAGGCATTGAGACACTGTCGCTTCGCATGGCGCGCCACATGAGCAACACACAGAAAGTGGTGGAGTTTCTGGCCAGCCAGCCCTTTGTTTCCCGCGTCGGCCACCCGCTGTTGGAAAGCCACCCCAGCCATGCACTGGCGCAAAAGCTGCTGCCACGCGGCGCGGGCTCAGTCTTCAGCTTTGACCTGGCAGGCAGCCGGGCGCAAGGCAAGGCCTTTGTTGAGGCGCTGAAGGTCTTCAGCCACTTGGCCAATGTGGGCGACTGCCGAAGCTTGGTGATTCACCCGGCGAGCACCACGCACTTTCGCATGAGCGACGAGGCGCTTGTGCAGGGTGGCATCACGCAGGGCACGATTCGCTTGAGCATCGGCCTGGAGGACGCGGACGATTTGATCGACGACTTGAAGCGCGCCCTCAAAGCCGCTGAAAAAGCCGCAGGGAGCGCCGCATGAAGATCACCGTTAACGGACACGACACCTATTGCTACACCGGCGGCAAGGCCTTTGACGCCGCCAAACCCACGGCAATCTTCATTCACGGCGTTTTGAATGACCACAGCGTCTGGGCGCTGCAAACCCGCTACCTGGCCAACCACGGCTGGAACGTGCTGGCGTTGGATCTGCCGGGCCACTGCCGCAGCGCGGGCGATCCACCCGCCACGGTAGAAGCCGCTGCAGACTTCGTGTTGGCGCTGATGGACGCGGCCGGGCTCAAGCAAGCCGCCTTGGTGGGCCACAGCTTTGGGTCATTGATCGCACTGGAGACCGCTGCACGAGGGCCTGAACGGGTGACTCAGCTGGTGCTGGTGGGCGTCGCTTTCCCCATGAAGGTGGCACCGGCCTTGCTGGCCAACTCGCTCAACGAGCCCATGAAAGCCTTGACGATGGTGAATGTGTTTTCGCGCGCCACGCTGGCACCGCCGCCGTCCGCGCTGGGGCCAGGCACTTGGGTATACGGCGCGTCCATGGCGCTGGGGCGCAGGGTACTGGCCAGCAACACCCGCGTGAACTTGTTTCACACCGGGTTTTTGGCTTGCGACAGCTACACCCATGGCGAAGAAGCTATGGCTCAAGTGAGCTGCCCGGTGCTGTTTTTGCTGGGCAGCATGGACCAGATGGCGCATCCCAAGGCAGCTCAGGGCCTGATCAGGCTGGCCAAGAATGCGCAGGTGGTGCAACTGCCGGGGGGCCATCACCAGATGAATGAGACGCCAGAACCGATGTTGGCGGCCTTGGTGAAGTTTTTGAAGCCGTAACCATCGCTTGGGCGGGTGAACCCGCCCAGGCCAATATGCCTTAGACGCTATTCAATTTATAGTGCATCCCTCAGCACCAACGAGGGCCACAGGCTTTTTTCCCATAAATTGTGGGTGACTTCATCCTGGTGCAACAACAAGATGTTGAGCAAGGGCGCCAGCAAAGTGGTGTCCGGATTCGCCAGCAAGATGTAGCGAGAGGTGTGGTCCGCATCCTCTTCGTCCAGACGGCCGGTCCAGTCCAGGTCGCACAAGGTTTCCAGCACGGGTTCAAGCTGCAAGGTGTCCACTCGCAGCAACGTGGCAAGGTCTTGGAGGAGCAACCCTTTGGCCGCAGTTCCTCGGACTGACTCCAGTTGTTGCAAGGACTCCAGCGCCAGTTGAAACTGAAACCCATGAGAACGGGCGCGTGGTGGCACGCCGGACAGCAGGCTGGGCAAATAGGCCGCAATCACCGCGCCCAGCAACACAATCACCCAGGCCACATAGATCCAGATCAGCAAAATGGGCACCGTGGCAAAGGTGCCGTAGACCACCGAGTAGGTGGGCACATTGCTCAAGTACAAAGACAGCGCCTTCTTGGCCAGCAAAAATCCGGCGGAGACAAACAGGCCACCTGACAGTGCGTGGCCCCACTTCACCTGGGTGTTGGGAACATAGTGGTAAAGCGCGGCCATGCCGCCCGCCACCAGGGCGAATTGCAAACCGTCAAGCAACACTTGATAAGCCCCGGGCATGAAGCCCACCACCCCTTTGGACGCGGTCAGGGCAAAGGAGGTCAGGCTCAAACTAAACCCCAACAACAAGGGTCCCAACGTCATGGCGGACCAATACACCAGCACCCGTTGTCCCAAATGACGGGGTTTGCGCACCCGCCAAATGCTGTTGAGCGTGCGGTCAATCGTCAAAATCAATGCCAGCGCCGAGGTGAACAAAATCACAGCGCCTGCGGCCCCCAGTTTGCTGGCCTGGCCGGCAAACTGGGTCAGGTATCCCAGGACTTGGCGCGCGATATTGTCGGGGATCAGGCTGGTCAGCAACCACTGGTGCAACACCTGCTGAAACTTGCCAAACATGGGAAAGGCAGTGAACACGGCCAGCGCGACCGTGAAAAATGGAACCAGCGCAATGGTGGTCGTGAAGGTCAAGCTACTCGCGGTCAGCCCGAGTCGGTCCTCCCGAAAGCGGGCGCGAAGCGTTTGCGCGGTGCTTTGCCACGGAAAATGGGTCAAATCACTCAACAAGACTTCCAGGCGCTGGGGCCAAGTCAGTGTCGGCGGAGTGGGGAAATTCATGGCCGCTATGATGCCACCCCAATGACCTCGTCTCTCACTCCCGAACAAAACATTCCTTCTCCCCAAGTGGCCCTCACCCGAATACTGGCCGTGGGCAGCCTGCTGGGTCTCATTGTGCTGGGCCTTGCCTGGGAACTGGTGATCGCACCGATACGGCCCGGTGGCTTTTTGCTTGCATTCAAGGTGCTGCCGCTTTGCTTTCCACTGGTGGGGCTGCTCAAAAACCGCATGTACACCTACCGTTGGGTCAGCTTGCTGGTGTGGCTCTACTTCACAGAAGGAGCGGTTCGCGCCTATAGCGACCGGGCGCCCGGCAATTACCTGGCCATGATTGAAGTGGTGTTGTGTCTGATACTGTTTACCGCCTGCGCCCTGCACGTTCGCCTTCGCCTGAGAAACGCCAAATCTGCCCAAACTGACCATGCAAACCCTGCTGACTGAACTCACCCGCATTGTGGGTGCTGCCCATGTCCTGACTGAGGGCGATCTGAGCGCGTGGGAGCAAGATTGGCGCCAACGCAGTCGTGGCAAGGCGCTGGCCGTGGTTCGCCCCGGTTCAACCGACGAAGTCGCCCAGGTGGTGAAAGCATGCGCCGCGCACCTGAGTCAACACCGCGGCTGCGGTTTGAGCCTGGTGCCGCAAGGCGGAAACACTGGCTTGGTGGTCGGTTCCACGCCCGACACCACAGGGCAACAAATCGTACTCAGCCTGCAGCGCATGAATGCGGTACGCCGCCTGGACGCTGACAACCTGACCGTCACGGTCGAGGCCGGCTGCATCCTGCAAAAGCTGCAAGAGCAGGCCCAAGCTGCTAAGCTGTTGTTTCCGCTCAGTCTGGCGGCCGAAGGCACCTGCACCATCGGTGGCAACCTGAGCACCAACGCCGGCGGCACGCAGGTGCTGCGCTACGGGAACACCCGCGAGTTGTGCCTAGGGCTTGAAGTGGTAACAGCGCAAGGCGAGGTGTGGCACGGCCTCTCGGGACTGCGCAAAGACAATACCGGCTATGACCTGCGTGACTTGTTCATTGGCTCGGAAGGCACATTGGGCATCATCACAGCGGCCACGCTCAAGGTTTACCCCCTGCCCTGCGCCCGCCTCACCGCATGGGCTGCTGTGCCCTCTTTGGCAGCGGCGGTGCAGTTGCTGGGCCTGGCGCACCGACACTTGAGTGCCGGACTCACTGGTTTTGAGGTGATGGGGCAGTTCGCACTGAGCTTGGTGAGCAAGCACTTTCCCGACATGCGGGTGCCATTTCAACAAACATCTGCGTTTTGCGTCCTGCTGGAAAACTCCGACCACGAATCCGAGGCGCATGCCCGGGCCTTGTTTGAGCAACTGCTGGAAACGGCTCTGGAGTCGGGGTGCGTCACAGACGCCGTGGTGGCCGAGAACCTGACGCAGGCCAAGCAGCTTTGGCACATTCGCGAGAGCATTCCCCTGGCCCAATCCAAAGAGGGCCTGAACATCAAACACGACATTTCATTACCCGTGTCCGCCATCCCGGAGTTCGTGACGGCGACCGACGCTTTGCTCGAAGCCGCTTTTCCCGGCGTGCGGCTGGTCAATTTTGGACATTTGGGCGACGGCAACCTGCATTACAACGTGCAAGCACCGGTTGGGGTGGACGCCGCGGCCTTCCTCAGAACACAGGAGGAGCAGGTCAACACGCTGGTGTTTGATTCGGTGACTCGCTTCAATGGCTCCATCTCTGCCGAGCACGGCGTGGGCAGTCTCAAGGTGGACCACCTCACGCATTACAAGTCACCCGTGGCATTGCAGCTCATGCGAGCCATCAAGGCGGGGCTGGACCCGCACAATCTGCTTAACCCCGGGCGAGTGATCCGCCCCTGACCCGGGTTCAGCCAGTGGCCACCCAACCACTGGCGGCGTCCCGCCCAACTCACCGAAAACCTCTGTGGCGCATTTCCTGCTGCTCGTCGTCATCTATATCGCCTTTGTGAGCCTGGGCTTGCCCGATGGTGTGCTGGGCGTGGCCTGGCCGGCCATGCGGGCGGATTTTGGCCAGCCCCTCGCGGCGGTAGGCCTGATCACCATTGTGATGACAGTCTGCGGCGCCTTTTCCGCGATCTTCAGCGGGCGCGTCATCGCGCGCTGGGGCACGGGCGTGGTCGTCATGCTCAGTGGCCTGCTAACCGGGTTGGCGCTGCTGGGGTTTTCATGGGCGCCCTCGTTTTGGTGGTTGTTGGCGCTGGCCACCCTGCTCGGGCTGGGTGCAGGGGCCGTTGATACCGGGTTGAACCACTTTGTGGCCAAACACTACTCCTCGCGACACATGAACTGGTTGCATGGTTTTTGGGGCCTTGGCGCGACCATGGGGCCATTCGTCATGGGCTCGGCCTTGGCAAGCAACGTAGGCTGGACTGGCGGTTACCGCACCATAGGTCTCGTTCAACTGTCGTTGGCCGCGCTTTTATGTGTGGCGCTGCCACTTTGGAAGCGCGAAAGCCCTGGAGAATCCAGCGACGACACAGAACAGAGTAGTGCGCTGGCCGGCTTCAAACCCATCAATCCGTGGGCGTTATGGCTGGCGCCCCTCACCTTCCTCCTGTATGTCGCTGCCGAAGTGGGCACGGCCCTGTGGGCCGCCAGTATTCTGATCACGTCGCGCCAACTGGATGCGCTGACGGCTGGCGTGTGGGTGTCGCTGTTTTTTGCATCCATCACCGCTGGTCGTTTTGGCATCGGCGTGGTGGCAAACCGGCTGGGCAACCGACACTTGGTTCGAGTCGGTCTTTGCACCGCTGTGGCGGGCGCCACGCTTTTTGCCATTCCGGTGTTGCCGCCGCCTGTTTCGTTGTTTGGTCTGATGCTGATGGGCCTGGGATGCGCGCCGGTTTACCCCTCGCTAATGCACGAGACCGCCCGACGCTTCCCGCCGCTCACGGCGCGCCGGGTGATTGGCCGCCAACTGATGTTTTCTTACGTGGGAGGTTCCTTCATGCCGGCCGCCTTTGGCGTGCTGGCCACCTATGCGGGACTGGTTTGGGTGATGCCGGTCGTGGTGGTCTTGTTGCTACTTCTGTTGGCAGTCACCCGCCCCCTGGACCAACAGACTTAATTCCCCTATCGGCTACTAGAATGGTCGGCTGTTTTCCGCGCTAACTCAAGATGTCAAACACCCCAGCAGCCCACCCCATTCGCAGCCAGTACGAAGATTTCATGCGCCATGTGGACACGCATGGCGTCCTCAAAGCCGACCGCACTGGCACAGGCACCAAGAGCGTGTTTGGCCACCAGATGCGTTTTGACTTGAATGAAGGCTTTCCACTGGTGACCACCAAAAAGGTGCACCTGCGCTCCATCATTCAAGAGTTGCTGTGGTTTCTCACAGGGTCCAGCAACAACAACTGGTTAAAAGAGCGCGGCGTGAGCATTTGGGACGAATGGGCCCGCCCCGATGGCGATTTGGGACCGGTTTATGGCGTTCAATGGCGCAGCTGGCCCACGCCAGACGGCGGCCAAATTGATCAGATCGCCGAGGTCATCAAAACCCTGAAAAGCAACCCCGACTCGCGCCGCATCATCGTCAGTGCCTGGAACGTGGCCGAGCTGGACAAAATGGCGCTCATGCCGTGCCACGCGTTCTTCCAGTTCTACGTGGCAGATGGCAAGCTGAGTTGCCAGCTTTACCAGCGCAGTGCCGACATTTTTCTGGGTGTACCCTTCAACATTGCCAGCTACGCCTTGCTCACCCACATGATGGCGCAGCAGTGTGATCTGGCCGTGGGCGACTTCATTTGGACGGGCGGCGACTGTCACATTTACAGCAACCATGAGGAGCAGGTCGCGCTACAACTCAGCCGGGCGCCCATGGCCTACCCAACACTGAACATCAAACGCCGCCCTGCCTCTATCTTTGACTACGAGTACGAAGATTTTGAAGTGATGGGCTATGAGTGCCACCCTGCCATTAAGGCCCCGGTGGCCGTGTGATCACCCGCCCCCAGCTGATTTCCCTGCTGGCCCTCACGCTGATGTGGGGGGTGAACTGGCCCATGATGAAGCTCTCACTGAGCGAACTGACCCCGATGTATTTCCGCGCGGTCACCATGTCGGGCGGTGCGTTGTGGTTGTTCATCTATTACCGCCTGAGAGGTTTGCGCATGCTGCCCCAAGGCAGCGAGTGGAAATCCATCGTGACGCTGGCATTGCCCAATATGCTCGGCTGGCACGCGGTGTCGATTTTGGGCGTCAAGGAGCTCGCATCGGGGCGGGCCGCCATCCTGGGCTTTACCATGCCCATTTGGACCGTGCTGATCGGCGTTTTGTTTTTAGGCGAGCGACTCACACGCCGGGTGGCCTTTGCCGCCGCCGCTGTGGGTCTGGCGATTGCCCTTTTGATTTCTCAAGAGTTTACTGCGCTGGCGGGGCGCCCCTTGGGCATTGCCTGGATGGAAATCGCTGCCGTGCTGTGGGCGATTGGCACCTTGATGATGCGCCGGGCCCGGCTTACCCTGCCCGTCGAGACTCTGATTGTCTGGATGATGCTGTTGACCAGCGCGCTGTTGTGGGTCGTGGCCTGGGTGAGTGAGCCTTTTCCCCAATGGCAGTTTTCGCAGCCCATGTGGCTGAGTCTGGCCTATGGCGTTATCTTTAACTACGGTTTTGCCCAGATCATCTGGGCCGGCCTGGCCCGCAACCTGCCGCCGGCCACTAGCGCCATGAGTATCATGGCTGTGCCCATGGTGGGCACCTTGTCGGCCACGCTGATTATGGGTGAGTGGCCGCTGTGGCAGGATTACGTCGCCATGATCTTTGTGATGAGTGCCATTGCAGCCGTGCTTTTACCCAGCCGAACCCGGGCCCCAACGCCATGAAACTGAACCTGATTTTCGCCCGAACCGCCAACGGTGTCATCGGCCTGAACAACGCCATGCCCTGGCATTTGCCCGAAGACCTGGCGCACTTCAAACGCCAGACTCTGGGTTGCCCCGTCATCATGGGCCGAAAAACATGGGACTCATTGCCCCCCCGTTTTCGACCCCTGCCGGGTCGCTTGAACATTGTGCTCAGCCGCCAGCCTGCCTGGCAGGCAGACGGCGCCCTGCGCGCCAGCACATTGACCGAAGCTTGTTCGCAATGCCCCGCCGACAGCGATGTCTGGGTCATTGGCGGCGCTGAGGTTTATGTGCAAGCCTTGCCAATGGCCACCAAAGTAGTCGTTACCGAGATTGACGCCACTTTTGAGGGCGACGCCTTCGCCCCCGAGTTGGGCGCAGAGTGGGTGGAAACAAGCCGTGACCGACAGGTGTCGGCTGCAGGTTTGGGCTTCAGCTTTGTGACCTACGAGCGAACGACACCCGTTTAACTATTATTTTAATAGCACCTTGCGCATATTTTGCGAGGGCTAGAGGACGTTTTTCTATGAAATTTTCCACCTGGAATGTCAACTCTCTGACGGTTCGCCTGCCCCAAGTTCTTGACTGGCTGGCCGCGAACCCGGTCGATGTACTGGTACTGCAAGAACTCAAAATGACGGACGACAAGTTTCCGGTAGAAGCGTTCATGCAAGCCGGTTACCACGCTCAATGGTTTGGCCAGAAAACCTACAACGGCGTCGCGCTGCTGTCGCGCACACCTGCCGAAAACGTCGTCAAGAACATTCCTGGTTTTGATGACGACATGGCCCGGGTCATCACTGGCGACGTGAATGGCGTGCGGGTCATTGGCGGTTACTTCCCGAACGGCCAGGAGCCCGGCAGCGACAAGTTCGAGTACAAGATGAACTGGCTCAAAGGCCTGCGCGACTGGGTGCGCACTGAATTGGTCACCCACCCGAACCTCGTGTTGATGGGCGACTACAACATCACCTTTGATGACGCCGACGTCTGGGACCCGGTCGGCTTGCAAGACACCATTCATTGCACCGAAGAAGAGCGTTACCACCTGCGCGCCCTGATCGCACTGGGTTTGCACGACGCCTACCGATTGTTCCCCCAAGAGGACAAGAGCTTCTCCTGGTGGGATTACCGCGACTTCGGTTTTCGCCGCAACCGGGGCATGCGCATTGACCACATCCTGATCAGCGACGCGCTTAAACCGCTGGCGACCAGTTGCATCATTGACAAAACGCCACGCAAAAACGAACGCCCCAGCGACCACACACCTGTCGTGGTGGATATTCAGCTGTCTTAGTTCGCCGCACCTGTATTTAGCCGGGCCGCTGCGCGAGCGACTGTGGAGCACTCTCAGAGTTGAAATTGATTGGACTCATCAGCCAGGGGTCAAGGGTCAGGTGCCCTGCAATACCCGGTTGCGCCCCGCGCTTTTCGCTTCATACAGTGCCTTGTCTGACGCAAGCAGGAGCGACTCAATCTTCGTGCCGTACGCTGGAAACTGCGCCAACCCAATTGATACCGTGATGCTGCCAACACTCTTGCCATCGACATGAAGTACCAATTGTTCAACGGCCATTCGCACCCGCTCGGCGCGCTCCATCGCCAGCTTGTCCGTGATGTCTGCCAGCAAGATGATGAACTCTTCCCCCCCGTAGCGCGCCGCAACGTCGCTGCCACGTGTCTGGGCCTGTAGTACCTGCGCCACTTCGCGCAGGACTTGGTCACCTACCTCATGGCCATGTTCGTCATTGAAGCGCTTGAAATGATCAATATCTATCATCATCAATGCCAACCCGGCGTAATCGCCCTTGGCCTGTTGTCGAACGGCCCGCAGCAACTCGCGCTGGGACGACTCGTCAAAGTAACGACGGTTGAACAGGCCAGTCAGGACATCCCGTATGGAAGCCTGGCGAAGTGATTCACGTAATTTCAGATTGCCAATCGACAGTCCAACCTGTTCGAGCGCAAAACGCCGGTTGCCCTCAATTTCCAGGCTCTCCTGCGAGTCGCTCACCTTGTCTGCCTCCAAAACAACAATACCCAGCAGCTCACCGTAAGCCATTAAGGGCAGGCATTGAATATGGTGGTCATGGGTGACACTCGCGCAGGCCGACTGTAGATGCGCGCATGAAGCAGAGCCTGTTTTGAATGGTTGAAGGAACGGTTGCCGTAGCCGAGCGGCCCAGCATTCTTCAGGTCCAAAAGAGTCGATAAATAACTTCTCACCCCAGATAAACGCCTGGCGCAGGGGTTCTGACACGGCATCTGCCAGGTAGAGTGCTCCGCTGGTCGCTCCCATCAAGGGCGGCAGGTGCTGTTTGAGCAATCCTGCGGCTTCCGCCTGATCTGCGCAAGATTGCAGAAAGCGATTCAACTCTGACAAGCCCTGCACATGGGCGTTTCGCCTTGCCGCAGTGGCAAGAAGCCGCGACAACTCGTTGTTGCGATCATCAAGCTCTCGTTGGGACGCATCTGACTGGATGGCAGCGTTTCGAAAGCGCAGGACCAAGCCGACCAGCAAAATCAAATTGGCGGCAATGGACGCCCCCAGCACCAGGTAGTAGTTCTCGATTTCCCGCTTGATGCCAGCCTGCGATAAATTCGTGCGCACGACTTGATCAGTTTCCAGGCCACGCAAAGCCACTCGCACAGCGTTCATCGTCTGGTTGGCAGAATCCGCGAGGACGGACTCCGCCGATTGAGTGGATCGCCCCTCACTTTTGAGGCTCAAGGCACGATCCAAGTCCTGCAATTTGGCCGCAATCGCCTTGTCCAGCCCCTCGAGTTGTGAAACTGTGGCCGGATCCTGACTCAACGCAATACCGAGATCCCCACGTGATTGCCGCATTTGCGACAACGCCGTGTAGTAAGGCTGTAAATACGGCGCACGACCGCTGAGAAGAAAACCGCGCTGACTGGTTTCAGCGTCCAGAACTTGAGTCCTCAGGTCTGTCAGGGCCTTGTTCACAATCAGAGAGTGTGCAACGACTTCGCGAGAGTCAGCCAGACGAGCCAGACTGCGCTGGGTTAGAACTGCGCTGGTGAAAATGCTCACAATCAGCAGGACCCACAGTGTTGTCGTCAGGCTTCTTACTCTGTTATTTTGGTTCGTCATCTGAGTTTCGGGGCATTGCCTTGAAGTAGAAACACGAACTTTGCGCTCTCTCGAATGATTCCTCTGTGCGTTGGCGCACTCACCGCGATTCACACCTTTCCCGGATGCTATCCCGAGGAGTTCAGTTTGACTCAGTGTTCGTCGGGTCGGAATCGCCACACCTTCACACAGCCATTTTTCCGTTGAACATCCTGCGTAGATAGGGCGGCCCGGATCGTAGAGGCAGAAAAAAATGTGGTTACGCCGAGCTACATCCCAGTGGGGGCAGAGTTTGGCGAAGTGATCCGTGACAAACACCTGTCGCGCTCAGCGACTCCAGGCACACCATTGCAGTTCCACACCGACACAGCACGTATGGCCGTTTCACGGTGCCGAAGTTCAGCCTGGTGCTTGCCCTCGGCTACAACATGGTGAAAGGCGAATAGCAACCCCAAGGCGCAGAGCAAAGCAAGCACCACTGGCATCATTGGCGCTCCCGCCAAAAGGTCACGTTTGATGACTAAGGAACTAAACCTCGTATGCTGACTTGTGATGTGGCCTGGACCGCTGTGAAGTATAAAAATAGGACCCCCAAGTATTGACTATGTGCTAGCAAAATTTGACAGCGCCTCGGATCAATTTTTGTTCGTGCGTGCACTTCCAAAAACCTCGATAGATTTCGTTGCCACCAAGCCCAGTGAAGACTGGCGGTTGAATACTATTGAGTTGGAGCGACTTGTTCTGTGCGCTTGCATACATAGCCAGAAATTTTTGAATAAGTGCAGACCTCAGCGCTGGTTGAACGCTACACCCCACCTCACCATGCGACGCGACAGGGGTGGCTCAAAACTCCGAAACGGTCATCGGCGACAAGCGAGAGAATCTGATGTTTGAACAGCTGATCCCGATCGTCCACGACCCCACATGCGGAGTCGGGCACCGACGCGGGGCGACTCACCTGAAATCGCGTGTCCACAATTAAAGTTCTGAACTTATCTGTCGTATATTGAAAAGGGCCAACGTCATACAACCACTCGCAAACGGTGGATCAATCACCAAGTAGGAAGTCATCCATCGGAAACCTCTGATCCAAGCCAAAAATCGATGTCCGCAGGGGTTTTCGGCTATCAAATCATAATGCTCGCTATTGCACTGAGCGCAATCACGAGCATCATTCTTGGCTTTCAGTTTATCGACTCAAGTTTGGCCATGGGTGCGACTCTGGTCTTGAGCGTCATCGCTGGACTGGTGTATGCCGGTGGCAAAGGCACGGCCACCAGTCGATACCTGCTGACCTTTGTATTGGTGAGCTTGGTCGCTCTGCACATTCAACTGGCCCGTGGCATGTTGGAGTTTCATTTTCGGGTCTTCGTCTCATTGGCCCTGTTGCTGGTTTATCGGGATTGGCGGGTTATTTTTTTTGGGGCCGCACTCTTCGCCGTCCATCATGTCGGGTTTGACCGATTGCAGGCAGCAGGCTTTGGCCTCTATTGTCTGACCGAGCCAGACTTTTCACGCGTTGTACTTCATGCTGTGTATGTGGTAGTTCAGACAGCCGTAGAAACCGTTTTGGTTATCGGCATGGCCCGTTTGGCACGAGAAGGGGAAGAGTTGGGTCTTCTTGTTCAGGCGGTCAATCAGGCGGATGGTATTGCACTCAATGTATCTAAGCTGGGCGTCGAAACGTCCGCAGGCACGGCACTGAAGGCCACGTTGGCGCGAATGGAAGAGGCTGTGTCGGCCGTTCGGACAAGCTCCTCAAGCATCGAGATCGCGTGCTCGGAAATTGCCAGTGGTAACCAAGATTTGAGTGCACGCACGGAGCAGACCGCCAGCAACCTCCAGCGCACCTCTAGCAATATGGAGCAGTTGACCAGCACGGTCCGCCAATCGGCAGACAACGCACGCAAGGCGAACCAATTGGCGATGAACGCAAGTACCGTGGCCATTCATGGCGGTGAGGTCGTGGGTCAAGTGGTCGAAACCATGAAAGGGATTAACGAGTCTTCCCGCAAAATATCAGACATCGTCGGCGTGATTGACGGGATTGCACTTCAAACCAATATTTTGGCGCTTAACGCAGCCGTGGAAGCAGCCCGGGCCGGCGAGCAAGGCCGAGGGTTTGCTGTGGTGGCCTCCGAGGTTCGAAGCTTGGCCGGTCGTTCCGCCGACGCAGCCAAGGAAATCAAGTCCTTGATCAATGCCAGTGTTGAGCGGGTTGAGCACGGCACAACGCTGGTGGACCGTGCAGGCGCGACGATGACTGACGTCGTTAACAGCATTCGTCACGTCACCGACATCATGGGCGAAATCAGCGCGGCAAGCAGCGAGCAGGCCAGTGGCGTTGCTGAGGTGGGTGAAGCGGTGACTCAAATGGACCAAGCGACACAGCAAAACGCGGCCCTGGTTGAGGAAATGGCGGCGGCCGGTAGTCTCAAAACCCAGGCTCAAGAACTGGTTCAAATCGTTGCCGTGTTCAAAGCCGATGGAGATCGGACCTCGCCGCGCCTACAAAATGTAGCGTCGCCTCGGTTGAACCAACCAGCTGTGCGCCAGCCTCCTCGGCCCAAACTCCCTGCACAGACTCGCGCCCAGCCCGCCCCAAGACTGTCAACTAAGCCAAAGACAAGCGGCGCCGTCAAGCCGACACCCGCTGCAAGCGACAACGACGATTGGGAGCCCTTAAGCGGCCCGCGTCAAAACCACTGACCAACAAGTGGGTTGCGACGAGCAATTTTCAGGATGTTGCCTGTCACAAGCACTCTTTTCCAAACAGGTCCGTTAAAAATTTTCGAACTGAGGGGGTCACACCCTGTTATGCGGTGCGCCGTCCACTGTCTTGGCAAGCCGGCGAAGCCAGGTGGCCGTCTCATGGCTCAGCACACTCGCATCCCTCACCAGCTGGTCAAAGTGACGTGTCAAGGTTTCCACATGCTCTCGGGTGTTGAACACAAAGTAAGCGCTGCCAACATAAATCACCGCGCGGCGTTGCCCAAAAACAGTCACCGGCGCGCTGTAGTGGCGACGCAAATCAAACAAATGAAGGCGGGTGCTGGGGTACAACTCCTCACACAGGTCTGCCATGCGAAGCAACTGGGCTTGCACTTGCTCTGGGCTCAGCGCCGCCCAAAGACCCGAACGATTCGCAAAGTCAACCAGACTTTGCTGGGAAAGTGCCAACTCGTGGTCCATGCCGGTGATGCGATTTAAACGCAATCGAATTTCGTTGCTGGCCATGACCTGTTCTGGCGACTTGCCCGGGTAAGTGGCGTATTCCAGTTCAATCACGGTGTCCATTTTCATGAACTCTGGCAGGGTAGTCGGCACATTTCTGATTTTTGTTCCCACCGACTCCTGTAACCAGCGGTCAATATTTTCGTCCGCCAAGGCCGGTCGGGCTGGTGCCACCTCCAACGATTCCCGGAGGATTTCTCCAGGCGCCAGCGTATGGCTGCTTAACCCCAACAGCCAGTCGGCGCTGACATTGAGCGCAGCCGCCAACTCGGCGACCACATGACCGGAAGGCAGGCGCACCTGATACTCCGAGAGCAATTGAGACACCGTGGACCTGTCGACCCCGGTGCGCTGCGCCAAAGTGGTCCGATTCAGTGCCTGCGCCAGCATGGCCTCTGACAGTCGCTCCCGAAAAAGTGTCGCGCGTTGGGATTTGGCCAAGTTTTCCATGATTCGATCATTTTAACAACCGCTGGTGATAAAAATCACCAAATGCTTGAAAACAATACAAAACAAACGTTGATTCACGTATTGATGAAAAACACAGTGGCCACTCCAACACGTGGAGCGTCATTCATACGTCGACCACATCAACTTCACAAAAGCAGCATGGAAGATAAAAAAAGAACCCTGACCAAAGCACTGACGTGGCAAGCCATTGGCTTTGTCTTGATGACCGCGATCAACTACTTCTACTTGGGTAGCTTGCGTGAGGGCGTGGGACTGTCCACCCTTCTCACCCTGATGGGACTCGTCAGCTACTACTGGCATGAGAAACTCTGGGCGCGCATTTCGTGGGGGCGACTCACCAAAAATTAACCTCATACCCAAGCGAGGTGCTTGTGACGCGAACCACAACGTGGACAAGGGAACTTCCCTCGCCGTCATGGCCTGGACCGAGTTATGTCGACATTGGAAAGCTGAGACGCACCAACAGCCCTTGGCCCTCTGACGGCGTCTCTAGCGACAAAGTGGCACCATGATTAAGCACCACCTCCTGAACAATAGACAACCCAAGTCCAGCCCCCTCAATGGCGGCATCAACACGCACAAAGGGAAGCAGCATGCGCTCGCGCAGCTCCGGCCCAATGCCTGGGCCATGATCTCGCAGCAGCAAAGTCACCTCCGAGCCTTGTCGGGTCAAGGTCATGGTTACCACCATATTTGGTGGCGAAAACTTCAAGGCGTTGCCCAGCAGGTTGTCCAGCAGAAGTCGCAAATCATCCGGATCCCCCTGCACCATTGCCTGGCCATCGATGTCCAGTTCGAACTCAACTCCACGGTGGCTGGCTAGTGCTGATAAATCCATCATGGATTGCTGGGCCAATTGCTGCAAGTCGACCGTGACTCGAGGACGGGGCTGTGTACGGGCCTCCAGGCGCGCCAGCGTCAGCATTTGCTGTAAAAGATGTTGCGCACGCTGCGTTCCCAGCTTCAAACGAGCGGCGGTTGCCAGCATGTGCGCGGGATCTTGGTCACGCAGCAGGTTATCCGCCTCCAGACTTAACGCCGTGATCGGTGTGCGCAATTCATGGGCGGCGTTCGCAATAAATCGCTTGTGGGCCTGCAAGCTGGTGTCCAGTTGCTGCAACAGGGTATTGAGCGTGGTCACCACACTGGCCAGCTCCATGGGTGCGTTCGCCAGTGAAACAGGCTGCAATGAGCCCGCATCGCGCCGACCCAATTCATCGTCAAGCTCACGGATAGGCTCGAGCTCCTTGCGAATTGTCATTGTCACCAGAATCGCCCCTACCAGCATGACCAGCATCGCGGGAATCAACACCTCCAATTCCGCATCCATGTGCAAAGCATCTCGCAGACCCTGCGCGTGCATTACCTGCACGGTGCGTTGTCCATTGCTGAGCGTAAACACCTTGAGTTTCACGGCATCACTTTGGTGGCCGCTTCGTACCGCCGATAACCCGGGGGACGTATCGAGGTCAACGTCTATCAGATCGCTGGATCGGTAGAGCAGCATGCCATCAGCATCCCAAATCTGGACATCCAGGTGCAGTGCGGGATCGGAATCCCAAGTCTGCACCGTGCCTTGCAAGTCGCTGAGGATGAGCGCTCTTGCAACTTGCTCAAGCTGATAATTCAACAGTTTTGACTGCTCTTGATGAACCTTCATACGAACCGTCACTCCCAGAACGATGCTGACCAGCAGTACGCCCCACAGAAGGCGGTTCCGGAGCCGCGTCTCTAGGGAGAACATGGCGCCTCTTCCCGGGGCACAAAGTAGCCCACGCCGCGAATGTTCAAAATACTGGACACGCCCAATTTGCGTCGGAGGTTGTGAATATTCACCTCTAGCGCATTGCTGGCCACCTCTTCGCCCCAACCCAGCAGTCGCTCTTCAAGTTGGGCCCGTGTCAGGGGCATGCCGGGGTGGCGCATCAGAAGCGCCAGCAAGGCAAATTCGCGCGCTGAAAGGCTCACAGCAATTCCATTCCTGGTCACGATTTTGGTGTCCGGGTGCAAAGCCAGCTCGCCACTGCGCATCACCGGGTCCGCCCTGCCCGACCGGCGTCGGATGGCTGACCTCAGGCGTGCAGCCAATTCATCCATTTCGAACGGTTTGAGAATGTAGTCATCAGCGCCCGCGTCCAGCCCGGCGACTCGGTCCGCAAGGGCATCGCGGGCTGTCACCACCAAAATTGGAAGCAGATTTCCAGCCTTGCGCAGGTCACGCAACACTTGCATGCCATCGCGCTTGGGTAGTCCCAGGTCGAGCACTACGGCGTCAAAAGGCTCACTTCGGGCACATTGCAGCCCCAACTCACCGTCACGCACCCAGTCGACGGTCATGCCCAGCCGGGCCAAGCCCACTCGAACGGCTTCACCAACCAACGAATCATCTTCTATGAGGAGTACGCGCATGGGAAATATAAATTCAATTGAAATTGTCAGGATCAGAGCCGCCATGTATTCAACGGCATCGTTGATGGCACCTGCATCTTAAGTTTGTACACGCCCGTTAGGCACACCAGACGTAAAAAAGGCCACGACAGGTGACGCAGCCTTTTGGGATCAAGGCGAGCCGAGGCCCGCCCTGGTAGGGCCCTTACATGGCCGCAGGTGCCTTGGCAGCTTCTTTTTTGGCTTTAGCCGCTGCGTGTTTCTTGACGATTTTTTTCGCAGGCGTTGTCACAGCTGCGGCAACCGGAGCCGCTGCAGGCGCGGCAGCTGCTGGTGTAGGCGCTGGCGCGACCACGGCGGCAGGTGCAGGTGCAGCAACGGCCAGCTTGGCAGCTGGCGCGACCGCGGCAGCTGGTGCGGCGGCAGGTGCTGGAGTCGTTGCAAATGTCACGGCTGAACCCAACAGGCCGGCGGCGACAAACAGAGCGGTGAGACTTGATTTCATGATGGATCCTAAAAGTAATGACCATTTGGTCGGTTGCGGTTACGTTGGTTTGGAACCAACTGGGAGTGACTTTAAGCGTCCAAACTTAGGTTGAGCTTAAGGTTGGCTTAAGAGAGACTTAGGCTACAAAATAGTCCACGGCCACTCAGACCCCCGCCGGGATTCAGGCCAGCAATAAGGCAGCGCATCAAAATGCGTAGGCGCCCCAGCAACTCCGACACCAAAAACTGAGCCCAAGCGCATTGAAATGAAGTCTCGGCCCGGGTTACTTGGTAGACTTCGCGACTTTTCAACTTAGGGGCCTTTGCGCATGATCACTGTCACCCAGGCGCTGAGCGCTGCCCTTGTCAACCGTCAATCATTGCTGAGTGAGCTGCATCAACAAGACACTGACTGCTACCGCTTGTTCCACGGCAGCCAGGAGGGCGCGGGCGGTTTGACCATTGACCGCTATGGCCCACAACTGCTGGTTCAAAGTTTTCACCAGAGTTTGAACGCGGATGACTTGCAGACTCTGGCCGCGCAATGCTGCAGTACCTTGGGCGAAGATTTGCTGCTGGTTTACAACGACCGATCGCGGGGCAACTCGCGGGTTGATCGCAGCAACGCCATTCACCAGGCTGCACCTGCTGCATTGGCTGACATGGTGGCCCACGAATGGGGCCACAACTACCGCATCCGCGGCCGCCACGCGGGCCAGGACCCACTGCTTTTCCTGGATTTGCGCAATGCCCGCGGCTGGGTCAAAAACAACAGCGCCGGGAAATCAGTGTTGAACCTGTTTGCTTACACCTGCGGCATCGGCTTGTGTGCAGCTGCTGGCGGCGCTAGTGAAGTCGTGAACCTTGATTTTGCGGAAGGCAATCTGGCAGTTGGACGTGAAAACGGTGCGCTCAATCCGGGGTTTACTCCCATGCAGTTCATTCAATCTGACTATTTTCCGGCCATTCGCCAACTGGCTGGTTTGCCCGTTGCCGGCCGGCGGGGCCAGCAATTTCCGAACTACCCCAAACTGGAGCAACGCCAGTTTGACGTGGTCCTGTTGGACCCGCCTGCCTGGGCCAAAAGCGCGTTTGGGACGGTTGACCTGTTGCGTGACTACCAGAGCTTGCTGAAACCTGCGATTCTTGCTACCTCTGATGACGGTGTTTTGATCTGCTGCAACAACCTCGCCAAGGTGGCGATGAGCGAGTGGCGCGAGCAGGTGCTGCGCTGCGCCGCCAAGCTGGGGCGGCCAGTGCGCGACTGCCAAGTCCTTGCGCCGGGCGCAGACTTTCCCTCCTCAGACGGGCAACCTCCGTTGAAAACCCTCATTCTGCAGTTCTAAACTGTTTTAGGAATTCGCCAGACCCGCCAAATGCTCCATCCCGCAGACACCTTTTCCACACCGTGTGGCCGTCGCCGGCAGAGAAAAATTCCTTGACATCTTAAGGTTTTTCGTGTTTTATTAACTAACAAGACTATAAAACCCAGGGCAGGCAGGACACTCCATCGTCTGAGACCAGTGTTGAAGATTGACGCGGCGACCGGAGAGAATCGAAGCGCACGGAAAGCCATGCATAGCTGCGGGGCATTTACCTGACTGTTCGCCGTGATGGCTGATTTTGACGAACTAAAAGAAAGAAAAAAATGACAGAAAAATACAATCCGATGGCCCCTGACGGAGACGTCAACCCGATCAACACCGACTACAAAATTGGCCAAGACAACATCGTAGTTCAGTTCGGACCGCTGGGCCTGGACATTCACAACCGCGTTTTTGCCATCTCTGGCCTGGCCGTGGTGGCGTTTGTTTTGCTGACCCTTATATTCCAAGCGCAGGCGGAGCCTCTATTTAGCAGCCTACGAGGCTGGCTAACCAGCAATCTGGACTGGTTCTTTATTGGGGCGGGCAACATATTTGTACTGGTATGCGTGGGTCTGGCCATTTCGCCCTTGGGCAAAGTGCGATTGGGCGGCACCAAAGCCACGCCTGATTACACCTACCTCAGTTGGTTCTCCATGCTGTTTGCCGCAGGCATGGGCATTGGTTTGATGTTCTTCGGCGTGTCTGAGCCGCTTTCACACTTCGGCAGTGCGATGGGCGGCATCAATGTGGAAAACGGAGTACGCACCGACTGGGCGCCGTTGGGCGCTGCCGCCGGAGACGCCAGCGCGGCCCAGCGGCTTGCGATGGCCGCGACCATCTTCCATTGGGGCCTGCACCCGTGGGCGATTTACGCCATTTTGGCCTTGGGCTTGGCGCTGTTTTCGTTCAACAAAGGCTTGCCTTTGACGATTCGCTCCGTTTTTTACCCCTTGCTGGGTGAGCGGATCTGGGGCTGGCCCGGTCACGTCATCGACATTTTGGCGGTACTGGCCACCATGTTTGGACTGGCAACCTCGCTGGGTCTTGGCGCATCACAAGCCGCTGCGGGCTTGAATTACCTGTTTAACATCCCCTTGGGCAACAACACCCAAATTTTCCTGGTGATCGGTATCACCGCCATGGCGCTCACCTCCGTTCTGGCCGGCTTGGACGCTGGCGTCAAACGACTGTCGGAGATCAATATGGTGCTGGCCGCCTTGTTGCTGGGCTTCGTCATTTTGGTCGGCCCCACTTTAGCCATTGCCACAGGATTCATTAGCAACCTGGGCGCCTACATCGAGTACTTGCCAGCGCTGGCCAACCCGATTGGTCGCCAAGACGTGAACTTTTCGCAGGGTTGGACCGCTTTTTACTGGGCCTGGTGGATCTCCTGGTCGCCCTTCGTTGGTATGTTCATCGCCCGTGTCTCGCGCGGACGCACAGTACGTGAATTCCTTGTGTCGGTGCTTGTGGTGCCGTCACTGGCCTGCGTTTTGTGGATGACCGTGTTTGGTGGCACGGCAATCTCGCAGCTGGTGAATGACGGCTACAAGGCCGTGGCTGAAGCCGCCTTGCCGCTGCAGATTTTCCAGATGCTGGATGTTTTGCCCTTCGCGCAAATTTCCTCTTTCCTCGCCATTGTGTTAGTAGTGGTGTTCTTTGTGACCTCGTCTGACTCCGGTTCGCTGGTGATTGACGTGATTGCCGCTGGCGGAAAAGTGGACTCACCCACGCCACAGCGTGTGTTCTGGTGCGTCTTTGAAGGCTTGGTCGCCATCGCCCTGATTTTGGGCGGTGGACTGGTGGCGTTGCAGGCGATGGCGGTATCTACCGGGTTTCCGTTCACCGTAGTGCTTCTGGTGGCCACCATCTCAGTGGTCAAAGGACTGGCCTCTGAACCACGGGCTTGAGCCCGTTGGGCGAACCACTAATGCAGGACGAACAGCTCGAAATTCTGCAGTTCCTGCAGCGGCAAACCCCGTTTGCGCCGCTGCCTGAAGACGTACTCCACCGTGTGGCGAAAGCGGTGGATGTGCGCTACTTCAAGGCGGGCAGTCAGATCCTTGAGTTCGGCCAGGTGGCCCAATCGTGGTTTGTGGTTCGCAGCGGTGCCGTCGAGGTCTTTCGCCGCGACGGCACGCTGTACAACCGCCTGACCGAAGGCGGCCACTTTGGCGAGGCCGGCCTGCTGCAAAAGAAAAAGGTCCGTTTTCCCGTGGCTGCGCTGGAAGACACCCTGCTCTACCTGATTCCTGAGCCCTTGTTTACCGAACTGTTTGACACGCAAGAGTCTTTTACCGACCTGGTGGAAACAGAAGACCGCACACGCCTTCGTCAAGTCGTGTCGCGCCAGACGGAGTCCAATCAGCTCATGTCGGCCACAGTGGAGAGCCTGATTGGCCGTGAGCCCGTGACCTTGCCTCAAACTGCCACGGCCCTGGAGGCCGCCCGCTGTATGACGCAGGCCGGGGTTTCATCGCTTTTGATCGTGGATGAAACCGATTCAAACGACCATCCTGTCATGGCGGGCATCATCACCGACCGTGACATTCGCACCCGTTTGGTGGCGGGCGGGCTGAGTTATGACACCCCGGTGAGCCAGATCATGACCGCGAAGCTGGTCACGGTGGAACACAGCCAACTGGTGTTTGAAGCCATGTTGCAAATGTTGCGCCACAACGTGCACCATTTGCCCGTGATGCGCCGAAAAATTCCGATCGGCGTCATTGCCCTGTCTGATGTCGTGCAATACGAGTCCCGCAACAGCCTGTTTGTGGTGAGCAGTGTTTTTCGCCAGGCCAGCGTTGACGAGTTGGCCACACTGACGGCCGATGTGCATGCCAGCTTTGTGCGAATGGTCAATGAAGATGCCAGCTCTCTCATGGTTGGCAGCGCGATGGCGCTGATTGGGCGCAGCTTCAAGCAGCGCCTGCTAGAACTGGCTGAAGAAAACCTCGGCCCCCCGCCGGTTCCCTATTGTTTTCTGGCATTGGGTTCTATGGCCCGCAATGAACAACTGGTGGTCACCGACCAGGACAACGCCCTCGTGCTGGACAACCGGTTTGACTCTGCCCCGCATGACGGCTACTTCAGCGCACTGGCCGCTTTCGTGAGCGATGGCCTGGCACGCTGCGGCTACAGCTACTGCAGTGGCGGCATCATGGCCACCAATACCAAATGGCGCCAACCGCTGAAAGTGTGGGAAGGTTATTTCAACCAGTGGATGGAGCAGCCCACGGCAGAAACCTTGCTCAGCGCCAACATTTTTTTTGATTTGGACGGCGTTTGGGGGCAGACAGAGTGGGCAGACAAATTACGCACCTTGGTGGCGCGCAAAGCCAAAAATCACCCGCGGTTTTTAGCCAGCATGGCACGCAACGCCTTGCTGCGCACACCACCACTGGGTTTTTTCAAGGATTTTGTGGTCGAGGCCGATGGCCGCCACAGCAAAGCCATCAACCTCAAGCGACGCGGCACAGCCCCCATGGCCGACCTGATTCGCGTGCATGCGCTGGCAGTGGGCTCCATGGCGCAAAACTCATTTGAGCGTTTGCAAGATGTCATTGCGGCCGGCATTTTGCCGCCCGGTCGCGGGCAAGACCTGCACGACACGCTGGAGTTCATCTCGACCGTGCGGATTCGCAATCAAGCCAACGACCTGAGCGCCGGGCTGGAGCCCGACAACAGTATTGACCCCCAACAACTCTCCGCCTTTGAGCGCAAGAGCCTGCGCGACGCCTTTCTAATTCTGGGCGACGCGCAGAGTTTTTTGAAGTTTCGCTACCAATCAGCCCGAGGTGCCTGACGATGCTGCACCGCGGCCTCTTGAGCCAGTCCGGCCAGAAGGTCGGGCTGCCCAACACCGATTGGGCGCAGCGTTTTAAAACCCTGGCTGAGATCGCTCGCGACCCGAGACTGAAGGCGTTTTATGCCGCTGGAGCAGTCCCGGGCGACACCCTTGTCGAAGACACGCCTTTAATGGCACTGGATGTGGAAACCACCGGCCTGGCCCCTGCACGCGACGGCATGGTCAGCATTGGCCTGGTGCCCATGAGCCTCACCTGCATCCGGGCCAGTGCCTCGCGTCACTGGCTGTTGAAACCCCGGGAACCGCTGGGTGCGGAGTCGATCACCATCCACGGCATCACGCATACACAGGTTCAAACGGCGCCGGACTTGAATGAGGTCTTGGGCGATGTATTGCAAGCCATGGCGGGCCACGTGCTGGTTGTGCACTGCCGAGACATCGAGCGTCAATTCTTGAGCGCGGCCTTGCAAAGGCGCCTAGGTGAGCGCATCGAATTCCCCGTGATTGACACCATGGAACTGGAAGCCAGGCTGTACCGCAGCCAGCGCCGCGGCTTGATGGACTGGGTGCTCGGGCGCCAGCCGCCCCAAGTCTCGATTCGACTGGCTGACAGCCGGCGCCGCTACGGACTGCCGCGCTATCGGCCCCACCACGCACTGACAGATGCCTTGGCATCAGCCGAACTGCTACAGGCCCAGGTAGCGCATCGGTTCACACCCGACGCGCCCATCAGCGCGCTCTGGTGTTAGGCCCATTGCTCCAAGTTGGTGGGTTCAGCGCCAGCTACAGTGCATGACCGCGACTCCTTTTTTTAACTAATTTTTCCGCGACCTACCCATCCATGTAGACACAAGAGTTTTTGTACGACTACACCAGTGTGTCGATCACGAAGTGTCCTTTTGTCCTGATCACTATTTTTTTTGACGAACTTAGGTTTCAAATTGGTCGATTTGTGCAGTGTCACACGGACCACGACTTTGAATTTTTTGCCGGCTCCATTCAAGCCAGCGTCTTGGGCCTGTCGGTGTTGTTGCGAGATGTCACTTGCGCATGTGCATGCAGCGTAGGTGCAACCGAAGTCAGACACTCATCGACGAGGCCGACGCCAGAAACGCAAACAACTAAACCCAACGACCACGTAGACACAGAACAAACTGTGGCGGTTGGCAGTGCTTGCCACCAACGACGACTCACGCCCGGTCACGATCGGAGAATTTGTCAACTCACTTGATCAGATGATTGACAACCAGGGACGCCGAAATGCGCTGCATCGCCTGCTTGTCCGGGAAGTCGTGTTGCTCTTGCTGTTTACGGCATTCCTTGCCTGGAGCAGCATGCTTGGCTATTCCAGCGGCTTGAGCGGTCGACTCGTGGTCGCACGGGCTATTTTGGTGTCCCTGCTGATATCGCTGACAGTGTTCATCATCATTGATCTAGACCGCCCCAAACGTGGCTTGATTCAGGTGGATCAAGGCATTTTGATGGAACTCAAGCAGGCCCCCGCGAACTGACATCACCTAGCCACGCGGGCTCACCGCCACAGATACAGTCCATCTATTGAACATGGAAAAAAACCGCTTGGTCCTGATGCAATAGGCTCATAGTGCTATTTATTAAATAGCAGTTCGTCGACAAGTACTGTCGTTCGATAGCTCCATCAACTCAATCGCAGATTGAAGATAGCAAGAGGCACAGTGGCAAGACACCGGTCACCTCACGCGTGACCATCGTGTCGTTGTATAACTTGAAGCTATCAATCCCCTATAGGACAAGGGATAGGCTGGATTTACGGCGGTGTGCTTGACCAGCTCAATCGCCCGAGTGCAACCGAGTGGTTGTGAATGCCACTGTTCAACTGAATCAGCTGAGTTCTCGGATGTGGCTGGCGACCACCAGCAATTGGTCTTTGTCCATGCGAACAATGAATTTTCGGCTCACTGAGCTGAGCAGTTTGACCGCACCACTCATACCGAGTCGGGCAGATTGTTCGCTCACAAAGCCCATCTGGGCTTTTTTGAGTGCCCGCAAAAAATAGTAATCCATGCCGGCGTCGATGAGCTCATTAACCAGATCGGCCATGGACTCCCCATGCGTGGCGAGGTCGGGCGCCGCCTCGATCGCGTCCAGCACGGCATTGGTTTTGGCACGCAGTTCCTTGGAGTGGTAAAAGCGCAACGAGGGTTCAGATGACACTATGGCCTCCCCCTTTTTCGCCACCATCGTTGTCGCCACGGGGCTCGGCGTGATTGATTTTTTAGCAACCGGTTTGGCGGTCGGTTTCGCCTTGCCATTGGTGGTTTTATTTGCGGAAGTTGTCATAGCCATGGACTCCTATTGGAAACATGATTAAGCGGGCGATGTGGTCGCGTTTTTGGGTGGAAGCGTGTGGGTCAGAATACGTTTCATCACCGTCTTGTACTGGCTGTACAGGCTACCTGTGTTGTAGAGCAATCCGTATTTGACACAGAGAAGACGAATTTTCGGCGCCACTTCTAAATAGCGGTGGGCGGGCATGTCTGGAAAAAGGTGGTGCTCAATCTGATGACTCAAATGTCCGGTCAGGATGTGAAACACGCGCCCACCTTCCAGATTGCTGGATCCCGACAACTGGCGCAGATACCAGTCCCCGCGTGTCTCGTTGCGGGTGTCTTCTTCCCGGTAAATCGCCACTCCATCGGTGAAGTGACCGCAAAAGATGACCACATAGGTCCAGAGGTTGCGAATCAGGTTGGCGCAGAAGTTGCCAGCCAACACGCGCGGAGCGCTCCACAGCGCCAGGGCGGGAAACAGCAGATAGTCCTTGAACCATTGTTTCGCAGTTTTCGTCAGGAAACGATTCAGTCGGGCTTTGAACTCGGGCTTGGAAATGGCACCATGGGTGTACTTTCCAATTTCCAGATCGTGTGAACCCACACCATACTGAAAACCTGCGGCCAGCATCAGGTTGGCCATCGGCTGAAGCCAGTGTCGAGGTTTCCATTTTTGCGCGTCTGTCATGCGCAGCAGGGAATAACCCAAATCGCGGTCTTTGCCCAAAATATTGGTGTAGGTGTGGTGGGTCACATTGTGCGAATGGCGCCACTGCTCACCGTCGCAGGCAATGTCCCACTCAAACTTTTGCGAGTTGAGCGCGGGGTCGCCGGTCCAATCGTATTGGCCGTGCATCACGTTGTGCCCAATCTCCATGTTGTCCAGGATCTTGGCGTTGGCCAAGGCCAAGACGCCTGCGACCCAGCTCAGTGGCCCAACGCCGAAATGCAGAAGCGCACGCCCCCCCACTTCGCTGGCGCGGCAAATGCGAATCATGCGTCGTATGTGGTCGACGTCCGATTGACCGAGATCATTCATCACGCTGGCGCGAATCGCGTCGACCTCTCTCTCAAAATCGTCAACTTGTTGGCGGGTCAGGTGGGTCGGTTTGGCAAAGCTCATGGTGTGTTTCGAGTGGTGGGGAATGGAAGGAAAAACAGCGGAGAGACGTGCCTTAGAGGTCTAGTGAAAGATCCGTTCTGGCCACCGAAATGCACAGGCGAATCTGCTCATTTGGCATGCTGGAGAGTTCGCCGGTTTGCAGGTTCTCAACGGTGCCGCTCTTCTTGGTGCATTGGCAGGAACGACAGATGCCGATGCGACAGCCGTGTTTGGGGGACAAGCCCGCTTTTTCGGCCTGCTCCAGCAAAGGCGCATTGCCGCTGGTGACAAATTGCTCACCGCTGAGCGCCAGCATGACTGTCACTGGGGTTCCGGGTGACGTCGTAGGCAGCATCGGGATGGCCACAAAACGCTCGCTTTTCAGTGGAGCGGTCAAGTTATTGGTAGCCCAATGGCCCTCCACAGCGTCCATGAAGCCACTGGGGCCGCACATCCAGGTTGCGCGCTCGCCCAAATCTGGCACGGCCGACTGCAAGCTGTCAGGCGTAAAGCGGCCCACGCTGTCATCGAAATGAAGGAGCAACGATAGCGCAGGGAATCGATTCGCAGTGCTCAGCAACTCTTTGGCAAAAATAAACTCAGCAGGGTTGCGACACACATGCATGAACACAACGTCGCCCTGATAGTTCCGTGCTTTCAGATCTCGCAGCATGGACATCACCGGGGTGATGCCACTGCCGGCACTGAGCAGTAGCATCTTGGCGGGCAACAGCGTGGGCAGCGTGAAGTCACCGTCGGCTTGGCCGATGGTGATCACGTCACCCACTTTCAGGTGCTCGTGCAAATGCGGTGAGACCAATCCACCCGCCTGGCGCTTGACTGTCACGGCAAGCAACCGGGCACCTGGGCGGCTCGACAGGCTGTAGATGCGCTCGACCCGGCGGCCATTGATTTCCAGGCGCAACTGCACAAACTGCCCGGCCCGTGGCCCGTGCTCACCGTGCCGTCCATGCCACAAGGCATTGGGTTGAAGGACAAAGGTTTTAGTGTCAGCCGTTTCATCCACGATGCGCACCACTTGCGCCCGCACCTCAGTGAGAGACAGCATGGGGTGCAGCGACCGCAACGTGTCCTCAACAGCACTTAAACGAACAATGGATTCAACCCACGGATGCTGGAGGGCGGCCTTGAGCGGCGCGGCCAGTTTTTCGACCCAGGTGCTGGGGGCGGCGGAGTTGCTTGCTGCGATCATCATGGTTTCCTTTGGCTAGTCTGGCTGAATGCCTAATTGTGTACGAACGTACACATACTTTCCATAAAAATTTCATAATTTAGAGATGAAAGCCAATAATCAGCAAATTCACCTCTATTTATATAGGATCAACTCAGGCCTCTATAAAATACAAACGTACACAAATATAGACAAAATGACCAATTTTCCGACCGCCAGCAAGCGCACAGATGCGTTAACCCGCAGTGAGCGCAAAGACTTGACCCGCGCTATCCTGTTGCAAGCCGCGTTGGACCTGATTGGCGAGGGGCGCAGCTTCACCAGCCTGGGGATTCGCGAGATCGCGCGCGAAGCTGGCATGGTGCCCAACGCGTTCTACCGACATTTCCGCAACACTGATGAGTTGGGCCTGGCCTTGGTGGAAGAGGTCGGCATTACACTGCGCCGCCTATTGCGCGAGGCTCGCCAAGTGGGGGTTGCGCCCAACTCCATGGTGCGCCGCTCGGTTGATGTGTACTACGAGTACGTCAAGCAAAACCGGCTGCAGTTCTTGTTCATCTCCAGTGAACGTTCAGGCGGCAGCCGCATCCTCCGCCTGGCCATCCGCAACGATGTGACCCATTTCACCAATGAAATGGCGCAAGACTTTCGGCGTTTGGGCGTCTACCCTGAAATGCCGACCAGTAGCCTGCAGATGGTCTGCGGCCTGATCGTCACCACCATGCTCGCTGCCGCGCCCGAAATCCTCGACTTGCCTGCAGACCAGCCCTTGCTTGAGGCCGAAATGACAGAAAATTTTGTGCAACAACTGCAAGTGGTGTTGCTCGGTGCAACGTGCTGGAAAGATAAATTCACACGCACAAGCACGCTCAACATGGGACAACCCCGTCCGTAGAATCATCGCGATTCCCCTGGCGCTGGGCCAAACCTATGCGCTATTGGTTGCATCTGCGTCTTCAGCGCCACGACCCTTGCCAATCAACTGGCTGGCGGCCTTCCACGGAGGCTGGCTCTTGCTGCCATTGATCACCCGCGCCCTGACCTGAAGGTTAAGTGAAGGCGGCCCGCCCCCTTCAGAGTCGACGTAAGCCGCGGACAGCGTCACGTGAATCTATAACCCAGTGGCTTCCAACCCTTGTTGCCGGTCACTGGCAACAACTTCTGTCTTGCAATATGCTTCCTGCCCCACCTTGTGCAAGGGCTAGCCCACGATGCTGCTGGGCTGTATCCGTAAGATCAAAAAAAGCTGTGGCGGAATTTCGTGCAGTCGTTAGACTGAGCCTATCAACGGCAGGAGACCACGATGGGCGTCGCACGATGGGTTGGACAAATGGCTATGGGACCGTTTTCAAAAGCGTTGCCCCGCATGGGCGACACTGAGCGGGCCGCTCTTGAAGCGGGAACAGTGGGCTTTGAGGGGCAACTGCTGAGCGGCCGCCCGGACTTTGATGCGCTGATTGCCAGCGGCCCCAATGTCCTGACCGGTACAGAACAGCAGTTTCTTGACACCGAGGTTCGCACCCTGTGCGGCATGCTGGACGACTTTGCCATCGACTCTGCCGGCGACATGCCGCCCGAGGTTTGGCAGTACATGCGAGACCAGCGCTTCTTCGGAATGATCATCCCCACTGAATGGGGGGGGTTGGGCTTTGGGCACTTCGCCCATGCTGCCGTGGTAACACGACTGGCCACGGTCAGCGTCACAGCCGCAGTGACCGTCATGGTTCCTAACTCGCTCGGACCTGCCGAGTTGTTATTGCACTACGGCACCGAAGCCCAAAAGAAGCACTACCTGCCGCGATTGGCCGACGGCCGCGACCTGCCCTGCTTTGGATTGACCTCACCCTATGCAGGGTCCGACGCGGCCTCCATTCCCGATCGCGGCCACCTGACCACGCGCGAGATCGATGGCCAGATGGTGCGCGGATTCAGTGTGACCTTCTCCAAACGCTACATCACGCTGGCCCCGGTGGCCACCGTGGTGGGTTTGGCCTTCAATGCGCGGGACGAGAGTCGGCCCGAAGGCGAGCGCGATCTGGGGATCACCTGCGCCCTGATTCCCGTGCCCACCCCCGGCATGCAAATCGGCCGCCGTCACCGCCCCATGGACAGCGCCTTCATGAACGGCCCTATTGAGGGCGAGGACGTTTTTGTACCCATGGACTGGATCATCGGTGGAGAAAAGCAGGTCGGTCAGGGCTGGCGCATGTTGATGGAAAGCTTGGCGGCGGGCCGCGCCATTTCGCTACCGGCCCTGGGCGCGGCTACCCAGCAAACTTCGGTGTTCGTGGCCAACGGCTATGGCAAGGTGCGCGATCAGTTCGGGCTGCCCATCGGCAAGTTTGACGCCATTGCCGGCATCATTGCCGGCATGGCTGTTGAGCTTTACGCCACCGACGCGGCGCGGCGCTTCACTGCTGGTGCACTGGACCACGGGGAGCAACCCAGCGTTGCCAGCGCCATCCTGAAAGTGCACCTCACGGAGGCCGGGCGCCGTTCGGTCAACCATGCCATGGACATCCTGGGCGGCAAAGGCATTAGCAATGGTCCGTCCAACCTGTTGTCGGTGGCCTACCGCCACATGCCGGTGGCGATCACCGTTGAAGGCGCCAACATCCTGACCCGCTCACTGATCATTTTTGGTCAGGGCGCTGTACGCTGTCACCCGTTTGTGATGGCGGAAATGCAGGCTGTTGAAAAACAGGATGCGCAGGCGCTGGGCCAAGCCCTGCTGGGCCACGGCGCCCATGTGGCGCGCAATTTCTGGCGCAGCCTGTTTGGCGCGCCAGTGGTGGGTACCCCACCGCAAGCGCTGCTCAATGAAGCGCGCATGCTGGCCCGCCTCAGCGCCAAATACGCGCTAACTTGCGACCTGGCCATGGGCCTGCTGGGCGGCAAGCTCAAGCGCATGGAACTGCTGTCGGCCCGCCTGGGCGACTGCCTCTCGCACCTTTACATGGCCAGTGCCTGCATTTGGCGCTACGTCGCAGAGGGGGATGAGCACATGCAGCCCCTGGCGCGCGCGGCCTTGCGCACGCAACTTGATGCAGCCGAGGAGGTGCTGAAAGACCTCTACGCCAACCTGCCTACGCCAGGACGCCGACTGATCGGCCAACTGGTGCTGAGCCGGACCGCCCATTTGGTGCCATTGCGGGATGTGCAGATGTTGGCACTGGCAGCCCAGTTGCGCGACCAGCCCGAGGTGATCGTCCGCCTGTGCCCAGACGTGAGTGTGCCCAAATCAGGTGGACTATTGGACCTGATGCGGGCGCTGGCGCTCACCGAACAACTGGGCAGCGACACCACCGCTGAGCTCAACAAGCTGGTGCGCCGAACGCGATCTTTCGAAGACGCCGCCGCAGACATGCCTGATCCGGCATTGGCACTGGCCTATTTGCGGGCGGCGGACAAGGTCATTCAAGTGGATGACTTCCCGGGAATCCAGGGCCGGGCAGGTATGTGATGGGCGTGGCGCCATGCATGATGAACGCAATGATGCACATCTGCCCACCGCGCTTCGGGCACAGCAACGGGAACACCGAGTAGATGGAGGCAATAAACGCGACCCCCAAGTAGTGCGCCGGTTGGCCCTCGGGTGAAGCCAAACACCGTGTTTCGCTATAAGAGAAATGGGGGTTTGCCACCCATTCTTCTGGCCGATTTGAAAAAAACGGCCTGATCGGATAAGGTTAAAGCGTTTGGCAGCACATTTTTCCTTGCGCTCAGCACACATGTGAGCAGCTGTCAGGCTCTCATCTATTCATCTAAAAGGAGAACAACATGGGACTACTGGACAAGCTATTTGGCAACAAGGAGGTTGAATATCCGCCGCTGCCGGTCGGCAACGATGCGCTGGCTCAACTCGATGAAATCAAAGCCCCGTTGGAGGAGCTGGCGCAGAAGGTGTCTGACCACCTGGAAGTGGTTCCGGCAGAGCATGAAGCCTTTGTCTTCCTGGGCAAGCCACCCAAGAGCTTTGGCATTGCCTGGATTCACGATGGGAAGGTTACTGGGCTCAAGGAGTTCGCTGAAGAAAAAAAACTGTCGCAGATTGACGTTGGAAAATTGATTGTTCGGCTTGGCGAAGCCTATCAGAATGCCAGCGACGCGCCGCGCTACTCGGCTGAATTCGGCGGCAAACAGATGGTGATCCTTCCATCGAAGGGCCTGGAGAAGGAAATACACCAGATCATGGCGAACACGCTGCACTGAACGAGTGCGGCATGGGGTAAGCAGCCGTCCCCCTTGTCTTGCCCTTTGGCTTGGACGCGTGAATTGGCGGGAGTTTTGGACTCCAGACTGAGCGGGTGGCCGATGCGCGGAAGTTTGGTGCGAAAAAACCCCAGGGCGATGGCCCGCGATGGTGGTGCTGAAAGCCAACACACTGATAGAGAGGTCCTTGCGGAACGACTTGAGGGCGATGGACTGGCGCCCAAAGCGGTGATTGCGGGCTGCACATGCACAAGCTGATCCACAGATCTACGGTGGGCTCCATTCAGGCGCCGCGTTTGATTCCCATCTGCCCGCTGCGTTTCGGTCACAGCAACGGGAACAACTAATAGATGTGGGCAAACAACACCACCCACAGGCAGGGCACCGGTGAGCGCTTGGGTTCCAAGGACTCTGACTGGGCGTGGATTTCATTGCCCAGCGGCACCACTGCAGGTGCGCCCTCACTCGTGGTGACCGGCTTGGCTTGCGCAGTAAAGCGATCGCCTAAGCGCTGCATGGCAATTGATAAGCGGGCGCGGCATCGAAGCAGCCGCTCCAGTGCTAGGTGACAGGTGCTTCTTGGCGATGAGCCTTAAACGTCGGCATCAGCGTCGCCTCCCACCTCATCGAATACACCATCGACCACGCAAACACCGAAATGCACATGGCCGCTCAGGTTGGAGCCATAACGGTGAATGAAAACGATTCCACCAATTTGCAGAGCCGCCTTGTCCACATTCGCCGCGCATGGGCTGTTGAATGGCTGGCTTTACGCCGTAAAGATCAAAAAGACCTGAAGCGCCGGTGTTCATTCTGAACTGGCTACAAAGTGATGCGCTTCGCGCCGCGTGTAAGCCGAGTTGAGCACAGGCGAACCGCACAATGCGCTTGCCATGGCGGTGTTCTTCAACCCGCTGAGCGAAATTCGTGACCGATGTTTCGGGCGGAAGAACTACCGGGCCAGTGGGCTCAACCTGCTGACGATGGTTTTATGTTGTGAAACACGGTTTATCTGGAGCGCGCAGCGCATGCGTTACCAAGCAATCGCCATGCCATCGCTGAGGCGCTGCTGCAATACCTGTCGTCGCTGGGCTGTCAATACATCAACCTGATCGGTGAGAGTCAGGGCTGGCAGGTAGCCCGACTTGCCCAAGACTACGCAGAGGAAGAACTTTTCTCCAACGAATCAGCTGCGGCATCAGGCTCTTCACTGGACTGGTTGTCTCCCCATTCCCAGCAATCGTCGCCGAACAACTCCACGGGGTGGGGTGCTCGGTCAGCCCCATTGCCGCACCGCATATCGCTGGCCGCGCAGTGCCGATCACAACCCCAACACACCCGCTCGTGATGCGTGGGGAGGTTGGGGACCTTCTTGGCCATCAAACAGTGTTCGTGAGATGCCGTTCTACCCGCTATTTGCGTGCCGGCGGCAAGTCGGTTCAGCTACCATGCGCCACTTCCGCGGCCATTCCGATGGATTCCCCAAGTGTGGGGTGTGGGTGGATGGTTTTACCAATGTAGATGGCATCTGCGCCCATTTCAATCGCCAGCGCCACTTCGCCAATCATGTCACCATGCGTGGGTGCCGACCATGCCGCCGCCCAGGATCTTGCTATGACCGTGCGCTTCCGGCGAGTCAGCAAACAACAGTTTGGCAACGCCTTCGTCGCGGGCGTTGAAGGCGGCGGCTGCCAGCTCTTTGTTGCCCTACAATTCACCCGCTATGACTTCTGCCGCCACGTGCGCTTCATGCACCGCTTTGTGCGCCAGCAAGGGCTGGCCCACGATGTCGCCAATCGCGAAGATGTGCGGCACGTTGGTACGCATCTGAATGTCGACGTTGATGAAGCCACGGTCTGTGACAGCCACGCCGGCTTTCTCAGCGGCAATCTTCTTGCCGTTGGGCGTGCGACCCACGGCTTGCAGAACCAGGTCGTAGACCTGAGGTGCTGGGACGGTGCCGCCCTCTTCTGCTGCAGCAAATGTCACCTCAATGCCTTCGGGCAAAGCGCGAGCGCCCACCGTTTTGGTCTTGAGCATGATGTTGTCAAAGCGCGGCGCATTCATCTTGTGCCAGATCTTGACGAGGTCGCGGTCGGCGCCTTGCATCAGGCCGTCCATCATTTCCACCACGTCCAGGCGGGCGCCCAGCGTGCTGTCAACCGTGCCCATTTCCAGGCCAATGATGCCACCGCCCAAAATCAGCATGAGCGTGGGGACGTGCCGATCTCAAATTGCGCGGCCAGCGTGCCAACGCCGCCTACCAGCGCCGTGGTGCCGCAGTGGTGCTGCAGTGGTGCCCCTCGGCCTGCAAGATCTGGTCTTTCTCAATGGCACCGCTTTGCCTTTTGGCACCGTCCACCGGGCAAATCCAAGGCGCGGCCGTTAGCGGACGGGCACCGTCTTTGAGGGCGCTGGGCGGATATCGGCGGTTCTCCCCGAAACACGTCACAGAACACGCTGCCAACGAATCGATACGGGACGCTGCTTCGTCCTCGTAGGGCCAGAACACAAGCAACTGAGTTGGCCCGCCCACGGGGTGGCAGGCGGGCCGCCCATAGGAAAACCGCCACGTTTAAAAGTGGTGGTTTTTCATATTTGCAAACGATGGCAGAGCCACCCGGAACAATTACATGCCGGATTTAAGTTGTCCGCGAATCTCGCCGCCGGGGTTGGCCGCAGTGTGGATATTGGCGTACCACTTACCAGCCATCAAATCCTGTACCTGCGCATCAGTCAACTTGGCTTCGCCTTTGATAGGGCTCTCCACAGATCCTGTGAAAGGCAATGCAACGCCCGCGTTAGAACCTGCCATGGCGGGGCCGTGGAAGTGACCCGCCTTGGCGGGGCCTGTCAAACCCGCGTAGGTGACTGTCCACTGCAGCATACTGGTCTTTTTGTCAAGTTTGGCGTCAACCTTGCCTGTGGCAGCGCTGGTGTTGGCAGGTACTTCGCTGGCACCGGATAGCTGTGCCGAATAGGTGACGGTGTCACCTGACGGGGCCATCATGGAGCAGCCAGCAAGTGCAGCAATGCCTGCAGCGGCAATGGCGGATTTCAGTGTGAGGGACATGGTTTTCATAAAAGATCCTAGGGTGTTGTGGGGAAAGTGTAAAAAGACTTGTTCTCTGTCGAGTTTGCTTGCGGCGTGTTGAACCACAGGGTTTCTTGGTGAATCACATCAATATCGTGACCTCCCTTTTTTTGCGCGAGTCATCAGGCAATTAAATCGCGTTCATGGCCCTCAAGAATACGACCTATTCCAACCAGCGCACGTTTTGCAAAATTTCGTCAAAGAAACTTCGCAAGGTCAGTGTGCTCATGCTGTAGGGATCGAAGTCGGATTTAGTGGAGTATTTGAGAAACAGCTGACGGTTCGCCTCAAGCGAACCCAGCAACCCCATCGATCAGCTTGCAAAGCGGCGGTATGGAATTTCGCCGAAGTCCAACACTGCGGTGCCATGGTGGCGCTTGTCGCCTAGCAGTCGGTGATAAAGCTCATTGACAGCTGCGCGATCGCCTTCGAGCTGCTGCAAAAATATTCCGTTGCTGAGGCACAGGGCACCCGTGATCCCGGCACGCAAGTTATTGCGCTGCGACGCACCCAAGATGCCTTGACATCTCCAGGGCCAAGAATGCGTGAGGTGCGGCTTGCATACGTTAGCTGTATCAACATTTGAAATTCCTTGAAACATCGCTGGACCGAGCAAAGTCGTCAGGCCAACCGCCGTTGTGGCGATCAACAACGATATTACTCAATAGTCTACAAAAGAACAAGCAAGTATTTTTTTGAACTTATTGGCTAAACCGGGTTTGCCAGCCATTGGGCTGGCCTGGCGCGTTCTTTGAGGGCGCCAGTGAAACAAGCGTTGGACATGGTGTAGCTGGCCAGTTCCAGCGGGCACCTGTGCGCCCATAACAAGGAGCTCCATCAACCCGAAGATATCCATACATGAAGGCTGATCCTCACATTTATGCAATTGCGTGAAGTAGATGCTGTTTGCACAATGGCTGCATCACATGACGAGGAAGATCACTATGCACCGCCGAAACTTCATTTGAATCTCGATCGGATCGGAGATTCAAGCCCATGAGGCCCAATGTGGCGCGGGTTTGGGGGCTTCGAAACACGTTTGGCTCAGGTAGTTTGAGTGCCCGCAGCCGCTCAAAGGCGAGACCTTGGGATGCAAGATGGATTTAGGTCTGGCGCGCACGCAGCTGCTCCCTGCAGCTGTCGAAATCGCCGCTTCACTGAGTCACCAATTGACGCGCTGATCCACCTCGTAGTCTGGAACGGGTTGTGCCGCCATGTCCCAATCTGGCTCGCCGCCAGCACCCTCGCCCACCTGCGCGTCACAGTCATCCCACAAAGGCGGGCCACGTGCTGGCGCGATTTGTGGTGGTTCAGAATCTGCCCCAATGTGTTCGAGTGTTTGCCGGATGTCGGCACGGTGCGTGACGAATGCGATGATGCGCATATGGCTGTCTCACAGCGGGCACAGCAGCGGAAAAACCTCGTAGAGGCGGGCTATCAAAACGGCCCAAAGGTTATGCGCTGCGCGCTTGAGATGCGCTGGTTCGGGCGAGCGCCCAGCGTGCTGTAAACCCTGCCCATCTCCAGACTGATGATGCCGCCACCCAAAATCAGTACGCGCTTGGGGCAAACCTGCACCAAGTATGGGCACCGGGAGTTGGAAGATTGCCCAGCAGCGCGACAACCCGGTGTGTGCGGATGCCGAGCACGCCGTTGCCGGTGCTGAGAAGGACCCCGGTCTGCACGTTTACATGCCAAATAGCGCTCTAGCCTTGGTAAATTATGTACGAGGAGCTATCAAAAACGAAGCGCCCAACAACCTTTACCTTCAGGACAATTATTTCCGAGCCGCCAGACAGCAAAAAGCCCGAACTGTGGCCAGTTCGGGCTCGGTGTGCAAGTGTCAGCCTGGCTTACTTGCGTGCGGGTGGCAAATCAGTGCAGCTACCGTGAGCCACTTCCGCCGCCATGCCGATGGACTCCCCAAGCGTGGGGTGGGGGTGGATGGTTTTGCCGATGTCGATGGCATCTGCGCCCATCTCAATGGCCAAGGCCACCTCGCCAATCATGTCGCCCGCGTGGGTGCCGACCATGCCGCCGCCCAGAATCTTGCCGTGGCCGTGCGCTTCTGGTGAGTCATCGAACAGCAGTTTGGTAACGCCTTCGTCGCGGCCATTGGCAATGGCACGGCCTGACGCGTTCCACGGGAACAGGCCCTTCTTGACCTTGATGCCTTGGGCTTTGGCTTGGTCTTCGGTGAGACCCACCCAGGCGACTTCGGGGTCGGTGTAGGCCACGCTGGGGATGACACGGGCATTGAAAGCGGCGGCTGCCAGCTCTTTGTTGCCTTGCAGTTCACCGGCGATCACTTCCGCCGCCACATGGGCTTCATGCACCGCCTTGTGCGCCAACATGGGCTGGCCCACGATGTCACCAATGGCAAAGATGTGGGACACGTTGGTGCGCATCTGAATGTCGACGTTGATGAAGCCGCGGTCTGTGACGGCCACACCGGCTTTCTCGGCAGCAATCTTCTTGCCATTGGGCGTGCGACCCACGGCTTGCAGAACCAGGTCGTAGACCTGAGGTGCGGGGGCGGTGCCGCCCTCCTCTGCTGCAGCAAACGTCACCTCAATGCCTTCGGGCAAGGCGCGGGCGCCCACCGTTTTGGTCTTGAGCATGATGTTGTCAAAGCGAGGCGCGTTCATCTTTTGCCAGATCTTGACGAGGTCGCGGTCAGCGCCCTGCATCAGGCCGTCCATCATTTACCTTTCCGCATGGCCCTCCCTGGCGCTGGGCTCCCCGCAAACCGAAGCGATCTGGCGGCTACACCACATTGATGGAGCCCACGCCCAACTGCCTCACACGCCGCGCATGGTGACGGACGACATGGTGGCGCTGCGCTGGCTGGCGTCGGGGGGGGGGTGCAATTGCCCACCATGATGGTGTGTGAGCAAGTGAAAGACGGCTCGTTGGTCCGCCTGCTGCCAGACTGGGCACCGCGCAGAGAGATCATTGACGCCGTTTACCCGTCGCGGCGCGGGCTGTTGCCCTCGGTTCGCGCCCTGATCGACTTTCTGGCGGACCGCTGTGCTGCCATGGATGAGAATTGAACGAAAGCAATGTGTCCGCGCTGACGCAAACGGACTCAATCAATGTCGACCACCACACAGCCCAAAAAGCCGCCTTGCTCGATTTTTCGATTCGACTCAGCAAACTGCTCCAAGGGATAGCGGGCAGCAATACGATGTTGCAGGGTGCCCTTCTCCAATGCCAACGTGATGTCCCGGATGGCTGCCTCTTTGGCGTCCTCGGGCATCGCATACACAATGACCATGCGAACTGTCAGGTCCATGAACATCATCCGTTTGAAAGGCAATGCCGGCTCCGCCACAACCGTTGATGAATAGCTCGCGATGACTCCGCCGACTCGGATCACGTCCAGGATTTTGGGCAGGTTTTGGCCGAACTCAACGTCGATCACCCGATCGACCTTGCGGCCCTTCGTGATCTTTAGAACTTGCTCGTGCCAGTCTGCCTCGTGGTGGCTCACCAAGAAGTCAGCGCCTGCTTCCAGGCTGTCTTTTTGGGCCTCCGCGCTGTGCGCCGTAGCAATGACCGTGGCGCCGCCCTGTTTGGCAAACTGAATCGCGTAGTAACCCACTCGGCCTGCGCCGCCAGTGATCAGCAGGACTTGTCCTTTTACTGAACCGTCAGCAAACACACATCGGTGTGCCACCATGGCAGGGATACCCAGGCAGGCGCCAATGTCAAAGTCGACGTTGTCAGGCAAAGGCACGGCACGGCAGCTGTCAATAGCCAGGTACTGGGCGGCTGTGCCATGCAGGCGCCCGAACTGGGCCTGATAGATCCAAACCCGCTGGCCAACGCGGGAGTGTGGAACCCCAGTGCCAACCGCTTCGATCACGCCGGCCCCGTCGCTGTTCGGAATCACGGGTCCGTTGTCCAAGAGGTTGGGGAACGCGCCATCCCGTTTCTTGGTGTCGGACGGGTTCACGCCAGAGGTTTTCATGCGCACAAGCACCTCACCATGCCCTGCGGTTGGCTTGTCAAACTCACCGACTTGAATTACCTCAGAGGCAACACCAAATTTTTCGTACCATGCAGCTTTCAAAATACACTCCTTAGAAATAGGGGGGGGACAGCTGGCCAATGCCATCTGACGTCAATCAATGGGCTTGGGGCTCAAGTGCCAGTCGACCTAAAACGGCCCGGTACAACGCCCGGTCGGCGCTGACCAGAGGGATGCCCAACTCCTGTTCAAGCGACTCGATCCAGTGCAGGGTGCGAACCCCCGAGCCACCAATGACAAGCACCTCGGCCAAAGGCGCATCGGCCCGGGTTTGGCGCACGCTGCGCATCACTTCGTTGTCGGTGAATCGGTAGTTTCTGGCGGCCACCAAGTCATCTGTGGCAATGATCCCCTGGGCGACAAAGGTCCCAAAGTGGTCGATGACATAGTTGGCGTCTTGCAAAAAACCACTGAATTCTTGTTGCCAGGCCGGGTTGTAATACGGGCAGGCTACGGCGATACGCCGGCGATCGAGCTGCTCCAGCGCCTCCAGCACGGCCACGCCATTGAGCACCACCGGCACCCCGCAGGCACTGCTGAGTTGCTGCCCCACCGCCTTGGCACCGGCCGGGTTCTGTCCCAACTGGTAGGCGAAGGCTGGACCAACCTGGGCGATCACTTGCGCGCCGGCCTCGACCAATAGCCGGGCGGAACGCTCCAACCAGGGCAGAGATGCTCTGATTTGTTCAAAGCTGTAGTCAAAACCAACTGGCGGCAGAATGGTTTGGGTCACGTCCAGCTCATGGGCGTGACGTAGCAGAAACTCCCGCATCGTCGGGTCAAACCAACCCGGCGCGGCAATGATGCCCAGTTTATTTGACGCTTGGGTAGGCACGCGAGCACGCATGGAAATGGATTGCGTTTAGGCCAGCAGGCCGCCATCCACAATCAGGGTCTGCCCCGTCATGTAGCCCGCCCCGGCACACAAGAAAAAAATCACTTCGGCAAAATCAGCGGGCAGACCGATGCGGCCCAAAGGCAACTTGGCCGCGGCGGCATTGGCCTCGGCCTCGTCCCAGCCGCAGTCCCACCCGGAGCCACCCACCCAGCCCGGCGCCACACCGTTGACCCGTATGGCGGGACCTAAGCCTTTAGCCAGTTCACGGGTCATCAATACCAAAGCCGCTTTGGCACTGGCGTAGGCTGTACTGCTCCCCCCTCCACCAAATGCCGCGGTGGACGCCACGTTAACCACCGCACCACCGTTTTGACTGAGGTAGGGCTGCGCGGCCCGAATGCAACGAAACGGACCGACTAAATTGACCGACAGCAGCTTGCTCCAGAAGGCCTCGTCCTGGCGATCAAGATCACTTGGCGGAATGGCGATACGCGTTCCAGGCGTCGCGGCGTTGTTCACCAGGTAGTCCAGCCCGCCCAGGGCTTGCGCTGCCGCGCACACCATGCGTGCAGCGCTGTCAGGGTCACCAACATCACCCTCGGCTGAATACACCTGCAGTCCAAGCGCGCTCAAACGGGCGACCTCGCTGGCCAGCAGGGTGCTGCCCGGCAAGTCGTTGATGGCCACTGCGGCACCCGCACGTGCAAATATCTCGACGGTTGCCAGGCCGATGCCAGAAGCACCGCCGGTAACCAATGCTTTTTTGCCCTTGAGATTGGCCGATATCGTCATTCCATGTCTCCTATTGATGGATGCAAGCACTTGTCGCAGCACCCGAGTGTTCAATCATTCGCAGCAATCGCGGCGTTGCTAATTCCCAGAACTTGCCATGCGCCTATGGGCAATCGCCTGTTCCAGCCAGCCCAGTTCCATTTTCGGCACCGACGAGAGCAACAAATCGGTGTAGTCATCAAATGGGGGGGTCAACACTTCGGACTTGGTGCCGTAGCGCACAACGCGCCCTTGGTGCATGACGGCGATGGAGTCCGCGATTGCTTTGACGGTGGTCAGGTCGTGGGTGATGTAGAGATAGGCCACATCCTCGACTTTTTGCAGGTTCAGCATCAGGTTCAGAATGCCATCGGCCACCAGAGGATCCAGCGCGCTGGTCACTTCGTCGCAGATGATGAGCTTGGGCTTGGCGGCCATGGCCCGCGCGATGCACACCCGCTGCTTTTGTCCGCCAGACAACTCGGCCGGGTAGCGGTCCATGAAGCCGGCACCCATTTCAATATCGTCAAGTAGCTGCTGAACCCGACGGGTTTTCTCTTGGCCCTTCATGCCAAAGTAGAACTCCAGCGGTCGTCCAATGATTTGCCCCACGGTCTGACGTGGGTTCATCGCGGCGTCGGCCATCTGGAAAATCATCTGCAGTTCACGCAGGTCGGTCTTGCTGCGCTGACCCAGTCGGGGCGCCAAAGCGACCCCGTTAAAGATGATCTCGCCGTTTGTGGGGGCCAGCAGTCCAGTGATGACCCGCGCCAAGGTGGACTTGCCCGAGCCGGACTCCCCCACCACGGCCAGGGTTTGCCCCGGGCTGAGGTCCATGGACACCTGGTCCAGCACTTTGGCCTTGGCCCGGCTATATTGGGCGCTCACCCCCTTGATCGTCAGCAAGGGCTGTGGCGCTGGCGCCTTCTCTTCATGGCGGATGGTGTGCATCCCCACCAAGGCTTGGGTGTACGCTTCTTTCGGTGCATGAATGATCTGGCCGGTCTCACCCTGCTCCACCAGCTTGCCGTGTCGCAGCACCATGATGTCGTCTGACACTTGCGCCACCACGGCCAAGTCATGCGTGATGTACAAGGCCGCTACACCGGTTTCACGAATCGCGTCTTTGATAGCGGCCAAGACATCAATCTGGGTCGTGACATCCAGCGCCGTGGTGGGTTCGTCAAACACAATCAGATCGGGCTGCGGGCACAAGGCCATGGCCGTCATCGCACGCTGCAGCTGTCCGCCAGACACTTGGTGCGGAAACCGCTTTCCGAAATTCTCCGGGTCTGGCAGACCCAAGGTTCTAAAAAGGCCCACCGCACGCTGCTCCAGCGCGGCGAGGGGAGCCACACGGTGATGAAGAGCGGCCTCCACCACTTGGTCCATCAAACAGTGCGATGGGTTGAATGCGATCGCGGCGGACTGGGCCACATACGACACCGCTAGGCCTCGAAGGGCGCGCAGTCCGCTGGAACTGGACTTCAACATGTCCTGGCCCTTGAGTAGCACTTCGCCCGCCGTGATTCTGACGCCGCCGCGACCATAGGCCAATGATGACAAGCCTATGCTCGACTTGCCAGCCCCAGACTCGCCAATCAGACCCAGCACCCGCCCTTTGTACAGGGTCAGGGACACGTCATCCACAATGACCAACTCGCGCGGGGCCTCGCCCGGCGTCCTCAAGGTGGTTTCCAGTCGCAAGTGGCGAATCTCCAGAACCGGTGGGTCCATCAGCAGGACTTCACGCATGACCACGCCCTCCCTTGAGGTCAGCCGTTCGGTGCAAGACCCAGTCTGCGACCAGATTGACCGAAATCGTCAGCACCGCAATGGCGGCCGCGGGAATCAGCGCAGCGGGCACACCGAACACTATGCCGTCCTTGTTTTCCTTGACCAAGCTCCCCCAATCGGCGTCCGGCGGCTGCACACCCAGCCCCAGAAAAGAAAGCGAAGACAAAAACAACACCGCAAAGATGAACCGCAAGCCCAGCTCGGAGATCAGTGGCGTCAAGGCGTTGGGCAGTATTTCCGAAAAAATGATCCAACGTGAACCCTCGCCGCGCAGCTTGGCCGCCTCCACATAGTCCATCACATTGATGTCGGCGGCCACCGCACGGGAGAGCCTAAAGACCCGGGTGGCGTCCAAAATTCCCATAACCAAAATAAGAACTGTCATGGTGGAGGGAAACACCGACAACACCACCAGCGCAAAGATCAGGGTTGGCACGGCCATCAACAGATCCACCGAGCGTGACAGCACCTGGTCTAACCAGCCCCCCGCCTCAGCCGCCATGAAGCCCAACACCGAGCCCAAGACGAAGGACAAGGCGGTGGCCAGTCCGGCAATGGTCAAGGTCACCCGAGTGCCGTGGATCATGCGAGAGAGCAAGTCACGCCCCAGGTTATCGGTCCCCATCCAATGCGTCGCCGACATGGGGGCCCACACGTCGCCCACCACCTCACCCGGCCCAAACGGCGCCAACCAGGGTGCGAAGACGGCAGTCAATGCAAAGGCGGCGCTGATCGACAGGCCCAGCAAGGCCGCCAAGGGAATTCGTTTCCAGTCAAACATCGTGAAACCTTATTTGGGATGGCGCAGGCGCGGGTTCGACAAGATACCGGCCACATCGGCAAAGATGTTCATTCCGATGTATACGCTGGCAAACACCAGACTGCAGGCCTGAACCACCGGGACATCGCGTTTGGCGACGTGGTCGACCAGGTACTGGCCGATGCCCGGGTAGACAAAGATCACCTCCACGACCACCACACCAACAATCAAAAACGCCAGGTTCAGCATGACGACGCTGATGATGGGCGCCAGGGCATTGGGCAAGGCGTGTCGATAAATGATTTGCAAGGCGGACAACCCTTTAAGCTCGGCGGTCTCGATGTAGGCGGACTGCATGACATTGAGAATGGCGGCTCGCGTCATGCGCATCATGTGCGCCAACACCCCTAGGGTCAGCACCATCACCGGCAGCACGATGGCCGACAAGCGCTCCCCCAGTGACATGCCCGCATACACCATCGCCACGCTGGTGAACCATTGCAACTTGACCGCGAAAAAATACATCAGCCCATAGCCGACAAAGAACTCCGGCAAGGCCGTTGACGCTAGGCCGAAACCAGAGATCACACGATCTACCACACCGCCACGGTGCTTCACCGCCAGCAAGCCCAGGCCCACCGCCAGCGGCACGGACACCAGTGCGGCGCAGGCGGCGAGAAACAGCGTGTTTAGCAGGCGCCCGCCCATGGCGCTGGCAATGTCCTGCCCGTTGGACAGGGCCTGGCCAAAATCACCCACCACAAAGCCGCTCAGCCAATACCAATACCGCGTGAGCGGCGGGTCATTGAGCCCCATTTGCTGACGCAGATTGGCCAACGCCTCGGGCGTGGCCGATTGCCCCAGAATGGCATGTGCAGGGTCACCCGGCAGAAGTTGTGTGCCCACGAAAATCAGACCTGACACACCCAGCAACAGCAACAGGCCCATGGCAACGCGCTGCGCCACTTGTTTCAGCATGGGAGACATCGTGGACACCGCCTTAAGCCGCCAGCCAGCACTCAGACGCGGCCATGTAGCCCATCATTTCCATGTTGGGGTTTTTCACCCAACCACCGACTTTTGGTCCGGTCGCCGCAATGGTGTCGTTGAACATCGGCACGATCGTGCCCCCTTCATTGCTGACAAGGACAGCAATGTCGCGGTACATGGCTTTGCGCTTGGTCGTATCGAGCTCGCCCCGTGCTGCAATGACCAATTGGTCAAATTTGGGATTTGAGAACTTGGTTTCATTCCAGTCGGCGCCCGAGATGTACGCCGTGGAGTACATCTGATCCTGAACCGGACGGCCTTCCCAATAAGACATGCTGAACGGTTGCTTGTTCCAGACCTCGGTCCAGTAGCCGTCTCCCGGTTCGCGCTTGACCTCCAGCTTGATACCCGCCTTGGCACAACTGGCCTGAAACAGTTGGGCTGCATCAACCGCGCCAGGAAAAGCCACATCCGCAGAGCGCAACACGATAGTGTCGTTGTGGCCGGACTTCTTGTAGTGAAACTTGGCCTTTTCTGGATCAAAACTGCGCTGCGGAATTTCCGAATAAAGAGGATAGGCCGCATTGATTGGCGTGTCATTACCGACCGAGCCGTAGCCCCGTAAAATCTTGTCCACCATCTCCTGACGGTCGATGGCGTACTTGAGAGCCAGTCGCAAATCTGGGTTGTTGAATGGCGCGGTGTTGCAGTGCGCAATAAAAACATAGTGCGCCCGACCTGAAGCTGTCTGAATCTTCACTCCAGGCACATTCTTGATCAGGTCAACCACTTTCGGGTCAATGCGGTTGATCATGTGAACGCGCCCGCTTTGCAAAGCGGCCATGCGCGCCGTGGTGTCGTTTAGCACCAAAATTTCGATCTGCTCGGCATGCCCCCGCACACCGGACGCCCAGTAGTTGGCAAATCGAGCCCCAACATACCGCAGGCCGGGTTCGTTGGAGACCATCTTGTAAGGCCCGGTGCCAATCGCTGCCGCTGGCGCGTCTTTGCCTCCGTTGGGCTGAATCAACAAATGGAAGTCGTTGAGCAAGTACGGTAGATCCGCGTTCGCGTCGGTGAGCGTGAACACCACGTTGTCACCGTCGCGCTTGATCGAGTTGATGCCGCGCATGATCCCCAACGCGCCAGATTTTGTGTCTTTTCCGGAGTGGCGCTCCATGGTTGCCACGACATCGTCGGGCGTCATCACCTTGCCGTTGTGAAACTGCACGCCTTTGCGAATCTTGAAAGTCCAAACCTTGGCATCGGCCGAAGAGCTCCATTCCGTCGCCAATTTGGGCTTGAGTTCGCCAGTGACGGTCAGCTCCACCAATTCCTCACCCCAGGTGCGGCCAATGTTGTTGGCCACCGAGTTGCCGCTCAGCGCGGGATCCAGACTGTCGGTAGAGGTGCCTCCCGCCAATCCGATCTTCAAAATGCCGCCGCGCATGGGTCCTGCCGCCATGGCTGCGCCGGACAGCAAGGTATTGGCAAACGTGCCCGACACACCAAGGGCCGTCGCACGACCCAGAAAATCCCGGCGCGAGTGGCGCCCGGCTACGACTTGATGACTCAAAAACTCTATTTCTCTTGACATGGTTTTGTCTCCTGTTAAGTAGCGGTATTTGCAAGACCCAGCCCTCTTCGTGGCTTGGAAAAGCGTCTGGTCAGTGCAGATCATGGCACTCCGTCCGGATGTTGGGAAACGAATAATTGAAATAAAAACTATGACGAAACGAAATACATCAGTGTATGATTTCCAGCCCATCCCGCTGTGATCCGGGTGCCGATTACATCGCTTTTAAAGATGAACAAACTATGAGACAGTCGAATCTTGATCTGGACTTACTGCGCAGTTTTGTCACTGTGGTGGACACCGGCGGTTTCACTGCGGCGTCCGAGCGTCTTTACCGAACGCAATCCTCGGTCAGCGTTCAGATCAAACGCCTGGAGGACGCTGTTGGGCAAGCCCTGCTTGAGCGGGGCAAAGGCAAAACCATTCCGACCGATCAGGGTGAACTGCTGCTGAGTTACGCTCGGCGCATTCTTCAACTTAATGACGAAACCATTCTGCGCATGTCTGGCTCCGAGATGCAGGGGGAACTTCGACTCGGGGTTGTGGAATACCTCGCACCCCACCGATTGCCCGAAATCATCTCCAAGCTGCGCTCGACTTACCCACGCCTTGACCTTCGCCTCAAAATTGATCTCAGCCGCCGTCTACGCAGCGATCTGGCCGAAGACAAACTTGATGTCGTCATCGCCGCGCGTCACGAACCCGACACCGAAGGCACACCCTTGTTTTACGAGCAATTGTGCTGGGCCGTCGGACCGATGGACATTCCGCCCCCCCCCATTCCTTTGCCCCTGGTTTTTTTACCTACGCCCTGCTTTTACCGAGAAGCCGCCATCAAGGCGCTGGACGGTATCGGCAGGCCATGGTCAAGTGCGGTAACCACAATGAACATCAGCGGCGTGCAGGCCGCCGTCAGTGCCGGATTGGCTGTCGGGGTGCTGAGCCAAACGTCCGTGCTGCCGCAAATGAAAGTGCTGGGTCCCGACAAGAGGTTCCCTCAATTGCCCAAGTTTTGTGTCGCGGTGTTCACCAAGCAAGGAAGAACCAACCCCTCGACCCAACCGTTGATCGAATTCATTGTCAAAGAAATTGGCGCGATACCGATCCTCAATCTGAACTAACAGGGGCTGCGGTCGGCCAATTTGTTCAAACGAAGGATTGAAATGTAGCCTATTGATGCGGCCCTGTGAAGTATCAAGCCGCATAGCGAACACGGCGGTCCTGGAAGTAGCCCATAACGCGCTCAGGGTTTTGCTCCAGCATCGCCATATGATCGTTGGCGGCCTCGCGTAACTTGGCCTTGGTTCTAACCGGTACGCGCTTGCCCATCTCTTGCTTCAAATCCGCATTGAGCCGCTCCTCTGGGTTGAGTTGAGGGCTGTAGCTGGGCAGGTAAAACAACTCAATTTCGTCTTTGTGCTCAGCCACCCAAGCCTTCACCAGTTTTCTATGGTGCACGCGAAAATTGTCCAGAATCAGAAAGACTTTTTTACCGGCGTCCTTGATCAAGGCTTGCAGGAATTCAATGAGCTTGTCGGCGTCAAATGCTTCGTCGATGATCATCCAGCGTGTCTTGCCCTGGTTGGTCACCGTGGCAATCATGGAGAGCTTCTGACGGGTGCCCCCAATGGCCATGGCCACCGGCGTTTTGCCTGTCGGCGCATAGCTTCTGCCGCGCACGTCCGTGTTGACCAGCGCGGTCTCATCGCCCCAGTGAATTTCGGCCCCTTCAGCTCTGGCACGCTGCTCAATACCGGGGTACTCGCCCTCCAACCAAGCCTGCACCGCAGCAGGGCTTTGCTCGTACGCGCGCTTGATTGGTTTTTGCGATGTGAAGCCCCAGCGGGTGAGGTACTTGCCGATACTGCGAACCTGTAGCTTGATGCCAAATTCTTGTTCGATCAATTGACCAACAGCAGCCCGACTCCACAGGTGAAAGTCCATCTTGAGTTGCTCGGGACGCTTGTCAATGATCATCCTTTGAACAGCCTCTTCTTGCACTTGGCTGAGCACACGACCATCGCCACGGCTGCGTCCCCGTGAGGCGGGTCGAATGGCGCTCCAGCCGCCATCTTCAAAGATGTCAATTGCAGCGCGAACGGGTGGGTAGCTCAGCCCTGTCATTGCCACGATTTGCATGATCTTGATGCCCTTCTTGTGCAGCCGCACGACTTGCTTGCGTCGCTCGTGAAGTTGCTCCAGTGTTTGCTTTCTTGCGTTCTCTTTTTCCATGAACTTCTGATCAGAAAATTCAAATAAAGTTCATACTTTATCGGGCCTTATCTATAGGATGAGCCTAGCGTACATTGGTTCACTGCGCATGTCCGGCAGCCAAATGTTTACCCCAACGCTACGTTGGCAAGGCATCCGCCGGCGAAATGGCTGGCAGCAGCACCGTGACCACTAAACCGTCCTCGACGTGGTTGTGCAGGCGTATTTCGCCACCGTGGGCCTGAAGGATGCTGCGGGCAATGCTCAGGCGCACATGGGGCTCAAAGGCGGCGGTCATGGAGGCCTGGGTAATGCCGGGGCCGAAATCGCGCACTTCCACTAAAGCCCGCGCACCTTGGCGAGTGAGGCGCACCTGAACGCGCTCGCCGAAGAGCACTGCGTTGTCCATCAAATTGCTCAGCGCCCGCTCCAGCGCCAGGGGGTTTCCCTGCACACTGAGGGGCTCAGTGGTGCATTCAATCGACGCGTCGGGGTGAATGGGGCGCTTGGCCAAGCGCCCCAGCAAGGTGTCCAGCCGCACAGACATGAGGTTTTCATGGATGTCGGTGTCGCGCACGCTTTGCAGGGCGGCTTTGACCATCACATACAGGTCGTCCGGGTCTTCATGGAAATCGACCTTTAGGGCCTCATCGTCCAACAGTTCGGTGCGCAACTTAAGCCGCATGATAGGTGTTTTCAAACCATGGGAGATGCCGGCAAACAGGCGCTCACAGTCCACCAGTTATCCGTGAATGCGCGCTTGCCTCTGGTTGAAGGCGCGGGCGATGCGGCGCAACTCGGCGGTGCCGATCTCGGGAACCGACTGCGGCGCGCCCGCGCTGCCAAAGGCATTGGCGGCAGAGGCTAGCCGATTGAGTGGGTGAATCAGGCCGCGCACCAGCAGGGCCGACAGGGCAATCACAGTGAGCAATGTCACCAATTGCAAGGCCAGGCGATCGGTGGTCCGGGGGTTGGCGTTGTCCAGAAAGTAGGGGTCGGGCATGGGGGCCGCCAGGTGGAGCCAACGGCCCGGCTCTACCTCGGCCTGAATCACCAATACTGGGGCCGGGCGAGGGCGCAGCAGCAGGGTGGGTGGCCTCGACCTAGCAGCCTGTCGGACTTGAGGTTTTGCAAAGCAGTCTGATTCCGAATTTGCCCAAAAAATAGACACCTCCCAGCGGGTGGTTTGCTTTTTGAGCGGTTTTCACGGCAATTTCCTGCTTCATCCAAGTTCTGGACGCAGTACCGCCATGCGCTTGACGTTCCAGGCCAGGCAAACCAGATTCCATTCACCACTGACTTTGCGCAATCCACGCAGCGAGAACTGCCTGAAGCCCATCACCGACTTGATGATGCCAAAGACCGGCTCCACGGTTTGCTTGCGAAGCGCGTAGACGGCTCTTCCTGTTTTTGTCGCCAGTCGATGTGCCATGGCTTGCATCGGCGTGGCATCTGCCTCTAAGGGCGCCGGCTCCGTAAAACGCGCACGCCACTGCGGATGGTGATCCTGTCGCTCCAGTGCAATCAGGGGCTCCATCTTGGCATCAACGCAAGCTTTGAGGTTGCTCTCGCTGCAAAAACCAGTGTCTGCGATCAGGGTCGTGACGCCACCCAGTCACTGTGCCTGATCCTGCAGGGTTTTGATCATCGGGGTGACTTGTTGCTTGTCGTTAGGAGCCTGGGTCAGCCCAGTGGCGACGACCAGCATCGTCTGAGCATCCACTGCGGCTTGTGCGTTGTAGCACTGCTCAAAGCCGCCACCACTGACTTTCATGATTCGGGACTCTTCATCCGTCAGATTGATCTGGTCGCGGTCTTTGACGCCAGGCTGGGGCTCTGCGGGTGGCTTGCCGCCGGGCTTTTTGCCTGTCTTCTTTTGCTTCGCTTCGCGTTTGTTTATCTTCTCGTTGAACTCAGCCCTCTCCCGCTCAAAGCGCTCTGCCGCACGGGCTGCGATCTTGGCTTTGGCAGTGGCCATGGCGGCGAGGCGGTCTTCGCGCAGCTTGAGTTCTTTGGGCAGGCTCATGCCGTCCGGGGTGTTGGCCGTGTCAGCGTCTTCTGCCAGTGCAAAAAGCTCCTGGACTTCTTGCTTGAGCTGGGCTTCGAGTTTGACGATGTGCCCATGCGAGAGGGCGCTGTGGCGCGAGGCGTTGGCGTGGATCTTGGTGCCGTCCAAGCACACGGTGCCAAGCTTGAGCAGCTTCATCTCAGTGGCCATCTCCAACACTTGCACAAAGAGGCCCGAGAGTTCATCGATGAAGCGCCTGCGAAAGGTGGCCAGGGTGTCGTGGTCGGGGTGGCTGCCAGCAGCGATGTAGCGAAAGGCCACGGAGTCGTAAGTGGCCATTTCCAGCTTGCGGCTGGAGAAGATGCCCGTTGCGTAGCCGTAAAGCAGAATCGCCAGCAAGGTTGCTGGGTGGTGCGCCTTGGAGCCCCGCCCCGCGTATTGGCGTGTGAGATTGGAGAGGTCCAGGCCATCTATGACTTCAACAACGAAACGGGCCAAGTGGTCTTGGGTGAGCCAGTCGTGCACCGATGGGGACAGCAGGTAGTCGGTCTTACGGTCGGTGAGGATGAAGTTGGACATGCTCAAAACCACTTATCGATACAGGCGTGTTTTTAATATTTTGCGATGCTCTTTGATGAGAATTCAGGGTTCGAAAGTCCGACAGGCTGCTAGGACTCCGGCAGATCTACGGATAGAAAAATTTAAGCGAATGAGGCTCAGTATGGCACCGGTTTGGGGCTTCGAAACATGTTTGACCTAGGCAGTTTGAGCGCTCGCAGCCGCTTTATGACGAGACCTTAGGATGCAAGATGGATTTAGGTCTGGCGCGCACGCAACTGCTCCCCGCAGTTGTCGAAACCACTGCATCACTGAGTCACCAATTGACGAGCTGGTCCACCTCGTAGTCTGGAACGGGTTGCGCCGCCAGGGCCCAATCTGGCTCGCCGCCATCACCTTCGCCCACCTGCGCGTCACAGTCATCCCACAAAGCAGGACCACGTGCTGGCGCGATTTGTGGTGGTTCAGAATCTGTCCCAATGGGTTCGAGTATTTGCCGGATGTCGGCACTTTGCGTGATGAACGCGATTGATGCGCATCTGGCCGCCACACATTGGGCATAGCAGCGGGAACACCTCGTAGATGCGGGCTATCAAAACGACCCATAGGTAGTGCACTGCCCGCTTGGGCTGCACTGGTTCTAGCGTGGTGGGCGGCGCGTTGCCCAGTGGCGCAAGGTGGCCTGCGCTTGGGCGACGATATCGGCATCAATTCCGATGGCCTGGTGGAAAATCACACCGCCGACAACTTCCCAAACACCCCATCGACCACACAAACGTCGAAGTGCACATGCTCATTGAGGCTGGAGCCGAACCGGTGAATGAAGGCGACTGCGCTGATGTGCAGGGTCGCCTTGTCCACATTTGCCGCACCGGCAGGCGGGTAAGACGTCATCTGTCAAGTACGCCGCCGTCTCCACCATGCGTCGTGTGTTGCACGAGGGGCAGACGCCCCGGCCCTTGCAAGAGAAGGCTATGAAGTAGTCGTGCCCGCAGTCATCACAGCGGGCGCGGGCAAAGCCGTGGGCAAAGATGCCGCACTCCAGATATTTGCGGAACGCCTGGCGGACATAGGGCTTTGGCGTGTGGTGGTCCCCCTGCCCGTCGAACTGCCCCGCACTGGCGAGTTAATACCAGGTCTCAAAGTGTTCGGCTACCGTTTGGTACAGCAGCGTGCGCTCGGGGTGGCGCGGGTTGTAGAGCTTGGATTTGGCGGCTGCGGGTACTTGGCCGCGACGGGCGCTCGGTGGCCTGCAGGGGGGGTGCGAATGGGGTCTGCCGTGTGGCTGGGCTGTGCCAGTGTGCATGGTGCAACGCCTTTTTGGGCGGGGCTTGCGGCACACAACTGTACACCCATACAGCATTTAGACGCCCTGCCACACCAAGCAGCCAGACAGCAAAAAGCCCGAACTGTTGCTAGTTCGGGCTTTTTGATGTGAAGTCGCAGGGACGCTTACTTGCGCGCCGGTGGCAAATCGGTGCAGCTACCGTGAGCCACTTCCGCCGCCATGCCGATGGACTCCCCAAGCGTGGGGTGGGGGTGGATGGTTTTGCCGATGTCGATGGCATCTGCGCCCATCTCAATGGCCAAGGCCACCTCGCCAATCATGTCGCCCGCGTGGGTGCCGACCATGCCGCCGCCCAGAATCTTGCCGTGGCCGTGCGCTTCTGGTGAGTCATCGAACAGCAGTTTGGTAACGCCTTCGTCGCGGCCATTGGCAATGGCACGGCCTGACGCGTTCCACGGGAACAGGCCCTTCTTGACCTTGATGCCTTGGGCTTTGGCTTGGTCTTCGGTGAGACCCACCCAGGCGACTTCGGGGTCGGTGTAGGCCACGCTGGGGATGACACGGGCATTGAAAGCGGCGGCTGCCAGCTCTTTGTTGCCTTGCAGTTCACCGGCGATCACTTCCGCCGCCACATGGGCTTCATGCACCGCCTTGTGCGCCAACATGGGCTGGCCCACGATGTCACCAATGGCAAAGATGTGGGACACGTTGGTGCGCATCTGAATGTCGACGTTGATGAAGCCGCGGTCTGTGACGGCCACACCGGCTTTCTCGGCAGCAATCTTCTTGCCATTGGGCGTGCGACCCACGGCTTGCAGAACCAGGTCGTAGACCTGAGGTGCGGGGGCGGTGCCGCCCTCCTCTGCTGCAGCAAACGTCACCTCAATGCCTTCGGGCAAGGCGCGGGCGCCCACCGTTTTGGTCTTGAGCATGATGTTGTCAAAGCGAGGCGCATTCATCTTTTGCCAGATCTTGACAAGGTCGCGGTCGGCGCCCTGCATCAGGCCGTCCATCATTTCCACCACGTCCAGGCGGGCGCCCAGCGTGCTGTAAACCGTGCCCATTTCCAGGCCGATGATGCCGCCGCCCAGAATCAGCATGCGCTTGGGGACTTCTTTCAGCGCCAACGCACCGGTGGAGTCGACCACGCGCGGGTCTTCGGGCATGAACGGCAAGCGAACCGCTTGCGAGCCAGCCGCAATGATGGCTTTTTTGAACGCAATGGTTTGCGTCTTGCCAGTTTTCTCTTGCGAGGTACCGCTGGTTTCTTCAACCGACACATGATTGGCGCCGACGAAGGAACCGTAGCCGCGCACCACCGTCACTTTGCGCATCTTGGCCATGGCGGCCAGTCCACCAGTGAGCTTGTTGATGACTTTGTCTTTGTGGCCACGCAAGGTGTCCACATTGACGCTGGGTGCGCCAAAGTCGATACCCAAAGCGGACATGTGTTTGACCTCGTCCATGACCGCTGCCACGTGCAGCAAGGCTTTGGATGGGATGCAACCCACGTTCAGGCACACGCCACCCAATTGGGCGTAGCGCTCAACAAGAACCACTTTGAGGCCCAAGTCAGCCGCGCGGAACGCCGCGGAGTAGCCGCCAGGGCCGGCGCCCAGCACCAGCAGGTCACATTCAAGATCAGCACTGCCGCCAAAGCTAGCCGCAACGGGGGCCGGTGCGGCAGCCGCTGGCGCTACGCTTTGTGTAGCTGCCTGCGCAGGTTCAACGGGCGCTGCAGCCTTTTTTGACGCTGAAGCAGGGGCCGAGGCATCGCCAGCGGCTTCCAGGGTGAGGACCAATGAGCCTTCTTTGACTTTGTCGCCAATGGCGACTTTGAGCTCCTTCACCACGCCCGCGTGACTGGAAGGAATCTCCATGGAGGCTTTGTCGCTTTCCACGGTGATCAGGCTCTGGTCCACCGCAACGGTGTCGCCGGGTTTGACCATCAACTCAATGACGCTGACCTCAGCGAAGTCACCAATGTCGGGTACTTTGATATCTAGGATTGCCATGTCGTACCTCTTTTTTTACAGCAATACCCGGCGGAAGTCGCCCAGTATTTGACCGAGATAAACGTTAAAGCGGGCCGCAGCGGCGCCGTCAATCACGCGGTGGTCCCACGTCAAGCTCAAAGGCAGCATCAAACGGGGCTGGAAGGCCTTGCCGTCCCACACCGGTTCAATGGTGGAGCGGCACACGCCCAAAATAGCCACTTCAGGGGCGTTGATGATGGGCGTGAAATAACGCCCGCCAATGCCACCCAATGACGAGATGGTGAACGACGCGCCAGACATTTCAGCCGGACTCAGTTTGCCGTCACGGGCTTTCTTGGCCAGTTCGCTCATCTCTTGCGAGATTTGCATGACGCCTTTTTTGTCGGCGTCTTTGATCACCGGGACCATCAGGCCGTTGGGCGTATCGGCTGCAAAACCAATGTGGAAGTACTGCTTGTAGATCAACGCATCGCCGTCAAGCGAGCTGTTGAACTCAGGGAACTTCTTGAGCGCGGCCACGCAGGCCTTGATCAGGAACGCCAGCATGGTGACTTTGACACCAGACTTCTCGTTTTCCTTGTTGGTGGACACGCGGAAGGCTTCCAGATCGGTGATGTCGCAGTCGTCGTGGTTGGTGACGGCCGGAATCATGATGGCGTTGCGCAACAGGTTGGCACCGCTGATCTTCTTGATGCGCGACATCTCCTTACGCTCGGTCGGGCCGAACTTGGTGAAGTCGACTTTCGGCCAAGGAATCAGACCCAGACCGGCACCGTCATTCCCAGCGCCGGCGCCTTTGTTCTGGGAAGCGGCAGCCAGCGTTTGCACCGCACCACTCATCACGGAGCGAGTGAAGGACTGAATGTCCGTGTCAGTGATTCGGCCTTTGAGACCGCTGCCTTTGACTTCGTTCAAAGGAACGCCCAGTTCGCGAGCGAACTTGCGCACCGACGGCGACGCATGGGGCAGGCCCACGGGCGCGGTGGTTGGGTTGTGGGCCGGAACAGCGGCCACCGCTGTAGGCGCAGAAGCAGCGGCCGGTGCGGCCGTTGCAGCAGCCGGAGCCTCCACCGCTGCTGGCGCAGCCGCGGCAACAGGTGCAGCAGCAGCAGCAGCAGGTGCGCTGCCTTCCAAAATAGCCAGCAGGTCGCCAATATTGACCTTGTCACCCATCTTGACTTTGAGCTCTTTCAACACACCGGCGCTGCTGGAGGGGATTTCCATGGCGGCCTTATCGGACTCGACGGTGATCAGGGATTGCTCCAAGCGGATGGTGTCACCCACATTGACCATGACTTCAATGACGGACACGTCTTTGAAGTCACCAATATCAGGCACAAAAACTTCAATTCGGCCGGTGGCGGCGGGCGCCTGATTCGCTACAGAAACAGAAGCAGAAGCAGAAGCAGAAGCAGCTTGCGTAGGTGCAGCGGGGGCTTCAGCCTCTTTTGGCGCTGAAACGGGTGCAGCAGCCGGTGCAGCGGCGGCGCCTGCTGCTTCCAGCATCAGGACGACGGAGCCTTCTTTGACTTTGTCACCCAGGATGACTTTGATTTCTTTGACCACACCCGCGTGGCTGGAGGGGATTTCCATGGAGGCCTTGTCGGACTCGACGGTGATCAGCGACTGGTCCACCGCCACGGTGTCGCCGGGCTTGACCATCAATTCAATCACTGTGACTTCAGCGAAGTCGCCGATATCCGGCACTTTGATTTCGATTGCAGACATGCGTCTCTCCTAACTTTTTTTGATTCAGGGAAAACCGGCCCAAAAGCTCGGTTTACCCTGCAGTTTTTATGCGTACAGCGGATTGACCTTGTCGGTCTGGATGCCGTACTTGGCAATGGCCTCAACCACTTTGGACACAGGCACAGTACCATCTTCGCTCAATGCCTTCAGGGCAGCAACCACGATGTAGTGGCGGTTGACCTCAAAGTGTTCCCGCAGCTTGCTGCGGAAGTCACTGCGGCCAAAACCGTCGGTGCCCAAGACCTTGTAGGTCCGGTCTTTCGGAATGAACTGCCGAATTTGGTCAGCATAAGCCTTCATGTAGTCGGTCGACGCCACAACGGGGCCTTCGTGCTTTTCCAACTGCTGCGCGACGAACGGCACACGCGGTGCATCCGCTGGGTGCAAGAGGTTGTAACGCTCGCAGTCCTGGCCGTCACGGGTCAATTCGTTGAAGCTTGGGCAGCTCCAGACGTCAGCAGTGACGCCCCAGTCCGCAGCCAACAGCTCTTGAGCAGCCATGCTTTCACGCAGAATCGTGCCGGAACCCAGCAGCTGAACCCGTGGTCCCTTGCCGTCAGTGGCACCGGGCTTGCACATGTACATGCCTTTGATGATCTGCTCTTCAGTGCCAGCGGTGAGGCCTGGCATGGCGTAGTTCTCATTCAGCAGGGTGATGTAGTAATACACGTTGTCCTGCTTTTCCACCATGCGCTTGAGGCCATGGTGCAGGATCACACCCACTTCGTGCGCAAAAGTTGGGTCGTAGCTGACGCAGTTGGGAATGGTGTTGGCCAACAAATGGCTGTGACCATCTTCATGCTGCAAACCTTCGCCGTTCAGCGTGGTACGGCCGGACGTGCCCCCCAGCAAGAAGCCGCGGGCCTGCATGTCGCCAGCCGCCCACGCCAAGTCACCCACACGCTGAAAGCCGAACATCGAGTAGTACACGTAGAACGGCACCATGATGCGGTTGTTGGTGCTGTAGCTGGTGGCCGCTGCGATCCAGCTGCTCATGCCGCCGGCCTCGTTGATGCCCTCTTGCAGAATCTGGCCCGCTTTGTCTTCCTTGTAGTACATGACCTGGTCTTTGTCGACCGGGGTGTACTTCTGACCTTCTGGGTTGTAAATACCGATCTGACGGAACAGGCCTTCCATACCAAAGGTACGGGCCTCGTCCACCAGAATAGGCACCACGCGGGGACCCAGTGCTTTGTCGCGCAGCAACGTTGTCAGGAAACGCACATAGGCCTGGGTCGTGGAGATTTCACGCCCTTCAGCCGTGGGTTCCATGACCGTCTTGAAGGTCTCCAAGGACGGCACAGTGAACTGCTCATCGGACTTGACACGACGGTGCGGCAGGTAACCGCCCAGTGCCTTGCGGCGCTCGTGCAGGTAACGCATCTCGGGTGTGTCGTCGGCCGGTTTGTAGAACGGAATGTCTGCAATCTGGCTGTCAGGAATCGGGATATTGAAGCGGTCGCGGAAGGTTTTGATGTCTTCGTCGGTCAACTTCTTGGTCTGATGAACGTTGTTCTTGCCTTCGCCGCTCTTGCCCATGCCAAAACCTTTGACGGTTTTGATCAGCAACACGGTGGGCTGGCCCTTGTGATTGACGGCCGAGTGGTAAGCGGCGTAGACCTTCTTGGCGTCATGACCGCCGCGGCGCAGCGCCCAGATGTCGTCGTCGCTCATCTTGGACACCATCTCCAGCGTGCGCGGGTCACGGCCGAAGAAATGCTTGCGCACATAAGCGCCGTCATTGGCTTTGAAGGCTTGGTAGTCGCCATCCAGCGTGTCCATCATCAGCTTGCGCAGCGCGCCGTCTTTGTCGCGGGCCAACAGCGGATCCCATTGGCTGCCCCACAAGAGTTTGATAACGTTCCAGCCGGAGCCGCGGAATTCGCCTTCCAGCTCTTGCACGATCTTGCCGTTGCCACGTACCGGACCGTCCAGACGCTGCAAGTTGCAGTTGACGACAAACACGAGGTTGTCCAGCTTCTCACGCGCGGCCAAACCGATGGCGCCCAGGGACTCCACCTCGTCCATCTCGCCGTCACCGCAGAACACCCAAACCTTGCGGTTTTCAGTGTTGGCAATGCCACGGGCATGCAGGTACTTCAGGAAACGGGCTTGGTAAATCGCCATCAATGGGCCCAGGCCCATGGACACGGTGGGGAATTGCCAAAACTCGGGCATCAACTTTGGGTGCGGATAGCTGGACAGGCCATTGCCATCCACTTCCTGGCGGAAGTTGAGCAACTGCTCTTCAGTCAGGCGCCCCTCAAGGTAAGCGCGGGCGTAAACGCCGGGTGACACGTGTCCCTGAATGTAGAGGCAGTCGCCGCCGTGGTTTTCACTTTCGGCATGCCAAAAGTGGTTGAAGCCCGCACCAAACATATGGGCGAGCGAGGCAAACGATCCAATGTGACCACCCAGGTCACCACCATCGGCAGGGTAATGGCGGTTGGCTTTGACCACCATGGCCATGGCGTTCCAGCGCATGTAGGCGCGCAAGCGGCCTTCCAACTCCAAATTACCGGGGCAGGCCTCTTCCTGATCGGGCTCAATGGTGTTCACGTAGCCCGTGTTGGCCGAGAACGGCATGTCGATGCTGCTTTGACGCGCATGCTCCAGCAGTTGCTCCAGTAGATAGTGCGCCCGTTCAGGCCCTTCTTTTTCAATCACGGCGGACAAAGCGTCCATCCACTCTCGCGTTTCTTGACTATCTACATCGGCCGGGGTGGATCCGAAACCGTTCTCTGGTACTACTGACATGCGGCGCTCCTTTGTTTTGGGTAATTTAGTACAGCGTATCTATTTTGTCACACCTTCTTTTAAATTTCAAATAATGCTTTTAACATTCACATTATGAAATATTTAACTTAAAGAACCGAAGCTTGACGGCCACAAAACTCGCCGTCCCCTACACTCAACAGATGCCGATTCCCTCGCACAACTCCACCCTTGAACCAACTGACTACACCGTGTGGGACAGACTACGCGAGTGGTGGCAAAAGCTCCCCCCCCAACGCCAAGACCGCTTCGCTGTATTGGCCCCATTGGCCGCCGTCATGCTGTTTTTGGCAGCCATCGTGACCGCGTTCGGTTACCTACGTATTGAAGAGATAGACCGCGAGCAAGAAGCGGTGAATCGCGACGTCGAGTACACACAGCAACGATTGCGTCTGCGCTTGCTGGAACGCCAAGAACAAATCATGCGCCTTGCCAAAGAGGTTTCCAACCGGGAACTCGACGTTGATGAATTCCAAAACCGGGCCATGACCATGGTCAATCAATACCCGGAACTTCGTTCATTGACCTGGATTGATGAGCGACAACGAATCAAGGCCAGTGCCGGGACCGCCAACCTCTCTAGCGCTCAACTCAAAGGTACGAACAACACCTTGATTCGAGGGGATACCGAAAATATCTTTAAACTGGCTCGGGATCTTCGCCAAATCATTTATGCCCAAGGCATTGCGGTAGCCCACCAGCCCGCCATGCTGCAGCTGCATATTCCATTGAATGATCGGGCCAAATTTGCCGGCGTTGTAATGGCGGAGTATTCCGTCGATGCCCTCTTCAGGTATGGCGTGCCGGCCGAGGTTTCTGCGCGATATGCCATCTCGTTTCATGACAGCGAAGGCAACATGCTGGCCGGCACGGTGATCACGCCACGAGGCCCGGCCTCTCGCCTGCTCCCTTGGACCGGTTCGGTGAATGCGTATGAGGTTCCGGTCTCCCCAGTCGGAAATGGACTCATCATCCGTGGGCAGGTGTACCGTACCTCCTTAGGTGTTGTCGGTAGTGGTTTGTTTTGGCTGGTCATCGTCTTGAGTCTGATGACCGCCTGGATGCTGATTGCCAACTGGCGCCACACCCGGCGCCGGCTGCGGACCCAGGAGGCGCTGGTGCTGGAAACCAGCTTTCGCCGCGCCATGGAAAACTCTATTCTGACCGGCATGAGGGCCCTGGACATGCAAGGTCGCATCACTTATGTCAATACTGCCTTTTGTCAGATGACGGGCTGGAATGAATCCGACCTTGTCGGGCGGACGGCACCCTTCCCTTACTGGCCCGAAGACGACCACGATGCATTGAGCACTCGGCTTGAAGACGAGCTCGCGGGTCGCGTCCAACCGGGTGGCATTCAAGTACGAATCAAACGACGCGACGGCACCTTGTTTGATGCCCGGCTCTACGTCTCCCCGCTCATTGACGCGCGTGGCGCTCAAACCGGCTGGATGACGTCAATGACGGACATCACCGAACCGAACCGCATTCGGGAGCAACTGTCTGCCTCGCACGAGCGCTTTACCACCGTCCTTGAAGCACTGGATGCGTCCATTTCCGTGGCCCCTTTGGGCAGCAATGAATTGTTATTCGCCAACAAACTCTACCGACAGTGGTTTGGCACCCAAACCATGGGGCACCTTCAATTGGTCGCCGAAGCTGGCGTGCCGGTACCCCCGCTCAACGATGACGCGCTAGACAGCGTGGATGCATTTGCCGGACTACCCACCAGCCTGCTTCCTGACAACGAGGCCGAAAGTGCGGAGATTTTTCTGGTGGACTTGGGGAAATGGCTTGAAGTCCGCTCCCGTTATTTGAGTTGGGTGGACGGGCGCCTGGCGCAGATGGTGATTGCAACCGACATTACTGCACGGCGCATCGCCGAGGAACAAGCTGCGGTGCAAGCCGAGCGCGCACAAACCTCCAGCCGGCTGATCACGATGGGAGAAATGGCATCCAGCGTGGCCCATGAGTTGAATCAGCCATTGACAGCCATCAACAACTATTGCAACGGCATGGTCTCACGCATTAAAGCTCAGCAAATCAGCGAGGAGGACTTGCTGGGTGCGTTGGAAAAAACTGCCAAACAGGCCCAGCGAGCGGGGCAAATCATTCAGCGCATTCGCTCCTTTGTGAAACGAAGTGAGCCCAATCGTTCCATGTCCAGCGTGGCAGGCATGGTCAGCGAAGCCTTGGAACTCGCCGAGATGGAAATGCGACGCCGCAATGTGCGTTTGATGCACTATGTCGCACCCCGCTTGCCTCAAACGATGGTCGATCCCATCTTGATTGAGCAGGTATTGTTAAACCTGCTGAAGAACGCTGCAGAGTCGGTAGACGCCGCGCAACGCCCCACCGCACACCGCCTTGTCAAGCTCCGGGTTGCATCCGCTCAAGTCGAGGGAAAACCGGTGATTGAGTTCATGGTGACCGACTCAGGTAACGGCATTTCGGCAGAGGCCATGCCCCGCCTTTATGAAGCCTTCTACTCCACCAAATCCGACGGCATGGGAATTGGTTTGAGCCTGTGCCGCTCCATCGTTGAGTCGCATCAGGGAAGGATGAAAGCGGAGAACCTCTACAATGGTGCAGAAGTAACAGGGTGTAGCTTCACGTTCTGGATCCCCATCCCAGAGCCCCTGCCCACTGAAAAACAAGGACGTCAGAGCTGAATATGAGTTTGATACCTAAAAAAGGAACGGTTTACGTTGTTGACGATGACGAAGCCGTTCGAGATTCGCTACAGTGGCTATTGGAAGGCAAAGATTACAGGGTTCGCTGTTTTGAATCAGCCGAATCCTTTCTGAGTCGCTATGACGCCCGTGAAGTCGCCTGTCTGATTGTGGACATTCGGATGGGTGGCATGACCGGGCTGGAGTTGCAAAACCGCCTGATCGAAAACCGCTCCCCCTTGCCCATTGTGTTTATCACCGGCCATGGCGATGTGCCAATGGCGGTCGACACCATGAAAAAAGGCGCGATGGACTTTATCCAGAAGCCTTTCAAAGAAGAGCAATTGCTCAGTTTGGTCGAACGAATGCTCGATCACGCCACCGAAGCCTTTGCAGACTACCAAATAGCCCAAAACCGAGACGCCTTGATTGCCCGCCTCACGCTGAGGGAATCTCAAGTGCTGGAGCGCATTGTTGCGGGACGCCTGAACAAGCAGATCGCCGATGACCTTGGTATCAGCATCAAGACGGTGGAAGCCCACCGCGCCAACATCATGGAAAAGCTCAACGCCAACACCGTGGCCGACCTGCTGAAAATCGCTTTGGGCCAAACACCTGCCAAGGCATAGCGCTATCTAATTTATAGCTGCCCGCGCTCCTTTAACAAGGGCTGGCGGGCTTTTTTACTTATGGAACTGAAGTAATGACCAATCAAGTCAGCGCCCAAAACATTGACGGAAACGCGCTTTCCACCCAAATGAGAACCGACATTGCTACCCGCGTGGTTGCGCTGAAATCCAAGGGAGTCACCCCTGGTTTGGCTGTGATTCTGGTCGGCGAGGATCCTGCCAGCGCGGTCTATGTTCGCAACAAAATCAAGGCCTGTGCAGACACAGGGGTGCATTCTGTCTTTGAAAAATATGATGTTGCGCTGTCCGAGGCTGATCTGTTGACCCGTATTGCCTCGCTCAACACCGACCCAACGATTCACGGCATTCTGGTGCAGATGCCACTGCCCAAGCACATCAACCCGCACAAAGTGATCGAGGCGATCTCGACCGCCAAGGACGTGGATGGCTACGCCACCTTGAGCGCTGGCGAGCTAATGACCGGTCAACCGGGCTTTCGCCCTTGCACACCCTACGGCTGCATGAAACTGATCGAAACCACGGGCATCGACTTGCGTGGCAAGCACGCCGTAGTCATCGGCCGCAGCAACACCGTGGGAAAACCCATGGCCATGCTGCTGTTGCAAGCCAATGCAACGGTCACCGTCTGCCACAGTGGCACCGCCGACATCGGATTCCACACTCGCCAGGCTGATGTGGTGGTCGCCGCCGTCGGCAAGCGCAATGTGCTGACCGCCGACATGGTGAAGCCAGGCGCGATCGTGATTGACGTCGGCATGAACCGCAATGACGACGGCAAGTTGTGTGGCGACGTGGACTTTGCGGGCGTGAAAGAAGTGGCAAGCTTCATCACGCCGGTCCCTGGTGGCGTCGGCCCCATGACCATCACGATGCTGCTGGTCAACACCCTGGAGTCAGCCGAGCGCACAGCCTGAATTGGTACGAACGGCGCCTCAACCGGGCGCCTCTTGAATTGACGGTCCTTGCCGCAAAATAGAGCTTATGAACAATCCCCTGCTTTCTTTCACCGACCTGCCACTGTTCGACCAAATCACGCCGGAGCATGTCGCACCAGCCCTGGAGGTTTTGCTGGCAGACGCGAGCCAGGCTCTTGAAAAAGTGACCTCACCAGACTTCCCCGCTGGCTGGGCTGACATATCGGCGGTATTGGACGTCTCGACGGAAAAGCTCGGGCGCGCCTGGGGCGCCGTGAGTCACCTGAACAGTGTGGCTGATACCCCCGAGTTGCGCGCGGCCTACAACGAAGCGCTGCCAAAGATCACCGAGTTTTTTACCCGCCTGGGTGCCGACGAGCGCTTGTTTGCCAAGTACAAAGCGATTGACACAGCTTCGTTGAACGCAGAGCAGCATCAGGCGCATACCTACGCGATTCGAAACTTTGTGTTGGGTGGCGCCGAATTGACAGGCCTTGCTCGTGATCGCTTTGCGGCCATTCAAGAGCGAAGTGCAGAACTGAGCCAAAAATTCAGCGAGAACGCGCTTGATTCCACCGACGCCTTTGCACACTACGCAAGTGCTGATGAGTTGAACGGTGTGCCTGACGACGTGAAGCAGGCCGCACGCGCAGCCGCGAAAGCGGAAGGCAAGGAAGGCTTCAAGCTCACCCTGAAACTGCCCTGCTACCTGCCTGTCATGCAGTTTGCCAAAAGCAGTGCATTGCGAGAAATACTTTACCGCGCCTATGTCACGCGGGCATCGGATCAATCTGACGAATCGACCCGCAAGTTTGACAACTCGGCCTTGATCAACGAAATGTTGGCTTTGCGACTCGAGGAGGCTCAGTTGCTGGGCTACCGCAACTTTGGAGAACTGTCAGTAGCGCCCAAAATGGCAGAATCGCCCGAGCACGTCATCACCTTCCTGCGAGATCTGGCCATCAAAGCACAGCCCTTTGCAGAACAAGACTTGGCTGACCTGCGTGAATACGCCAAGGAGCACCCTGGCCTCCCAGAGCCTCAGCCGTGGGATTGGTCTTACATCGGTGAAAAGCTTAAAGAAGCCCGCTACGCGTTCAGTGAACAAGAAGTCAAACAATACTTCACAGCGCCCAAGGTCAAAGCAGGCTTGTTCAAAATTGTTGAAAGCTTGTTTGAAGTGAAAATTGAGCGGGGCACCACTCCCGTTTGGAATTCAGGCGTCGAGTTCTACCGCATTGAGCGTGCCGGCCAGCTGTTGGGGCAGTTCTATCTGGACTCTGCCGCGCGCAAAGGCAAACGCGGTGGCGCGTGGATGGACGACGTTCGGGGCCGCTGGATGCGACCCGACACCCACCAGTTGCAAACCCCTGTGGCGCATCTGGTCTGCAATTTCGCGGACGGAGTGGATGGCAAACCGCCACTGTTAACCCATGACGACGTGACTACTTTGTTCCATGAATTCGGTCACGGCCTGCACCACCTCTTGACCCAAGTGAATGAACGGGATGTCTCCGGTATCAGCGGCGTGGAATGGGACGCCGTGGAGCTACCCAGCCAGTTTATGGAAAATTTCTGCTGGGAATGGGAAGTTCTCAAGGACATGACCGCCCATGTTGACACCGGAAAGGCCTTGCCACGCGCGCTTTTCGACAAAATGTTGGCGGGTAAGAATTTCCAGAGCGGCATGCAAACGCTGCGACAAATTGAGTTCTCCCTGTTTGACATGCTGCTGCACACGACCCACAACCCGACACATGACGTGATGCCATTGCTGAACCAGGTTCGCAAAGAGGTCGCAGTGCTTCAGCCGCCGAGCTGGAGCCGCCCGGCCCACACATTCAGCCATATTTTCGCTGGTGGCTATTCGGCCGGCTACTACAGCTACAAATGGGCAGAAGTGTTGAGCGCCGACGCCTATGCAGCATTTGAGGAAACCATTGGGAAGGACGGCTTGCCAAATGCCGAGACTGGTAGAAAATACCGGGAAGCCATTCTGGAGGCTGGCGGCAGCCGCCCGGCAATCGAGTCGTTCAAAGCTTTTCGTGGTCGCGAACCTGCCCTGGACGCCTTGCTTCGCCACCAAGGCATGGCAGCAGAACAAACCTGATGAGGACACGCTTTGAAAAACGCAATGAAGACTACCGCGCGAATTGCTCTGGTCATGATCTTGACTGCATGGATCTCTGTCGGGCCAGCGTCGGCCCAAACGATTTACCGCGTGGTGGGCCCTGACGGAAAAGTGAGTTTTTCGGACAACCCCCCCGCCAATATTGGCAACGCCACGACCCAAGAGATCGGGGCCAACGCCGCTGACAACGCAAACCCTGCCCTCCCCTTTGCTCTTCGTCAGATTGTTGCGAAATACCCGGTGACTTTGTACTCTGCTGACAACTGTGGCCCTTGCGGATCAGGACGGACATTGTTGATCAGTCGTGGCGTGCCCTTTACCGAGAAGACGGTTAACACCAACGATGACGCCGAGGCCTTGCAACGAATCAGCGGTACCAATACCATTCCATTTGCAACCATTGGTGGCCAGCAATTGAAGGGCTATTCAGACTCCGAGTGGACCCAGTTCTTGAATGCGGCGGGCTATCCGAAGACATCCGCCCTGCCCGCGAACTATAAGAATCCGGCAGCAACCCCACTGGTGGTGGTTAAAAAACCGGCGACCCCAACTGATGTAAAAGAAGCAACCGCAGCGCCAAGAGCTCGATCTACTCCCGCACCAGACACCAGCAAGAATCCCGCTGGCATTCGATTCTGAATTGGTTGAAAGTTAGTAGGTAATTGTTTTGACTCCGCTGGCGGTGCCCAACAAGCACACTTTGGCCTTTTGGAACGCAAACACGCCAACGGTGACGACGCCTGGCCACTGACTGACCTTGGCCTCAAAAGCCAAGGGGTCGGTGACAGTCAGGCCAGTCACATCCAGAATCCACTGTCCGTTGTCCGTCACCAGCGGAGCGTTGCCTTTGAGTCGTACTTTCGCTACCCCACCCATCACTGAAAATTGGCGAATTAGCTGCTGCGCGGCCATTGGAATGACCTCGACAGGCAGGGGAAACCGACCCAATGTCTCAACCAACTTCGAATCGTCAGCAATGCACACGAACTGGCGAGATTGGGCCGCCACAATTTTTTCACGAGTGAGCGCAGCGCCACCGCCTTTGACCATATGACCTTGTCCGTCAATTTCATCGGCACCGTCAATGTACACAGACAGCTCAGACACCTCATTGCAATCGAAGACGGGGATGCCCAATGCCAGCAAACGCTCGGTACTGGCAACCGAACTCGACACCGCGCCTTTAATCTGATCTTTCATCGTTGCTAACGCATCAATGAACTTATTGACCGTTGAACCTGTTCCAACACCGACGATTTCGCCGGGCACTACATACTTGAGCGCAGCTTTCCCCACCAATGTTTTAAGTTCATCTTGAGAAAGAAGCGGGGTGGATGGTGAATTTTGATTGGTCATCTGGGAAAATCGGGTGTGTTGCGGAAACGTAGTTCAAACCTTAAGGAGGAATTATCCAATGTCTCTCGTCCCCTATGCATTAGCCCGCCCGTTTTTATTCAGCCTGGATCCTGAAACCGCTCATGAAATCACCTTGCACGGCCTTGCAGCGGCGCAAGGCACCCCATTGCAGATGGCCTATTGCAATGGTCGCATCGAAGATCCGGTTAAGTTGGCGGGACTGACCTTCCCCAATCGCGTCGGACTGGCTGCGGGCTTGGACAAAAACGCTCGGTGCATCGATGGCCTGGGCGCCATGGGGTTTGGTTTTGTTGAGGTCGGAACTGTCACACCAAAAGGTCAACCAGGCAACCCAAAACCCAGAATGTTTCGCCTGCCCAAGGCCAATGCGCTCATCAACCGCCTTGGCTTCAACAACGACGGCCTGGAGGCCTTTATTGCGAACGTCAAGCGATCGACCCACTACGCACAACGCCAGAAAAATGCAGGGACTGGGCCTGCCATGCTGTTGGGACTCAACATTGGCAAAAATGCCGCAACACCCATCGAGAACGCCACAGAGGACTACATAACCTGTCTAAATGCCGTCTACCCGTACGCGGACTATGTGACGATCAACATCTCCAGCCCCAACACGAAGAACCTCCGAGCACTTCAAGGTGATGAGGCCCTCGATCAACTTCTTGGCGCATTGGCCCAGCAAAGAGAGAAATTAGCGGCCGAGCACGGCAAGCGAACGCCCTTGTTCGTAAAGATTGCCCCTGACTTGGATGAAGCACAGGTGTCCGCTATTGCCGCAATACTTCAGCGTCATGCCATGGATGGCGTGATCGCATCCAACACCACGCTAAGTCGAGATGCTGTCAAAGGCATGACACATGCCGAGGAAACCGGTGGACTCTCAGGCGCACCTCTCCTGGCCATGAGCAATCGCGTTATCGCTCAACTGCGCGCCGCGCTTGGCCCTGCGTTTCCTATCATTGGTGTTGGCGGAATCCTAAGTGCCGAAGATGCGCTCAGCAAAATCAAGGCTGGCGCAGACGTCGTTCAAATTTACACAGGCTTAATCTACAAAGGCCCGACATTGGTCAAGCAATGCGCTGACCTCATTCATCGTACGGTGAAGGGCAAATAAGTCGGTGTAGGTCCGGTCATGAGAATGCCCCACTTCCCGGCTATTTCCATCAACCCAAGAATCATCCAGCAATAGACTGCCGACCCTGGTTCAAACAAAAAAAGGGCTAGTCTTGCGACTAGCCCTTAAGGAGTCCCTGAACCTGAAGGTTTCGAAAGGACCCGAGGAGACAACCAATACACCGTGCTCAAAAGAACAGGTTTATTAAGTCTAGTATGTCAGGGTTTTCCCTATTTTTCTAGGGTTTGATGCCCATTTTTTCCCTGACAGACAAATATTTGTCCGATTGTTGTAAATCAGCGCTTTTTCGCAGTCGGCTTAGCGACATCAGCGGCGGACGTGGCCACAGACTTGAAGTTGGATTCAGCAACCTCAGTGGCTTGTTTGACTGCATTTTGGACTGACTCCAAGGCACTATTGGCAGCCGTGACCGCATTGCGCATCACAGCGACGGCGGACTCTGATCCGGCTGGCGCATTCTTGGCAGTGCTGTCAACCAAATCCATGAACTTTTGCTGCGCTTCGGCTGCTTGACCTTCAAAAGCTTTACTGAACTCAGCGCTTGAGCCGGAGGCAATGTCATACAAGTGCCGGCTGTAGGCTGCGGACTTTTCAGCCAAGGGTTGCAGCATGGCTGATTGAAGTGCAATCAACTCTTGCGCATCTTTAGCGCTGAGCAGGGCTTTCGCATTCTCACTGGTCTCAGCGAGCGCGGCTTTGGAAGCGGTCAAATTGAGTTCAACAATCTTTTCCACGCCTTCGAAAGCTTTGGAAGTCAACCCAAGCAGTGTTTCAACGTTTGCCTTGTGGGAAGCCATGATTTGTTCGACGGTCAACATAAAAATATCTCCAATAGAGGTAAGTCAAAAAATATCTGCGCCGAAACCAACTCTTTGTTTAATTATTGTTGCAGTGCAGCATGATTAAATTATAGGGGGACCGCGCATCAATGCAATATTTTTGTTGCAATGCAACATAAATATTCGAGTTACCAAATATAAATAAAAGAGGAGACTTTTGCTTATCCCAGTTGCCTTGGTAAGGCAGTTGGTACACCAACCATCCACTGATCTTTAAGGCTTTTCAGAATGGAACCCCGCAATGCGCATCGGTCCATACCATCTATTCGCGCCAATCAGGCGTTCCTAGCGCTGATGAAGGACTTGCGCCACGCCTCTATTGGCCAACATATCGGCATGTTCATTGCCTGGGTCGCCATTGTGGCCACGAACCCAACGCCAATCAATCGTGTGTCCAGATGTGCTAACCAAGTCATCTAGCCGTTGCCACAAATCAACATTCTTCACTGGCTGCTTTGTCGCCGTTTTCCATCCCCTTGCTTTCCAGCCTGACACCCATTCCGTGATCCCCTTAAGCACATACTGGCTGTCGACATGCATCGTCACGTTACAAGGCCTTTTCAACGCTAACAGGGCCTCAATGACGGCCATCATTTCCATTCGATTGTTGGTGGTTTCCAATTCGCCACCAAACAACTCTTTTTGCGCGTCTACAGATTTCAGCAAGACACCCCATCCACCCGGTCCGGGATTTCCTTTGCATGCTCCATCGGTGTAAATTTCAATTGCGTTCAAACCATACTTCCAATCTAGAATTTTTTACCATCTTTTAAGTGGCCTCTGAAGTTCAACCCCGAGCTGTTCGCAACCGGTGCAGGGGACGCGGCTATTGCCCGCGTGGCCTTCCAGCCAGGGTTCAACAGCGTCATTCCCCGCACCCGCTTCACAGCGACCACAAAGTAAGCGGCGCCCAATATCGGCCACAACCGTTCTCCAGCTATGTCCATCCATGCAAACCGTTCCAGCCAACTCTCACTGGACAGAGCAGGTCGATAGCAGCCAAATCGAAACACTTCGACCTCAAAGCCCAGCAACCTCAACCAATCCTTTAAACGCCAGTGTCCAATGAACTCCCCTGCCTCCGGCAAAAACATGTGCCCAAAGCCCATGCGATGGTACAGGTGGGCGCGCCGCTGTCTCAGTCCCCACAAAGACGCCGGGTTTAACCCGCAAATGACAACTCGCCCCTCCGGCACGAGCACCCGCTCCACTTCCCGGAGTGTCGTGTGCGGATCATGGGCCAACTCAAGTGAATGTGGCAATACCACCAAGTCCAGACTACTTTCAGGAAAAGGCAATGCAGAGAAATCTGTCACCACGTCCGCGCGAGCCGTAGGGATATGATGCGCAAACCAACGATGTGGCATCCGATTGTTACAAAGCGCATCGATCTCAGGCAGGCCAAGTTGAAGAGCATGAAAGCCAAAGATGTCTGACACCGCTTGATCAAGCTGCTCGCGCTCCCATGCGAGTAGGTAGCGCCCGGGTGGCGTTTGAAACCAATGGTGCAAACCTATAATTTCATCGTTCATGCAACTAACTCCCTTACCCGCCTTTACTGACAACTACATTTGCATGTTGCACAACGGCCACCAAGCTTTGGTGGTTGATCCCGTTGATGCACATCCCGTTATGGACGCTTTGAAGCGATTGGGGGTCACGCTCGAGCTCATTCTAGTCACGCACCATAACGCCGACCACACCCGTTGTGGTGTTGCGTTGCGGCTACATACAGGGTGCAAAGTTTTTGGCCCCGCCCTGGAGCCAATGCCGGAGTCGCTGACTCGGCTGCCTGAATGTGAGCAGGTCCATGCGTTGGGACTGACTTTTAACGTCTTGGATGTGCCAGGACATACTTCAGGGCACATTGCGTACTATTGCCAACAGGTCAATGGGGCTCCGCTTCTGCTTTGTGGTGATACGCTGTTTATCGCCGGATGCGATCGACAACTCGAGGAGACGGCGGCCCAAATGCTGCAGTCACTTCGGAGCATGTCCGACCTACCAGAGGACACCCCGGTTTGCTGCACTGACGAATACACATTGAGCAACTTGGATTTCGCTGCTGCAGCGGATCCAGAAGACAGTTATTTGATTGACCACACGACTAGTTGCCGATGGCTGAGGGCTGAATTTCTCTCCACTCTCCCGAGCAACATTCGGACTGAGAAACTAATCAATCCTTTTTTAAGAGCCCGCAAATCTACACTGATTTCGGCCACACAAACATTTGCCGCCACGGCCAAAGACGACATCTGCGTCTTTGCTGCACTTCGGCAATGGAAGAATCCTTTTTAATGAAAATTCTCAAATTACTTTGCCTCGCCAGCCTACTCTGGTTAACTGGCTGCGCCAGCGTTGGCCCAACCGTTGATGAAAGCGCCGACCCGTCTGCAGTGTCACCACAATCTCGTACAGCGCCGCAAATACGCAAACCACTATTTCCATCTGGGGACCTTCAGCCCATCACGCCAATTCGCACACAAGCGAATGCTGTTGCCCCGTTGGCGCCGCCAGCAGACCTGTGGGAAAGAATTCGTGGCGGATTCGCCATGCCTGACCTGCAGCAAGATCTGGTGTCCGACAGGGAAACCTGGTATGCATCCCGGCCAGACTACATCTTGCGAATGACTGAACGCTCCAGAAAGTACATGTTTCACATTGTCGAAGAGTTGGAGCGCAGAGGAATGCCAAGCGAACTGGCCTTGCTTCCTTTTGTGGAGAGCGCGTTCAACCCTCAGGCGGTTTCTACCGCCAAGGCTGCAGGCATGTGGCAATTCATGCCCGCTACGGGGAAGTATTTTGAACTGAAACAGAATGCTTTTCGAGATGACCGGCGTGATGTTCTGGAGTCGACACGCGCCGCGCTTGATTATCTGGACAAGCTACACGGGATGTTCGGCGATTGGCATCTCGCGCTGGCCGCTTATAACTGGGGTGAGGGCAGTGTCAGCCGGGCCATAGCAAAAAACAAGCGGGCCGGACTGCCAACTGGCTACTTGGACCTGACGATGCCCATGGAAACTCGCTTTTACGTTCCAAAGCTCCAAGCCATCAAAAACATTGTCGCGCGCCCCAGTGCGTTCAACGCCAAACTGCCCAACATCGGCAACCATCCCTTTTTCAAAATGGTTGACATTCAGCGCGATATTGACGTTGCACTGGCGGCCAAACTGGCTGAAGTGTCATTGGATGACTTCAAGGCATTGAATCCGTCAATCAATCGACCTGTCATTCTGGCAGCTGGCACCCCGACCATTCTTTTGCCGTGGGACACCGCCAGTGTCTTTCAACAAAACTTGCAGGCCTATGGGGGTACCGGTTTGGCCAGTTGGACTGTTTGGGTCGCGCCACGTACGATGAAGCCCGCCGAGGTTGCGAGCCAAGTCAATATGAGCGAGGCACAATTGCGCTCTATCAACAACATCCCCCCGAGAGTCGTAATCAAGGCGGGATCCAGCCTGTTGGTGCCCCGGCCAGAAAAGCTACTCACCGACGTCAGCGAGCGCATTGCCGACAATGGCCAAATCACTTTGGCGCCGGAGGTTCAGTTGCGACGGCAAATTAGAAAAGCTGGCAAGCGGGACTCGGTCGCCAGCTTCGCCAGGCGCCACAATGTAAGCGCGGAGAGTCTGGCTGATTGGAACAAGATCAGTACCTCCAGCATTTTCAAGTCGGGGCAAAACGTTGTTCTGTACTTGCCATTTCAAAGTAACACGCGCTCTAAAAGCGCGGTCAAAAGCAAAACTCGCGTAAAAACCGCGACGACAGCACAGTCGTCCTCCAGCAGTCAATCCAAACGAAGACCAAAAAAATAATGCTGCAGGTGGTCAGACCTTGAAATGAGCCTTGGCCACCGCTGCAAATTCATTGGTATACGTTTTGCTGAGGTCAATGCGCTCGACACCGAAACCAGGCTCAACCTCGGAAAATACTCGAAACGCAGACATTGGCCCGGATTTTGGCATTACTCCATCGGGAGACACCGCCTCACGGCCCTTGCCAATCGCCGTCAGGTAGAGCGCACGGTCCCCAATCATAAAAGGCTCGGGAATCACCTTCATCAAGTCACTGGGACCTGCCGTTTGAATCCACCTCAACGCGCGAACAACGGCCAAGGTCATCGCTTGCGCAGTCAATGGATTTTGTTGAACAAACGCACTGTGAGCATAGAGACACGATCCGGGCAACGGGCCGCCAAAAAGCGCTTGCCTCCCTTTCATGGTACGCGAGTCCGCAACGAGGTGCAGAATCCGTTTTTGCTCCAACATTGTCACGATGGGATCGCCGTAGCTGGTGGCGTCTATTTGATTGAGTTGAAAGGCCGCCAAGGCCTCTGCCGCACCGCCAAAGTGAACTAGCATGACATCACCCTGTGTCAAACCAGCGCGCGCCATGACCCAATGGGCGATGGCGTGTGAGGCTGAACCAGGGGCACCAACCCCCATTTTCTTCCCCCTCAAATCCGCTACCGTCTTGAAATGAGGCAGATTGCGTATTGACACTCCCACAGCAACAGCGGGAGACTGAGCCATCAGGACAAAGCTTTGCAGAAAATGGCCTCTCGCTGATTGATTCAGAATTTGCTCGTAACCGCTTGCGCTGACATGAACTGCCCCATTGAGAAGCGCCTGAAGAGCGCTTCCTGAACTTGGAAAATCGATAAGTTCAACATCTAGGCCCTCTGCTCGGAAATATCCCAAGCGGTCTGCAATGGCCAGTGGCAGGAGACTGATTTCGGATCGCCCAGCTAGGCCGATCAAGACCTTTGACCGCTCTAGTCGAGTCTGCGCCCAGGCGGGGCGGAATCCAACCGCAGACGCGGCCAAGGTAGCCCTAAATGAGAATTCACGTCGATTGATTCCCTCCGCTCTCATTCACCGCCCTCCTCAATTCACTTTTGTTATGAACTTGAGGATAGTCAACTTGCAGTTGATGACTATCGGGAACTTCCCGAAAGGGTTTACACGGAGGCCTACCGTAAACCGGTAAACAAGATGGCTATATTTGTGGCAAATGCCAATGCCCAGAGAACAGAGCGTGCGTTCGACAAACCCGCGACATAAGTCATCAAAAACATCATGCGCAGCACAATGAACAAAAAGGCAAGTACATCCAGCCTCAGTTGATTGGCACCCAATTGGTGAGCAATGATGACCGCACCAATGAAGAAGGGCAGCGCCTCGAAGCTATTCGAGTGAGCACCATTTGCTCGAGCGCGCCAATCAACTTGGCTGGCCAACCAAGCGCGAGGGTGATTGTTGTCGAAGCCGCCTTCTCGGGCAGGTAGCCCAAACATGCCCATTTCGCAATTCCTGCGCAAAAAATGGGCAAAACGGCGGCGACCAAGACGCACCAATAGGCAACAGTAAAACGAGCGACGGTCATAGATAGAAATCAATAGTCAATGCCTAACGGCGATCCACGAACGCGTGGGCAATGGTGCCCAGGTCCACATACTCCAACTCACTCCCCACAGGGACGCCGCGCGCCAGTCGCGTCAGTCGAAGACCCCGGGTTTTCAGGCCCTCGGTGATCACATGGGCCGTAGCCTCCCCTTCCGCCGTGAAATTGGTGGCCAGAATTACCTCCTGCACCGTACCATCGCTGGCTCGATCGAAGAGTTTTTTGAGGCCAATGTCTTTTGGACCGATTCCATCCAGGGGACTGAGTTTGCCCATAAGCACAAAATACAAGCCCTTGTAAGCCCCAGTCCTCTCCACTGCCGACTGATCAGCCGGCGTTTCGACAACACACAATTTGCTTGAGTCACGCCGAGCATCCAGGCAGGTACTGCAAACCTTGGCTTCGGTGAAGGTGTGACACAACTCACAGTGTTGTACGGACTCAGTCGCCTCCTGCAATGCACGAGCTAGCGCCTGCGCCCCAGGCCGATCATGCTGCAAGAGGTGAAAGGCCATTCGGGTGGCCGACTTTACGCCCACGCCCGGCAAGCGTCGCAACGCCTGAATCAAGGCGTCTAGAGAGTTGTGCTCTGCCATTAACGGCTTGCTTTTCTCGTCGAGCCCATACCGAGCGGAATCAGAACGGGAACTTCATGCCACCAGGCAAGCCAGGCATACCCGCTGTCAGTTTGCCCATTTTTTCGCCGGAAGTTTCCTCCACTTTACGAACAGCCGCGTTGAACGCTGCCGCTACGAGATCTTCCAACATGTCTTTGTCCTCGGCCAACAAGCTGGGATCAATCGTGACACGACGAACATCATGCTTGCAAGTCATGGTGACTTTAACCAAGCCGGCACCAGACTCGCCAGTGACTTCAACGTTTCCGAGTTCGTCCTGCGCTTTCTTCATGTTGTCTTGCATGGCCTGCGCCTGCTTCATGAGGCCTGCGAGTTGTCCTTTGTTGAACATGGGTATTCCTTGCGTTAAGTGTTAAAAATTTGGGTATTGAAATGACGCATCAATGTACACGTCAGCCCTGGTCGATCCATTAACCTGGCTTGATGCTTCCGGGTACGATTTTCGCCCCAAAGTCACGCATCATGGTTTGAACAAATGGATCATCAAAAATGATTTTTTCTGCAACCAATTGTCGTTCTGCGGTTGCTGCTGCATTGCGCCTTGCTGGTGTGTCGGTCACTCGACCGACTTCAACCGCCAGTCGAACTGGAAACCCGGATGCATGCAGAGCCGCCGTCAAACGATCGCGAGTACCCGCCTGATTAAGTGATTCTCGCTCTACACGCAGGAGCCATTGATCCGTATCACGGGCGATTAACTGGGACTGCAGCGCCAACTCCCGTACCAGTGCTGTAATGAGTTCCCGGCCCGCCATATCGGACACCGTTTGGTGCCAGAAGTCACCCTCTTCTCCGGGAATCAGAACTGGCATTACAGAGTGGCCAGCCAAAGCCTCTGTCCTCGAGTCCGCCTGAACCCGTAGCGGAATCGCGCCTATCGGCGTGCTTGCTTGCGCGGCTGGTCCTGAGTTCGGCCGCTGTGCCAGCTTGCCCTGACTTGGCAACTCATCCGCCAAATGGCTGCTAACAACCGCCAATCTTTGCATGGGTCGACTTGACTCAAGTGCTTCTATTTTGATAGCTGGCTCTGCAATCCGCTCGGGGGCTACAGACGCTTTTCCATCGATTTCCGGAGCAAGAACCTTCGGCTGATCAGCGGCCACAACCGACAAAGAGGTCGGAGAAGTCGATACAACCTTCGGCTCAGCCGCCACAGAGAGGCGAGGCGACGGTGCGCTATTCAGAGTTTTTTTTTCCGCCAAAGCGCGTTGCCCAGCGTTTGGCTTGAACGCCAGCAAGCGCAACAGCACCATGGTCAGCGCCGCATACTCGTCCGGCGCCAGGCCCAGTTCACCTCGACCATGCAGGCAAATGCTGTACAAAAGTTGAGTTTCATCAGCCGGCATCACCTGCGCCAAACGGGCCACATCTGCCGCATCCGGGTCCGAATCGTCGGGCTCGGCGTTAGTGGGAACAGCCTGGATCACAGCCATGCGCTGCAACACCATGGACATTTCCTCCAAAGTGGAGCCTGCGCTGAGCCCATTCAGGCGCAATGTTTCGGAGGTCTTGACCACCGACTTGCCATCGCCAATAGCGAGCGCATCAATCAAACGAAAGACGTAGGAACGATCCACGCTGCCCAGCATCTGGCGCACTGCGACCTCCTCCAGTCGCCCTGAGCCGAAGGCAATCGCCTGATCAGTGAGACTCAAGGCATCGCGCATGGAGCCACGGGCCGCTCGTGCCAACAGACGCAGAGCTTGCCCGTCCGACTCAACGTTCTCAGGGACGAGAACCTTCTCCAAATGGCCGCGAATCGTTTCTGGCGCCATGGGCCGCAAATTAAATTGCAAGCACCGCGAAAGCACCGTTACCGGAACCTTTTGAGGGTCTGTCGTTGCCAACACGAACTTAAGGTATTCGGGGGGTTCTTCCAACGTCTTCAGCATGGCATTGAAGGCAGTATTGGTGAGCATGTGAACCTCGTCAATCATGAACACCTTGAAACGCCCCTGAACCGGCTTGTAGACCGCCTGCTCCAACAACGACTGCACCTCGTCAACGCCACGATTTGAGGCTGCATCCAACTCGGTGTAGTCAACAAAGCGCCCCGAGTCAATATCCTTACATGCCTGACAAACACCACATGGGGTGGCCGTGATCCCGCCTTGCCCGTCAATGCCCTGACAATTGAGCGACTTGGCCAATATACGGGACACAGTCGTCTTCCCAACCCCACGCGTACCGGTAAATAGATAAGCGTGATGCAAGCGCTTAGTGAGAAGCGCATTGGTCAACGCTTGCACAACATGGTCCTGCCCCACCATTTCACTGAAGTTTCGGGGACGGTACTTGCGGGCGAGCACGATATAGGACATGCTTGGATTCTAAATGGATGCCAACGGCGGTAGACTGAAGTCCGCCGCGAGCCGGATTCATGTGCATGCGGTTGGTTTTTCAATCATTACCAAGCAGGAGATCACCATGGCGGGCAAGTTTGAGATCAACAAGTCAAAGAATGGGAAGTTTCTGTTCAATTTGAAAGCTGGCAACGGCCAAGTCATTTTGAGCAGCCAAATGTATGAAGCAAAAACCGGTGCGACGCAGGGTATCGATTCTTGCCGCTCGAACGGAGGGTGTAAGAAGTTTTGTGTAAACGGTTATTTGGCAGGAAACTGCTGTCTTGCATGGAGCCGAGATGACCGTAGAGATGAAACCCTTACCCGCCGAGCTGATTGACGCCCTGTTGGCCGACTACAAAAAGCCCGAAGACCTGATTGGCCAGAATGGCCTCTTGACGCAGCTCACCAAAGCCTTGGTCGAGCGAGCTTTGCAAGCCGAATTGACCGGCCACCTGGGTCACGGCAAGAACCAGTTGGTTGCCAATGAAGCGGGCAACACCCGCAACGGGTGCAGCAAGAAAACGCTCAAAGGCGATTTTGGCCAGCTACCCATAGAAATCCCCCGTGACCGCGCCGGCACCTTCGAGCCCCAACTGATTGGCAAACACCAGACCCGCTGGAGCGGCTTTGACGACAAGATACTGTCGCTGTATGCCCGAGGCATGACGGTACGCGAGATTCAAGGCCATCTGCAGGAGATGTACGGCGCCGAAGTGTCTCCTACCCTGATTTCATCCGTGACCGACGCCGTCATGGACGAGGTCAAAGCCTGGCAGTCGCGCCCCTTGGAGGCGCTGTACCCCATCGTCTACATGGACTGCATTCACGTCAAGGTGCGCGACAACGGTACTGTGCGGGTCAAGGCCCTGTACTTGGCCATTGGCGTCAACCTGGACGGCCTCAAAGAGGTACTGGGCCTGTGGATGGCCCAAACCGAAGGGGCCAAGTTCTGGCTGCAGGTGGTGACTGAACTGAAGAATCGGGGCGTGGCTGACATCTTTATCGCCTGCGTAGATGGGCTCAAAGGTTTCCCTGACGCCATTGAGGCAGTCTTCCCCAAGGCGACGGTGCAGCTTTGCATTGTTCACATGGTGCGTCACAGCCTGAACTTCGTGGGGTGGAAACAGCGCAAGGAAGTCGCCGCGGATTTGCGGCTGATTTACGCTGCGCCCACTGAATCCGAAGCTGAGCGACAACTCACGGCATTCGAGGTCAAATGGGACGATTCCTTCGCTCCGATTGGGCGCTCCTGGCGGCGCAACTGGACACACTTGATACCGTTCTTTGAATACCCGCCAGACATCCGAAAAGTGATTTACACGACCAACGCCATTGAGTCCGTGAACATGAGCCTGCGCAAAATAACCAAGACCCGCGGCTCGTTCCCATCTGAGGACGCAGTGTTCAAGCTGTTCTATCTGGCACTGAACAACATCAGCCAGAAATGGACGATGCCGATTCGGGATTGGAAGGCTGCTCTGAACCGCTTTACCATTCAGCTTGACGAGCGCATGCCGCGCGTCTAACTTAACCGCCGTTTACACAAAATTCGGGACACCCTCCTCGAACGGCGCAATTGACGAACGCTTCGAACGTGCCACGTCGTCGGCTGGGCAGCCGTATTTCAATCTAAATGCCGGCAATGGACAAGTCATCGGGCGCAGCGAGATGTACTCGTCCGCCTCCGCCATGGAAAATGGAATAGCCTCCGTGAAAAGCAATGCCCCTGATGCGCCCGTGAAGGACTTGACCGAGTCATAGGCATTACAATATGAGGTGACGGGCCTTCCCGCATGGTAAAGTGGCCAACCGGGTCAGATGGGGAACCAAGCAGCCCTAACTGTGGAGCCAGTGCCGGGGTCAAGGCTCGTCACCTTATTCAATTAAAGTTGTTATGAATCAACAACTTGAGTCCTGACAAGGACTATCACTCCGCTGCTGTATCACTTGCTAGGCGATTGGCTCAATAATGTAATATTACATGTGCCAGAGTTATGGTCGACCAATGTCCACAATCGTGCGACGAATCTGAGCCCCTCTCCAAACTTTTCGAGGGTGTAAGAAGTTTTGTGTAAACGGTTATTTGGCAGGAAACTGCTGTCTTGCATGGAGCCGAGATGACCGTAGAGATGAAACCCTTACCCGCCGAGCTGATTGGCGCCCTGTTGGCCGACTACAAAAAGCCCGAAGACCTGATTGGCCAGAATGGCCTCTTGACGCCGCTCACCAAAGCCTTGGTCGAGCGAGCTTTGCAAGCCGAATTGACCGGCCACCTGGGTCACGGCAAGAACCAGTTGGTTGCCAATGAAGCGGGCAACACCCGCAACGGGTGCAGCAAGAAAACGCTCAAAGGCGATTTTGGCCAGCTACCCATAGAAATCCCCCGTGACCGCGCCGGCACCTTCGAGCCCCAACTGATTGGCAAACACCAGACCCGCTGGAGCGGCTTTGACGACAAGATACTGTCGCTGTATGCCCGAGGCATGACGGTACGCGAGATTCAAGGCCATCTGCAGGAGATGTACGGCGCCGAAGTGTCTCCTACCCTGATTTCATCCGTGACCGACGCCGTCATGGACGAGGTCAAAGCCTGGCAGTCGCGCCCCTTGGAGGCGCTGTACCCCATCGTCTACATGGACTGCATTCACGTCAAGGTGCGCGACAACGGTACTGTGCGGGTCAAGGCCCTGTACTTGGCCATTGGCGTCAACCTGGACGGCCTCAAAGAGGTACTGGGCCTGTGGATGGCCCAAACCGAAGGGGCCAAGTTCTGGCTGCAGGTGGTGACTGAACTGAAGAATCGGGGCGTGGCTGACATCTTTATCGCCTGCGTAGATGGGCTCAAAGGTTTCCCTGACGCCATTGAGGCAGTCTTCCCCAAGGCGACGGTGCAGCTTTGCATTGTTCACATGGTGCGTCACAGCCTGAACTTCGTGGGGTGGAAACAGCGCAAGGAAGTCGCCGCGGATTTGCGGCTGATTTACGCTGCGCCCACTGAATCCGAAGCTGAGCGACAACTCACGGCATTCGAGGTCAAATGGGACGATTCCTTCGCTCCGATTGGGCGCTCCTGGCGGCGCAACTGGACACACTTGATACCGTTCTTTGAATACCCGCCAGACATCCGAAAAGTGATTTACACGACCAACGCCATTGAGTCCGTGAACATGAGCCTGCGCAAAATAACCAAGACCCGCGGCTCGTTCCCAACTGAGGACGCAGTGTTCAAGCTGTTCTATCTGGCACTGAACAACATCAGCCAGAAATGGACGATGCCGATTCGGGATTGGAAGGCTGCTCTGAACCGCTTTACCATTCAGTTTGACGAGCGCATGCCGCGCGTCTAACTTAACCGCCGTTTACACAAAATTCGGGACACCCTCAACTTTTTTCGCTGCTTAATCGCGTCGGCGAAATGACTACCTAGTATCGTGGCCCGGCCCACACCGGGTCAATCCAATCACCTGAGATTAGTGACCACAAAGGCAAGGGTGCCTGCCAACAACACGCAGCAAGAGCATCCACATGCTCTTCCGTATCTTGCTTTTTCGCATAAATCAGGGCATCTTAAATGGGCTGAAAATATGCCTTCATTGAAATGCGATCAGCGTCGACGTCGTCAGCCCTACATCGCGCGAACCGATGCTTTAAATCTGAATCGGACAAACAAAAAGGACTTTCGATTTCTCGAAAGTCCTTGGATTTATTCAGTAATTTGGTGGGCGATGCAAGTTTCGAACTTGCGACCCCTGCAGTGTGAATGCGCTTTTTGCGATATTTGCCGCTGCACGACAATGAACCTCCATCCACAAGAATGGCAAATAACTTCAATCAAAACAACAACTTACAAATTAAACTCAGTAACAACGTTGTTCCCACTGGTTCATTGCGGTGGATTCAGTTAGTGCTTATAGTGTGTCCTCGGACTCAATCATTGCAGTCTGTAAATCAAACAGTGCAGGGGTCACACTATCATGAACGGCAAAATCAACAACACGCTACTCACCACCCTCAAGCCCGCGACGGCCGCGTATGAGGTCAACGACACCGACCTCAAAGGGTTTGGTTTGCGCGTGCAGCCGTCTGGTGTCATGTCGTACTTTGTGCGGTATCGCCTGCGCGGCAAGCAGACGCGCTACGTGATTGGTCGCACCTCCGAATTCAGTCCAGCGCAGGCCAGGGATGTGGCAAGGTCAACACTGGCCGGTGTCAACCTGGGAACCAACCCGCTCGATGATCGCAAGCCCGTGAAGGAAGTCAAGACGCTGGGAAAGTTCATCACCGAAGATTTCAGCCCGTGGGCCAAGACCCACCGCAAGGCAGCCGATGCCAACTTAGCCCGCATCCGCAAGAACTTCGATGCCCAGTGGGACCGCCCCTTATCGGAACTTAACGCGCTGGGGATTGAAAAATGGCGGCAGCAGCGACTGAACCACGCGACTCGACCCGCCAAACCGACCACGGTCAATCGTGATCTTGCAGCACTGAAAGCCGCCATCACCAAGGCGGTTGAATGGGAGTTTCTGGAACAGCACCCGCTTGCCAAAGTCAAAGCCTCAAAAGATGACTCCGATGCCATTGTTCGCTACCTGAGTGATCCTGAACGTGTAGCGTTGTTCACAACGCTAGGTCAGCGAGAGCACACCAAGAAGGCGGACCGGGCCAAAGCAAACGCTTGGCGGCGCGAACGCGACTACCCTGCCCTACCCAGTCTTGACGACCAAGCGTTCTTCGACCACCTGCAGCCTTGCATCATTGTGTCGCTCAATACCGGCCTGCGCCAAGGCGAGTTGCTGTCCTTGAGCTGGTCCGACATCAACCTGCCGGGGCAGCAGTTGGCCATCAAGGGCTCTAACGCAAAGAGTGGTAAGACACGCCACATACCCCTTAATTCAGATGCCATGGTCGCACTGAACCAATGGAGACAACAGTCACCCGTCACAAATGTATTGGTATTCCCAAGCGCCAATGGCCAAAGGATTGTGGAGATCAAGACCGCCTGGGCCAAATTGCTAAGGGACGCCAAGATTGAAACATTCCGCTGGCACGATATGCGACACGACTTCGCCAGCCGCCTGGTCATGGCGGGTGTCGATCTCAACACCGTGCGCGAGTTGCTGGGCCATGCTGATTTGAAAATGACGCTGCGGTATGCCCACCTGGCACCGGAACATAAGGCGAACGCAGTGGAAAAACTGGTCAGCCAACTTGCAAAGGCCAGCACAGAATGAACCCCGCGCCTAAGCTCCGACCCGCGCTTGAGCAACGCCTATCACTTCCCCAATATGACTCTCTCTGGAAGAGCGTAACAACCGCCTTCGCCAATGAATACTGGGAGGACGAACGAGACTATTGGGACTACGCGCTCGGGTTGCGCGATTCGTGGGCGGCGATGTCGAGAGCCCCGGCCAAACAAGTTGAAAAAACGGTGTCGGAAATTGCTGCGCTCGCCCGGTGCCTGGCGATAAAAATCCATACGTACGCCCCAGAACTGAAAACGCTGAAGGGCTACCTTGACATTGACTTGCATTCATTCATGGCCGAGGATTTGGTCCGGTTCGCAGACGGTTTGGATGAGCCGAATTCACCGACCGCCGCGATGAGGTCGCGCCCAAGAAGTATGGCCCTGCCAACCGCAGAGCGTACGTATATAGCTCGGGCACTTACTCATTTCATATTATCTGGCGTCAATGCCGCTGGCAAGCCCATTCGTGGGCGTGATTCGCTTGTGGCCATGACCGTTTGCGCACTGCTAGACATCGGCAAAAACGATGAGTTTGATGGGAAGGACGTCGGCGATGTGACAAAGGACATAGTTGCACACTACAAGCGACGCCCCGAGCCCAGTTGCAGGCCGAAGTCGGCGATCATGCGCGTCAATCTGCCCTCTTGAGCCGCTGCGCTACGGCTAAGGGGCGCGGACCGTTGAACTGAGCTTCTTATCGGTACAGCCCATTTTTTGAGGTCGCCACGCAACCCTCCGCCTTCCGTCAAAAATGGTGAATTACCCGGTGCTCTTGCTCCACAGTGAGCGAAGCACCGGGTTCTTTTTTTGGTGCTTAAATTTATCGTTGACCCCTGGCTGACAACAGCTCAACCCCAGGAGTAATCCATGATAAATGCTGACAAACAGGGACCGAAATCACCTGACCTAACTCGCCCAAATATGAACGAGGCTGACGCAGCGTTCTATTTGGGACTGAGCGTATCTTCTTTACGCAAGAGCCGCATGAACGGCCCCCGCGCCAACCACCTCCCACCACCCCCGTACGTCAAGCTGGGCAGGCGTGTGATCTATCGGGCTGCTGACTTGGCCCGGTTTCTGGAGGCGAACCTCGCTTCAATGCCAGCAGGAGCCACCCAATGACCCACGGCCTCTACTACCCCTACAGCGCCGCCATGAACGCCTGCACCCTGTGCAGCACGCCTCTAAGGGCCATTCCTGGGCTCGGCATCTACCTGGTCGGCCATCGGGGTGCTATCCAGTACCCGCTGTGCCTCAAGTGCATCAAATTGGCCCAGAAAGGGCTGCCGTCCGACCAGCTTCGCCAACTCGACGACAAGCTCGAAAAGCGTGCCACCGAACTCGGCCTGACCCAAACCCAATAACGAGACCGTCATGAAACATATCTCTCGCAAACCTGCGGCATCAAGTCGCACCCCGTCGGGCTATACAGGCTTCAGCAAACGCCCAAGCGCAAAATCGTCGTGGGTCGAAATTGATCCATCCGTCGTCTTCGAAGACCTTTTACCAGATCTCGCCCATGGCAACAACGGATTCGCCTGGGCGTGCTGCGTTTTTCACGACGACAACAATCCCTCACTTTGCGTCAACGTCGAGTCCGGTTGGTACAAGTGCATGTCATCCAACTGCGGTGCAACCGGCTCGAATATTGTCGGTTTTGTCAGTCGTCTCCTCGGGTACGAATATGCAGAAACCCGCGACTATCTGGAGCAGCACTATGGATGACATGCTCCAAGAAGGCCTACGCCTGCGCAAGCTAGGTTTTGCAATCCATTGGCTTCGCCCCAGCACGAAGATTCCCGTCAGCTCTGGCTGGGCCGATGCATCTGTCATGGACGCCGCCGCGCTGAAGTCAGCGTATCAGCCGAGGTTCAACGTTGGCTTCAGACCGGGCAAGTGGTCTGTCGTCAATGGCAAAGAAATCTGCGTCTTGGATGTAGACATACGCGGCGGGGCACGCTATGCCGAAGAAGCCTATGCCGCCGCAGCCGCCATGATGCGTGAACGAAAGTTCACCGTCATCAGCGGGTCTGATGTAGGTCGCCATCGCTATCTCGGGTTTGACAAAGGCACGTCGCCACCCAAGGCAGCCACCACATTGCGTCAGTCGGATATTTGGGTAAACAACGACACCAAAGACATATGCGCTTCCACTGACAAGGACGCCCGTCCAGCCTGGTTAATCGAGATTCTTTCCACCGGAAAAAATGTGGTCATGCCGCCCAGCATCCACCCTGACACCGGCCACCCCTACAAATTTGACATCGAATAATCACCATGAAAATCATCGACGTACCTAAAGACATCCTGGCCCTCTTGGCCCAGGCTGACGACCCCGTGACCGCCAACTGGAGGACGCCAGAGCCCGTTCTGCACGCCACCATACCGGTGCAGCCGTTCACGCCAGACATGTTGCCTGATTCACTGCGCCCGTGGGTCACCGACATCGTTCACCGAATGCAATGCCCCATCGACTTTGTTGCAGCTGGAGCGGTGGTCATGTTGGGTTCGGTGATTGGCACCGGCGCTGCTGTTCGCCCCAAGCAAAACGACGACTGGGCTGTCACCCCCAACATCTGGGGGGCTGGCATCGGCCGCCCCGGTCGACTCAAAAGCCCAGCGATCTCAGCGGCAATGTCTCCACTCTATCGGCTTGACAGCCTGGCCCAAGCTGACTGGAAAGCAGCAACGGCGGCACATCAACAAGTTACTCTCACCAATAAGTTGAGCGCCGACTTGCTGAAAAAAAGGATTGGCAAGGAAAGCACTCCTGATGTGACGAAGCCCAGCGCCGACTTTCTGGAGTACCAACGCCTTTGCGGGTTGTCCAATGATGAACCAGTGGCAAAACGCTATCACACCAATGACTGCACCATTGAATCCCTCGGAGAAATGCTTCAGGCAAACCCTCGTGGCATTCTGGTAGAGCACGATGAACTGACAGGACTTCTTGCAGGTTTTGAGCGCCCAGGCCGTGAAGGCGAGCGCCAAGGCTACCTGACTGCATGGAACGGCACGGGCTCCCATCGGGTGGACCGCATTGCGCGTGGAAACATTTTCATTGAGCGCTTTTGCGCATCCATTTTTGGCGGCATTCAGCCCGACAAGCTGGAGGTGTATCTAGCCGAGGCCCAACATAACCATGGCAACGACGGGTTCATTCAACGCCTTCAAGTCATGGTCTATCCCGACGAGGTGCCGATGGTAGGTGTCGTGGACCAGTCCCCGGACGAGGCCGCCGCCAAAACAGTCATGGACATTGTTCTGCTGCTTGCCAATGACATCAAGAGCCTGGGTGCCAAGCAAGATAAAGAGTACGACATCCCCTATTTTCGCTTCGAGACGAAGAAGGCACAGCCCTTGTTCTTTAAGTGGCTTGTTGAGCTGACCCAACGCATCACAACCGAAGATGACCCGCTGATGCAAGAGCATTTGGGCAAATACCGAAAGCTCATTCCGGCTTTGTCACTCATTTTTCACCTGGTCGAGATGGCCGCAGGCAAGATCAAGCGAGGGAGTTCCATTGGGGTAGAGAGCCTGCAGTTGGCCATTCGTTGGTCGCACTATCTGGAGTCACATGCACGCCGTGTTTACGGCATGGCCACCGACTACAAGGTGCAGGCGGCGCAGCTGTTGGCCACCAAGATTACCGCTGGCCAGCTTGAGGCTGGATTCAGCACCCGCGATATTCAACGCAAGGGCTGGTCACGTCTCAAAGAACTCGATGAATTGAAGGCTGCCTGCGATGAGTTGGAAGCCGCAGGTTGGATCAAACGCCAAGTGGTAGCGGGCAGACGCATTGGTCGCCCATCACAGCACTACGACATCAACCCCGCTGCGTCATCGCCCACGAACACAGGAGCAGTACCGACAAAACCGACAAAACCCAAACGATGAATCAATGCGATGCTGTGTTGCCTTGACCGATCAGGGCAACCAGTTCCGCATCGGTCATCGCAGCGAATTTATCCTTGACCACGCTCTGCCTATCCGTCAGCCTCACACGCGCCACTTCTTCCTGCCGGTAATAGCCACTCATCAAAGCGATTTGTCGCAGGGCCGACACAATCTGCCCCGGCTCCATCATCAATTTGGCCAAGTCGGCCGCCCCCACAAGCTCCGCAATCACCCCCTGGCGACTAACCCCATCTCCCGCTCCACAGCCTCTTCTAGCCCCTCACAGTGGCTGCAGTCTTGGAATACTTGAATCATTTGGAAGCCCGACTAGCAAGGGCATAGTCGTTTACTGAGTAAGGGTGGTCACTGGACCTCTGCCCTCCCCGCCTCAATGATTCTTAGCAGCTCGGCATCAGAGAACCGGTCCAGGCGTCCGATTTCCACCTGCTCCTGGACGTTCAAGTCGACCCTGACCTGCCCGGGCGCATAAAACCCCATCAACTTCGCCACCTCGGCCCACCCCCGGATCATGGCCATAGAGTTACCCTGCTCTCGTGCCTGGTCTACGGCCTCCACAAGGCCATTTAAGACGTCGTCCCGCTGAATGGATAGTCGGGCAGCGTCAGCTGCTTGGCACGCCTGCAGCGCCTTCTGAACGCTAGCATTTCTTAACATCCTGTTCCCGGCGACTGACGCGCCATTGGCGCTGTACCCGGCTTTTACCGCGCTAGCCGACGCGTTCCCACAGGCCAAGTATTCGTGTACCCACTTGGCTTGTTTGGCGGTGAGATCTGTGGTTTGCATATGCCTATATTTTAAGCAATTCCTCTAACATTGTCACCAATATACCGTTTTAACGACACTCTTTGAGCGCGATACTGCAACCAACTTAGGCGTAATGGGCAGCCCGATGGCAGTTAGGACACAAACCCACTGCATTTGCGACAGTGTCTTCCCCGCCAACAGACAGCGGCACCCGATGGTGGACCTCAAGATAAGGCGTTGCATCGTATGCGCGGATGAACGGGGCTGGCTTCTGGCACCCTTCGCAGTGACCAGCCGCTCGCAGCAGCACCTCGGCGATAACGTCCCCGTTGCGTCGATACGCCGTTGTTGTCGTCTGATAGCGCTCAGGCAAAGTGGGCGCCACGGCCAAGCGCGCCGCACGAGCTTCTGAACTATCCGCCAGTGAGCGCGCCACTGCTGCCAGCAAGGCCTCTTCAGTATCGACAGCATCAGGCTGATTAGGTTCAGCTGTGCCGTTGACGACGGCACATGCGTAAGCGTAGAGCGACTCGCAGTGATGCTGTGAATAGTTGGATTTCTGTCGGAGTTTGCCGCTGGACGTGGTGCAGGCCAGTTTCAAGAATTGATGGTGGTTGTCAAGCAGGCTCACTAGATGATCTGCCACCACCGCGCGACGGGGATCTGGACTGGCAGTCGTGCTAACTTGGAACGTACCGTTGTAGCACCAATGTTGCGCACCAACCGACTTGTAGGCCAGCTCGTCAAAATGGCCCTCCTCGCCAAGGTCCTTGATTTTGCCTGGGCAATCTGCCCCTGCCAGCAGGATACGAACGTCAGACAGTAGCGCATCCTGATCTACAGCAGTTTCATTCCCGTCAAAGCGGGTGCAGCTCCACGTCATTGCCTCAACCTGGCCAACGTTCAACCGAAAACCAGTTTCATGAAGCGTAATTGACCAAGCGGCAGAGCCCAATTGCTCACAGAACGTGACGGCATCAAGGAGTTGTGAAAAGACCAGATGTTGATCAGAGCGAAGCGGCAACACTTCATTGAACATAGTGGCAACTTCAGCCACGCTCACATTGCGATCAGGTTTCATGACTAAATCTGCACTTTGCCGGTTATCGGATCAATTGAATTCCGTATTTCGACGGATCACTGCTTTCAGGAGATGTCAGCTCGGCCAGCCAGACAATTTACGTCATCCATCTGGCAGCCAAGTGACGATGTTACTGAAGTTGTAGCCGCAAAATCCCCTGCATCCGGCCAGTATTACGTGTGCCCGCGGCTGTGACTGACCTTATTCAGGGAGACACCAATTCACGGCTTATTGGCCAGGGTTTAGCTGACTATGCACAAAGTCACGATCACTATTCATCATGGTTGAGGGTCTGACGTTCGCCTTTGGCGACGCAATCACCAGCTACTTGTGGTCAATTCGGGGCCCGCGCAGCCATCCTCCACAGGAGATGGTGGCTCCAGCGAGCCTTTGGGCGAATTTGGCCAATGGGCAACCCATTCCATCGCCGTGGCACTTCACGCAGTCTCATCCCAAGAATATGCGAGCCGGCCTGGGGCAATTGCCCCATTCGACGGGCCATAATCTGCCCTGCAGGCCGGGGGGACTGCCCCCGGTGCCATGCGCTCATAGACCGAACAAGAATTGCCGAGATGACTGCCAACGCATTCCACAACATCACCAAAGTAGAAGACAGCCTGTGGGAAGCCGCCGATCAGCTCCGCGCCAACTCCAACCTCACCGCAACCGAATACTCCATGCCGGTGCTGGGCGTTATCTTTTTGCGCCACGCTACCAACCGATACGAGTCAGCGTTAAAAGCCATTGAAGCGGACCAGGCTGCAGGCACCATGCCCAAGCGCCCCTTGGGCAAGGCCGATTTCATCAAGCGCCGCGCCCTCTTGCTGCCAGAGGTGGCGCGATATGACACGCTGCTCAAGCTCCCCTCCGGTGCCAGCCTGGGCGGAGCCCTTGTCATCGCCATGAACGCCATTGAGGCGGACTTCCCCCCGCTACTGGGGAGCTTGCCAAAAGACTACGACCGCTTTGACAACAAGCTGCTTGAAAACCTGCTGCGTTGCTTCGACTCGCAAGCCCTGCGCACTGCCACGGGCGACGTGTTTGGCCGCATTTACGAATACTTCTTGATGAAGTTCGCCATGCAGGGCGCCCAGGACAACGGCGAGTTTTTTACGCCTCCCTCGCTGGTGCAAACACTGGTTAACGTCATTGAGCCTGACCATGGCGTCGTGGCCGACTTGGCCTGTGGCTCGGGTGGCATGTTCGTGCAAAGCAGCCACTTCATTGAGCACGAAGGCTTCGAGACCATGAAGCGCGTCACCTTCTATGGCCAGGAAAAGACGCCTGCCACCATTCGCCTTGCCAAAATGAACCTGGCCGTGCATGGCCTGGAAGGCGACATTCAAGAGGCCAACACCTTCTATACCGACGCCCACCGCCTTCAAGACGGCCGCCCACTGTGGGGCAATGTTGACTTCATGATGGCCAACCCGCCCTTCAATGTGGATAAGGTCGATGCCGAGGCGGTCAAGACCGACCGCCGGCTGCCCTTTGGCTTGCCCGGCGTCAACAAAGACAAGCAGGTCTCCAACGGCAATTACCTGTGGATCTCCTACTTTCACAGCTACTTGTCCCCCACAGGACGCGCAGGCTTTGTCATGTCGTCTCAGGCCAGCAGTGCAGGCCATGGAGAAAAAGAGGTGCGCCGCAAGCTGGTGGAAACCGGCGACGTGGACGTGATGGTCGCCATCCGCTCCAACTTCTTCTACACCCGCACCGTGCCATGCGAGCTGTGGCACTTTGACCGTTCCAAACCTGAAGCGCGCAAAGACCAGGTGTTGATGCTGGACGCCCGCAACGTCTACCGCAAAGTCACCCGCAAGATTTACGACTTTTCACCTGAGCAGCAGGCCAACCTGGCTGCCATCGTGTGGTTGTACCGGGGCCAGAAAGAGCGGTTTGTGGCGTTGGTGGGCGAACACATCAATAGCTCGGTCAACAGCGCGCAGGCATGCTTTTTGGACGAAACTGGTGATCAGAAGTGCGAGCCACTTGACGAATTTTGCGACGCCTACACCCGCTTGCGTGCACTGATCGACCCACTGGTAAAGGCACAGGGTAAGGACTCACCGCACACCGCCCTACTGGCCGAGTTCTACGACAGCGACATGGATCCCCTTGGCCCAGTGGAAGCCTTCAGACTGCTGACCAGCGAGGCGGAAACGCACTGCACCTACGGGGGCATGGCCGGGGCAATAGATTTCCATGACAACCGGCTCAAGGCGTTCGCCGCGCAAAGTCATGGGTTGATCGCCACGCTGGACCTGGCCTTCAAGGTTCTTTCGCGCACCATTGATCTGTGCGAAAAAGACTTAGCCGCTAAAGACAGTCCAATCTGGGACAGTCGCGACATCAACAAAGCGCGCAAGGTTGCGGATGCGGCACGACATGAAGTCGTCACCCGTTTGAAACAGGTTCGGTATTTCCAGCGCCAAGCCGCCTGGTTGATCGAGCGCTTCCCCACTGCCGAAATGAAAGACGTGCTAGGCCTTTGCAAGGTTGTGTCTCGTGCCGACATTGAAGCCGCCGACTGGAGCCTGACCCCCGGCCGCTTTGTGGGCGTGGCGCCAGCCAAGGTGGACGAAGATTTCGATTTCGAGCAATCTCTGCGCGAAATCCACCTGGAACTGGCGGATTTGAACCGCGAGGCTGTGGATTTGGCCCTGAAGATTCAGACCAACTTTGAGGAGTTGGGAGTATGAGGACTGTAATTTGTTATTTTTTGAATAGGGATGTTCGCAGCTCCAGAGCGGGTTATAGGCAGTTTTTACTCATGACTATTGCAGAAAAGGCATCTCAGCGATGAGCTGGAGAATTTGTCAACTCGGTGACGTGATTGAACTGCGATACGGCAAGTCACTCCCAGACCGCGATCGAAAATTTGGCGACATCCCCGTCTATGGGTCCGGTGGCATTGGTGGTTGGCATGATATTGCGCTGGTTTCTGGTCCTGGCGTCATCGTTGGCCGCAAAGGGTCTGTTGGATCGGTTTTCTATGAAGCTCGCAATTTTTTCCCAATCGACACAGCGTATTACGTTGTGCCCAAAGATGGAAGAATTGATCTTCGCTATGCGTACTACCTTCTGAGTAGCCTGCCGTTGGCATCCATGAACAGTGATGTTGCTGTACCTGGCCTCAATCGTGATCGCGCTTTGGGGCTTGAAATAAGCGTGCCTAGTTACGCCATTCAACTATCGATTTCCAACATCCTCTCCACCTACGACGACCTGATCGAAAACAACCGCCGCCGCATGGCCCTGCTAGAAGAGTCCGCCCGGTTGCTCTACCGAGAATGGTTCGTCCGCCTGCGCTTCCCCGGCTATGAACACACCCCCATCGTGGATGGCGTGCCACAGGGTTGGGAGCGCAAGACGCTGGGTGACTCGATCATCCTTAACTACGGTAAAGCATTGAAGGCTGAAATTCGTGTCGAAGGCGACTTTCCGGTCTTTGGATCAAGTGGCATCGTCGGCACCCACGAAAAGGCCTTGGTACAAGGCCCCGCCATCGTTCTCGGCCGCAAGGGCAATGTCGGCAGCGTGTATTGGTCAAGCAAGAGCTTTTACCCCATCGACACGGTCTATTTTGTGACCCCGGAAAGTAGCAGCCTGTACCTTTTCTACGCGCTAAAGAACATGCACTTCATTAGCACCGATGTCGCAGTTCCAGGTCTGAACCGGGATTTTGCGTACAGCCGACATTTGCTGCACCCGCCGCTTTCATTGCTGCGTTCATTTCATGAAACGGTTGAGCGGATCCATGCGCAATTGGACAAACTCGACGAGACAAATAAGAAACTACGCGCCGCCCGCGATCTACTGCTGCCGCGGCTAATGAGCGGCGAACTGGCCGTCTAGAAACACTCAGGGAAAACAATGAACGACACGACACAAACCACACCTGCCACCGCTCCGGAAAAGCCGGTGTTGCTGCAGCCAGACAACCACAATAAAAAGTATGAAGCGCTTTTTGTTGAAATCGATAGCGGGCAAATCAAGCTACCCATGTTTCAACGCGAGTTTGTGTGGGAGAAAGAGCAATCGGCCAAGCTGATCGACTCCATCCTTAAAGGCTTTCCAATCGGGACCTTCATTTTCTGGAAGACCAAAGAAGAGCTACGCAGCTACAAAGAGGTCGGCAACCATAAGCTGCCAGAGACCGACAAGGGCGACTACGTGCAATACATCCTTGACGGACAGCAGCGCATCACCTCGTTGTATGCCATCCGCAAAGGCATTCGCATCACCAAGGACGGCAAGGTCGTTGATTACCGCGACATCTTCATCAACCTGGACCATGACCCGGAAAACGATGAGCAAATTGTGGTGACAGAGCAGCAAGCGGGTAAGCGCTATGTGTCTGTGCACCGCGTGCTGACCAGCCAGGTGACCGATTTATTGGATGAGTTCCCCGCTCGTGAAACGCTCAAAAAAATTGAATTTTACAAAAATAAGCTGACCAACTACGACTTTTCGACCATCACGATCAAGGACTACCCCATTGAGGTTGCTTGCGAGGTGTTCTCGAGAATCAATACAGGAGGCAAGTCGCTCACAGTCTTCGAGATCATGGTGGCCAAAACCTATGACGAGATCAAAAAATTTGACCTGGTCGAAAAGTACGAGTTATTGCGGGATGGGTCGGATAGTAAAAAGGAATGCCTGGCCGTTGCTAAGTTCGAGACGCTGCCGGAGTCCACCATCATGCAGTGTGTGGCGGCCATTACTTTGCGGGCGGTGAGAAGCCGGGACATTCTAAAGATTCGGCGCGAGACTTTTATTGACAAATGGGCGCCGATGGAGGCGTCATTGTTTATGGCGATTGACTTCATCCGTTCTGAACTGCGCGTTCCGGTATCGCAACTGGTGCCATACCCAGCGCTGGTGGTCCCGTTGGTCTATTTCTTCAATGCCACCGCCAACAAAAAACCCAGCAAGACCCAGGTACAGTTACTCGAGCAATTTTTCTACTGGGCAGGGCTGACTGAACGCTATGGCTCGTCAACCGAGTCCAAGATGAGTGAAGACTTTAATAAGATGGATGCCATTGCAAAAAGCGTTGGACCGGTCTACCCCAGCACCGAGCTGTCGATTTCAGCCCAGCGAATTGCGGAAACCTGGTTCTCTTCGGGCAATGGGTACTGCAAGTCAATTTTGTGTTTGTTGGCCTATCAACAACCGAAGTCATTTGATACCAATGGCCTCGTCATCCTGGACAACAGCAATCTCAAAATTGCGACCAGCCGCAACTACCATCACTTTTTCCCCAAAGCCTACCTTGAAAGTGTCGGCAAGGGTCAACAGCCGAATTTGATCGCCAACATAACGCTTATCGACGGTTATTCCAACAAGCACCGCATTGGCAAGAGAGCGCCGAGCGACTACATCAGCAAGTTCGCCAATACCAACGACACGCTGGCCGCGACCTTGAAAACACATCTTGTGCAGGATATCGAGGGCTATGGGGTAATTGCAGACGATTACACGCTGTTCATCGAGCAGCGTTCAAAAGCAATCGCAGATGCGCTCAATGCCAAGCTCTTGTCAACTGCCAACGTAGTAGAGCTTGAGGTCGACCAGGTTGCGTCATTGGAACCCGTGGCAGTGTTGATGTCGACGGCCCCAATAGCGGGCTAATTAGTCACAGACCCAAATGATGGGAGGCAGTTTCATGAAAAAGAATGGCTATAAGCTGCGCATGAGTTCTGAGTGGTTCATTTTTAATAGTTTCCGCAAAGTGCAGGCAATACCCTTTGCCTTTATGGCCCGTAGCTTTGTCCGATAGAGACTATGGCCTACACCGATATCAACAGCGAAGACCGCTTGGTTCAGGCTACCTTTGCGGAGCACCTGGAGTCGGTGCTGGGTTGGGACAGCGTTTATGCCTGGAACCAGGAAACATTTGGACCTACCAGCACCTTGGGTCGCAAAAACGAGCGCGACGCCGTGCTGGTGCGGGACCTGCGCTCTGCCTTGGTCAGGCTCAACCCCCAGCTCCCTGCCCGGGCCATTGAAGAGGCCATCACCAAGCTAACGCATCATGACTTTTCGCGCTCGCTGTTGCAGCACAACCAGGCATTTCACACGCTGATCCGCGACGGCGTTCCGGTCAGCTACCGCAACGCCCAGGGGCAATTGAGCCATGCGCAGGCAGCAGTGATCGACTTTCGCAACCCGGCCAACAATCGTTTTTTGGTGGTACGGGAGCTGAAACTCACCGGACTGCGCACCCCCAACTACAACCGCCGGGCCGACCTGGTGTGTTTTGTAAATGGCCTGCCACTGGTATTCATTGAGCTCAAAGCGGTGTACAAAAACATCCGCGCCGGCTTTGACGGCAATCTGCGCGACTACATGGACGAAAACGTGGTGGCCCACGCCTTCCACCACAACGCCTTTTTGATTGTCAGCAACGGCGACAACGCCCGCTTTGGGTCCATCACCAGCACCTGGGAGCATTTTGGAGAGTGGAAGCGCCTGCATGAAGCCGACGTTGGCAATGTGGCGGCTGAGGTGCTACTCAACGGTATGCTGGCGAAAGACCGTTTGCTGGACATTCTGGAGAATTTCATCTTGTTTGACGCCAGCAAGGCGGGTGCCGTGCGCAAGGTCGTGGCGCGCAATCACCAAATGTTGGGCGTGAACCGGGCCGTGGCCTCAGTGGTGCACCAGGAGGCTTTGAAGCGTGAATTCCCCACCAACAAACGCCTAACCCACCGCACCATTCAACTGCCGTACGTCGAGGCAGCCAATGAGGCGTTGGCACCGTATCCGATGGCTGCCGAGCAAACACCACAATACCTTCAGATCATTGAGCGAGCCCACCCAGACTTAGGTCGCTTGGGCGTGGTTTGGCATACGCAAGGCAGCGGCAAGTCGTATTCAATGGCCTTCTTTGCCGAGAAGGTGCGGCGCACCATACCCGGGAATTTCACATTCGTACTGATGACCGACCGGGACGATCTGGACAGCCAGATTTACAAAACCTTTGTCGGTTGCGGCGTCGCCGACGAGCAAACCCCTCGGGCAAGCTCCGGGCGCGAGCTGCAACGCCTGCTGTCTGAAAACCATCGCTATGTGTTCAGCCTGATTCACAAGTTCAACCAGGAAGTCACGCCCGACGCGCCCTACAGCGAGCGCGATGACATCATTGTGGTGTCAGACGAGGCGCACCGCACCCAGTCTGGCAAGTTGGCTCGCAACATGCGAATGGCGCTTCCCAATGCGGCGTTCATCGGCTTTACCGGCACACCGCTGTTCAAGCACGACCAGCTCACCAAACGCATCTTTGGCGACTATGTGTCGCGCTACGACTTCAAACGCAGCGAAGAAGACGGCGCCACCGTCAAGCTGGTGTATGAAAACCGGGGCGAAAAGCTGGGGCTGGCCAAGCTAGATCTGAACGAACGCATTGCAGCGGCTGTGGATGCGGCCGACTTGGATCCAGACCAAACGGCTTTGCTGGAAAAGCTGCTTGGAAAAGATTACGAAGTCATTACCGCTGATGAGCGCTTGGACCGAATAGCCAACGACTTTGTGGAGCATTGCAGCACCCGCTGGGAAGCGGGCAAGGCGATGATGGTGTGCATCGACAAAATTACCTGTGCCCGCATGCTCAAGCTGATTGGGCCGAAGTGGACAGCCAAGGCCTCGGCCGTCAGAGCCGAAGCGCAGGCCAAGCTCGCAGACATTGCTGCAGCGGCCGATGACGAAACCCGCCAATTTTTGCATGCGCAGCGCGACCGACTGCTAGCCAAAGGCGTTTGGATGGATGAAACCATCATCGAACTCATCATCAGTGAAGCCCAAAACGAAGTGGTTGACTTCAAGAAATGGGGTTTTGACATCATCCCCCATCGCTCGGTCATGAAGCTTGGGTTTGAGACGGCCGATGGCCAGCGTGTGGATGTAGAAACTGCATTCAAGAATCCAAAGCACCCGTTCCGTATCGCTGTGGTCTGTGCCATGTGGCTGACTGGCTTTGATGTGGAGTGCTTAACCACGCTCTACATCGACAAGCCCATGCGGGCGCATACGCTAATGCAGGCCATTGCCCGCGCCAACCGCGTGTACCCCGGTAAAGACTTTGGCTTGATCGTGGACTACAACGGCATGCTTAAAAGCCTACGAGAGGCTCTGGCGCAATATGCACTGGGAGATGATGGAGGCGAAGCTGAGATTGTGGCGCCCATAGAGGAGCGCGTGGCCGCCTTGGCCGATGCGATTGCCGTTACTGAGGCACACCTGCGCGGGTTGGGTTTTGAGGCCGAAAGCCTGCCAGGCTCCACGGGGTTCACCCGCATCCAACTTTTGGCCGATGGTGTCGAGGCGGTGTACACCAGCGACGAGTCCAAACGACGTTACGAGATTTTGTGCCGCGTCGTGTTCACCCGATTCAAGGCGCTGCTGGTGGAGCCTTCCGCATTGATCTATGCCGAGCGGCACGACAACCTCGAAGCCATCTACAAAAAGCTGAGCGAACGACGCGACACCGCTGACGTCAGCGAGTTGCTCAAAGTGCTTCACCGCATCGTCAATCGGGCCATTGCGTCCCACGGGGCTGGTGGCGACCAAGCCAATGGACTGACGGTAGACCTGTCGCAGATAAACATGGAAAAGCTACGCGACGAGTTTGCCAAAAAGGTCAAACGCAAGGCGACAGTGATTGAGGATATTCGCCAGATTGTGGAAGAAAAGCTGGCTCAGATGCTGGCCCGCAACCCGCTGCGTATGAACTACGAGAAGAAGTACCAGGAAATCATCGCTGCTTACAACCAGGACAAAGACCGGGCGACGGTGGAAGACACCTTCGCCAAATTGATGGATTTGGCAAACAGCCTAAGTGAAGAACAACGCCGCGCTGTAGATGAGGGTCTGACCGAAGAGCAATTGGCTCTATTTGACCTGGTACAGCGCGCCGATTTGACCAAGGTGGACCGGGAGCGGATCAAACAGGCCAGCCGTGAGCTCTTGGCAGGCCTGCTGGCCGTCATTGCCCCACTCGACCATTGGACCGAGAAGGAGCAGACGCAGGCAGAGGTGGAAACCTTCATCTTGGACCACGTGTACCAAACCTTGCCCGAACCACCCTACACCCAAGATGACAAAGCCGAGGTCGCGCAGCTGGTGTACTGGCATATCTGGCAGCAGAGTGTTCGGCATCACTTACCAAGTGGCGGAGTCTTGTGACACGTCGAAGTGAGATGCGGGCTGAAGCCTACCAACTAGCACCCATGGTATGGATTGCCGATGGGCAAAAATCAATCGTTACCTTTCAGGTGTCCGGTGGTTTTGAGCGAAGGGTACAAGCGCTAGAGTCTGCCGTGCGCTGTTCACGCAGGACGGAGACGACGAGTTTCTATGGCTATATAGCGAATGCTTTCAGAGTTGCAATTATTCGTCGCGCAATCGCCCAATGGAAGTTTGACTGGACACTCTCGGGATGCGAAGTCAAAAAGATGAACTGCCTACAAAGGCTATCTTGCCCGGGGGCTGATATGAGTACTGGTTCAATGCCGGATCTCAAACAGGGTGACCTTATTGCGGCCCTATCCAGTCGCGAGCCATCGCCTCGGATTACTCTGAACCCTGCCATTCACTCCCTGTTTGGCCGAAACACGTTGCTCAAGGCAACGTCGCATGCCTGGACATTAGGTGATCATTCCGATATCGACGACCCCAGTCGCAGGGGCGCTGATGTAATCGACGTTTCCCATTGGCTCAAAAAAAACAACTTCTGGTCCCAATTGGGCCAACAATAACAATGAATACTCAACACCCAGTTATCGTCCTCATGTCCGTCAACGATACGGAAACCCATGCATTGCTGGATGCCTTCATTGGCTTGGGTCTACCGCCGGTGCAAGTGACCAAGGGCGGCAGAACCTACAACGATTTAGGCATTCACGGTGGCTGTAGCATCGTCCATACGATCTGCGAAATGGGTGCGGGAGGCGTGGGCGCCTCCCAGCAGCGCACGTCAGAGGCAATCGAACACTGGCAGCCTAAGGCGATCATTGCCGTTGGCATTGCTTTCGGAATGGATGAGAAGAAACAAGCCATCGGTGACGTTTTGGTCTCAACACAAATCCAAGACTACGAACTGGGCCGCTTGAATGAAGATGGAACGCTGACTCCGCGAGGGGACAAGCCAAGCAGTTCTGACACTCTCCGCAACCGGTTCCGTCAGACTGACAACACCGAATCGCGCCGTGTTGGGGACTGGCCAAAAGTTCGGTTTGGACTTCTGCTTACCGGTCAAAAACTCGTCGATAACAAGGACTACCGAGAAAGCCTGAAGGCCATTTCACAAGAAGCAATTGGTGGCGAAATGGAAGGTATAGGGTTATATGTCGGCGCCGAAATCGCCAAAGTTGATTGGATCATCGTCAAAGCCATTTGCGACTGGGGGCACAACAAGAGCCGTGCGGAAAAAGACGCCTGGCAGAAAGTCGCAGCCAAGAATGCGGCACGGGTCGTCAAGACAGCACTTGATGTCGACGGCCTTTATGGCGGCGTTACAGCCCATCCAGTTTCGTCATTGCAGGCAATAGTCGCAGAGGCAAGGCCAAATCCAATTGCATTGGGTCTTTGGCAAAAAAAATTGGCATTTCTACAGCAAGAAGAAGCGCTGGCGGTGGATCCAGTTCAGAGGTTTTCGATTCTGCAGCGAATCGAAGAAGCAAAAGCCAAGATTCAAGAATTCGGCGGTTGTCTGTGATGGGTACTGCTTTAGATGCCTGGGTGAGGAAGCTGGAACATTTATTGACACAGGAAGCGATCGTCGCCGATCCAGCCCAGAAATTTGCTCTCATAGAGCAAGTGGAGGAAGCAAGAAGAAAGATAGCAGAACTCAGCGATAGTTCGGAGAATCGAACTGGCAAGGCCACAGCTGACTTTGCACGCGAAATCTCCCGAATCGTCAAATACGCACCAGAACATCTCATCGGTCGTGAAGATGAACTGGCTTTACTCAGCGAAGCATGGAGCAAAGTCCGCCGCGCAGAGTCTCGACGACCGCATATCGTTACCTTCGTGGCTCTAGGAGGCGAAGGAAAAACATCGCTAGTGGCCAAGTGGACTGCAGAATTGGCCCACCAAGGCTGGCCGGACTGCGACGCGGCGTTTGCATGGTCGTTCTACAGCCAAGGCTCGCGGGATCAGTCGGCTGCTTCCAGCGACTTGTTTTTAGCAGAAGCCCTACGATTTTTTGGCGATGCGGCAATGGCGAAAAATAGTCAGAGCGCGTTCGATAAAGCCCGACGACTGGCCCAACTGGTGGGTGAACGCCGCGTACTTCTCATTCTGGATGGCGTGGAACCGCTCCAATACGCGCCCACATCGCCAACACCGGGAGAGTTGAAAGACCAAGGCCTAGTCGCATTGCTCAAAGCACTAGCGACCAATAACCGGGGCCTGTGCGTCCTGACCACCCGCTACGCAATACCCGACTTGCGCGCCTTTAGGCAAACCACGGCTCCCCAGCTAGAACTCAAACGTCTAACTAAACGAGCCGGGGTGGCTTTGTTACAGTCGCTGGGAGTAATCGGTACACAGCCCGAGTGGGAGAAGTTGGTGGAAGATGTGCGCGGGCACGCACTTACTCTGAACCTGATGGGCAGCTACCTTCGTGACGCCCACGGGGGCGACATTCGCAAGCGCGACCTGGTAAATTTAGAAGAGGCTGATGCTGAAAGTGAGCAGGGAGGTCATGCATTTCGCGTGATGGATGCTTATGTTCAGTGGTTTTCCACCGGCGGAAAAAGTGGTGATGACCGAAGGCGTGGTCAACGTGCCATTGTTGTACTTCAGTTGCTCGGCTTGTTCGATCGACCCGCGACATCAGACTGCTTGGCCGCGTTACTGAAAACGCCTGTTATTCCGAACTTGATCGAGCCCCTCGCCGCGCTCACCGTGGCCCAACGGCACATGGTCTTCGCCCGGTTGGAGTCCGCAAACTTACTCACAGTGAACCAAGATGCTGGCGGCAACCTGATTTCGCTTGACGCCCACCCATTGCTACGAGAATACTTTGCCAAGCAACTCGAAGCAACGCAGCCGACCGCTTGGCGCGCCGCGCATGCGCGGCTTTATGAACACCTATGTTCGACTACAAAGGAGGGAAAAACGCCTACGCTGGAAGATCTACAGCCGCTTTACCAAGCTGTGTCTCACGGTTGTCAGGCGGGGGCAGAGCAGGATGCATGCGTTCGCATCTTTCGCGGTCGAATTCAACGGTCTCAGGAGGAATACAGTACGAGGAGACTTGGCGCTTTCGGTTTTAACATGGGCGCTCTCGCCTGCTTCTTCGACGTGCAGTGGACCGATGTCTCGCACGCACTCAGCGAAAGCGACCGTGCGTGGGTAATGGCCGTAGCTGCATACACTTTGCGAGCATTGGGTCGGCTGACCGAGGCAGTCCAACCGTCACAATCTGCTCTAAGCATGCGCGTTGAAAAAAGTGACTGGGCCCAAAGTTCCATTAGCGCCAGCAACCTAAGCGAGTTAGAGTTGACATTGGGAAGCACGGACTCCGCAATTGAGAATGCAGAACTGTCGGTGACCTATGCCCACCGCAGCGGAGAACCGTTCAGGATTGTCGTAGCGCTCGCGAAGGTGGGTGACGTCCTACATCAGGCTGGCCGTCGCTCCGAGGCTGAGAAGCGCTTTCGTGACGCGGAAGCGCTACAAACCAAATGCCAACCGACCTTTCCGTTTTTGTATTCAGTACAAGGATTCCGATTCTGCGATCTATTGTTGACTGGGGCAGAGCGCTCAGCATGGCGGATCTACCTGAAGCAAGGTGAGGACAAAATCCACGAAATGGTGCCTGACGGAGTCGCGCGGCGAGCCGCCGAGACGCTCCGTTGGTTGCAGAATGATCCACACATGGCATTTCTAAGCATCGCGCTGAATAAACTCACTTTGGGTCGTGCAGCGCTTTACACGGCAATTCTGGCGGCTACGACAAAAGACGCGCTGCGGGGTTCATTCGACGAATTGAAAAGCATTTCAACTGAAATTAGCTCGGCGGTAGACGACTTGCGCATCGCAGGTGACATCGTATACCTCCCCTACGGCCTAATTACACGAGCCTGGGTGCGCTGCATACTAGGCCACACCATTGGGCTCGAAAGCGCGAAAGCTGACCTAGACGAAGCATGGGAGATTGCAGAAAGGGGCCCCATGCCCCTGTTTTTGGCCGACATTCACCTGCACCGCGCCAAGCTGTTCCTTCACGCAACAGACTACCCATGGAATGACGTTGCGAACGGTAATCAACGAGGCCCGGAAGACGATCTGCGTGACGCCCGCCGCTTGATCATCAAACACAGCTATCTGCGCCGGATAGAAGAACTCGAAGAAGTCGAAGCTGTGGTGGCCGATTTTCCGGAATGCACTTCATAAACAGAGAAGTGAAAAAATCTCGTCTGGCGTCACTCGACCTATATATACACGGACCGCGTCAGCTCAGCGTGCTCATGCTGCGCTTCGGTCAGCGCTTCCAGATTGCCAAATCCGAAGGCTGCACCGACAGCGCCTTGAGTCGCTTAGTCTCCATATAAGAGTCCCCGGAATTGACGCCGGGGGGTAGCGGCGTTTTGGCCGCCATGGGCGCGTCCTGCACATCCGCAACAAGTCGGGCCATTGGGATCCAACCCAGCCTGAATGGCACTCTCCAAAGCGGCAGCTAAAAACTCCACGCTAAGACTGACCAAGTGGGGTATACAAATTAACGCGTACTCAACTGCCGTCGAATGTCACGTTTCAGATTCAGGATCGCCCGATAGTCACTCGGGGTGTTCGGTATGGTAACGAAGCCAAATCCATCCGGCTTACGCAACTTTCCATGCCGTCCTTTGGTAAATTTCCATCCCTGACGAACCATCCCGGCCACCAGTTGATTGATTTCTTTGTCGTGGCAGTAGCGCATTTCAAATCCCAAGTTGAATCCAGCTTCTGAGGATCCAACTTTGGAGCGGCATTGTCCCGACATGCAACCGAAGGCATTTTTTGAAAAGTGCGCTGACGTTCCAGAACTCAGCGCGGAGATCGTTGTCGTCGCTTTGTTAGAAAATCCACAATGGCGTGCCGGCCATGCGCGATGGCTACCCACAATGCGTCCTGCCGTTCGAGTGAGGACGACTGCATCAACGTGAGGTCGGGATTTCCCCCGTTTTCAATTAACGCCTCGAAAATACTAAGGTCGCCGACTTGGGCCGCGAACAGCGTTGGCGTCCATTCGGCAATGTGATGCGTTTCGACTTTGTACCTGCGGTTTGCATTTGCTCCACAGCGAAGCAGGGCATGGATGACTTTGCGGCAATCGTCGGGGGGGCGAATGAAATATCTTTTGATTGCATTGAAGATGTCCAAATAATGTGGGGCCGAATGCAACTTTGCCAGAAATGGTTGGCGTCGCGCAGCCAGGTCGATGTCCAGCACGGCACCATCCTTCGCGTCATAGACATCGGCGCGCCCCTTGCCCGCCAAATAGGCCTGTATCTGAGTCGGGTCCTCCGGGAAAAGGCTTCCATGCAAAAGCAGCATGGCGTAGCACAGGGCCGAAGGTTGGTGGTCGCACCTCGCTTCAACATCTGCATCTAACTCAATTAGCCGTTCAACTGCTGTGGCGTCCGCCATCTCAATGGCTATCTTCAGAGGGGTTTCCCGCTTTGTGGACGCTTGTCGATTGACCGTTTCTGGCAACAGGTCAAGGCTTAACAAGTGCGTCATGATGAGAGGGTCTTTGCGATCGCAGGCGCGACGCATCGCGTATGAGAGTGGCCCTTCGCCAGACTCCTTGATGTAATCATTGGGGTCACCGCCAGCTTCTAAAAGCTGCTGAACATCACGCAGAGTGCCATCGCGAATCGCTTCCATCAACGGCGTGCATCTAATCCGTCCCTCGGCATGTTTGACCTTACTGTTGGGCTTGGTCAGTGCTTGAGGGCTGTTCTCGAATTCGCCTTCCGTCAAAATTACTCTGAATTTTGGGGGGATTCTTGCTTTGGCCTTTTGCGGGGAAAACATCTTCTCGAAACCAAACGAGATACGTCTCATTTCCTGCTCATCCAGCGGGCGCTTGGGCCATTTGTTCAACCCCAACAGAAATGTCTTGTCCCAATAGCTTTCGGCAATTACTTTTGCCCCAACACCGACGGCGTACACCATTGCTTCGTTGACGATCGGGTGCTGATTGGCGCCGCCATACCACCAAACACCGGTTAGGGCGGCATCGTAAAGTCTTAGTGCTTCAGCCTCTTGGCCGGCAATACCTGCCAGGCGCGCGGAGAACCAGTGATGCATGTATTGGTAAGGGCGCTGCCAAAAGGAGGTTTCCTGTTCAATCAGCACTTGAAACTCACTCAAGCTTTTCTGGATCTCAACCTTATTCTGTGGCCGAATCGAAAAAAGAGACTCAATCTTCTGAAGGAGCGGGACGGCTTCTGAGCGTATTGGACGATCCCCTTGAACGAAGCCATGCTTGTTAAGCATGAGAATCGTTTGCTCCAACGACCACGGTTGTTGTGATCGCAATTTAAAGTCGCGGCGTATGCGATCGCGAAGCTCAGATGGCAATGACTGAAATCCAACCGTCACAACCAACCAGCCGCACAGTTGATCGATTCCGCCTCCCTTAAGGCGTTCAGACGCATTTTTGCCGAGCGCCTCCTCCACCGCAGCCCGGTAAGGCCAGCGTAACCCGCCCGTGGGATCACCCGCCATCCATCGCTCAACTGACCGAGGGTCAACCTCGAAGTGGTTGCCCAAGTTCGCCAGAATGAGTTCGGTGCTGATATTTGCTTTGACGGCTGCCCATTGAATCCAACTGGCAAATGGCTTATCCCACCATTGGTCATCAATAGGACCTGTCTGCTGCGACCTTGCAGACAACAGCAGTTCCGAAAGCATAGGAATAACGCAAGAACGAACGATTCCTTCTTGCCCTTGCTCATTCGCCATCGGACTGGTGTCTACGCCGCAACTCAAATGCTGAATCGTATTTTTGCTATACGACCAAGCCACTGTGAAGAACTGCGCCCATTTTCCTCCGCATTCAATGCCGAGTTGTTTGCTGCAGGCGCTTTCGATTCCCAGCATCAAATCAGCTGTTGACGAGGGCCTTGCCTCGGTTGCTATGTCATCAAGGTCTTTGTCTAGGCCAAGTGTTGCAATGAATCCGCGATATCCAGCGCGCGTAATCGCCGTTCGTAGCAGTGCGCCTAATTTGGGGATGATGGTCTTTGTCATTGGTGTATTTCCTTAAAGGCGGGCTGAAAAGCCCGCCTACTCCCTGTATTAGCGTTTGCCGCCTTTGGTTGCAGCACTTTGTGCGCGTGCCGCAAAGCTGCCTTTAGCAACGCCGCCGCCATTGGCCCGAGCTTGGGCGCCTTGAATCCTACCTGCTGCTGTGGGTCTCATCGGAGACTTTGGTGTTGCGGGTGTGGGCGTGCTGGAAATGTTGGCTTTCATATGGATCTTTCAAGATTTGACGTGCCAAAAGTGGCACATCGGCATCTTGCAACTCACCGTTCAAATGGTCACGACACAGCACCGAAGAAATTTATTGATTTGTTTAGCGGGAGAGTAAGGACCCCGTTGAAACGGTTGGCTATGTGACATGGTTGGCCTTCAATACACACGTTTTCCAAGGATGAGGTGATGTCTTAGAGGCGCAAGGAGTTCACATTGCAACGGAAATTTTTCTGAAAAAATTTTTAGGGATTTTTTTAGAAAACCGCCTCATCCGGGGGCACGGGTCCCCTGTCCCCCGGGTCAAATAAAGCCCTGCCACTTCGGATTCCGTTTCCCTGCCCCGGCCAGAGGGGACCCTAGGCCCTGAACTCCCGGCAGCCGCTGAGTACAGCGCCTGCATCGGTCACCGTGTTCGTCTTCAGTTCTTGAAGACGCCAACCCATGAAGCCCAACAGCCACGACGACCGAGGTCGTCGTCCTGCTTGAGCTTTGTGGATTCACCTTGATCCGTCACTCAGGAGCTCCCTCATGTTTATCACCGGCTTTGCCATCTTCCTCGGTCTTGTCTTCATCTTCATCAAGCTGCCTCGGCGCACCATGCTGCGCTGGCTGAACTACGACGTCGTCCTCGACGTGGCCGTCACCCTGATCGTGCTGGTTGTTCACTTCGGCACCTTCTCTGGCGTCATGGCCGCCACCTTTGCCGGTTTGCTCACTTCCGTGGGCACCAGCCTGGCGAAGCGTGCTTTTGGGCACATCAAGGGCGATCTGTACTACCCAGGTCTCATCAGGCTCAAGGTGTAAGCACCTGCCCTGTGCCCCACCGATTAGCTGCTTGACAGCCTCAATCCCCCCTCCCCTCATTTATTGGAGTTATCCATGTCTACTTCACGTCGCAATACCCTCATTCGCACCATCGCCGCTCTCAGCGGCGACTTCGCCGCCGGCTTTGCCGTGGCTGCTGCCTGCGTCTGGCTGATTGAATATGCCGCCCTGGGACTGTTTCTGTCCTTTCTTCTGTGGCTGCTGGCCGTCATCGTGGCGCTGGCGCTTAGTCAGCATGTCATTCACCCTGCGGTGACGCTGTTTTTGTCCAACCAAAAGCTCGATGTGGCCGTTCAGGCCGCCTCGACGTTGGCGGATGCCATTGGCATCACCGGCGAGCAAGTGGCCCTGGGGCTGGCGCGGTACGGCCGTGCCACCCTGTCCAGGGTTCTGGCTTGGTCTTCAAGCGCAAAGGCACACGCCTGCCCAATTTGACCCGTCAACCCTCAGTTGACCGGGGCTGGGGCTGGCTTTCTGCCTCAGTGGTTCAACCACCCTGCCCCTTCAGTTCTTCGTCATTCAACTCCGCCCCTGCCTGGCTCGTCCATCAGGGGCTTTTTTACGTCTGGAGCTTTGTCATGAAATCGACTATCGACCTTTATCAGTCCGTCACGGACGCCATCATTACCGCCCTAGAAGCGGGCACACCACCTTGGGTTTGCCCCTGGAATCAGGTGCAGGGAAGCCTGCTGCCAGCCAATCTGAGCACCGGGCGCCAGTACCGTGGCATCAACACGCTGCTACTCAATGTGCAGACCATGACTCAGGGCTATGCCCTGAACCGCTGGCTGACCTTTCAGCAAGCTCGCGCTCTGGGTGCCTGTGTCCGCCGTGGCGAGACGGGCAGCCCCATCGTGTTCTTCAAGATGCTGGAGTGCGATGGCACCCCACGCGCTGCCAACGACACCCCCGCCCGCAAGGTGATCCCGCTGCTGCGCAGCTTCACCGTTTTCAACGCCGCTCAGGTCGATGGTCTGCCGGAGGCACTGACTGCCGTACCGGCACCGCCGGAGGATTGGAGCCCCATTGACGCCGCTGAAACGCTAATGGCGCGATCAGGGGCGGTCATCCGTCACGGGGGTGACCGGGCGTTTTACCGTCCGGGCGACGACGTGATTCAGTTGCCACTCCCCGCTCAGTTCCCCCAAGCCAGTAGCTATTACGCTACGGCCCTGCATGAGCTCAGCCATTGGACGGGTCACCCGACTCGTTGCAACCGGGTTCTATCGGGGCGTCAGCACATCGAAGCCTATGCCTTTGAGGAGCTGGTGGCCGAGATGGGTTCTGCGTTCCTGAGCAGTCATTGCGGGCTACCGGGTGAGTTGCAGCATGCGAGTTACATCGCCAGCTGGCTCACCGCCCTGAGCAGTGACAAGCGTTTGATCTTTAGGGCGGCCTCACTGGCACAAAAGGCAGCTGACTTTCTGCTGCCAGCCCAAGCCACCGAGCCCAACCCACAAGCCAAGTCGGCAACGGCCCTGGCTTAAACCAAATCAGCACCCGGCATGGCCATGCGGGGTGTCTGCGTTTCCCTAAGAACAAGCCTAGTTGGCGACATTGTGTGGGCAAAAAACTGACAACATCGCAGGCACAGCGGGCATGCCTTATCTGGCCCCACCCCGCGCCAGCCATGAATTCTTGGCTGGCGCTCTTTCTTTCCCCTTATCTGACTGGAGATCATCATGAACATCAACACGGGCAATTACTTTGCCACTCTCAATGCCATCAACGTCTCGGCGCATGTCGAGAAGAAAGGTGGCTTTAGTTACCTCAGTTGGCCAATTGCCGTGGCCCAACTGCGCCTGGCTGATCCCACGGCCACCTGGGAGGTGCGTCGCTTTGACGGGCTGCCCTACCTGGTCACAGACGCTGGCGTGTTCGTTGAAGTGGCCGTGACGGTGCAAGGCGTCACGCTGAGCCAGATTCACCCCTGTCTGGATGGGCGCAACCGCCCCCTACTGGCACCCAATTCGTTCGAGATCAATTCCAGCCTACAGCGCTGCCTGGTCAAGGCCATTGCACTGCATGGCTTGGGCTTGTACATCTATGCCGGCGAAGACCTGCCGCAACCAGTAGCCGATGCAGCCAATGATCCGGCACCAGTCACTCGCGCGGATGCCAAACGCACAGGGCCGACGATCTCAGGCCCCCAACAGGCCAACATTCACAAACTCGTGATCGAGACCGGCACGGACCTGAATCGCCTGCTGGAGCACTTTGGCGTTGCATCGCTCAAGGACTTGCCCAGCGCTGAGTTCAGCCGGGTCGTTCGTTCATTGGAAAAAAGGAGAGTCGCATGAAGATCATTCAACTGACCCAAGGCAGCCAGGCCTGGCTGGATTACCGGCGCACCATGCGCAATGCCAGCGAAACCGCTGCCGTTCTGGGCGTCAGCCCATGGTGCACTCCGTACCAACTGTGGCTACTCAAGACAGGCCGGGCTCAAAACCCGACCAATGTCGCGATGCAGCGTGGCACCGACCTAGAGCCTGCGGCTCGATTGGCCTACGAGGCCGAGACGGGCAACATCATGCAGCCGCTCGTGCTGCAGGATGGTCTCTACTCAGCCAGTCTGGATGGCATGACCCTGGAGGGAGACCTGATCGTGGAGATCAAGTGTCCGTACCGGGGACAAGACTCCGCGCTGTGGCGTGAAGTCAAGGCCGGCTACGTGCCTGACCATTACGCGGCGCAGATACAGCATCAGATGATGGTGTCCGGTGCAACACTGGCGCATCTCTATGTATTTGATGGCACCCAAGGCCTGCTCAGGCCAGTCGCCCCCATTGACCATGCGGTGCAGCGTATTCGGGATGGTTGGGATCAATTCCAGATCTACCTGGATACGGATACACCACCGCCATTGACGGATGCAGACACGGTGCAGCGGGAGGATGCGGACTGGGTTGCGGCTGCGACCGCCTTCTCTGCCGCCAAGCTGGCCGCTGATCTGGCTGATGACGTGGTGGCCAAGGCCCGTGAGGCATTGGTGGCGCTTGCGCAACACCCCAAGGAATCGGGTGGTGGAGTGTCGGTGACGAGGTTCTGGAAGCAAGGCAGCGTCAGCTATGCCAAAGTGCCAGAGCTCAAGGGTATCGAGCTGGACAAGTACCGGGGCAAGACGCGGGAGGATGTGAGGGTTAGCCTTAACTGAACCAACCAAGAAGTCTCATCAGTGACTTCTTGAGATGTGCTTATAGTGTGTCCTCAGCCTAAATTCAAAACTTTATTGGCAACAAAAAAGGACTTGCGATCACTCGTAAGTCCTTGATTTATAACCAATAAATTTGGTGGGCGATGCAAGTTTCGAACTTGCGACCCCTGCAGTGTGAATGCAGTGCTCTACCCCTGAGCTAATCGCCCTGAATTCTTATCAGGTAAGCCTTGAATTATGCCATATTTTCAACAGCCAACTCTCCAATAAGTTTTCCCACCACTCGATTTATCAATTTCTGTGAGAACCTGTTCGTGTGCCAAATTCTCTTGCTCATTGGCGGACAGGAAAGGCGGAGCAAAGGCTCGCAAATCAACGGCGATCACATTCTCACGGGCGACCTCATTCGACCCCACCTCCATTAGCAAGGCCTCTTGGCCACGGGTCATATTGATGTAGACGTCAGCCAAAAGTTCGGCATCCAACAACGCGCCATGCAACGCTCTACCCGAATTGTCGACTTCCAGTCGCTCGCAAAGTGCGTTCAGAGAATTGCGCTTGCCCGGATACATCTCCTTGGCCATGACCAACGTGTCGGTCACACTCGCAACAAATTCCTTGAATTTGAGTCGTCCAACCAGCTCCAACTCCTTGTTCAGAAAGCCGACGTCGAAGGCCGCGTTGTGAATAACAATTTCGGCCCCTGCCAAATAAGTCATCAGCTCATCAACTACCGCGGGAAACTGGGGCTTATCTTTCAGAAATTCATTGGTGATCCCATGAACTTTAAGCGCTTCCTCGTGGCTCTCGCGCCCTGGATTCAGGTAGAAGTGCTTGTTGTTGCCGGTCAGCTTTCGGCTGATCATCTCCACACATCCAATTTCGATAACCCGGTCACCACCATCCGCAGACAGGCCCGTGGTTTCTGTATCAAGAAAAATTTGGCGCATAAACAATTCAATCGGTCGATCAGAATCGGTCAGTGATTTTCTTTGGCGTGATTCACGGAGTACTTGGGGATTTCCACCACGACATCTTTATGGGCCAAAAATGCTTGACAGCTCAAGCGAGAGTTGGGCTCCAGTCCCCAAGCGCGATCCAGCAGATCCTCTTCATTTTCATCCAACTCGTTCAACGAAGAGAGGCCTTCGCGAACAACCACGTGACAAGTGGTACAGGCGCAACTCATGTCACAAGCATGCTCAATGTTGATGTGGTTGTCGAGCATCGCCTCACAAATAGAGGTGCCTGCGGGCGCGGAGATTTCTGCACCTTGGGGGCAGTATTCGGGATGGGGCAATATTTTGATAATGGGCATTGTTCAAGTCGTGTTGTCTGGGTCAGACGGATTCAATATTTTTGCCAGCCAATGCTTTTTGAATGCCTCGATTCATGCGAACCGCCGCAAAAGCTTCCGTGCCCTTGGCTAGAGCTTGAGTCACGGCTTCGATCTGCGCCGCGTCGTCCAAGGGGCGAGACGCCTTCGAGGAAGCGATCAGCCGGTCGATGTCAGCGCGCTCGGATGGAGATAGCAAATCGCCATCTGCCGCCAGAGCGCTTTCAATGGCGAGGACCATACGATCGCTATCGACACGCGCTTCAACCAGCGCTCGTGACTTCATGTCCGCCTCTGCCGTAGAGAAGCTGTCCTGAAGCATGGCCGCGATCTGATCGTCACCCAATCCGTAGGATGGTTTGACATCAATTCGAGCCTGCACTCCGCTGATTTTCTCCAATGCATTGACGCTCAACAAACCGTCTGCGTCGACAGTGAAGGTCACGCGAATCCGGGCTGCACCAGCCGCCATCGGTGGAATTCCACGCAATTCAAAACGCGCAAGACTGCGGCAGTCAGCCACCAGATCTCGCTCGCCTTGGACCACATGCAGAGCTAGCGCCGTTTGACCGTCAATGTAGGTGGTGAAGTCCTGAGCCTTCGCCGTGGGAATCGTTTCATTGCGGGGAACAATACGCTCAACCAATCCACCCATGGTTTCGATTCCAAGAGACAGCGGAATGACGTCCAGCAACAACAAATCACCATCCGTATTGTTGCCCGCCAGTTGATTGGCCTGAATCGCTGCACCGAGCGCAACAACCTCGTCTGGGTTCAAGTTGGTTAGCGGCTCACAGCCGAAGAACTCTGCAACCGCTTTTTGAATCTGAGGCATGCGAGTTGAGCCACCAACCATGACAACGCCCTCAATGTCGTCGACGGTCAGTTTGGCGTCACGTAGGGCCTTGCGGGCCGCTGTGACGGTACGCTTGGTCAAGATGAGAGTTTCCGCCTCAAACCTAGCAACATCAACATCCACGGCCAAGTCTGCGTTGGTCAGTTGCGCCTTGAATGTCACAGTATCTTGGGAGGAAAGGGCCTCCTTGCAGGCTCTGGCTGCAACTTTCAGCGCCGCCTTGTCAGCTGAAGTCAGGGCCGTGCAGCCACTTTGCGCAATCACCCAATCCACTAGAGCGTGATCGTAGTCGTCGCCCCCCAGCGCGGAGTCCCCTCCGGTTGCCACGACTTCAAAGACCCCTTGTGTCAGCCGCAAGATGGAGATGTCAAAGGTACCGCCACCGAGGTCGTAAATGGCGTAAACACCCTCGCTCGCATTGTCCAGCCCGTAGGCAATAGCGGCGGCAGTGGGCTCATTTATCAGACGAAGAACGTTCAGCCCGGCCAATTGGGCAGCATCTTTCGTCGCCTGGCGTTGAGCATCGTCAAAATAGGCAGGAACCGTGATTACGGCCCCGTACAAATCATCGTTGAAGGTATCTTCGGCACGGTAACGCAGCGTTGCCAAAATATCGGCACTGACCTCAACCGGTGATTTTTCACCCTGAATGGTCTGCAATCCCAGCATGCCAGAATGATCGACAAAGCGGTAGGGCAACTTTTCCGGACTAGCAACATCCTTCAAACCCCGCCCCATAAATCGCTTCACCGACGCGATGGTGTTCTCAGGGTCTTGTGCCAACGCAGCCTGTGCGTCGAATCCAATTTGACGAGCGCCTCCATCCTGATAGCGAACAACGGAGGGAAGAATCACCCGCCCTTTGTCATCGGGCAGGCATTCCGCTACGCCATGACGCACGGATGCGACCAAAGAATGAGTTGTGCCCAAGTCAATGCCAACCGCAATACGCCGCTCATGCGGGTTCAGGGATTGGCCAGGTTCAGATATTTGTAAAAGCGCCATGTCTTATTTGTTCGGATTCAAGAATCCATTGTCCCAGTTAGCCGACGTCTATACGGTCGATACGGTTTTCCACATCACTGGCGAAGCGCTCAATGAACATCAGTGCCCTCACCTGTTGAGCCGCCTCCTGATAATCATGCGTTGAGTCAAGCAACTGGCCGCAATGCTCAAGCATGAGCCGACGCGCAGCAGACACCTCTTGGTCCAGCTGCTCCAGATCAGATACGCTGGTCGCATCTTCCAACGACTCTCGCCATTCCATTTGCTGCATCAGAAATGGCGTGGGCATTGCCGTGTTGTTTTCAGCGTTGATGAGTACACCGTTCAACTCGCACAAATAGGCCGCACGTTTCAGAGGATCCTTCAGTCGCTGATAAGCCTCGTTGATTCGAACTGACCATTGCATGGCGATTCGCTGTGCGGCCGCGCCCTGGGTTGAAAATTTATCCGGGTGTGCTTCCTTTTGCAGCTCCTTCCAGCGTGCATCAATGCCCTCACGGTCTTGCGAAAAGGTAAGGGCAAGACCGAAGAGCTTGAAATCATTGGTTTGGAGATTCACACTCGAAAGGATTCACCACAACCGCAACGATCCCGTTCGCGGGGATTGTTGAACTTGAATCCCTCGTTGAGGCCTTCGCGAACGAAGTCCAACTCGGTTCCATCAAGGTAGGCAAAACTCTTGGGCTCAACCAGAATTTTCACTCCGTGACCTTCAAAAACAATGTCCTCCGGGGCCACTTCGTCCACGTATTCAATCTTGTACGCCAGACCCGAGCAACCCGTTGTTTTGACACCCAGACGCACACCGACACCCTTGCCACGTTTGGCAAGGTATCGATTAACGTGCCGGGCGGCAGCCTCAGTCAGGGTAACAGCCATATCAATTGGTCTGGGCTACGCCGTGCTTTTGACGGTAGTCGTTCACTGCGGCTTTGATGGCGTCTTCAGCCAGGATTGAGCAATGAATCTTCACAGGTGGCAGGGCCAGTTCCTCAGCAATCTCGCTGTTCTTCAACGCTGCAGCCTGATCCAGTGTCTTGCCCTTCACCCACTCAGTAACGAGCGAAGACGAAGCGATAGCTGAACCACAACCGTAGGTTTTGAATCGAGCATCCTCGATCACACCCGTCACAGGATTCACTCGAATCTGCAGTTTCATCACGTCACCACAGGCGGGGGCACCGACCATGCCGGTACCTACAGACTCGTCACTCTTGTCGAAAGAACCGACGTTGCGGGGGTTTTCGTAGTGGTCAACGACTTTTTCTGAATATGCCATTTTATTTACCTCTTTTGGTTTAGTGGGCAGCCCACTGAATGGTGCTGATGTCGATACCCTCTTTGTACATGTCCCACAAAGGGCTCAAATCACGCAGCTTGGCCACATTGAGCTTGATGGTCTCCACCGCATAGTCGATCTCGGCTTCTGTGGTGTATCGCCCAATCGTCATGCGCAGACTGCTGTGCGCCAACTCATCGCTGCGGCCCAAGGCACGCAGTACATAGCTAGGTTCAAGGCTGGCGGAAGTGCACGCCGAGCCGCTGGAAACAGCCAGACCCTTGATACCCATGATCAAGGACTCGCCTTCCACATAGTTAAAACTCATGTTCAGGTTGTGTGGCACCCGTTGATCAACGTGGCCATTGATGAATACCTGCTCCACGTCTTTGAGGCCCGCTAACATGCGGTCATGCAAAGCGAGAATACGGACATTCTCAGCGGCCATTTCTTCTTTTGCAATGCGGTAGGCCTCGCCCATGCCCACGATTTGGTGCGTGGGCAGCGTGCCTGAGCGCATACCGCGCTCATGGCCACCGCCATGCATCTGGGCTTCAATACGAATTCGCGGCTTGCGACGCACAAACAAAGCCCCTATGCCCTTGGGGCCGTAGGTTTTGTGCGCGGTTAGGCTCATCAAATCGACAGGCAACTTGTTCAGGTCGACATCTACTCGGCCGGTCGCCTGGGCTGCATCAACATGGAATATCACCCCTTTTTCGCGGCAAACTGCACCGATGGCGGCAATATCCTGAATGACTCCAATTTCATTGTTGACAAACATGACGCTGGCCAAAATGGTGTCGGGGCGAATTGCTGCCTTGAAGACTTCCAAATCCAGCAACCCATCTTCTTTCACATCCAGATAAGTCACCTCAAAACCCTGACGCTCCAACTCACGACAGGTGTCCAAGACCGCTTTGTGCTCGGTCTTGACCGTGATGATGTGCTTACCTTTGGTCTTGTAGAAGTTTGCCGCGCCTTTAAGGGCCAGGTTGTTTGACTCTGTCGCACCCGAGGTCCACACGATTTCGCGCGGGTCGGCGCCAATCAGTGCTGCAACGTTCTCGCGCGCTTTCTCAACAGCGGCCTCAGCCTCCCAACCCCAGGCGTGACTACGCGACGCGGGATTACCAAAGTGTTGGCGCAACCACGGAACCATGGCGTCCACCACTCGTTCATCACAAGGGTTGGTGGCGCTGTAATCCATGTAAATGGGGAAATGCGGTGTTGTATCCATAGCTAACTCACTACTGCTGTGTTTATTAAAATATCAATGGTCAATTCACGACTTGGAAAATGCATTCCCAAGGGCAAAAACCGAGTTCGGCACATTCAACCGTACGGGCTTCACCACAGGCATGCTTGAGATGGCACGCTTGAGCGATGGCCCTTCTTCGATCTGCAACCCTTTTGCCAATTGCTCATCCACCAATTTTTGCAAAGTCACCGAGGCCAAAAACTCAACCATTTTGGTATTCAGGGACGCCCACAAATCATGGGTCATACATCGAGCACCTTCGCCCAAACAATTTTCTTTCCCTCCACATTGAGTGGCATCGATGGGCTCGTCCACAGAAACGATGATGTCAGCGACTGTGATCTCGGAAGGCTTTCTGGCCAAGGTGTAGCCGCCGCCGGGACCACGAGTGGACTCCACTAGCTCGTGACGACGCAACTTGCCAAACAACTGCTCAAGATAGGACAGCGAAATTTGCTGACGCTGGCTAATGGCCGCCAGAGTGACCGGGCCGCCACTTTGACGCAAACCCAAATCAATCATCGCTGTGACCGCAAAACGGCCTTTGGTAGTAAGACGCATGGCAAACTCCTTGGAATTGGTTGATCAACTGCAACACCATCCGGTCTGCGCGTAACATTGCCTCTGTTTAGTTGCGCCACTGGACTTGCATAAACCCGCTTTAGACGGGTTTGGCTAATTATAGCAAGAATCCGATCAAATTACTCGGGTACCTAGACTCACCAGTCACCTTCTGACCTTTACCAACCAAATCAGGGTTATGGCTGGAAATTACTACCCGAGGCGCCAAAGGCTTGCGTCTTCAAAATGCCCAGTTGATCCCGCACCCGTGCCGCTTTTTCAAACTCAAGGTTGCGGGCGTGCTCCAGCATCAACTTCTCCAAGCGTTTGATCTCGCGGGAAATATCTTTCTCGCTCATGTCTTCCACCTGGGCTCTCTGCAGTGCATCGCGCTCCAGCTTTTCGGCTTCTTTTCCGGCTTTCTCGCTGTAAACACCGTCAATCAAGTCCCTGACCTGTTTAACGATGCTGCGAGGCGTGATGCCATGGGACTCGTTGTGCGCTAACTGCTTGAGTCGACGCCGCTCAGTCTCGCCAATGGCTCTCTGCATTGAGTCCGTGATTTTATCGGCGTACAAAATGGCGCGGCCATGCATATTGCGGGCTGCCCGACCGATGGTTTGGATTAAAGATCGCTCTGACCGCAAAAACCCCTCTTTATCGGCGTCCAAAATTGCCACGAGGGAAACCTCTGGAATATCCAGTCCTTCTCGGAGCAAATTGATTCCAACCAAAACATCAAAGGTGCCCAAACGCAGGTCCCGCAAAATCTCAACGCGCTCGACCGTATCGATGTCGCTGTGGAGGTAACGAACCTTCACGCCGTTGTCGCTCAGGTAGTCGGTCAACTGCTCGGCCATCCGCTTGGTCAGCGTCGTGATGAGAACGCGCTCGCTCTTTTCAACCCGAATTCGAATTTCTTGCAGTACATCGTCAACTTGGCTGGTGGCTGGTCGCACTTCCACCTGCGGGTCGACCAAACCAGTGGGGCGTACCAACTGCTCAACGACCTTGCCCGTATGGTCTTTTTCCCATTGGGCTGGCGTGGCGGACACAAAAACGGCCTGGCGCATCTTGGTTTCAAACTCTTCGAACTTCAGCGGGCGGTTGTCCAGTGCGCTGGGCAGACGAAATCCATACTCCACCAAGGTCGTCTTTCGGGAGCGGTCGCCGTTGTACATGCCGCCAAACTGCCCAATCAGCACATGGCTCTCGTCCAGAAACATCAGGGCATCGTTGGGCAAATAGTCCGTCAATGTGGCGGGTGGCGCACCCGGCGGAGCGCCACTGAGATGGCGCGAATAATTCTCAATGCCTTTGCAGTGCCCTACCTCGCTGAGCATTTCAAGGTCAAACCGGGTGCGCTGCTCCAGGCGCTGGGCCTCAACGAGCTTTCCCTGGCTGACAAACTCCTTGACCCGATCCGAGAGCTCCACCTTGATGGTCTCCACAGCCGCCAACACCTGCGCACGGGGCGTTACGTAATGACTGCTGGGGTAGACCGTAAACCGGGGAATCTTCTGGCGAATGCGCCCCGTCAGGGGGTCAAAGAGCTGCAGGGACTCAATTTCGTCATCAAACAGCTCGATTCGGACCGCCATTTCACTGTGTTCAGCCGGAAACACGTCAATCGTGTCGCCCCGAACACGGAACGCGCCTCGCGAGAAGTCAATGTCATTGCGCTGATATTGCATTCGAACCAGCTGGGCAATCATGTCCCTCTGACCCATTTTGTCACCTGCCCGCAAAGTCATCACCATCTGGTGATAGGCCTCTGGCTGACCAATACCGTAGATCGCCGACACGGTGGCGACGATAACAACATCCCGCCGCTCCAACAAACTTTTGGTGCAACTCAAGCGCATCTGCTCGATGTGCTCATTGATCGCCGAATCCTTTTCGATGAACAAATCGCGCTGCGGCACATAGGCTTCAGGTTGGTAGTAGTCGTAGTAGCTGACAAAGTATTCCACCGCGTTCTTTGGGAAAAACTCACGAAACTCGCTGTACAACTGCGCGGCCAAGGTTTTGTTGGGGGCGAAAACGATCGCGGGCCGCCCCAAGCGGGCAATCACATTGGCCATGGTGAAGGTCTTGCCGGACCCCGTGACGCCCAATAACGTCTGAAACACCTCTCCGTCATTGATCCCGTCAACCAGCTGCTCGATGGCTTCAGGCTGATCTCCCGCTGGAGGATAGGGCTGAAATAGCTCAAACGGAGAATCCGCAAAGTGCACGAACGTGCCCTCGGGTGTTGGCGGCGCATCATCAGCCGGCGCCGGAATTGGCATGTTTTCAGTGAGCATTGGCATAACCTGACGATTTAAACCCGGGTCGAAGCTACTAAAATATTCCGCATCTAGACCCAGCCCCCTATTCTCGTTTCTCTCTGACTTCTTTTCACAGGACTCTCTCATGTCACTTTTTTCTGCCGTCGAAATGGCCCCTCGCGACCCAATTTTGGGCTTGAATGAACAGTTCAATGCGGACACCAACCCAGCCAAAGTCAACCTTGGCGTAGGCGTTTATTTCGATGACAGCGGCAAACTTCCGTTGCTGCAATGCGTCCAGGCCGCCGAGAAAACCATGATGGAAAAGCCAACCGCGCGTGGTTACTTGCCCATTGACGGCATCGCCGCATACGACGCCGCTGTTAAATCGCTGGTGTTTGGCGCTGAGAGTGAACCCGTCACCACGGGCCGTGTTGCCACAGTTCAAGGCATCGGTGGCACTGGCGGTTTGAAAGTTGGCGCGGATTTTTTGAAGAAGCTCAACCCCGATGCAACCGTTCTGATCTCGGACCCAAGCTGGGAAAACCACCGCGCCCTCTTCACCAACGCCGGCTTCACGGTGGACAGCTACCGCTATTACGACGCCGAAACACGCGGCGTTGACTTTGACGGCATGCTGGCCGATTTGAACGCTGCGGCTCCCGGCACCATCATCTTGCTGCATGCCTGCTGTCATAACCCAACGGGCTATGACATCACAGCGGCCCAGTGGGATCAGGTGATTGCAGCGATCACAGCCAAAAATCTTGTGCCCTTTCTGGACATGGCCTACCAGGGGTTTGGACATGGCATTGCCGAAGACGGCGCGGTCATCGGCAAGTTTGTGGCCGCAGGACTGGACTTTTTTGTCTCCACCTCGTTCAGCAAGAGCTTCAGCTTGTATGGCGAGCGTGTTGGCGCGTTGTCGGTGGTTTGCGCCAGCAAGGAAGAGGCAGGACGCGTTTTGAGCCAGTTGAAGATTGCGATCCGGACCAACTACTCCAACCCACCGATTCACGGCGGCGCCATTGTGGCTGCCGTTTTGGGCAACCCAGAACTGCGCGCCCTGTGGGAAAAAGAGTTGGGCGAGATGCGCGTTCGCATCAAAGCCATGCGCCAAAAGCTGGTGGACGGACTCAAGGCTGCCGGTGTTCAACAGGACATGAGCTTCATCACCACCCAGATTGGCATGTTCAGCTACTCCGGTCTCTCCAAAGACCAAATGGTTCGCCTGCGCTCTGAGTTTGGAGTGTATGGAACTGACACTGGCCGCATGTGCGTGGCCGCACTCAACAGCAAGAACATTGACTATGTTTGCGCCGCCATTGCCAAAGTCATCTAGTTTACGATTTTCCGATGATGAAATAGACCCCATACGCGCTTGCAGCAAGCGTAAGGCGCTGCATCATCAATAGCACCATTAATTCTCACACGTATGAAAAAAATCAACCTCATCGGTAGCGGTCGGGTTGGTTCAACGCTGGCGCGTTTGTGGCAAGACCAAGGCACGTTTGAGGTTCAAGATGTGCTGACGCGCGGGCTTGCGTCGGCTCAACATGCAGTTGACTTTATCGGCGCGGGTCGGGCCACTGGTTCACTTGCGGATATGCGCCCCGCCGACCTCTGGATGTTGGCGGTGCCGGATCGAGAGATATCAGGCGTTGCAATAGCTTTGAGCCAAGTGACTCCGGCACATCCTGCGAGCCTTGCGTTTCACTGTAGTGGCGCACTTTCGTCTGAGGAGTTAGCCGGCCTGAAACAGCAGGGCTGGAAAGTGGCCAGCGCCCACTGCCTGCTAAGTTTCGCCAACGCTAAAGACGCAATGATTCAATTTGTGGACACGCCCTGCGCTTTGGAAGGCGATCCCCAGGCATTGGGGGTGTTATCGGAGGCCTTTCAGCAAATCAAGGGGCATTGCTTCCCCCTGCTGGCTAAAAACAAGTTGCTGTATCACGCAGCCGCCGTGTTTGCGACCAATTTTTTACCGGTCTTGCAAGCCACCGCTGATCAATTGTGGCTAGACAGCGGCATGCCCGACGCCATCGCCCTGCAGGTCAGAGAAAAACTACTGCACAACGCTGTTGCGAACATCCTTTCTCTGGGGCCCGCAGGCGCACTGACGGGGCCGGCTGCCCGAGGCGACCTTGCCTTGGTTCAGCGACAAGGAGAGGCAGTCTCACATTGGGACGAACCGAGTGGCGACGCCTATCGGGCGCTCAGTCACCTCGCGTCAATATTGGCGGCACGACAACAAAAGCGCAGTTCGCATTGAGCAACATCAAGACCGATTCACGCAATAACTACTCCGTTTGCAATAATGTGAGCTCGCAGTGCTTTGCCGAATCAGCTAAATTTTTCAAGCAATTGGATTCATGGCCACGAATAGTTAATCTCGAAACCTGACAGCAAGCTGAGTCCTCGGCGCAATCTTCTGACACAAAGTTGCCTCTAAACTGTTATATTGCACTGCAACATTTTCTGAAAGTGAACCTATCGTGCTCTACCAACTCTACGAAACCCAACGTTCCCTGATGGAGCCGTTCACAGATATGGCCCAGTCGGCGGCCAAACTTTTCCGCAATCCTCAAACAGCAATGGGGCAAAGCCCTTTCGCCCAGAGGATATCAGCGGGTTACGACCTCATGCACCGCCTGGGTAAAGACTACGAGAAGCCAGAATTTGGGCTGCGCACTGTATTGGCCGGCGATGTGGAAGTCGCCATCCACGAGCGGGTCGAAATCGACAAACCTTTTTGTGAGCTTCGCCGGTTCAAACGTTTCACGGACGACACCCAAACGCTGGAAAAGCTAAAGGGTCAACCCGCTGTTTTGATCGTGGCGCCCCTTTCCGGCCATTACGCCACTTTGCTGCGTGACACGGTTAAGTCCATGCTGAAAGACCACAAAGTCTACATCACTGACTGGAAAAACGCACGACTGGTTCCGTTGTCCGAAGGCGAGTTTCACCTGGATGACTATGTGAATTATGTGCAGGAGTTCATTCGTCACCTGCAAGGTATTTACGGCAACTGCCACGTTCTCAGCGTGTGCCAGCCCACTGTGCCCGTTTTGGCGGCCGTCTCTTTGATGGCCAGCCGGGGTGAGGTCACGCCCACCACCATGACCATGATGGGTGGCCCGCTGGACGCCCGCAAATCACCCACATCCGTCAACAATTTGGCAACCACCAAAGGTATTGAGTGGTTTGAGAACAATGTGATCTATCGGGTACCATCGAATTTCGCCGGTGCCGGTCGCCGCGTCTACCCTGGTTTTCTGCAGCACACCGGGTTTGTGGCCATGAATCCCCGCAACCATGCGAAAAGCCATTACGATTATTTCAAAGACCTGATCAAAGGTGACGACGAAAGCACGGAAGCCCACCGCAAGTTTTACGACGACTACAACGCCGTACTGGACATGGATGCGTACTACTACCTTGAAACCATCAAAGTTGTGTTTCAGGAATTTAATCTGGTCAATGGCGATTGGGACATCAAAGGAGTGGACGGCAAAATCGAACGCGTTCGTCCAGAGGACATCAAGACCACAGCCTTGTTCTCCGTCGAAGGTGAATTGGATGACATTTCCGGTTTGGGTCAAACCGAGGCATTGCACAAAATCTGCGGTGGCGTTGTAGATTCAGAGCAAAAACACCTGATTGTTGAAGGTGCAGGCCATTACGGCATCTTCGCTGGTCGCCGCTGGCGCGAGGTGGTGTACCCCGAGTTGCAAGCCTTCATTGCCTCGCACCACTATGCAGAGTCATCGGCCGCAAAGGTTGTGTCCAATCCAGTGAAAGCCACGACGGCTGCTGCTGCAAAACCGCGTGCGCCTGCTGCTGTGAAGAAGGTCACTCGCAAGAAGTAATGGAGTCGCTCGCGGCCCGTATTCTGGCGGTGTTACCTCAAACCCAGTGCACGCGCTGCGGCTACCCCGATTGCTCGAGCTATGCCCAGGCTATTGCCCAGGCAGCAGCCCCGATTAACCAGTGCCCTCCGGGCGGCCAACAAGGCGTTGCCTTGTTGGCCGATCTCACCGGGCAACCCGTCGTACCACTTAACCCTGTCCACGGGGTTGAAGGCCCCCGTTCGGTGGTCTTCATTGATGAAGACTGGTGCATTGGATGCACCTTGTGCATTGGCGCCTGCCCAACAGACGCCATACTGGGCAGCAACAAACAAATGCATGCCGTCATCGAGGCGCATTGCACCGGCTGTGAACTGTGTTTACCGGTCTGCCCAGTGGATTGCATCAAACTGGAAAATGTCTCTGGACAATCGACGGGCTGGGATGCTTGGTCGCAACCGCTGGCCAACAACGCCAAAACTCGCTACGAGTTTTATAGCTTCCGCCGCAATAGGGACAACGAAGAAGCGGCGAACAGACGAGAGGAAAAAGCTCGGCTTAAACTGCCTGACCTCGCTGCACACTCTCAACACACAGACCCGGCAATTTTGGATAAAAAACGCTCGGTGATTGAAGCAGCCCTGGCCCGCGCTCGGGCGAAGCGAACAACGCCAGGGCCTTCCTGACTGCGATCCTGACGCAATCAGGCTTAGCTCTGCACCAGATTTTTGTAGACGCCGCAGCCCAAATACCAATCGTCAACCTGCTGAACAAACGACATTTTGGTCTGCACACGGCCCGTGAGGGGGTTGGTGATGTCATATTCAACCCAGCCGGGCTCCATTTGAGCTTGGCTGATGATGTCGTTGACCAAGCCCTGACCATCAATGCCTGCAATGTCCTGAACCCGGGTGCCGACCTTGGATTGATTGCCGCCAAAGGCGAGGTATGTGCCGTTGGAATCCAGCACAAACACATACATGTCGCGGTCATGAAAGCCTTGGCTTGGAGTCGTGATGTCCCGCAAAAATGACTCGCGAGACCCGCTGCGCCGCCGGCGCGCTGCGGCCCGCTCCACCAGTTCAATCGCTTCGTCCGCTGAGCCTTGCTGCAGCTTAAACAGGGCAAAGGCCTCAACAAGTGTGGAGGCGCGCCCCTCAAGGTTTCGGGACTGGGTGACCGCGTGATCCACCATCTGGGCGTTTCGCTGAGTGATCTCGTCGAGTTGGCGGATGGCCGAGGTGATCTCGGTCAAGCCGGTGCTTTGTTCAGCACTTGAAGTCGAAATGAGCGACATATTGCTCGCTACATCATGAATCCCCGACACGATTTGTGTCATGCTGTCACCGGCTGTTTGAATCTTGCTGACGCTGACGGACACTTGCTCAGAGGATGCACTGATCAGTTCACGAATCTCCTTGGCTGAGGCTGCGGAGCGCTGCGCAAGAGAGCGAACTTCGCTGGCAACCACTGCAAATCCCCGGCCAGACTCCCCCGCCCGCGCGGCCTCGACTGCGGCATTGAGCGCGAGAATATTGGTCTGAAAGGCCAAGCCGTCGATCACACTGACGATTTCGTCCATGCGCCGGGCACTGCTTTGAATGGCCTCAACCGAGGCGATCGCCTCAGCCATGATGGCAACGCCGCGGTCCGCCACATCACGCACATTGCCCGCGCGCTGATTGACCTGTAGCACGGTTTGCGCCGTTTCTTGAACGGTGCTGGACAACTCTTGCACGCTGGCCGCTGTTTGCTCAAGATTTGCTGCTTGCTGTTCGGTGCGCTCCGACAACGCGCGGTTGCCCGCCGCCAAGCTCTGACCGGAATGAGCCACAAAAGCGGCATTGCTTCGTACATTGGCCACCATGGACGACACGGTGGCGCCGATCTTCGTTGTTGCGCTGCCCAAATTGGCGAATTCGTCGCCTCCGGCGCGAACGGGACTGAGACGCAAATCGCCCTGAACCAGTTTGCTCATGGCATGGGTGACATCCTGCAAATCTTGGGTGATGCTACTGTGAAATGCCAGCAACAAATACCCTCCAAGCACCAGAAAAATCCCGCTTACCAAAGCCAGCAGTCCCGTGTCGGATGCGGGGCTCGGTGTCGTCGATTGAATCAGGGCCAAGATCAGTGGAGAGAACAGCACCACAGCGAGGAGCAGTACCTTCCCGGACAGGCGCATTTTGCGCATCAACCAAACACCAGGGGAGGTCAGTTTCCTGAGAATCATTCGCCAGTCTCACTTGTATTTATTGAGCAAACCGTGCGAGGGAGGCACCCTGCACTCATTCGAAGCATTCTATGCCTCCACGCTGGAATCCGGCCTACTTTTAGATTGAGGAATACCCTGTCGCGAGTCGGGAAATGGCACTGACCACTTCGAGCGGTGCCTGCACCAACTCAATCAATACGCCTTCGCCGCTGACCGGGAATTCATCATTGGATTTGGGATGCAAGAAGCAAATATCAAACCCAGCAGCGCCTTTGCGGATGCCGCCCGGCGCAAATCTCACGCCCTTGGCCGTCAGCCACTCCACCGCAACCGGCAAATCATCAATCCACAGACCTACATGGTTGAGTGGTGTGGTGTGCACCGCCGGTTTCTTTTCGGGGTCAATGGGCTGCATCAAATCGACCTCCACCCTGAAAGGGCCAACGCCGATGGCGCAGATGTCTTCATCCACGTTTTCACGCTCGCTACGGAAAGTGCCCGTCACCTCCAAGCCCAGCATGTCGACCCACAGGGTTTGCAGCTTGGCCTTGTCAGGCCCACCGATGGCAATTTGCTGAATACCCAGCACTTTGAAGGGGCGTGTCTGGGTCATGCGAACTCCACAATGGGTTGATCAACTGTCAAGCTTTCACCCTTTTTAGCCAGCACCTTGCCGACCACACCATCGGCGGCGGCAAACAGTACGTTTTCCATCTTCATGGCTTCAATGACCGCGATGCGTTCACCGGCTTGTACGGTTTGACCCTCTTGCACGGCAACTTCGACCAGCAGGCCTGGCATGGGCGACAACACAAACCGACTCATGTCAGGCGGTGCTTTGTAAGGCATCAGCGCATGCAACTCGGCGGCGCGTGGCGACAGGACCAAGGTGTCCACCTGCGTGCCATTGTGGGACACACGAATCGTCAACGGATTCTTGCCGGCCAAGCCACCACGCTCGACCTGCGCCGTGAATGGTTTGCCGTTGAAAGTACCGCCAATGCGGACTTCTCCCAAACGGTAATTGCTACATATTTTGTAGCGTCTCTCGCCTACGGTGATTAGGCTGGAGCCCGTTTTCCCTTCAAATTCAGTGACCCGAGCCGGGGTTTGGTGGTTAACGCCCTGCTCTCCAAATGTCACCACCACAAAGTCCTCACCCACTTCAATCTCGTGGCCTTCCATCTGGCCGCTGATGGTGGAGGCACGGTTGCGGTACTTGCGGTTCACAAAGGCCGACAGGGCAATCAGCAGGTCCGCATCGTCGTGCGGCACGTCTTCGGCCCGAAAGCCATTGGCGTAATTTTCGGCAATGAAGCCGGTATTGAAGTCACCCGCCACAAACTTGGGATGCGCCAGCAAAGCTGCCTGAAACGGAATATTGCTGCTGATGCCGCGAATCACAAAGCCGTTCAGCGCTTCGCGCATTTTGGCAATCGCCTCCAGACGGTCTTTGCCGTGCACGATCAGCTTGGCGATCATGGAGTCGTAAAACATTGGAATCTCGCCACCGTCCTGCACGCCGGTGTCCACCCTCACACCCTGCCATTGGCTGGTGTCGGCGGAGAACATGGTCTCCGTTGGCGGCTGAAAACGCACCAGACGCCCAGTGGACGGCAAAAAGCCGCGGAACGGATCTTCGGCATTGATACGGCACTCAATCGCCCAGCCGTCACGCTTGACGTCGGCTTGTGTCAGCGGCAGCTTTTCGCCAGCCGCCACGCGAATCATCAGCTCCACCAAGTCCAGCCCGGTGATGCACTCCGTCACCGGATGCTCCACCTGCAGGCGAGTGTTCATTTCCAGAAAGTAGAAGCTCTGGTCTTTGCCAACCACAAACTCCACCGTGCCTGCACTCTGATAGTTCACCGCCTTGGCAAGCTGTACGGCCTGCTCGCCCATGGCTTTGCGGGTGGCCTCCGAGATAAAGGGCGACGGCGCCTCTTCAATGACCTTTTGGTGACGGCGCTGAATGGAGCACTCACGCTCATTCAGGTACACCACGTTGCCATGGCTGTCGCCAATCAGCTGGATTTCGATGTGGCGGGGCTCTTCGACGAACTTCTCGATGAACACACGGTCGTCACCAAAGCTGTTGCGGGCTTCGTTGCGGCAGCTGGTGAAGCCTTCAAAAGCCTCCTTGTCATTGAACGCGACGCGCAGGCCTTTTCCGCCGCCGCCCGCGCTGGCTTTGATCATCACGGGGTAGCCAATGCTTTGCGCGATCTCGACCGCTTTTTCAGGCGTCTCAATGGCGTCGTTGACACCGGGAATGCAGTTGACCCCCGCCGAACCGGCCAGCTTTTTGGACTCAATCTTGTCGCCCATGGCGGCAATGGAGTGGTGCTTGGGGCCAATGAAGACAATGCCCTCTTCCTCCACGCGCTTGGCAAACTCGGCGTTTTCGCTCAAGAAACCGTAGCCGGGGTGCACCGCCTGGGCGCCGGTTTGCTTGCAGGCTGCAATGATCTTGTCCGCCAGCAAATAGCTCTCCCGGCTGGGCGCGGCGCCAATGTGGACGGACTCGTCGGCCAGCAGCACATGACGGGCATCGCGGTCAGCGTCAGAGAAGACCGCCACCGTTTTGATACCCATTTTTCGGGCGGTTTTAATCACGCGGCAAGCGATTTCACCCCGATTGGCGATCAGTATTTTGTTAAACATAGTTGAACTCCATCGGGTTGAACTCGCTTGCACACGCGGTGCGTGTCAAGCAATGTGGCTTCGCCGCTGGGCCGCTTTGCGGCTGGTCACCCCGGTTGGCAATCAGTATTTTTGTAAACATGTTCTTATCTCCTCGGGCCATCAAAGGGGGATGTTGCCGTGCTTGCGCCACGGATTCTCAATCTTCTTCTCGCGCAGCATCACCAGAGAGCGGCAGATGCGCTTGCGGGTTTCGTGTGGCAGGATCACGTCGTCAATGAAGCCACGGGCACCGGCCACGAAGGGGTTTGCAAAGCGCGTCTTGTATTCGGCCTCTTTGGCGGCCAGTTTGGCCGGATCGCCCTTGTCTTCGCGGAAGATGATTTCCACCGCACCTTTGGCGCCCATCACGGCAATCTCGGCGTTGGGCCAGGCAAAGTTGACATCGCCTCGCAGGTGCTTTGACGACATCACGTCATAGGCGCCGCCGTAAGCTTTGCGGGTAATGACGGTGATCTTGGGCACGGTGCACTCGGCGTAGGCGTACAGCAGCTTGGCGCCGTGTTTGATGATGCCACCGTACTCCTGGCTGGTGCCGGGCATGAAGCCCGGCACGTCCACAAACGTGATGACGGGAATGTTGAACGCATCGCAAAAACGAACAAAACGCGCCGCCTTGATTGAACTCTTGATGTCCAGGCAACCTGCCAACACCAGCGGCTGGTTGGCCACGATGCCCACGGTTTGACCTTCCATGCGGCCAAAGCCGATCAGGATGTTTTTGGCGTATTCAGGTTGCAGCTCAAAAAAGTCACCATCGTCCAGCGTCTTGACGATGAGTTCTTTCATGTCATAGGCCTTGTTGGCGTTGTCGGGCACCAAGGTGTCCAGACTCATGTCCATGCGATCTGCTGGGTCGCCGCCGCGGCGCACGGGCGCTTTTTCACGGTTATTGAGCGGCAGGTAGTTGTAGAGGCGGCGCAGCATCAGCAGCGCTTCCACATCGTTGTCAAAGGCCAGATCGGCCACGCCACTCTTGGTGGTGTGGCTGATGGCGCCGCCCAGTTCCTCGGCCGTCACGGTTTCATGCGTCACGGTTTTCACCACTTCGGGGCCGGTCACGAACATGTAAGAGCTGTCTTTCACCATAAAGATGAAATCCGTCATGGCCGGCGAATACACCGCACCGCCCGCGCAAGGCCCCATGATCATGCTGATCTGCGGCACCACACCGCTGGCCATCACGTTGCGCTGGAACACATCGGCGTAGCCACCCAAAGAGGCCACGCCTTCTTGAATGCGGGCGCCGCCGGAGTCGTTCAAGCCGATCACTGGTGCGCCGACTTTCATCGCCTGGTCCATCACCTTGCAGATTTTCTCGGCGTGGGCCTCTGACAAGGCGCCACCAAACACGGTGAAATCTTGACTGAAGACAAACACCAAGCGGCCATTGATCATGCCGTAGCCGGTGACGACGCCGTCGCCCGGAATCTTTTGGTCCTGCATGCCGAAATCGACGCAGCGGTGCTCCACAAACATGTCCCACTCTTCAAACGTGCCTTCGTCCAGCAGCAGTTCGAGCCGCTCACGGGCGGTGAGCTTGCCTTTTTTATGCTGCGCATCGATGCGCTTCTGGCCACCACCCATTCGGGCGAGTTCACGCTTGGCTTCGAGTTGTTCAAGGATGTCGTACATGGTTTTCTCTCTTTTCAAAGTTCGAATCGTCTGTCTTCAATTAACTACTGATTTGATAGCGACCTACGCTTGATTTGTATGGGCTAGAAGCATATTTCGTGCTGCAGTCGATGCCGCCACGCGGCCCGCCTTGACCTCGTCAATGAGCGCTGGCAGCAAGGCCTGCACCTGCGGGTTTTGACGAAACGACTGCTTCAGGCCGGCGTCAATGCGCTCCCACATCCACGCCAAGGATTGGGTTTGGCGGCGCTGCGCCAGCTTGCCATTGGCGGTTTGCAGGGTTCTGAATTGCGTCACCGCCGCCCAAAATGCATCCACCCCCTGTGCCTTCAGCGCGCTGAGCAGGATCGCCTTGGGGCGCCAGTGAGCATCGTCGTGGCTGCCAAACATCCCCAGCAACTGCATGCCGGCGGTGATTTGCAATTGGGCGCGTTGCGCGGCAATCGCGTCCAAGTCCACCTTGTTGATGGCCACCAGGTCGGCCAGCTCCATCACACCTTTTTTGATCGCCTGCAAATCGTCGCCGGCATTGGGCAGCTGCATCAGCACGAACATGTCCGTCATGTTGGCCACGGCAGTTTCGGATTGACCCACGCCCACGGTTTCCACAATCACCACGTCATAGCCGGCGGCTTCACAGACCAGCATGGCTTCACGTGTTTTCTCGGCCACGCCGCCCAGCGTGCCACTACTGGGGCTGGGGCGAATGTAGGCCTGGTCGTGCACCGACAGACGCTCCATGCGGGTCTTGTCGCCCAAAATGGAGCCGCCTGACACGGTGCTGGACGGGTCAATGGTGAGCACCGCCACGCGGTGGCCCTGCTCAATCAAATACAGGCCCAAAGCCTCAATGAACGTCGATTTACCCACGCCCGGCACACCGCTGATACCCAGTCGAAAGGACTGTCCAGTGTGGGGTAGCAAGGCGGTGAGCAGCTCGTCTGCCTGCGCCCGGTGGTCAGCGCGGGTGGACTCCAGCAGCGTGATGGCTTTGGCCATGGCACGGCGTTGCTTGAGCCCGCTGCCGTCTGTCTCCACAATAGTGGCCACCGAGACCCCGCTTTTGGCGGCACTGGCCTCTCCAACAGGCGTTTGCATCATGTTCATGAACGGCGCGTCCGGTTGCGTAATATTCAGGCCATGGCCTTTTTGATCTGCTCCAGCACGTCCTTGGCACTGGCGGGAATCGGCGTGCCTGGGCCGTAAATGCCTTTGACACCTGCCTCGTACAACATCTCATAGTCTTGGCGGGGAATCACACCGCCCACAAAAACAATGATGTCGTCAGCGCCTTGTTTCTTCAGTTCAGCAATGATGGCCGGCACCAGTGTTTTGTGGCCGGCGGCCAGGGTAGAGACGCCCACGGCATGCACGTCGTTTTCAATGGCTTGGCGGGCGCACTCTTCGGGGGTCTGGAACAGGGGCCCCATGTCCACGTCAAAGCCCAGGTCGGCAAACGCAGTCGCCACCACTTTGGCGCCGCGGTCATGGCCGTCTTGGCCCAACTTGGAAATCATCACCCGGGGGCGTCGGCCTTGCGCTTCGGCAAAGGCATTGATTTCAGACTTGAGGGCTTCCCAGCCTTCGGCCGAGTCATAAGCTGCTGCGTACACGCCGGTCACCTTTTGGGTGTCGGCGCGGTGGCGGCCGTAAACAGATTCCATCGCATCACTGATTTCTCCCACGGTGGCCCTCAGACGAACCGCCTGAATGGTCAGGTCCAGCAAATTTCCTTCGCCCGACTTTGCTGCAGAAGTGATAGCAGCCAGCGCTTTCTGCACCTGCGCTGAATCGCGTTTTTGCTTGATAACGTTGAGGCGGTTGATCTGGCCGTCGCGCACTGCCACGTTGTCAATATCGCGTGTTTCGATGGCGTCTTCAGTTTTCAGTTTGTACTTGTTGACGCCCACAATCACGTCTTTTCCACTGTCAATGCGCGCCTGTTTCTCAGCCGCCGCGGCTTCAATTTTGAGCTTGGCCCATCCGCTGTCAACCGCCTTGGTCATGCCACCCATGCCCTCGATTTCTTCAATGATCGCCCAAGCCGCGTCGGCCATGTCCTGGGTCAGCTTCTCCATCATGTAGCTGCCGGCCCAAGGGTCGATCACATTGGTGATGTGAGTTTCTTCCTGAATGATGAGCTGGGTGTTGCGGGCAATGCGGCTTGAGAACTCGGTCGGCAGCGCAATGGCTTCGTCAAAGCTGTTGGTGTGCAGACTTTGGGTGCCCCCAAACACGGCAGCCATGGCCTCAATGGTCGTACGCACCACGTTGTTGTAGGGGTCTTGCTCGGTCAATGACCAACCGGACGTCTGGCAGTGCGTGCGCAGCATGAGGGACTTGGGCTTTTTGGCGTCGAAGTCTTTCATGATGCGGCACCACAGCAGGCGCGCCGCGCGCATCTTGGCCACTTCCAGGTAGAAGTTCATGCCAATCGCCCAAAAAAAGCTCAAACGCCCCGCAAAGTCATCCACATCCATGCCCTTGGCAATGGCGGTCTTGACATACTCTTTGCCATCGGCCAGGGTGAAGGCCAACTCCAGCGCCTGATTCGCTCCGGCCTCTTGCATGTGGTAGCCCGAGATGGAGATGGAGTTGAACTTCGGCATGTTTTTGGCCGTGTATTCAATGATGTCGCCAATAATGCGCATCGACGGCTCAGGGGGGTAGATGTAGGTGTTGCGCACCATGAACTCTTTCAGAATGTCGTTCTGAATCGTGCCGCTCAATTGGTCTTGGCTCACGCCCTGCTCTTCCGCCGCCACCACATAGCCGGCCAGTACAGGCAGCACCGCGCCGTTCATGGTCATGGAGACACTTACTTTGTCCAAGGGAATCTGGTCAAAGAGAATCTTCATGTCTTCCACCGAGTCAATCGCTACGCCGGCCTTGCCCACATCACCGGTCACACGCGGGTGGTCCGAGTCGTAACCCCGGTGGGTCGCCAAATCGAACGCCACGGACACACCCTGTCCGCCGGCGGCCAGCGCCTTTCGGTAAAACGCATTGGACTCTTCCGCCGTTGAAAAGCCGGCGTACTGGCGAATCGTCCAAGGGCGAACCGAATACATGGTGGCCTGCGGCCCCCGCAAATAAGGCTCAAATCCAGGCAGGGTGTCGGCGTACGCCAAACCTTCAGTATCAGCGGCGGTGTAGAGCGGCTTGACGGTAATGCCGTCGGGCGTGACCCAGTTCAGTGCGGTCACATCGCCTTGCGGGGCTGACTTGGCAGCGGCCTTGGCCCAGGCCTCCAAGTTGGCAGTTTGGAATTCAGGTTGTTTTTGGGTCATGACGGCTGCCGTTCAGGGTGAGTGAATTTGGAAAATCGGACGCTGATGCCAGCTTAATGCGCATCAGTCCAAAGCGGATACTAGTTTACGTTATTTATAATTATTGATTAACAAAATTGTTTCAAGCTTACAATTCGGGCCATGCCAGCACCCGCCCTTTCTCACCGCGCCCTGTATGAAGAAGTCGCCGAACTCCTGCGTCAGCGCATTTTCAACCGCGAACTTGAGCCTGGCAGCTGGATTGATGAGTTGAAGATTGCCGACGCCTACGGTATCAGCCGCACACCGCTTCGGGAAGCCCTCAAAGTGTTGGCCGCCGAAGGCTTGGTGACCATGAAAGTGCGCCGGGGTGCCTATGTCACTGAGGTGTCCGAACAAGATTTGGCCGAGGTGTACCACCTGTTGAGCCTGCTGGAATCCGATGCAGCAGGCGTGGTCGCCCACAACGCGACCGACGCCCAGCTTGAGAGCCTGAAAGAATTGCACGATGAGTTGGAAGCGGCCGCCCTGCCCGCGCAGCTGGATCGGGAACGTTTTTTTGAAGTGAACGAGCGCTTTCACATGCGTGTGCTGGAGATTGCCAATAACCGCTGGCGCAATCAGATGGTCAGCGATTTACGCAAGGTGATGAAGCTCAACCGCCACAACTCCTTGCTCAAGTCAGGTCGCATCGATGAATCGCTGCAGGAGCACCGCGCGTTAATGGCCGCGCTGCTGGCCAAAGACGCCACTCTGGCCACCACCCGGGTGCAAGAGCACTTTCGCAACGGCTTGGCCGCCGCCAATTAATAGCCCATTACGCAAACAAAAACCTGAGATGCCACCAGGCCAGCCAAAGATGGCATCTGCTCCGTCGCTTCACGCCTCGCTATTTCGAGTCGTCCTCAGAGCGGGGTTTTTGCATGGCGTCATCCACCGCTTTTTTGAACTGCTCCGGCAATTGTTGAGGTTTGCTATTGGTCAACGAGGCGGGCGCACCGCCCTGCGTCGAAATCTCGGGTGGCAAGCCGGTTGGCATGATCGAGGCCATTTGCTTCTTGCTCAAAAACCCAATTGCTGCCACCATAATCAACAGGCCCACCAAGGTAAAAACAGCTTTCATTTAAAGCTCCAGTTCGTTCGCAGAACGGCCCCCATCAGTTAATGGCGCCGCGCAACTCGGCCACTCGCAGGGCGATGGCCTGCAGGTCGACGGCCGAGTCCGCATGTTGTAGGTAAGTTTCCAGGTCGGCCAGGGCCAATTCGGCGTCGCCGACTGCGGCATGGGCCAGACCGCGATCACGGTATTCTGCCCACACCTTGGGCAGCAAAACAATGAGCCGGTTTTGGACGGCAATCAAGCGGGACCAATCTTCCTGAGCGGCATGAATGGCCTTCAGATTGCGCAGCATGCGGGCAATGATGTCGCGTGGCGGCGCCACTTGCAGGAACAGACCCAAAGGCACCTCAAAATCATCAGCCAAGCCGATTCGCTTGTGCTGGGGATCAAGCCGTTCGGCCAGATCCTCGCGGCTTAACGATTGGCCGTCCAGCGGGTCCATCACGACTTGACCCTCGGGCAGATTCACTTTCATCATGAAATGCCCAGGGAAACCGATGCCCCTCGCCGACAAACCCAGGCCTTGGGCCAGCTCCATCCAGATCACTGCCAGGGAGATCGGAATGGCACGCCGGGTGCGCAAGACCACACTGACAAAACTGTTGTCAGGGTCGTAATAGTTATTCACATTGCCGCAAAACGCCAATTCACGGTAGAAAAACTGGTTCAAGGCGCGCAGCTTTTGCAAAGGACCTGCATCAGCGGGAATGCGTCGTCTAACCCGGGCCAGCAACTGATCGACGTCACTGAGGACTTGTTGAACGTCGAGCTCGGGGTATTCATCCTGCGCCAGGCTGACGGCGGCTTCCAGCAAGGGAAACTCGGCGTCGCTCATGACCAAGCTGCTGAAATAGTCCAGCGGAGAAGGAACTGAGAACAACATCGTCATGCAAACATCCTATACCGATCCAACTGAAAAAGGCTTGCGACCAGCGCCACCTTGCCTCAGGCTGGTACGCCGATCACCGCTTCAGGAATTGCTTCAAACGCAGACCCGAGGCCAAAATAGCTACGAAATAGATAGCAGCTGCTGCAAGAAGAACAAGGGATAGAAGCCCGACCCTCTTCCAACTCTCAGCGCGCAACTCAATCCAAAGAAATGCCCCGTTGGCCCACATCAGGAAGATAGCCAACAGCGCACAGGCGGCAATGACCTGCAAACAGAAGACGCCCCAACCAGGTTCCGGCTTGTAACTGCCCCGCCGCAGCAAACCGATTAGCAACCACAAGGCATTGATCATGGCGCCAATGCCAATCGACAGGGTCAGCGCCGCGTGAGCGAATATCGGCACCAGCACCAGATTCAACAACTGGGTAATCAGCAACACAGCCACGGCAATGCGAACCGGGGTTTTGGTGTCCTGATTGGCGTAGTACCCCGGTGCCAGCACCTTGATGGCCACAATGCCAATCAAGCCCACCCCCCAACCCATCAAGGCATAGGTGATTTGCTGCACGTCGCGGTCGGTCATGGCACCGTAGTGGTACAGCACGGCCACCAGCGGCTTGGCAAAAGCCAACAAGGCCACGGCGCAGGGCAAGGCGAGCAAAACCACCAACCTCAAGCCCCAGTCCAGCATCCCGGAGTACTTGTCAGCGTCACCGGCCGCGCGGGCCAACGCCAGTTGGGGCATCAGCACCACGCCCATGGCCACACCCAGCATGGCGGTGGGGAACTCCATCAAGCGATCGGCATAGGTAATCCAGCTCACGCTGCCAGCGGCCAGGTGCGAGGCAATCTGGGTGTTGATCAGCATCGATATGTGGGCCACGCTCACACCCAACAAGGCCGGGCCCATCAGGCGAAGAATGTTTTTGGTGGCCGGATCAGCCCAGGCCGCGCGAAGCTGCTGCCACCCAAAGCCGATGCGCGGTGCCAACCCCATCCGTTTGAGCGCCAGCAATTGCACGGCAAGTTGAAGAACACCGCCCGCCAGCACGCCACCCGCCAGCGCATAGATAGGCTCCAGGCCCAGGGTTTCAAACCAGGGCGCTCCCAGCCAGGCGGCGCCAATCATGCAAAGGTTTAACAACACCGGCGTGGCAGCTGGCACCGCAAACCGCTTCCATGTGTTGAGCACCCCGGCGGCCAATGCCACCAATGACATGAATGCAATATAGGGAAACATCCAGCGTGTCATCACAATGGCCAGCTCAAACCCACGGGGGTCCTGCTGCAAGCCGCTGGCCATGGCCCAGACCATCACCGGAGCGGCGGCGACGCCAATGATGCTGATCACCATCAATGCCCAAATGAGAACCGTGGCGACCCTGTCAATCACAAACCGCGTTTCAAGATCGCCATGCTGGGCTTTGGAGGCGGCCAGCACGGGCACAAAAGCCTGGCTGAATGCGCCTTCTCCGAAGAAGCGCCTGAAGAGGTTGGGGATTCGAAACGCGACGTTGAAGGCATCGGTCATCGCATTGGCGCCAAACGTGGACGCAATTAAAAGTTCCCGCGCGAGCCCGGTAATGCGGGACACCAACGTCAGGAGCGAAACAATAGAGGCGGATTTGAGTAGCGACACGGCGCAGAGTGTAGCCCTCGCCACGACTCACTCAATTGACGCATTACCGTGCACAATCGGGCCTCCCCCGTTAAATGTGAATAAAGGTTTGCATGAGCTCTGGCGGTCGCTTTTCTCCATCCCTTGTTGCTGGCGACGCCATGGGCATGTACCAGGCCATGCTGGACCATTTACCCGTTGGAGTGGTCTTGTTCGACCGCGACTTGCGCGTAATCGCGATCAATCAGCGTTTGATTGATCTGCTGATGTTGCCGCAAATTATGTTCGAGCATGGATTGCCAACGTTGGGCGACATCACCCGCTTCAACGCCTCTCGCGGCGAGTACGGGCCAGGTGACCCTGATCAGCAAACCCGTGACCGGCTGGAGCAAGCGCACAACGGGCTGGCCCACCGCTACGAACGCATCCGCCCCAACGGCCAGGCACTTGAAATCATTGGCAGCCCGCTGCCTCAAGGCGGTTTCATTACCATTTACAACGACATCACGGAGAGCTACCGAGCCAAGCAGGCTCTCAGTGAGCAGGCGCTGTACTTGAGCAGTGTGGTCGAACACTTGCCCCAAGGCATCTCAGTTTTTGATGAGCACCATCGACTGAAGGTTTGGAATGCCAACCTGCTGGAGATGCTTCAGATCCCTGCCGCCAGCCTCTCGCCGGACACAACGCTGGATGCCCTGCTGAGCCATCTGAATCCTGATCCGTCAGACGACGCCCAGAGGCAAGCCCTGCAGTTTCAGCCTCACCGATTTGAACGACTGCGCCGAAATGGCCGGACGCACTTGGTGGAAGGTCGCCCAATGGTCAGCGGCGAGCGCACCGTCGGGTTTGTCACCAGTTACACCGACATCACCGAACAAAAAGCCAGTCAAGAGGAATTCAGGCAGCAAAACATCCTGTTCCAGACGCTGGTGGACAACGTCCCTGGTGGCGTTACCTTGTTTGGCCCTCAGCTGGAATTGCTGGCCTACAACCAGGAGTTCGCCCGGCTATTGGAACTGCCTGCCGAACTGCTGGCGCACAAGACACCCCTTGAAAGCTTCTTCCGGTTCGGCGCAGCGCGGGGCGAGTTTGGCTCCGGCGACATCGAAACCGTGGTAGAGCGCCTGATGACGCGAGCACGTCAACACAAAGCCCACAAGACAAAACGCACGCGCCCAAATGGATCCATTCTCGACATTCGGGGCACCCCGTTGCCGGACGGCTGCTTTGTCACAATCTACACCGATGTCACAGAGCAACACCACAATGCCGCCGCCATTGAACGATTGGCCCACAGCGACATTCTGACCGGCCTGGCCAATCGCTACGCGCTGGAAGCCAGACTGGACCAGTTGGTGAGCAATGCCAGGCGCAACAAGCAGCAATTGACTGTAATGCTTCTGGACCTTGACAACTTCAAAAGCATCAACGACACCAAAGGTCATGGCATGGGAGACCAGTTCCTGTGTGAGGTGGCCCAGCGACTGAGCACGGCGGCGCGAGCCGATGACATTGTTGCCCGTTTGGGCGGCGACGAGTTCGTGATTATCTTGGCTGATATGCCCTGCTCTCAGGAAACCAGCGACATTGCCGCCAGGATCATGCTGGCGCTCAATCAACCTGTCACCATCGGAAAAAATCTGTTGCGTGCTTCCGCGTCAATGGGCATCTGCTTCTACCCCCAAGACGGCGCGGACCGTGGCGCGCTCATGCAAAGCGCGGACATTGCCATGTACCACGCCAAAAAGTCAGGCAAGGGCATGTTTCACTTCTTCAATGCCGACATGATGCGCGCGGCAGAACACCGCCTGGCCATGGAGCATGCCCTGCGCGAGGCCGTGCAACAAAAACAATTTGTACTTCACTTTCAACCTCAGATCGACGCACTTGGTAAACAGGTGAGCGGCGTTGAGGCGCTGATCCGATGGGTCAGCCCCTCCGGTGAGCTGACGCCCCCAGAAGAGTTCATCGCTCTGGCTGAGGAAATCGGACTCATCAATGAGATCGGTGAATGGGTCTTGAACAACGCCTGCCAAACTCTTGCTCGGTGGCGCCAAAAAGGATTGCCCGACCTGACGATGGCTGTCAATCTCAGCGCCATTCAATTGCGCAACGCCGATTTGCCGCAAATCATCGTCAACGCGTTGAAAGAAAACGATTTGCCCGCCAACGCCCTCACGCTTGAGATCACGGAGTCCGTGGCCATGCAGGATCCATTGGCGTCCATTCAACGCCTTGGCGTCATTCGCGACTTGGGCGTGCAGCTGGCCATGGACGACTTCGGCACCGGGTATTCATCGCTTGCCTATCTCAAGCGATTACCGCTGGATTACCTCAAGCTGGACCGCACCTTTGTGCAGGATTTGGAAACCGACAGCAACGACGCCACCATCTGCATGGCCAGCATTGGTCTCGCACATGACTTGGGCCTCATGGTGGTTGCCGAAGGGGTGGAAACACGAGGCCAGCACTACTACTTGGCCAACCTGGGTTGCAATGTTTACCAAGGCTATTACTACAGCCGCCCCATGCCAGAAGCCCAAGCCTATGATTGGATTCGCGCAAGGTTTGACAAACTGCTAGAATCGCAGGCTTTGCTGACAACATCCGCAGACCCAAGGAATTAAATTATGGCATCTGGTAAACCCAAGAAAAAGAACCCGCGCCTTGCGTCGGGCCGTAAACGCGTCCGTCAAGACATCAAAATCAATGCAGCGAACACCTCGATGCGTTCCAAGTACCGCACTGCGGTCAAGAACGTAGAGAAAGCTGTTTTGGCTGGCGACAAGGTCAAAGCGACCGAGTTGTTTGCCAAGATGCAAGCCGTGGTTGACACCGTGGCTGACAAAGGCATCTTCCACAAGAACAAGGCTGCTCGCGACAAGAGCCGTCTGTCGACCAAGGTGAAAGCCCTGGCCGCAGTCGCTGCCTGATCTCAGGCAAATCGCACGCATTCTCGAGTCTTTGAGAATGCGCCGTTTGTAACGGGTGCGCTGTCAGCAAAAAAGCAAAAGTGCCGTCGAAAGACGGCTTTTTTGTTTCCAGCGTTGGTCGAAGAATTTAGACAAAAGGTGCAGGCGAATGTGCCTGAGCGCTCGGGGAGATCAGGCGGGGGGATTGCCCTGCAACACTTGCAAGTCGTTGTCTTTGGCAAAGTTCATGCAGAAGTCCCAAGCCATGACGTTGTAATCGCGCAGATCGCGGTGAACCACCACGCAGCGAACGCCATCCCGCGAATTGGGAACACACCAAGGCGAGTAGCCCAAATGACTGCCGGGCTGCGGGCCACCGGGCCGAAACTGACTCATGACGCCCGCGAGACGCTCAGCCCAATCACTGGGGCGAAAAGTGCGTCCACTCTGGGTAGTACCCAGAATAATTACTTCTTTGGCAGGGTTGGAAACCATCGGATAGAGGTTGATCAGTTGGGGCTGGCGGGTGTTGCAGCGCGTCCACATTCTAGCCGATCTTATGTCTTATAGAAGACCAGAGGGAGCACTACCGCCCACGCATCAGTCTGATGCAAATCCAGAAACGATCCCGGAACTTGATGCGCCTAGAATCACACTTCAAAGGCCCAACGCGTGTTGGGCTGCTCTGTTTTGTGACCTCTCTGGAGTTTGAGCCCATGAATGCACCCGCATCTCCCCACGCCGCCGCATCCCCTCATGTGATGAACACCTACGGCCGACTGCCCATCGCGCTGTCTCACGGGCAGGGTTGCCGAGTGTGGGATGTCAACGGGAAAGAGTACCTGGATGCGCTGGGCGGCATTGCCGTTAATACCCTGGGTCACAACCACCCCAAGCTGGTGCCCGCACTGCAGGACCAGTTGACCAAACTGATCCACACCTCCAACTACTATCACATCCCGCTGCAAGAAGCGCTGGCCAAGAAGCTGGTGGAGTTGTCGGGCATGACCAATGTCTTCTTCTGCTCCACCGGACTGGAGGCCAATGAGGCCGCGCTCAAACTGGCGCGCAAGTTTGGCCACGACAAAGGCATTGAACGCCCTGAAATCGTGGTCTATGAAAAAGCTTTTCATGGCCGTTCGATTGCCACTCTTAGTGCCACTGGCAACCCAAAAGTGCAAGCCGGTTTCGGCCCTTTGGTGGAAGGCTTCATTCGGGTGCCTGTCAACAACATTGACAGCCTGAAACAAGCCACGGCCAACAACCCAAATGTGGTGGCTGTCTTTTTTGAGGCCATTCAAGGAGAAGGCGGCGTCAACCCCATGCACATGGACTATCTGAAAGCGGTTCGTCAACTGTGCGATGAGCGCGATTGGTTGCTTATGATCGACGAGGTTCAGTGTGGCATGGGACGTACCGGCAAATGGTTTTCCCACCAGTGGGCCGGCATCAAAGCGGACGTCATGCCGCTGGCCAAAGGGCTCGGTTCAGGCGTGCCAGTAGGTGCGGTGGTGGTGGGCCCCAAGGCCGCCAACATCTTCCAACCTGGCAACCACGGCTCGACTTTTGGCGGCAACCCGCTGGCCATGCGGGCCGGCGTGGAAACCATTCGCATCATGGAAGAAGAAGGCTTGCTGGAAAACGCGGCCAAAGTGGGGGCGCATCTGACTGCCGAACTGGCGAAGGCATTGAGCGCCGAAATTGCCAACAAAGGCGTCAGGGAAATCCGCGGCATGGGCTTGATGATTGGCGTGGACTTGGCCAAGCCCTGCTCGGCCCTGGTGCAGCAGTGCGCGGACGCCGGTTTGCTGATCAGCGTCACCGCAGACACCGTGGTACGCATGGTGCCGCCCTTGAACATGAGCACGGCGGAAGCGGACGAAGTGGTTCGCATCCTCTGCCCCCTGATCAAACAACTGCTGGCCAACGCCAGCTAGGCCCGAACCTACAGAGACACAGAGATGAAACATTACCTGCAATTCAGCGACCTGGACGCCAGCGACTACGCCTACCTGTTCGAGCGCGCGGCCATCATCAAGAAGAAGTTCAAGGCTTACGAAAAGCACCACCCACTCACCGATCGCACGGTGGCCCTGATTTTCGAGAAAGCATCCACTCGCACCCGGGTGAGTTTTGAAGCCGGCACCTACCAACTGGGCGGCAGCGTGGTGCACCTGACCACGGGTGACAGCCAGTTGGGACGTTCAGAACCCATTGAGGACAGTGCCAAGGTCATCAGCCGCATGGTCGATCTGGTGATGATTCGCACCTTTGAGCAAACCAAGATTGAGCGCTTTGCCGCGCACTCCCGGGTGCCGGTCATCAATGGCTTGACCAATGAGTTTCACCCTTGTCAGATCCTGGCTGACCTGTTCACATACCTGGAACACCGGGGTCTCAATGCAGAGGGCAAGCCGGATGTCGCCTTGCTCAAAGGCAAAACGGTGGCCTGGGTGGGCGACGGAAACAACATGGCCAACACCTGGTTGCAGGCCAGCGAAATTTTGGGCTTCAACGTGCATGTTAGTACACCGCGTGACTACGAAATTGACCAAAAAGTGGCTGGCCTGAATTCATCCAAAAGCTACAAAATTTTCAAAGACCCCATGCAAGCCTGCGCCGGCGCCGACTTGGTCACCACGGATGTCTGGACCAGCATGGGTTACGAGGCAGAAAACGAAGCTCGCCGCCTCGCCTTTGCTGACTGGTGTGTGGACGCTGACATGATGAAGAGTGCCAAACCCGATGCCTTGTTCATGCACTGCCTGCCCGCTCATCGCGGTGAAGAGGTGCAAGCTGACGTCATTGACGGCCCACAGTCTGTGGTTTGGGAAGAAGCTGAAAACCGTCTGCACGTGCAAAAAGCATTGATGGAATTTCTGCTGCTCGGCCGTTTGTAAGGCATAGAGCGCACCAACCTTTGGCAGGCCAGGTGCGCTTTCCTTTCTTGGCGGTGACTCGTGTCATTGACGGCCGTCGCCTCTCCGGTCAGGCCTCAAACAAGCAACGTGGCTGTTTTCAGGCGCAGATCTCGGTCCGGCGCTCGCCCGGCGGCTCGATCTCAAAACACACGCCATTGGAGAAACGCGCCAAGGTTTTGATTAAAACCTCAAGCATTCTCAAGGTGTTGGAAATTACCGACACCACAGCGTTTTGACGGGTGTTACCTTTGCGCTTTCTTTTGAAAAAGTAAGTTCACATGATCACCCTTCAACACTGTCAGCAGCGCGACGCCGCGGACCCGACCCGGCATTTGCGCGCGCATTTTTCAATTCCTTCCGACCTGATCTACCTTGACGGCAATTCGCTGGGGGTGATGCCCAAAGCTGCGGTGGCACGCGCTGCCGAAGTCGTCACACAGGAATGGGGTCAAGGTCTGATCCGCTCCTGGAACACGGCGGGGTGGTTCAATCTGCCCCAGCGTTTGGGCAACAAGGTGGCCACGCTGATTGGCGCCGGCCCCGATGAAGTGGTGGTGACCGACAGCACCTCCATCAATTTATTCAAAGTGCTCAGCGCCGCGCTGAACATGGCACGTGAAGACGCCCCCACTCGTCGCAGTATCGTGAGCGAGCGCAGCAATTTCCCGACTGACCTCTACATGGCCGAGGCCTTGTGCAAAGAACGCGGTTTTGAGCTGCAACTGGTCGAGCCCACTGAGATTGAGGCCGCACTGACCGTTGATGTGGCGGTGCTCATTCTCACCCATGTGAACTACCGCACCGGTGCCATGCACGACATGAGCTCTGTCACAGCCGCTGCCCACGCAGCAGGCATTCTGACCGTCTGGGACCTGGCTCATAGCGCCGGTGCTGTACCGGTTGACCTGCATGGCGCGGGCGCTGACTTTGCGGTTGGTTGCAGCTACAAATACCTGAATGGCGGCCCCGGCGCACCAGCATTTGTCTGGGTCAACCCCAAACATGCCGAGCGCTTCTGGCAGCCCTTGGCCGGTTGGTGGGGTCACGCCACGCCATTTGAATTCACCCCAGACTACCGCCCCGCCCCTGGTATTCGCCGCTATTTGTGCGGCACACAACCGATTCTGAGCCTGGCCACATTGGAGTGCGGCTTGGATGTTTTTACCGCCGCCGAAGCCTGTGGCGGCATGACCGCCCTGCGGGACAAGTCTCTGGCGCTCACTGACTTGTTTATTGAATTGGTTGAACAGCGCTGCGAGGGACACGGCCTCGGCCTGGCAACGCCCCGTGACCACGAACAGAGAGGTTCCCAGGTTTGCTTGACCCGGAAAACCGGCGCTTACGCCATCGTGCAGGCATTGATTGCCCGTGGCGTGGTGGGTGATTTTCGCGCCGGTGACGGTGCCCAGCACCTGGACATTCTGCGTTTTGGCTTCACACCGCTTTACATTGGATTTGAAGACGTGTGGAACGCCGTGGAACATCTGAAGCAGGTGCTCGAAACGGAGGAGTGGCAGCAAGCCCAATTCAACCAACACAGCGAGGTGACCTGAGATGTGCCCTTACAAACATGGCGAACCCAGTCAGGCCCCCATTGGCTTGCCGGAATCCATCGTGCATGAAGAAAAAGCGCAGCTCGACTTCAGCCAGTCGATGAGCTATGGGGACTACCTCAAGCTGGACGACATCTTGAACGCGCAGGCCCCGCGTTCACCCGACCACAACGAAATGCTGTTCATCGTGCAGCACCAGACCAGTGAGTTGTGGATGAAGCTCATGCTGCATGAGATGAGTGCCGCCATTCAATGTGTCAGGAACGACGACTTGGGCAGCGCCTTCAAAATGCTGGCCCGGGTCAGCAAAATCATGGAGCAACTGGTTCACGCCTGGGATGTGCTGGCCACCATGACGCCGCCTGAGTACAGCGCCATCCGCCCTTACTTGTCCAGCTCCAGCGGGTTTCAAAGCTACCAATACCGCTGCATCGAGTTTTCGCTGGGCAACAAGAACGCCGCCATGCTCAAACCCCATGCCCACCGGCCGGATCTACTGGCCCATGTGGAGGCCGCCTACAAGGCACCCTCTCTTTACGACGAAGCCCTGCGCTTGCTGGCCCGGCGCGGCCTCGCCGTGCCTGCCAGCCATTCTGAGCGCGACTGGACGCAGCCCTATGAGGCCAGCGCCGAGGTTGAACAGGCGTGGTTACAGGTTTACCGCGACCCCAAACAGCATTGGGATCTCTACCAGCTGGGCGAAGAACTCACGGATCTGGAAGATGCATTTCGGCTCTGGCGCTTTCGCCATGTCACCACGGTGGAGCGCGTCATCGGTTTCAAACGCGGCACGGGCGGCACCGGCGGCGTGAGCTACTTAAGGAAGATGCTCGACGTGGTTTTGTTCCCTGAAATATGGACTTTACGGACCCAGCTCTAATGTTTAAGCAATTAGTGCTTAAACCCCTCGCAGAATCTGCGGGGGAAGCTCCTTTAACAATAGCAATCAGCTAAAAATATCTGCTCCACACAGGGTTTCGGCATCGACCGGCATTGGGCATGACAGGCACCAAAGTCAGCAGCGCCGGTACCCACCGGCCCTTCGCCATGCATGCCAAAGCCATGCACCACTCTCGGGCAAGCAGACTCGGGGATAATGCGCCACTTCTGCCCGACTTCGGCCGGACCATGCGCTCCTGTCAATTCTCATTGGCTGCCGCCATGACCGATATTCCGGTCAACACGACGAAACCATATGTCTCCCACTACTGCAAACGCAACCTCTGCGCCGCTGGCGAGCGACGCCATCGTCAGCATCCGAGGCATCAGCAAGACTTACGCAGGCGGCTTTCAGGCGCTCAAAACGATCAATCTGGACATCAAGCGCGGCGAGATCTTCGCCCTGCTGGGCCCCAACGGCGCCGGAAAAACCACACTGATCGGCATCATCTGCGGCATCGTCAAGGCCAGCGGGGGGAGCATCGTGGCTGATGGTCATGATATTTTGAACGACTACCGCGCCGCCCGCGCGACAATCGGACTGGTGCCTCAGGAGTTGCACACCGACTCCTTTGAGACCGTCTGGGCCACGGTCAAATTCAGTCGCGGCTTGTTTGGTAAATCCCACGACCCTGTCTATCTGGAAAAAGTGCTTCGTGACTTATCCTTGTGGGACAAGCGCAACAACAAGATCATGACCCTGTCCGGGGGCATGAAGCGCCGGGTGCTGATTGCCAAAGCGCTGTCGCACGAGCCCAAAATTTTGTTTCTGGACGAGCCTAGCGCCGGGGTTGACGTGGAGTTGCGCCACGACATGTGGCGCATGGTTCGCCGCCTGCGCGACAACGGCACCACCATCATCCTGACCACTCACTACATTGAAGAGGCCGAAGACATGGCCGACCGCATCGGGGTGATCAGCAAGGGCGAACTCATTCTGGTGGAGGACAAAGACGTGCTGATGCGCAAGCTGGGCAAGAAACAGCTCACGCTGTCCTTGCAGCAACCCCTTGCCAAGCTTCCAGCCGAACTGGCCAACGCCTCTCTGGAGCTTTCCGCTGACGGACTCGTGCTGGTCTACACCTTTGACACCCAGACCGAAGAAACCGGCATTGCGGCCCTATTGCGCCGTCTGGCCGAGCACGGCATCGACTTCAAAGACTTGCGATCCAGCGAAAGCTCGCTAGAAGAAATTTTTGTCAGCCTCGTGCACCAACCCAAAGAGGCCAACGTATGAACATTCACGGGATTCGCGCCATTTACCGTTTTGAGATGGCCCGCACCTTCCGCACGGTGATGCAGAGCATCGCCGCGCCGGTGCTCTCGACCTCGCTCTATTTCATCGTGTTCGGCACCGCCATTGGCTCACGCATGGGCGACATTGATGGCGTCAGCTACGGCGCGTTCATCATTCCGGGCCTGATCATGCTCTCCTTGCTCAACGAGAGCATCTCCAACGCCTCCTTCGGCATCTACATGCCGAAATGGTCGGGCACCATTTATGAGTTGCTTTCTGCGCCCGTCTCTTGGGGCGAGGTCTTGCTGGGTTATGTGGGTGCGGCAGCCACCAAATCGGTCATGCTGGGCGTGCTGATTCTGGGCACGGCGCGCCTGTTTGTGCCGTATGAGATTGCTCACCCGGTCTGGATGGTCGCCTTTCTGCTGCTGACCGCGGTCACCTTCAGCCTTTTTGGTTTCATCATCGGCTTGTGGGCCGACAGCTTTCAGAAGCTGCAGGTCATTCCGATGTTGATCGTCACCCCACTGACCTTTTTGGGCGGTGCGTTTTACTCCATCAACATGCTGCCACCGGTGTGGCAAACCCTCAGCCTGTTCAACCCGGTGGTGTACCTGATCAGTGGTTTTCGATGGAGCTTCTACGGCGTGGCTGACGTGCACATGGGCGTCAGCATCGGCATGACGGTGGCCTTCATGGTGATTTGCCTCGCGTTTGTGCGCTGGGTCTTTGTCACCGGCTACAAGATCCGGAATTGAATCCGGATCATCGCCCTACCCGCTCCCCATTACTTTCCGTATGAAGAACCGCGAATTTCACATTGATGGCCTGAAGATTCTGGCCTCACAACTCATCGTGCTGCATCACTTTGCCACCTATGGCCCACTTGCTGACGCTTTTGGTGGCGCCACCCCCCGCCTGTCAGACTGGTTTTATGACTACGCCCGAATGGCCGTCCAGGTTTTTCTGGTGCTGGGCGGTTTTCTGGCTGCGCGCAGTTTGGCGCCTCAGGGGAATGCAACGCTGACCCAGCCGGTACGTCTGGTTTGGCAACGTTACCTGCGGCTTGTTCCGGCCTTTGCAGTGGCCTTGCTATTCACCATCGCCAGCAGCCAATTGGCTCGCATCTGGTTGCCTGCCGACTTCATACCCGGCACCCCAACATGGCGCGAGTTTCTGGCCCATGTGACGCTTTTGAACGGCGTCCTGAACGTCGACTCTTTGTCCGCTGGCGTTTGGTACGTGGCCATCGATTTTCAACTGTACGCATTGATGGCCATGATGTTGTGGCTGGGACGGGGTTGGGCAAAAGCCGGCATTGTGGGCTTGATGCTGCTCTCTCTGTTTTACTTCAACCGGAACGCCAGCTTTGACAACTGGGCAATCTACTTCTTCGGCGCGTATGGTCTGGGCGCCATCGCCTATTGGGCCGCCCGATCCAGCCGCGCCGGACGATGGTTGTTACTTTTTGGCGCCGTCTGCATCGCCGCGCTGGTTGTGGATTTCAGGGAGCGCATTGTGCTGGCACTGGCCACCGCCCTGCTGCTGGGCCTGATTCAATGGCACACCCTGCGAGGTCGCGACCTCGCAGGCGAGCTGCCGAGGTCATGGGCGAAGTGGTTCCGCTACTTGAGCAACAGCTCTTACGCGCTGTTCCTGGTGCATTTTTCAGTACTGATGTTGGGCAACGCCGGATTCTCCCACCTGAACTCCACCTCGGCCATCTCGGCAGGGTTGGTGTTGTTGACCTGCTGGCTGGTCAGCATGTCGCTGGCGATGCTATTCGTGCGCTGGGTCGAACGCCCGCTGGCTCGGCTAGGCAGCAACGGAAAATGAGTCTTTCAAGGCCTTGGACAACTCCGACCCGCTCATGCTGGACTGCTTGCCCGACTCGGCCAAACGCATCAACGCAACAATGCGTCGGTTGAACGGCGCATCGATGCCCAACGATTCGGCAAGCTGAACCACGGCCCCGCTCAAATAATCAACTTCAGTGCGACGCCCTGCCCGCAGGTCTTCCCACATGCTGGAACGGGCCTGCGGATCAATGCGCAACATGGCGCGGGCCACCCGGCTGAACAAGGCGTCTGGCAAACTGAGCACCAAGGGCAGCAGACGTGGCCCCAACCGAACCACTTTGGCAGGCTCAATGCCGGCGGCCGCCAACACGCCCAAGGCCTCCTTGATCAGCAAGGCAAAGCAGCGTCGGTAGGCTCGCTGTGACAACTGGGTCTTCAAAGGCAAACCGGACAACGCATTGATGGGGTTGTTCAGGTTCAGCAGCAGTTTCCCCCATTGCACAGCCGCAAAATTCTCATGTTCCACCAAAGGCAGTTGTGCCGCAGCAAATACGGCATGCCAAGGGTTCAGGGCCGGTGATTGCTCGACTGCGATATCGCCTTCCGTGCCCCGATGAAACTGGCTGTCGCCCAATTGAACAACATTGAACGGCACCATGCCCGCCAACACGGTGCGACCAGGCAAGGCCAGTCGCAACGTGTCAGCATTGCCAACGCCGTTTTGAAGACTGAGCACGAGGGCCGACGCCTTGCCGTGCGCGGCGATGAGTTTTGCCGCTTGAGCTGTGTCCGCACTTTTGACCGTGACCAACACCAAATCGGCCTGGGCCAACGCCGCTGCATCTTGTGTGAAATGAATTTGATCAGCCCGCAAAACAACGTGGCGCTCATGCAGATCGGTGAGGGTCAAACCATCACGGGCAATGCGTGCCTGCATGGTGGCTCGCCCAATCAGCGTCACATCGGCACCACTCGCCAGCAAGACGCCCCCCACATAAACGCCAATCGATCCAGCGCCCAACACGGCAATTTTCATAACGATTCCTGGTGATTAGTAAGCAATTTTCAAGCGCCGGTACAAAAACCCGAGGACAAACAGCGGGCCAATCATCAAAAACCGAAGGTCGTCAATGAACGGGGGCTTTTTTCCCTCAATCTTGTGGCCAATAAACTGCCCCGCCCAAGCCACTACAAACACCACGCCCGAGACGAGCAAGACATTCTGCTGTGGCACAGAGTACAACACCGCCAACATGGCGCTGGACATCAACAACATTCCCAAAGCAAAGGGTGCCGACAGTGTGAAGTAATAGGCCAAAGACAGCACCGCTGTGGCCAAGGCAGCGAGCGGATGCAACGCCCAAATGACACCCAGCAAAGAGAAAACAACGGCAGGCACACAGATGAAGTGAGTCACCTCGTTGGCCGGATGCACGTGGCTCTCGCGTAGGTGTTCAGAAGCTGGGCCACGGGGCGCTGTGTTTTGTCTTGCATCTTGTGCTCCTGGATGTGATAACTGCCCAACGCTGGCAGCCCGAATCGTTGGATTTTAGGGATGACCAAGGAGTCTTGTGCACTGGGGTGTCCCCTTGGTTCCACGAAAAAAAGGTGAGGTCGGGGCTCTATGGCGCCTCGCTATGATGAAGAGATGGCGCATCAATTCTTATCCGACACGCAGCGCGACGGCCTGCTCAAGACCGCCCGGTCTGCTCAGAAAAACGCTTACGCAACGGTACTCGAATTTTCAGGTGGGCGCAGCCGTCCTTGATGATCAGGGCCGAATTCATGGGGGCTGCAACGTCGAGAACGCGGCCTATCCAGAGGGCGTTTGTGCCGAAGCCAGCGCGCTGAGCGCCATGGTGCTGGCAGGCAGCACACAAGCCCGCGCGGTGTTGGTGGTGGGAACCGGCGGCGCCTGGATCACCCCCTGCGGCGGCTGCCGGCAAAAATTGCGTGAATTTTGCGCGGCCGACACCCCCATCCTCATCGCCAACGAATCCGCCATGGGCCCCACCTACACGCTGGATCAATTGCTGCCCGCCAGTTTCGGGCCTGAACACCTGAGCGCATCATGAGCACATGGCCCGCATTACACACCCTTGCGCGGCTCGCGCCATCGAAGCGGCCTCGCATTGCCGTGGTGCTGGGCTCGGGCTGGGGGGAACTCACCAATCACCTAAAAGAGGCAGTACAGATCACCTATTCTGAATTGCCCGGTTTCCCCCAAGCCACCGTGGCGGGACACAGTGGTGTTTTGTGGCTCGGCCAGCTGGGCGAAAACGAAGTCGCCGTCATGAGCGGACGCAAACATGGCTACGAGACCGGTGAGGTCGATGGCATGAAAGTGCCCCTACAGGTGTTGCAAGCCCTGGGTTGTGAGGTGCTGGTTCAAACGAATGCAGCAGGCAGCCTGCGCCATGACCTGCCGCCGCAAAGCCTGATGGTCATCAATGACCACATCAACCTGCCTCAACGCTCACCACTGGTCGGCGAAATCGGCACCGAGCGCTTTGTGGGCATGGTGGACGCCTACGACCCGAGCCTTCGCCAGCTGGCCCATCGTGTCGCCACCGACCAAGGCGTTGCCTTGCAGGAGGGGGTCTATGTGTGGGCCTTTGGCCCGCAGTTTGAAACACCTGCAGAGATTCGCGTCTTTCGGCAAATCGGGGGCGACGCCGTGGGCATGAGCACCGTGCCGGAAACCATCCTGGCCCGCCATGCCGGCCTGCGCGTGCTGGCCCTGTCCCTCATCACCAACATGGGGGCAGGCTTGTCGAATGAACAACTGAGCCACGCCCACACCCTGTCGCAAGCCAGCAGCGCCAGCGCCGCGGCCAGCGCGTTTCTGGCGGCCCTCATCGCTCAAATTGAACTCCCCCTGCAAAAGCAAGCCCATGACTGCAACACCTATTTCCGAGCCCAGCCACTGGCTCACCGACTTGAGCGCCAGCGCCCGTTTGGCCCTGTCTTGCCTGGACCTCACCAGCCTCAACGCCGAGGACACCGAAGCCGACATTGCCCGGCTGTGCGAGCGGGCACAAAGCCCGTTCGGCCCGGTGGCTGCCGTGTGCGTCTGGCCGCGCCTGGCGGCCTTTGCCCGGCGACAGCTTCCGGCGCACATTGCGGTCGCCGCCGTGGCCAACTTTCCGGATGGGGGCTTTGATGTACAACGCGCTGTTCGCGACACGGCCGAAATAGTTCAAAGCGGCGCGCAGGAGGTGGACGTGGTCATGCCTTATGCCCGCCTGCTGTCCGGCAACGAGACAAGCGTGGCGCAGTTGCTAAGTGCAGTTCGCGCCGCTTGTCCGGGCCTGCTACTCAAGGTGATTCTGGAAACCGGAGAGCTGAAAGACCCGGCCCTGATCGCCCGCGCCAGTCACCTGAGCCTGGACGCCGGGGCCGACTTCCTGAAAACCAGCACGGGAAAGACGACAGCCAGCGCGACCCCCGAGGCTGCGCGCACCATGTTGAACGCCATCGCAGCCCATTCCAGCGCGATGGGCCGGGTGGGCTTCAAGCCTTCTGGCGGCATCCGTATCGTGGCCGACGCTGCCGTGTACATGGCCTTGACGTCTGAAATTTTGGGCCCGCAGGCACTCAACCCGCAACGCTTTCGGCTGGGCGCCAGCAGCGTCTTGACCGACATTGAAGCCATTTTGGGTGGCCAGTCCCAGCCCGTCGCCGCGCGATTTGGCGCCTACTAAGACACCCGATGCTGGCCCAAGAAATTATTCGCCGCAAGCGGGACGGCCACACTCTTTCCCGCGCCGAGATTGACGCCTTTGTGCGCGGCTTGCAGGACGGCTCATGGAGTGAGGGCCAATCCGCCGCCATGGCCATGGCGATGCTCCTTAAGGGCATGAACAGTGGGGAGACGGTGGGCCTGACGCAGGCCATGACCCAGTCGGGCCAGGTCATGGACTGGCGCAGCGCCAACCTCAAAGGCCCGATTCTGGACAAACACTCCACCGGCGGCGTAGGGGACAAAGTCAGCCTGATGCTGGCGCCCATCGTGGCGGCCTGCGGGGGTTTTGTGCCCATGATTTCCGGTCGTGGCCTGGGCCACACCGGCGGCACCCTGGACAAACTCGACAGCATTCCCGGCTACATCAGCACACCCGACCCGGACCGCCTGCGCCGCACTTTGCAAACCGCCGGCTGCGCCATCATCGGTCAAACAGCGGAACTAGCCCCCGCCGATCGCCGGCTGTACGCCATTCGCGATGTCACGGCCACGGTGGAGTCCGTGTCTCTGATCACCGCTAGCATCCTCTCCAAAAAGCTGGCTGCTGGCCTGCAGGGTTTGCTGATGGACGTGAAGGTGGGCAATGGCGCCTTTGCGGCCACACCCGAGTTCGCCCAGGAGTTGGCCCAGTCCCTGGTCACCGTGGCGCAAGGTGCCAACCTGCCCACCCGCGCCTTGATCACCGATATGAACCAGATGCTGGGCGACAGCTGTGGCAACGCGCTGGAGGTGCAGGAGGCCGTTGACTTCTTGTCAGGCAAGCGCCAAGAGCCGCGCCTACTGGCCCTCACCCAAGCCTTGTGCGCCGAGTTGTTGTTGATTGGGCAGCTGGCCACCTCCGCCGGGCAAGCACTGGCCATGGTCAACACCGCGCTGGACAGTGGCGCGGCCCTGACCCAATTCGCCCGCATGGTGAGTGCGTTGGGTGGTCCTGTTGACTTTGTCGAAAAAAGCCGTGACTCTCTGCCCAAGGCACCTGTGCAGCAAGCCATTCTGGCCCCGTGCGCCGGATGGATCAGCGGCATGAGAACCCGGGACATTGGTTTGCTAGTGGTGGATCTCGGAGGTGGGCGCCACAAAGCCAGCGATTCGATCGATGCGCGAGTGGGCTTTTCGGAGTTTGCACAGGTCGGCCAAGCCGTGCGGCAAGGCGATGTGTTGGCCATGGTTCACGCGGCGGATGCTGCCACCGCCG